>NZ_LRUN01000056.1 GCF_001679645.1 Pseudomonas bananamidigenes | reverse complement strand
CTTTAAAAGCTTCGCGAGCAGGCTCGCTCCCACATTGGTTTTGTGTCGATCACAAATCTGATGTGGGAGCGAGCCTGCTCGCGAACGGGGCAATACTGATGCCCGGGTTTACAGCGACTCCAGGCAGCCCGCCAGATCATTCCCCAGCTTCTCCAGCACTTGCTCATAACCCTGAGCCGTCGCTGGCGTGTATCCGCCCAACGCATCCAGTTCCGCCAGCTTCACCGGCAGGCCCGCCACCAGGGTCTCGGCCAGACGCGGACGCAGCGGCGGTTCACTGAACACGCAGGTCTTGCCGACCTCCTGCAAGCGCGCACGCATCGCTGCCACATGCTGGGCGCCCGGCTGCACTTCCGCCGCCACGCTAAACACACCGGTGTGTTTCAGGCCGTAGGCATCTTCGAAGTAGTCGAAGGCTTCGTGGAAGACGAAGTAAGGTTTTCCTTCAACGCTCGCCAGACGTTTCTTCAATCGCTGATCCAGTGCATCGAGACGCGCGTCAAACGCCTTGGCGTTGCTCTGATAGCGCTCGGCATTGGCCGGGTCGGCGGCGCTCAGGTCGGCGGCCATTTTGTCGGCAATCACTCGCGCGTTCACCGGCGATAGCCACAAATGCGCATCGAGCGTACCGGGACGGTGGTCGTGATCATGCTCGTCGGCGTCTTCGGCGTGGGAGTGGCTGTCTTCGGCGAAGCGGCGCAGCTTCATGCCCGGCAGATCCTGCACGGCGACGCTCGGCAGCGTTCGACCGTTCAGCACGCGGGGCAGGAAACCTTCCATGTCCGGGCCGATCCAGTACAGCAGATCCACCGATTGCACTTTGCGCACGTCGGACGGGCGCAACGCATAGTTATGCGGCGAGGCTCCCGGCGGCAGCAGCACTTCCGGAATTGCCACACCGTCCTGCACCGCTGCGGCAATCAATTGCAGCGGCTTGATGCTGGTGAGGACTCTGACGTCGGCCTGAGCCGGACCGATCAGCAGAAAACTGGCGACAAAAGCCACAAAAACAGAAAAAAGTCGGGACACGATGACCACTCAAGGAGGCGAGAACGGGTAACATAATAACGTCTCCAGCCAAGCTCGTCGCCGCTCATGCCTATTACACCGATTGCCAGCCGTCCCCACGACCATTCCCATTGCGTCCACAGCGCCCTGTCCGAGGCCGATGCCTTGTGTGCACAGAAAGGCCTGCGCCTGACTGCATTGCGTCGGCGGGTGCTGGAGCTGGTGTGGCAGAGCCACAAACCGCTGGGTGCTTACGACATCCTTGCTGTGCTCAGCGAGCAGGACGGCCGGCGCGCCGCGCCGCCGACCGTGTACCGTGCGCTGGATTTTCTGCTGGAAAACGGCCTTGTGCACCGCATCGCTTCGCTGAACGCCTTCGTTGGATGCGTTCATCCAAAGCATTCGCACCAGGGCCAGTTCCTGATTTGCCGCGAATGCCACGCGGCCATCGAACTTGAGCAAAAAACCATCAGTGACGCCATCGTCCACAGCGCCAGCGACGTCGGCTTCATCGTCGAAGCCCAGACCGTCGAAGTGGTGGGTCTCTGCTCTGGCTGCCGGGGGGCTTGATGAGCGATGCGTTGATCCGTCTGGAGCAGGTGGCTGTCCGGTTTGCCGGACAGAACGTGCTGGACAACATTCACCTGAGCGTCGAGCCGGGGCAGATCGTCACCCTGATCGGCCCCAACGGTGCCGGCAAGACCACGCTGGTACGTGCCGTGCTCGGGCTGCTGAAGCCCGACAGCGGCAGCGTCTGGCGCAAGCCGAAACTGCGCGTCGGCTACATGCCGCAAAAACTTCACGTGGATCCGACCCTGCCGCTGTCAGTCCTGCGCTTTCTGCGGCTGGTACCGGGCGTCGATCGTCCGCGAGCACTGGCGGCGCTGAAGGAAGTGGGCGCCGAGCACGTCATCGACAGCCCGGTGCAGAGCGTGTCCGGCGGTGAAATGCAGCGCGTGCTGCTGGCCCGGGCACTGCTGCGCGAACCGGAACTGCTGGTGCTCGACGAGCCTGTGCAAGGTGTCGACGTGGCCGGTCAGGCCGAGCTGTACAGCCTGATCACTCGCCTGCGCGATCGCCATGGTTGCGGCGTGTTGATGGTCTCCCACGATCTGCATCTGGTGATGAGCACCACCGACCAGGTCGTGTGCCTCAACCGTCACGTCTGCTGCTCCGGGCATCCCGAGCAGGTCAGCGGCGACCCGGCCTTCGTCGAGCTGTTCGGCAATCACGCGCCAAGCCTGGCGGTCTATCACCACCATCACGACCATGCCCACGACCTGCACGGTTCCGTGGTCAAAGGGCCTGTGAAAGGCCAACCTCACGTTCACGGAGATAGCTGCAAGCATGGCTGATTTTCTGTTTTACGCCCTGCTTGCAGGTCTGGCGCTGGCGGTGGTTGCGGGGCCGCTGGGCTCGTTCGTGGTCTGGCGGCGTATGGCCTATTTCGGCGACACCCTGTCTCACGCCGCGTTGCTGGGCGTGGCGCTGGGGTTTTTGCTGGATGTCAGCCCGACCGTCGCGGTCACCGTGGGCTGCCTGCTGCTGGCGGTGCTGCTGGTGACGCTGCAACAACGCCAGCCGCTGGCATCCGACACGTTGTTGGGCATTCTTGCACCGAGCACGCTCTCGCTCGGCCTGGTGGTACTAAGCTTCATGCATGAAGTGCGGATCGACCTGATGGCCTATCTGTTCGGCGACCTGCTGGCGATCAGCCCGACTGACCTTGCCTGGATCCTTGGTGGCAGTGCGGCGGTGCTTGTGCTGCTGGTGACGCTGTGGCGACCGCTGCTGGCCATCACCGTGCACGAAGAGCTGGCAAGGGTCGAAGGCCTGCCGGTGGCCGGTCTGCGTATGGCGCTGATGCTGCTGATCGCGGTGGTGATCGCCGTGGCGATGAAAATCGTCGGTGTATTGCTGATTACGTCGCTGTTGATCATCCCGGCAGCTGCGGCACAACGTCACGCCCGTTCGCCGGAGCAGATGGCGCTGGGCGCGAGTCTGCTGGGCATGCTCGCCGTGTGTGGCGGGCTGGCGCTGTCCTGGTTCAAGGACACCCCGGCCGGCCCGTCAATCGTTGTGACGGCGGCCGCACTGTTTCTGCTGAGTTTTGTTCTGCCCCGTCGAGGGGTGTAGACTTGCTCGTTTTTTGCGCAAATAGAGAGTCGCAGGAATGAAGCCGTTCGCCTCCCGTTATCTGCTCCTTGTCGCATTTTCAGTGCTGCTGGGCGCCTGCCAAAGCTCGCCGCCGGTGGCCGAAGTCCCCGATGCACGGGCCACGGCCATTGCACAGCTGGAGCAAAACCTGGCCAGCAGCGAACTGGCCACCGCCGAGGACCAGTTGGCAGCGTTGCAGGCCGAAACGCCCAACGATCCATCCCTTGAGCAGTACCAGCGCCAGTTGGCCGAAGCCTATTTGCGTCGCAGCCAGATCGTCCTGCAGAAGGGTGATGTGAATGCTGCCGCAACCGCTTTGGCCCGTGCCCGCGCGCTGATGCCCAAGGCCCCGGCGCTGACTGGCGGCGTCAACGGTGCGATCACCGAAGCCCGCAAGGCTGAGCTGGAGAAAGCCGAAGCGGCCCTTCAGGCCGCCGAGGCCAAACCGAAAGCGAAGGTGATCGATCCGACCGCCGAAAGCACCACGGTCGCGTTGAATATCACCGACAGCCGCAAACTTCGCCGTCAACTCGACGCGATTGCCGCCGATGTCGTGAATTACGATTGTGCGGTGAGCATTCAGGCGCCGCGCACCAACGATTATCCATGGCTGGCGACACTGATCACCAAGCGGGTGAAGAAGCTGGATCCGGATTTCGATCTGCAGATCGAGAAGCAGATTTTGCGCACGGTCCCGGCACAGATGGTTCTGAGCCCGCGCAAACCTTGAATTGACCGCAGCCTGCTTTTCGCAGGCTGCGGTTTTTTTCAGGCCGGAATTGCCTTGGCCTTCGCCTCCCGATCCCAAACCCGATGCTGCCCGATCGCCGCAAAGAACGGTTTGGTCAACGCTTTCACATCCGCACCTTCTATCAACCCGGCATCCGCCTCCAGCTTCAACACATCCAGCAATTGTTTCGCCTCGCCATGCAGGGCAATCGCCTTCAGGTGCTTGTACGCCTCCAGCAGGTAATGCAACGCCACGCCGTCTCCGCTCAACGCCTTGACCGACGCCGCGCCGCCCGGCACGAATGCCGCGTCGAACACCACCGAAGGCATACCTTCCATCGACGCATCCACCGCCAGGCTTTTGCCATCCGCCGTCTTCACCGGCGCCGAGGTCGGGCCGAGCAACTTGGCGTGCGCGCCCTCTGCGGCCAAAGCCTTCTTCATTGCCTCAATCGCCGCGCCATCGACGCCGTTGGCCGCCAGAATGGCGACTTTTCGGGTCTTGATGTTCTCGGGCAACAGATTGGCCTGACTCAGCGCCGGCGAGTGATCCAGTGAGGTCTTGCGCACCTCGACCGTGCCTTGGGTGGGGGCTGGCAAACCGAGGTTCGTCGCCACCCGACGCGCCAGCTCCAGATCGATGTTGGTCAGAATCTCGTTCACTTCCCGGGCCCGGATGTGCTCCCGTTCAACCTTGCCCAGCTCGAAGCTGTACGCCGAAATGATGTGCTCCTGCTCGTGCTTGCTCATGCTCTTGAAGAACAGTCGTGCCTGGGAAAAGTGGTCGCTGAACGATTCGCTGCGCTGACGGATCTTGTTGGCGTCGATGCGCTCTGCGTAGCTCTCGAAACCGCCGTCCTGCGCAGCCGGCGGGGTTTCTTTCGGCCAGCCGCCATCGATCGAGTTCGGTTCGTAGGACGCGCGGCCCTTGTCGATCACCGTGCGGTGCTGGGCATCGCGCTGACCATTGGGGAACGGCACGACCGGGCGATTGATCGGCAGCTCATGAAAATTCGGCCCGCCGAGTCGGCTGATCTGCGTGTCCGTGTAGGAAAACAGCCGACCTTGCAGCAGCGGGTCATTGGAGAAGTCGATGCCCGGTACGATATGGCCGGGGCAGAATGCGACCTGCTCGGTTTCGGCAAAGAAATTGTCCGGGTTGCGGTTGAGGGTCATTTTGCCCAGCGGCGTGATCGGGACGATTTCTTCGGGAATCAGTTTGGTCGGGTCGAGAATGTCGAAATCGAAGTCGTGCTCGTTTTCCTCCTCGATGACCTGTACGCCGAGTTCCCATTCCGGGTAGTCCCCGGTCTCGATGGCCTCCCAGAGATCGCGTCGGTGGTAGTCGGTATCTTTACCGGCCAGTTTCTGCGCTTCGTCCCACACCAGCGAACAGGTCCCGGCGGTGGGGCGCCAGTGGAACTTCACGAAGCGTGATTTACCCTCGGCATTGATCAGCCGGAAGGTGTGCACGCCGAAGCCCTGCATGCTGCGCAGGCTTTTCGGGATGGCCCGGTCGGACATGGCCCAGATGACCATGTGCGCCGATTCCGGTACCAGCGACACGAAGTCCCAGAAGGTGTCGTGGGCCGAGCCGCCGGTCGGTATTTCGTTGTGCGGTTCGGGTTTTACGGCGTGGACAAAGTCGGGAAACTTGATTGCGTCCTGGATGAAAAACACCGGCATGTTGTTGCCCACCAGATCGAAGTTGCCTTCGTCGGTGAAGAACTTCACGGCAAAACCGCGCACGTCACGCACGGTATCGCCGGAGCCCCGTGGCCCCTGCACCGTGGAAAAACGTACGAAAACCGGTGTTTTCTTCCCCGGATCCCGCAGGAACCCGGCCTTGGTCAGCGCCGAATGGTTCTCGTAGCTTTGAAAGAAACCATGGGCGCCGGTACCGCGGGCGTGGACGATGCGCTCCGGGATCCGCTCGTGGTCGAAGTGCGTGATCTTCTCACGCATGATGAAGTCTTCCAGCAGTGACGGCCCACGCGGCCCGGCCTTGAGCGTGTTCTGGTTGTCCGCGATCTTCACGCCCTGATTGGTGCGCAGCGCCTGGCCGGTGGCATCGGAGCGAAATTTTTCCAGGCTGTCGAGTTTGGCGTTGGTGTTGGCGCGATCCGGGGTGTCGGTGCCGGCCAGTTGGCTCTTGTCGGTGGCAGGTTTTTTCGTACTCATCAGTCGTGAACTCCTGTATGCCCGGGGCATTGCGCCGGGCCGCTCGAGTGGTTCCCGGGCACGGCACCCAGGGTTTCAAGTCGCTTAACTAGTGACTGATGAGGGTTTCGGGCGTTCCTTTTTTATGACCTTTGATCCTGTTATTGCCAAATCGAAGGTTATTTGCGAAATAAATGCTAAGAACCTCTATACGGACAGGCTAAAATGCGCGCCCGGCTAACCGCTGATCCTTTTCCAACGCGCCCCACAAGGTTCGCTACGTGATCGAGTTTCAAAACGTCCATAAGACTTACCGCGTCGGCGGTAAGGACATCACCGCGCTGCATCCGACCAGCCTCTCCATCGAGAACGGTCAGGTGTTCGGCCTGATTGGCCATTCCGGCGCGGGAAAAAGTACCCTGCTGCGTCTGATCAATCGCCTGGAGGATTCCAGTGGCGGCAAGATCATCGTCGACGGCGAAGAAGTCACCGCGCTGGACGCCAATGGCCTGCGCCGTTTCCGTCAGCAGGTCGGAATGATCTTCCAGCACTTCAACCTGCTGGCCTCCAAGACCGTGGCCGACAACGTCGCGCTGCCGCTGACCCTGGCCGGTGAACTGTCCCGCGCCGAGATCGACCGGCGTGTGGCCGAATTGCTGGCGCGGGTCGGCCTGTCCGATCATGCGAAGAAGTACCCGGCACAGTTGTCCGGCGGCCAGAAGCAGCGTGTGGGCATCGCCCGCGCCCTGGCGACCAAGCCGAAAATCCTGCTGTGCGACGAAGCTACCAGCGCCCTCGACCCGCAGACCACCGCCTCGGTGCTGCAACTGCTGGCCGAGATCAACCGTGAGCTGAAACTGACCATCGTGCTGATCACCCACGAGATGGATGTGATCCGCCGTGTCTGCGATCAAGTGGCAGTGATGGATGCCGGCGTGATCGTCGAACAGGGCTCGGTGGCTGAAGTGTTCCTGCATCCGAAGCACCCGACCACCAAGCGTTTCGTGCAAGAAGACGAGCAGATCGACGAAAGCGAGCAGCGCGATGACTTCGCTCACGTGCCGGGTCGCATCGTGCGTCTGACCTTCCAGGGCGATGCGACCTACGCACCGTTGCTCGGTACCGTCGCCCGGGAAACCGGTGTGGACTACAGCATCCTGGCCGGTCGTATCGACCGCATCAAAGACATTCCTTACGGGCAATTGACCCTCGCCGTCACCGGTGGCGACATGGAAGCGGCTTTTGCCCGCTTCACCGCCGCTGACGTTCACATGGAGGTGTTGCGCTAATGGCAGACCTGATGAGTTTCTTCACCAATATCGACTGGTACGAGATCTGGCTGGCCACCGGCGACACCATGATGATGCTCGGCGGTTCGCTGCTGTTCACCGTTCTGCTCGGCCTGCCGCTGGGTGTGCTGCTGTTCCTCTGCAGCCCGCGACAATTGCTCGAAGCCAAAGGTGTATACGCCTTGCTGTCGCTGGTGGTGAACATCCTGCGTTCGCTGCCGTTCATCATTCTGTTGATCGTGATGATCCCGTTCACCGTGCTGATCACCGGCACCTCGCTGGGTGTGGCCGGCGCGATTCCGCCGCTGGTGGTAGGTGCGACACCGTTCTTCGCGCGTCTGGTGGAAACCGCTCTGCGTGAAGTCGATCGCGGCATCATCGAAGCGACCCAGTCGATGGGTGCGACTACCCGCCAGATCATCATGAACGCCTTGTTGCCGGAGGCCCGTCCGGGCATCTTCGCAGCGATTACGGTGACGGCGATTACACTGGTTTCCTACACCGCTATGGCGGGTGTGGTGGGTGCCGGTGGTCTGGGTGACCTGGCGATCCGTTTCGGCTATCAGCGTTTCCAGACCGACGTGATGATCGTCACCGTGGTGCTGCTGCTGATTCTGGTGCAAGTGCTGCAGATGGTGGGCGACCGGCTGGTCGTGCATTTTTCGCGCAAATAACCCGGTTTGGTATTCAAAAATGAGCCGGCCATTCGCTGGCAGGTGCCACACGGGCACCTCAAAAGGAGTTAGCTGAATGAAAAAACTGATCGTTGCTCTGGCTGCGGTTGCAGCGTTCTCGGCCCATGCCGACGAAACCCTGACCGTTGCCGCCACCCCGGTGCCGCACGCGGAAATCCTCGAGTTCGTCAAGCCAGCCCTGGCGAAAGAGGGCGTGGATCTGAAGGTCAAGGTTTTCACCGACTACATTCAGCCGAACGTGCAGGTCGCCGAAAAGCGTCTGGACGCCAACTTCTTCCAGCATCAGCCGTACCTCGATGAATTCAACAAGGCCAAGGGCACCAGCCTGGTGGCCGTGACCGGCGTACACCTGGAGCCGCTGGGCGCCTACTCGAGCAAGATCAAGAAAATCGAAGACCTGCCAGGCGGCGCCAATGTGGTTATCCCGAACGACGCCACCAACGGCGGCCGTGCGCTGTTGCTGCTGGACAAGGCGGGCGTGATCAAGCTGAAGGATTCGAAAAACATCCTGTCGACCGTCAAGGACATCGCCGAAAATCCTAAAGACCTGAAGATCCGCGAACTGGAAGCCGCGACCATCCCGCGTGTGCTGACTCAGGTCGATCTGGCGCTGATCAACACCAACTACGCGCTGGAAGCCAAGCTCGATCCGTCCAAGGATGCGCTGGTCATCGAGGGCAACGACTCGCCTTACGTGAACATCCTGGTGTCCCGTGCGGACAACAAGGACAGCGACGCCATGAAGAAACTGGCTGAAGCCCTGCACAGCCCGGAAGTGAAGAAATTCATTACCGAGAAGTACAAAGGTGCGGTGTTGCCGGCGTTCTGATTGCGGTTGTTGTAATGAAAAAGGGGCGCATTGAATGCGCCCCTTTTTTGTAGCTGTGAATTGTTCGGCTTGAGGGCTGCGTCGAACCCACCCCTCACCCCAGCCCTCTCCCCCAGGAGAGGGAGCCGACCGAGGTGTCTTGAGCCTTACATCGACCTGAAAGATTGAGTCGATTATGGATTCCAAGCAGCAATTTCACGTCGGCGTAATTCTTTAATATCCCTCGGTCAGTCCCCTCTCCCTCCGGGAGAGGGTTAGGGTGAGGGCGCTTTTGATCTTCTTACTTGCGGCTAAGCATCACCGGCAACTGCGCCACCAGTTTGGCGTTGTTCAACGGCGCCCGAATGAACCCGCGCTGCGTCCCGTCCGGCCCGATCACCGCCAGATTACCGCTGTGATCCACCGTGTAGTTCGGCTTGCTGGTATCCGCCGGAATGAACGGAATGCTCACCGCGTTCGCCACCTTCTGCAGTTCCTCGATCGACTTCGGCGTCAGGCCGATGAACTGCTTGTCGAAGTAGCCCAGGTACTGCTTCAACTGCGCAGGGTTGTCGCGGTTCGGGTCGACGCTGACCAGCACGATCTGCAATTTATCCACAGCGTCCTTCGGCAGTTCGCTCTTGATCTGGCGCAGTTGGGCGAGGGTGGTCGGGCAGATGTCCGGGCAGAAGGTGTAGCCGAAGAACAGCAGACTCCATTTGCCCTTCAGCTCGTTGACCGTGACCGGCCGGCCGTCCTGATCGGTCATCGTCACGTCCGGCAGGTTGCGGCTTTGCGGCAGCAGGATGATGCCGGCGTCGATCAGTGCCGTCGGGTCGCCCTGGCCCTTGCCGCTCAGCACTTTGTTGACGGTCAGGCCGAGGATCAGCGCGATCACGGCCACGAGGATGAAGACGGTTTTCTGGGTTCGAGTCATAGGTTCAACAGTAAGTAGTGGTCTACGAGCAGGGCGATGAACAGCAGAAACAGGTACCAGATAGAGTACTTGAAGGTGTTGATCGCCGCGTGCGGCCGAGTGCCACGGTACAGCACCACGGCCCATTGCAGAAACCTTGCGCCCAGCCCGAGGGCGCAGATCAGGTACAGCGCGCCGCTCATGTGGATCACGTACGGCAAGAGGCTGACCGCCAGCAGAGCGAAGGTGTACAGCAGAATGTGAACCTTGGTGTAGTGCTCGCCGTGGGTGACCGGCAGCATCGGGATGTCGGCCTTGGCGTATTCCTCTTTGCGATGGATCGCCAGCGCCCAGAAGTGCGGCGGGGTCCAGGCGAAGATGATGAGTACCAGCAGCAGCGGTTCGGCGCCGATATGGCCGGTGGCGGCGGTCCAGCCGAGCAATGGCGGGGCGGCGCCGGCGAGGCCGCCGATGACGATGTTCTGCGGCGTCGCGCGTTTGAGGAAACCGGTGTAGATCACCGCGTAGCCGAGCAGCGAGGCCAGGGTCAGCCACGCGGTCAGCGGGTTGGTGAAGGTCAGCAGCAAGGCCTGGCCGAGCAGTGCCAGCACCAGCGCAAAGGTCAGTGCCGCGATAGGCGCAACCCGGCCTTCGGCCAGTGGCCGTTTGTGGGTGCGTGCCATGACCGCATCGATGCGCCGGTCCACCACATGATTGACCGCCGCCGCCGCCCCGGCACACAGCGCGATGCCCAGGTTGCCGAACACCAGCACCGTCCACGGCACGCCGGCGCGGGTGGCGAGGAACATGCCGACCAGCGAGGTGATGAGCATCAGCACCACGACTTTCGGTTTTGTCAGCTCCAGGTAATCACGCCAGATCGCCTGTCCGGGACGTTCGCCGATCAGAATCGCCATGGCGTCTCTCCTTTTATGGTGATGGGCGCTGCCGACTGTTTACGCGGACTCAGACGCCAACGCGCGAGCATCGGCTGCTTGACCCGGACCAGACTGGTCCGCGCGTGATAATTGACCAGCACCATGGTCAGCAGCAGCGCCGCGCCGCCGGCGTTGTGCGCCACGGCCACCGGCAGCGGCAAATGGAACAGCACGTTGCTGATACCGAGGGTGATCTGTGCCGCGAGGGCGACCAGCACCAGCCCGGCCAGTCGCGTCATGCCCACCACTTTCAATTGCCACGCGAGCCCGAGCAGGACCATCGTCACCAGCAAGGCGCCGATGCGGTGGGTCAGGTGAATCGCCGTGCGGGCGTCGCTGTCGAGCTGTCCGCCGAGGTAATTGGGGCCGATGTGTTGCGTCAGATGAAAGCCGTTGGCGAAATCCGCCGGCGGCAGCCATTGGCCATGGCAGGTCGGGAAATCGATGCAGGCCACCGCGGCATAGTTGGAACTGACCCAGCCGCCGAGGGCGATCTGGCCGATCACCAGCAGCAATCCGGCGGTGGCCCAATATTGCAGACGCTTGGGCACGGTCAGTGCCGGCAGCACGCCGGACAGCCTCAAGGTCAGCAGAAACAACAGACTCAAGGTCGCGAAGCCGCCCAGTAAATGCCCGGTCACCACTTGTGGCCAGAGCTTGAGCGTTACCGTCCACATGCCGAACGCGGCCTGGGCGAACACCACCGCCAGCAGGAACAGCGGCAGTTTCAGCGGTTGCCCGGGATGCCGCCGGTTGACCCACGCGCGCCCGGCCAGAAGCGAAATCAGCAGGCCGAGGGTGCCGGCGAAATAGCGGTGGATCATCTCGTTCCAGCCTTTGTGCGCCTCCACGGGTGAGTCGGGGTAATGCAGTTCGGCATGGGCCAGCTGGGCTTCGCTTTTCGGCACGCTGATGAAGCCGTAACAGCCGGGCCAGTCCGGGCAGCCGAGGCCGGCGTGAGTCAGGCGGGTGTAGGCGCCGAGCAGCACCACGATCAGTGCCAGCAGGGTGGCAAACAGCGCGAGGCGAAATCCAGGTTTGGCCATGACGATGCCCTTATCCGATGTTCGACAGTTTCAGCAGGTGACGCAGGTCGTTGAGCAGATCCTTGCCTTTCACACTCGGGTCGTAACGCAGCACGAGATTGCCGTGGGGATCGATGATCCACAGCTGCGGCGTGGTCTTGTCGCCGGTCGCCTTGCTGAACGCGGCGGCGTCCAGCGGATAACGCTGCAGTTGCGGATATTCACGAGTGAGTTTGGCCTGGTAGTCGGCGCTCAGCGGTTGCGCGGTGGCAAGTGCGTGGCTGGCGCGTCCGGCATCGCGACCGAGACCGATCTGGATCTGCCGCGCCAGATACACCAGTTGCTGGCAGTCCACCGCGCAGTCTTTCGGCGCCGTCACCAACATCTGCCAGCGCGCTTCGTCAGCCGTCACGCCGAGATCGGCGCGGCTCTGGCCGTTGCCGATCAGCTCGCCGTGGTAGCTGCGACCTTCCGGAACCCAGAACTGCAACTTGTACATGCCGGTGGCAAGGATCATCGGGCCGATCACGCCGAGCAGGATCAGCAGCAGTTGAATGCGCCCGCGGCGGCGACCGGCCGGAGCTTTAACTTCAGACATGCTGGGTGGATTCATGGCCGCTCCCATGGTGTTTCTCCTTCGCGTTGTGCAATCCGAGGTAGAGGTAGAGACCGAACAGGGCGGTGGCCATGGCGAACCACTGCACGGCGTAGCCGAGATGTTTTTCCGGGCCCATGGCGACCACCGGCCAGTCGGCCTGATAGCTGGCAGGGCCGGGTTCGGCGCGTAACTCATAGGCGAAGCCGTCGCGCTCGAGGCTTTTCCACAACTTCGCGGGATCGACGGCGGTGATGGTCTGCGGCCAGGTGCTGCTGACCGGGTCGGCATGCAGCTGGAAGGTCGAGCCGGGGGCGACGTACACCCAGGCATCGACATTCACGGCATCGGCCGGCGTGTTGAATTGCGGGGTTACGCGGCGGTCCGGCCATGGCAGCCAGCCGCGATTGACCAGCAGCCAAAGGCCGGTGCGCTGATCCTGAAACGGTTGCAGCAATTCGACACCGACCTTGCCGTCACGCTGCCGGTTATCCAGCAGCAGGCTGTGCGCCGCATCGAACCGGCCATGCAGATGCACCCGGCGAAAGGCAGGATCGGTGCTGTGCAGCAACTCGGTGCTGGCCATCGGTTCGGCGGCCCGACGCTCGGCATAACTGGCGAGCAGGGCGGTTTTTCCCGCACCCCGGCCCAGCTGCCAGAAGCCCAGTGAAATCAGCAGCGGCAGCAGCAAGGCAACCACCAGCGTCGGCACAAGGCCCGGCCGGAAGCGCTTCATGGCTGCGCCAGAAAAGCAGTGAATGCGACCGCTATACTTGATTGCATCGCCTGTACCCCCGGAGTCTTCCCATGCTCAAAGCAGCGATCGTCCTGATGCTGATTGCCACGGTGATCAGCCTGTTCAGCGGCCTGTTTTTCCTGGTCAAGGACGACAGCAGCTCGAATCGCCTGGTCATCGCCTTGAGTGTTCGGGTGGCATTGGCCGCCTGCACCGTCGGCTTGATTGCCTGGGGTTTCTACAGCGGCCAACTGGTGTCGCACGCGCCTTGGTAGCTCTATCCTTCAGAGCACGTAAACGAAGATGAACAAGCCGATCCACACCACATCGACGAAGTGCCAGTACCAGCTCGCGGCTTCGAAGCCGAACTGGTGCTCGTTGTCGAAGTGGCCCTTCATGATCCGCATCAGCATCACGAACAGGATGATCGTGCCGATGGTCACGTGGGCGCCGTGGAATCCGGTGAGCATGAAGAACGTCGCGCCGTAGATCCCCGATCCGAGGGTCAGACCCAGTTCGTGATAGGCGTGCATGTACTCCTCGGCCTGCAGGGCGAGGAAGCCACAGCCCAGCAGTACGGTAATCGCCAGCCATAGCTTCAGCGCGCCGCGATGGCCTTTCTTCAGGGCATGATGGGCGATGGTGATGGTCACGCTGGAGCTCACCAGCAGGATGGTGTTGACCAGCGGCAGGCCCCAGGGGCTGATGACCTCCTTGGGCGGCGGGAACAGTTTCGGATCCGGCGTGTGCAGCAGCGGCCAGGTGAACTGGAAGTTCGGCCAGAGCATGTGCGCAATGCCTTTTGTGCCTTCGCCACCCAGTGCCGGGCCGGAGACGTGCCGCACGTAGAACAGCGCGCCGAAGAAGGCGATGAAGAACATCACCTCGGAGAAGATGAACCAGCTCATGCCCCAGCGGAACGAGCGATCCAGCTGCGGGCTGTACAACCCGGCGCGGCTTTCCTTGATCACCGCGCCGAACCAGCCGAACAGCATGTACGCCAGCAACAGTCCGCCGACGAAAAAGATGTACGGCCCGTGGGATTCCGGGCGCGCCGCTTTCAGATCGTTGAACCAGGTGGCCAGGCCGTAGACAGTGATGACCATGCCGAAGGTGGCGATGATCGGCCACTTGCTCTGGGCCGGGACGTAATAGTGCTCGTGAGTTGCCATTTATTGTTCTCCTTATCGGGCACGCTTAACCGCCAGTGTTTGCAGCCACCGGAGGATGTCGGGCGGTGATATCGAACAGCGTGTAGGACAGCGTCAGGTGCTTCACGTCCTTGGGCATGTCGCGGTCAACGATGAAACGCACCGGCATCTCGATCTGCTGACCGGGCTGCAGCACCTGCTGGGTAAAACAAAAGCATTCGGTCTTGTGGAAATACGCCGCCGCTTCACTCGGAGCGATGCTCGGCACGGCCTGGGCGCTCATCGGTCTGTCGGTGGGGTTGCGGGCGACGAAGATCATCTCGTTCACCGCCCCGGGATTGGCTGTGAGTTCGTCATGCTTGGGATAAAACTCCCACGGCATGTCGATATTGTTGGTCGACAGGAACTGCACCCGCACCTGCCGCGACTGATCCACGACCTGCTCGCCTTCGTACTGCCCGGCAGTCTTGCCATTGATGCCGAAGGCCTTGCACATCACGTCATAGAGCGGCACCAGAGCAAAACCGAAGACGAACATCGCCACCACCACGCCGAGCAGTCGGGTCACCAGTTTCTTCAGTGAAATCGAGTCAGCCATGATCTTTGCCCTCGGCCGAGAATCCTGTGGGAGCTGGCTTGCCAGCGATGCAGCCGACGCGGTGTTTCAGGCGGGCCGCCATCGCGGGCAAGCCCGCTCCCACAGGAGTTTCCACAAGGCAGAAAGTGTTCATTTCACTTCCGGCGGCGTAGTGAAGGTGTGATACGGCGCCGGCGACGGCACGCTCCACTCCAGCCCTTCGGCGCCATCCCAGGGTTTGGCCGGTGCCGGCGCGCCGCCACGGATGGTCTTGATCACGATGAACAGGAAGAAGATCTGCGTGGCGCCGAACATGAACGCGCCGATCGACGAGACCATGTTGAAGTCGGCGAACTGCAGGTTGTAGTCCGGAATCCGCCGGGGCATCCCCGCCAGTCCCACGAAGTGCATCGGGAAGAACGTCAGGTTCATGCCGACGAAGGACAGCCAGAAGTGCAGCTTGCCCAGGGTTTCGTCGTACATGTGGCCGGTCCATTTCGGCAGCCAGTAGTAGGCCGAGGCGAAGATCCCGAAAATCGCTCCCGGCACCAGCACGTAGTGGAAGTGCGCAACCACGAAGTAGGTGTCCTGGTACTGGAAGTCCGCCGGGGCGATGGCCAGCATCAACCCGGAGAAGCCGCCGATGGAGAACAGGATCACGAACGCCACGGCAAACAGCATCGGTGTCTCGAAGGTCAACGAGCCTTGCCACATGGTGCTGGCCCAGTTGAACACCTTCACCCCGGTCGGCACCGCGATGAGCATCGTCGCGTACATGAAGAACAACTCGCCCACCAGCGGAATGCCCACCACGAACATGTGGTGCGCCCAGACGATGAACGACAGGAACGCAATGCTCGCCGTGGCGTAGACCATCGAGGTGTAGCCGAACAGCGGCTTGCGCGAGAAGGTCGGGATGATCTGGCTGACGGCACCGAAGGCCGGCAGGATCATGATGTACACCTCGGGGTGGCCGAAGAACCAGAATACGTGCTGGAACAGCACCGGATCACCGCCACCGGCGGCACTGAAGAAACTGGTGCCGAAGTGGATGTCCATCAGCATCATCGTCACGCAACCGGCCAGCACCGGCATCACCGCGATGAGCAGGAACGCGGTGATCAGCCAGGTCCAGACGAACAGTGGCATTTTCATCAACGTCATGCCGGGGGCGCGCAGGTTGAGGATGGTGGCAATCACGTTGATCGCGCCCATGATCGAACTGATCCCCATCAAGTGGATGGCGAAGATGAAGTAGGTCACGCTTTCCGGCGCATAGGTGGTGGACAGCGGTGCGTAGAACGTCCAGCCGAAGTTCGGCCCGCCACCGGGGGTGAACAGGGTCGAGACCAGCAGCAGGAATGCCGCCGGCAGCAGCCAGAAACTGAAGTTGTTCATCCGTGGCAGGGCCATGTCCGGCGCGCCGATCATCAGCGGGATCATCCAGTTGGCGAGGCCGACGAACGCCGGCATCACGGCACCGAAGACCATCACCAGCCCGTGCATGGTGGTCATCTGATTGAAGAACGCAGGCTCCACGATCTGCAGACCGGGCTGGAACAGCTCGGCGCGGATCACCATGGCGAACGAGCCGCCGAGCAGGAACATGCAGAACGCAAACCACAGGTACAGCGTGCCGATGTCCTTGTGGTTGGTGGTCAGCACCCAGCGCATCAGGCCTTTGGCGGGGCCGTGGGCGTGGTCGGCGTGACCGTGGTCATCGATGACAGCGCTCATGGCCGGTCTCCTTCAAGTGAGTGGACTTGGCAGGCCGGGGCGCCTTGCCCCGGCCGGTTCACGCAGTACGCAATAGACCGGCTCATTTGCTTTCCGCCTGTTTCAACTCCAGCACTTCTTTTGGCGTGACCATGTCGCCCTTGTTGTTGCCCCAGGCGTTACGTTCGTAGGTCACGACCGCTGCGATATCGACTTCCGAAAGTTGCTTGCCGAAGGCCGCCATGGCGGTGCCCGGTTTGCCGAAGTACACGCGGTGCAGGTGATCGGCTTTCGGCCCGGTGGCAATCGGCGAGCCCTTGAGCGCCGGGAACATCGGCGGCAGGCCCTGACCTTCGGCCTGGTGACAGGCCACACAGGTGGTGTGGTAGATCTTGTCGCCGCGCTCCTTGAGCTCGTCGAGGGTCCACTCCTTGCTGGTCAGCTCCTTGAGCTGCGCCGCTTCGGCCTTGCGGTCGGCCAGCCATTTCTCGTAGTCGGCCTTCTCCTTGACGTCGACCACGATCGGCATGAAACCGTGATCCTTGCCGCACAGCTCGGCGCACTGGCCACGGTAGATGCCGGGCTTGTCGATGCGGGTCCACGCTTCGTTGACGAACCCGGGGATTGCATCGCGCTTGACCGCGAAGGCCGGCACCCACCAGGAGTGGATCACGTCGGCGGAGGTGACGAGAAAGCGCACCTTGGCGCCGATCGGCAGCACCAGTGGCTTGTCGACCTCGAGCAGGTAATGCTCGCCCTTGGCTTCCTTGTTGTGAATCTGTTCGGCAGGCGTGGCGAGGTTGCTGAAGAACTCGACGTCCTGGCCCAGGTATTTGTAGTGCCACTTCCACTGGTAACCAGTGATCTGGATATCGATATCCGGCTCGCTGGTGTCGTACATGCGAATCAGCGTGGCAGTCGCCGGAACGGCCATCGCGATCAGGATCAGCAGCGGGACGACGGTCCAGAGGATCTCGACGGTGGTGCTTTCGTGGAATTTTGCGGCGACCTGTCCGGTAGAACGGCGGTGCACCATCATCGACCAGAACATGGCGCCGAAGACGATGATCCCGATCACCACACAGATCCAGAAAATGGTCATGTGCAGGTCGAATACTGCGTGACTGATTTCAGTCGCTCCAGGCGCCATATTCACAGTCCAGGCCGCGTTGGCCTGGCTGAAAATCGACCACAACAGGAGGCCCATCCAGACGTGTGGATGTCGCATCATTGCGGGTTCCCCTTATCGTTCTTGTTATCCCGGAGGCGTAACGCCTGCGGCAAGGGAGCGGCTGCATCAGACTACGAACTTGAATTGCCGGGCCTTGCTGCGGGTGCAGTCGGGCGTCATCAGCTAACTCCATTCAATGGCGAGTATAGACAGCGGCTGAAAAATGCAATGTGCGGGCGTAAATCGGATGAAACGGCTGGCACTTGCGTTCCACGGCACGAATGGAGAAGGATGCAGACGAGTGGTGGCAAACCGATATAACGCAGGTGTATCAAGGATGAAATAATTATGACAAATGCGTCTTAGCATTTTTCGTAAGCCAGCTAAGTTATGTCTTCCCTATTTCATTGCCTTGTTTCCTGGAGTTTTCATGAACACCGCCGCATTGCGCGAGCAGATCCACATAGCCCGACAACACGAGATCGAAACCGGAAAGCTGACCCGTCAGCTGGAAAACCAACTGCAACACCTGCACCCGGCCATCCAGTTGCCGGAAACCGACGCCAACGGCGTGTTGACGCGTTTTGTCGCCGCCTACATCGATGAAGTGCCAGACCTGCTGGATGCAGCCAATGAAGTCGCCAGGGAAGCGGGAATCGAGTCACAGATCAAACCGGTGCTGAAAATCGCCGAGCAGTACTTTCTCCAGCCGCCGGTCGGTCTGGACAGTCTGCTGGACGAGGCCTATCTGGCCCACCGCTTTGTCGAAGAGGTCAACGACCTGTACATCAAGCATTTCGGCCAGCCACTGATTCCCCTGGACATGACGGTCGCCAATCTGATTGCTCACCAGTTGCTCGGTGAGGAATTTGCCAATCAACTCGATGAAGTGGTGCACCACGCGGTGGACAGCATGCTCGACGACGACAGCTTTGCACTGGAGTCGGTGGAAGCCTACCGCGAAAAACTCAGCAGCCCGGACACCGGTGCGGCATGGAAACGCTGGCCGTGCATGAGCCGCCGCCTGGGCGTGGGCCTGGAGCTGGATCAGCCTGCGGCTTGATCTCTGCGCAAACGATTGGGGGAACAGATTGCTCTGTTCCCCCAGGTGTTTTCAGCCTGCCGCACCGATGCCGGTGGTGGTGCGAACCCGTCCCTCGAGCCTGCGCTTCAATCCCCGCGACTCGATCAACAGCTTCGACCCTTTGGCCGCATTGGCCCGACCCCATTCTTCCAGCAGTTCCAGACAGGAATGGTCGATGTAGCTCAGATTATTGAGCGGCACATGCACCGTCGTGCCCGGCGCAATACTGCCCAGCACCTGAGTCAGCGCCGGCACCTTGAGGAATGTCGCCGCACCCACCAGCCGCAACTCCATTTCCCCCTCCTGCGGCAGATCGATCAGGTTGATCTTCAGCCGCGAAGCCTTGAACGCCAGTTTCACCAGAGTCAGGCCGAAACCGATCAGCACGCCGGTCAACAGGTCGGTGAAAATGATCGCCAGCGCCGTTGCGGCGTAGGTGAACATCGGCATCCGGCCATAACGTCCCAGGCCGCGAAAGGCTTTCAGGTCTACCAGTTTGAAACCGGTGTAGACCAGCACCCCGGCCAGACTCGCCACCGGAATGCTTTGCAGCAGACTCGACAGCAACAGCACGAAGGCCAGCAGCCACAGGCCATGGAAAATCGTCGAATAGCGCGTGGTCGCACCGGCCTGGACGTTGGCCGAACTGCGCACGATCACCCCGGTCATCGGCAGGGCGCCGACCAGCCCGCAGAGCATGTTGCCGACCCCTTGCGCCGACAGTTCGCGGTCGAAGTCCGAACGCGGGCCGCTGTGCATGCGATCTACCGCAGCGGCGGACAGCAGGGTTTCGGCGCTGGCGATGAAGGCCACGGCAAACGCGGCGATCAGCACAGACGGATCGGCCAGGTTCAGCAAGTCCGTCGGTGTCAGCCAGTCGATGGCTTCGGCAAGGTTCGCCGGTACTTCGACCCGTTTGACCTGCAACGCCAGCAGCAGACTGGCACCAGTCGCCAAGCCGACACCGAGCAACGCGCCCGGAATGAAGCGCAGTGACTGTGGCCGTAATTTCTCCCAAAGCCACATCACGGCGATGGTCGACAGCCCCAGCAACCCGGCCTGCCAGCCAAAGGACGGCAAGGCCTGCGCCACCGCCCCGGGAAACGCTGTGAGGTTGTCGAGCCCGGAGGGTTTCGGCGCTGCATCGAGCATCACATGCACCTGTGAAAGCACGATCAGCACGCCAATCCCGGCAAGCATGCCGTACACCACCGCTGGTGCCGTAACCCGGAACCAGCAGCCGAGCTTCAGGCGTCCGGCCACCAGTTGCAGAAAGCCCGCCAGCAGCAAAATCGGGCCGAGCATCTCGATCCCGTGCTGGCGCACCAGTTCGAACACCAGCACCGCCAGTCCCGCCGCCGGCCCGCTGACCTGCAACGGCGACCCCGCCAGCCAGCCCACCACCAGCCCGCCGATGATCCCGGTGATCAACCCTTTGGCCGGCGGTACCCCTGAAGCAATCGCAATGCCCATGCACAATGGCAGGGCAACCAGAAACACCACCACCGAAGCCAGCAGCTCCCGTGGCAACACCGCTTTCAATTGAGCCGCACGCATGATGATTCTCCCGAAGCTTTTTTCAGGCGTGGCCAGGCCTGGCCGCCGAAACAGCGGCCGGCCACACGGATATTTAGGAGGATTCAGAAGCGCGCTTTGGGCGTCGCCACCGGAATCGGATGGCTGCCGTCGAGCGGTCGGAAGCATCCCTGATCCGCGTCGTAAGCTTTGATTTCGCTGGTTTCGATGTTGTAGACCCAGCCATGGATGAACAGATGACCGTTCGCCATGCGCGAGGCTACCGAAGGATGGGTACGCAAGTGCTGCAATTGGGCGATGACGTTCTCCTCGGTGAGGATCGGCATGCTCTCTTTTTCGTCGGTGCAGTGGCAGTTGTCGTGCACCATGGTTTTCGCGACTTCGGCGTGACGCAGCCAGGCTTTGACCGTCGGCATCTTTTCCAGACTGCCCGGGTTGAGTACCGCGCGCATGGCGCCGCAGTCGGAGTGGCCGCAGATGATGATGTGCTGCACGCCAAGCGCCAGTACCGCGTACTCGATGGCGGTGGAAACGCCGCCGTTCATCTGGCCGTAAGGTGGAACGACGTTACCGACATTGCGGGTCACGAACAGATCGCCGGGGGAACTCTGGGTGATCAGTTCGGGAACGATGCGCGAGTCGGCGCAGGTGATGAACATCGCCCGTGGCGACTGGGCCGTGGCGAGTTTCTTGAAGAGTTCTTCCTGCTGCGGAAAGACCTCATGATGAAAATGCAAAAAGCCGTCGACGATATGTCGCAGTGCTGCATCGGCGGATGCCGCCCCGGGGACGGCTGGCGCCGACGCAGCCAACGGCTGTTTATCCTTGTCACTCATGATTCATCCTCTTTGGCGGATTCTGGGAGTCATTCCCGTGTATTCCGGTATGAAGCCAGTGGCTGTTCAAAAAATCCGGGCCGTCCTGACCCGTCAGTCACTCGATGAGCAAGGTAACCGCCGAAACTTAACTCAAACTGAATCGGACGCTCTAGAACGTGTGTTCCAGGTCACAAAAAACGTGACCGTGTCACTCGACCAGAGGTTGATTGCCCCTAGATCAGCGTCATTTGACGACCTGGCGGACAAAAGGCCGTGCAGTCGAGATTGAAACCTTCGCGGCGATTGAGCCCCAGGCGCTTGAGGGTTTTGGCGAATCGCTGGGCGAGCAGGTCGGCGAACGGCCCTTCACCGCGCATGCGGGCGCCAAAACGGCTGTCGTACAGTTCGCCGCCACGGCTCTGGCGGATCAGGCTCAACACATGGGCGGCACGCTGCGGGTAGTGCGCCTCGAGCCATTCCTCGAACAGCGGCGCCACTTCCAGCGGCAGGCGCAGCATCATGTATGCAGCGCTTTGGGCCCCGGCGGCGTGGGCTTCTGTGAGCAGGCTTTCGATTTCGCTGTCGTTGATCATCGGAATCATCGGTGAGCACAGCACACCCACCGGAATCCCTGCTTCGCGCATCACCCGGATGGCCCGTAATCGCGCCTTGGGCGCCGCGGCACGGGGTTCCAGGATGCGTTTGAGCTCATCGTCCAGCGTCGTGAGGCTGATCATCACCGCCACCAGCCGCTGTTGCGCCAGCTCGGTCAGCAGGTCGAGGTCGCGCAGGATCAGCGAGCCCTTGGTGACGATGGTCACCGGGTGCCGGTAGCGCAGCAGCACTTCGAGGATCTGACGAGTGATTTTGTGTTCGCGTTCGATCGGCTGGTACGGGTCGGTATTGGAGCCCAGATTGATCGGCGCACATTGATAGCCTTTTTTCCCCAGCTGTTCTTCCAGCACCTGGGCGGCGTTGGTCTTGGCAATCAGCTTCGTTTCGAAATCCAGTCCGGGCGACAGGTCCCAATAGGCGTGGCTCGGTCGTGCGTAGCAATAGATGCAGCCATGCTCGCAGCCGCGATAGGGATTGATCGAGCGGTCGAAGGGCAGGTCCGGCGAAGTGTTGCGGGTGATGACGGTCTTCGCTGTCTCGATCCGCACCTCGGTGCCCTGGGTGTCGGGCACTTCCTGATACCAGCCGTCGTCCTCGGCCACTGAACGACTGGGTGCAAAACGGTTGTGCGGGTTGGTGGCGGTACCGCGACCGCGCGGGGGCAGGGGGCTGGTCATCACGGATTTCCTGTATCTGTATATGCATACAGTATCCGCTGCGGGCAGGATGATCCACTACCGTTCGGCCATTCAGTAACAGGCAGGGTTAGTTGGGCGCATAGTTAAATAAAAAGTTCATGCAGATGAAAATCAAAGAAACACAAGTTGGCTGGTGGTTTATTGTTCGAGTTCATAGTATCGACTCCGCCTTACCACACTTGTTTAAATGAAATGCAAAAGGATTTGATGATGTCGTTTTTTAATTCGCGCGGTATTTTTCTGCAATTGCTGCAACCCGGTCCATCGGAGCCGAATACACTGGTTTCCATGCAACTTGCGCGCAAGGAACAGGGCTGGGACGCCGAGGCGGACGAGCCGATGGAAAGACTGGTGGACTCCATTTTCGTCACCGCGACCTCCACGGATGGCGGGCATACCTTCAGTATTGGCCGCCTGGAGCACGATGTGGATCGTGACGGTGAAGTCGGTGAGCAGGATCGGGCCAAACTGGCTGCCCTGGCCAAAGCCTATGCCAGTATTACCAACCCGTAATAGTGATTGAACATATAACCCCTGCATGATTTTTATGCAGGGGTTATTGCGCTTAGTTGTGGTTCGTTACTTGTCCAAGATCGCCGGCAGAGGTTGTAGTCATATCGTCCGTACGTAACCTGGCCACATCTTTCGCGGTGACAGAAGATGCCTTGTTGCCCCAACTTCCACGAATGAAACTCACCACATCCGCCACTTCCTGATCCGACAGACGCCAGGCGAAACCCGGCATGGTGAAGGTGGACGGTGCCGTGTGTGTCGCAGGCAATGTTCCGCCCTTGAGCACGATATGGATCAGCGAAGTCGGGTCGTCCGATTGCAGCACCGGATTGCCCGTCAGCGCCGGGAACACCCGGGTATAACCGTAGCCGTCGGTGCGGTGGCACGCGGCACAGTTGTCGATGTATACCGAGGCACCGCGCTGGCTGTCATCACCGTTCCACAAGGCCCTGGCGGCTTTTTCATCGTATTGATGCGGCTGGTCGGCAGGGTCGTTGGCCGGCAGCGATTTCAGGTAACGGGCAATCGCCGTCAGATCGGCGTCGGTCATGTACTGCATGCTGTGGGTGACCACGTCGCTCATGCCGCCGAACACCGCGCTGCGGTCGCTGCGACCGGTCTTGAGGAACTGCACCAGTTGCTCTTCGCTCCAGCTGCCGAGACCGTCCTTGTGGTCGCCACGCAAACTCTTGGCGATCCAGCCTTCCAGCGGTGCACTGCCTGATAGAAAACTGCTGCCTTCGGCTGCACTCAGGGATTTTTCCTGCATGGTCAGAGCCCGTGGTGTATGGCAGGCACCGCAATGTCCGAGGCCTTCCACCAGATATGCCCCACGGTTGAGGACGGCGTCTTCCGACGTGGGTTTGTAATCCTCGACTTTCGGCGCGAACAGCCAGCGCCAGCCCGTCAGCGGCCAGCGCATGCTCAGCGGCCACGGGATGTCGCTGGCCTTGTTCTCCTGCGCCACCGGCTCAACGCCGTGCATGAAATAGGCGTACAGCGCTTGCATGTCATCCTGGCTGACACGGGCGTAGGACGGGTACGGCATCGCCGGGTACAGGGTACTACCATTTTTGGCGACGCCATGACGCACGGCCTGATCGAACTCCTCGAAGCTGTAACCGCCCAGCCCGGTGTGGTCGGGGGTGATGTTGGTCGAATAGATCGTGCCGATCGGAGTTTCCATCGGCAGGCCGCCGGCGAAGGGTTTGCCGTCCTTGGCCGTATGGCAGGCCACACAGTCGCCGGCACGGGCGAGGTATTCGCCTTTTTTGATCAACGATTGATCGACTTCGGCACTGTGAGCGGCGACGCTGCCAAGCAGCGCCAGGGATGCGATAACGAGGGTCTTCATGGTCATCGCTCCTTAAGCCTGAACCAGCGGGCCGGGGTTTTTCAGGTACTGCTCGCGGATCGCTTTCGCCGACCAGTAGGTCAGCGCGGCAACCAGCCCGGTCGGGTTGTAACCCAGGCCCTGCGGGAATGCCGACGCGCCCGGAACGAACACGTTGTGCACGTCCCAGCTCTGCAAATAGCGGTTCAGCGCGCTGGTCTTCGGATCGGTGCCCATGATCGCGCCACCGTTGAGGTGGGTGGTCTGGTAGGACGCGGTGTTGAAGTGGTCGCCGACTTTCTTGCCGATCACCGCAATGGCTTTCGGACCCATGGCTTCGGCAATCTTGCCCATTTTTTCGACCATGAAACGGTTCATCCTGATGTCGTTTTCCTGCCAGTCGAACGTCATCCGCAGCAGCGGCAGGCCGTAGGCATCGCGGTAGACCGGGTCCAGATCGAGGTAGTTGCCCCGGTAGGACTGATGCGCGCCGTGGGCATCCATCGACACTTGGTGGGTGTAGTAATCAGCGGTTGCGCGTTTCCATGCACTGCCCCAGGCCGGGGTGCCCGGCGGGTTGGAGGTGCCGGCGATCGGCCGGCTGCCGGCCTGGTTGACCCACATCGGCGAGCCGCCGACGAAACCGTGAGGCCCGTGATCGAAGTTGTCGGCGTTGAAGTCGTCCACCGCCACGCCGTTGCCGCCGGCGCCGATGAAGTTGTTGGTGTGCGTGTCCTTGTCAAAGAACGCCTTGATCGTGGCCATGTTCTGGTAGGCGAAGTTGCGCCCGACCACACCCTCGCCGCTGACCGGATCGTACGGTTTGCCGATGCCGGAGAGCAGCATCAGCCGCACGTTGTGCAACTGGAATGCACCGAGGATCACCAGATCCGCCGGTTGCTCGATCTCCCGACCCTGGCCGTCGATGTAGGTGACGCCGGTGGCCTTGCTTTTTGTGCTGTCGAGGTTGACCCGCAGGACGTGGGCGTTGGGCCGCAGTTCGAAATTCGGCAGCGGTTTGAGCGCCGGCAGAATGTTCACGTTCGGCGAGGCCTTGGAATACATGTAACAAACGTAACCACTGCAGAAACCGCAAAAGTTGCACGGGCCCATTTGCGCGCCGTAGGGGTTGGTGTATGGCCCCGAAGTGTTCGCGGAAGGCAGGTTGTAGGGTTTGTAACCGACTTCGGCAGCCGCTTTGCCGAACAGCTGTGCGGAAACCGTGTTCTTCTGCGCTTCCAGCGGAAACGGGTTCGAACGATCCGGCGCGTACGGGTTGCCGCCCTTGCCCTGGCCGACCAGTTGGCCCTTGACGGTCCAGGCCTGGCCCGAGGTGCCGAAAACTTTTTCGGCGAAATCGAAGAACGGCTCCAGCTCTTCATAGCTGACGCCGAAGTCCTGGATGGTCATGTCCTTGGGAATAAAGCTTTTGCCGTAGCGTTCTTCGTAGTGGCTGCGCATGCGCAGCTCGATCGGGTCGACGCGAAAATGCACACCCGACCAATGCAGGCCGGCGCCGCCCACGCCATTGCCCGGCAGGAATGCGCCCAACTGGCGGTTCGGCAGGGCGATGTCGTTGACGCTGTGACGGATGGTAACGGTCTCTTTGGAGATGTCCTGAAAGAGCTTTTTCCGCACGCTGTAGGTGAGTTCATCAATCACCTGGGGATAGTTGCCGTCAGGGTAGGTGTCCTGCATCGGCCCGCGCTCCAGCGCCAGTACGTTGAGCCCGGCTTCGGTCAGCTCCTTGGCCATGATCGCGCCTGTCCAGCCGAAACCGACGATCACCGCGTCGACCTTTTTCATTACCGTTGCCATGCTCACGCCCTCTCGCCGCGAATCGAAACTGCCGGGAAGGGGTATTGCTCGTTGCGTTCCACCCAATCCATGAAATCGGCGCGGGCGCCGGGGAAGCCGATCATGGTCCAGCCGACCATGCCTTTATTGCCACCGTGGATCGGGTCGCAGAAGAACCCTTCCTTGGTGTTTTGCAGCAAAAGATTGAAGAAAATCTTCGCCGGAACAGCGTCGAATTGCGGTTTTCCGGCTTCGAGCTGCTTGAGCAGATCGTCTCGGGTAGCGCTGTCTTGCTCGGCAAATGTTTTACCGTTGAGGGATTTTGCCCACTGATCCGTGGCGGCGATGCCCAGGCGATAGATCTCTTTTGGCACCAGTTTGCTCTGCCAGCCCATCTCGGCTGCGGCGTCGGCGTTGAACGGGCCTTGCATGTACCACAGCGCACCGGCGGCGTACGGAGTGTTCATTTGTCGATCAATGTATTCCGGCACGCCGGCCTCGAGAGCACCGGGGCCCTGGGCGTCGTTGGGGATCAACTGCGCGACGGCGGCATTGATGAAAGCCCATTCTTCTGCAGTGAAGTAGCTCGGTTGGTAGGCGCTTGTATCTGCGGCAACCGATTTGGCGGGGGCCGGGGCGGGCGAGCTTTCGGGAGCCGCTTGCAGCACGCTGCTGCCCAGGCCGGTGCCGGCGAGGGTGACCACCGGGATCAGGGTCAGGGATTTGCGCAAGAACTCACGCCGTGGGTTGTCTTGATCTTGATCAGACATTGGGGGGCACCTCATCAGGCATTGATGGTTATCAGCCGTTTCTGTGAACGGCTTTGAAACGGTCGGTTGCGACGTGGCCGGGAAAAGGGGGACATCTGCAACATGATGTGACAAATGGTAGCAGGCTAACCAACCGGATGAATCGCTTCAGCCGAAAAAAGCCCGAAATGGCGACGAAACATGCCCCGGCTTCACGTTTCTTTGACAATCGCCTCACAGGGATTTGACTGGACAACCTTCAAGCTGCCGCCCTCACTGACAAATCCCACACGGTCACCGCACAGCATGTCCTTGAAGCGTTTTTCCTCTGCGATCTGTTTCTCGCTGTTTGCCCTGTTCGGCTCGATCCCGGCCCATGCCGCTGATGCGCCAGCTTCCCGTCCTGCGGAATGGGCGCAACCGGTCGAGGTGAAATACAACTTCTTCCAGATGTCGCCCACGCTCTATCGCAGTGCGCTGCCTGATGCCGGTGCGGTGCCGCTGCTGCAAAACCTGAAAGTGGCCACGGTCATCAACTTCCTGCCCGAGGCGGACTCGAGCTGGCTGAAAGCCCCGGGTATCAACCAGGTACAACTGCCCTATCGCACCAATCACGTTGATGACAGTGACGTGCTCAAGACCCTGCGTGCGATCCAGACCGCCGAGGCCAACGGTCCGGTGCTGATGCATTGCAAGCACGGCTCCGACCGCACCGGCCTGATGGCGGCGATGTACCGCATCGTCGTGCAGGGCTGGAGCAAGGAAGACGCGCTGAACGAAATGACGCAGGGCGGCTTCGGCGAAAGTGGCCACTTCAAGGACGGTGTTCGCTACGTGATGCAGGCCGATGTCGACAAGTTACGCACCGCGCTGGCCAATGGCGATTGCAGCACCAGTGCGTTCGCTACCTGCTCGATGAAGAGCTGGTTCCAGACGGTCAACCTGAAGTAATTCGCCCGGCCGACCGGTCGCTACGCAGATCTTCTCTGACCGGTTGGCCAATGAACCTCTCCACTGCTTCCAGCAACGGCCGACCGGCTCCCGGCGAAAAGAACGTCTCCCGGAACGCCCGGCCGGTCTGCGCATTGAATACCCAGTCGTGGCTGAAGCGTTTGAACGCTTCCCGAGCCAGCTCTTGCGACCAGACGTAGGCGTAAACCGAAGCGTCGTATTGGGTCACCATGTAATCGAAACTCTGGGCGAACCGATGATTGTCGGGGAGTAGCCGGGCACCCATTTTGCGCTGCACATCGGCGCAAACATCTTCGACAGTACGCCCATCGCCATGGGTGGCGTGAAGCTCGAAGTCGATGATCGCACCCATCAGTACCAAGGCCTGTTGCCGGCTGGAGTGGGCCTCGCTGGCCGAGAGTGCCGCGTCGACCCGTGCGGCACTGAGGCGCTCGCCGGTCTGGAAATGTGCACCGAGCCACAGCACGAACTCCCGCGACTGGCACCACTGTTCGAACAGTTGCCCGGAGAACTCCGCTGCCTCATGTCCCAATTGCAGGATGCCGGAAAGGGTGTGATGGGGTGAGCGCGTCAGCAACTGCTGAAGGCAGTGGCCGAACTCGTGAAAAAGAACGCGCAAGTCGCTGAGGTCGAGCCGACAGGGCTGGCTGTCGGTGGCCGCCGTGAAATTACTCTGGAGGACGGCAATGGGCAGCGCCGGCCGGCCTTCGGCATTGATCCGGCGATTGCGCAGTGTCGTTGTGCCGGCAAAGTCCACGGCGTTGTCGCGATGAAAGGGATCGATGTAGAGGTAGCCGACGACCTGCTCATGTTCGCTGACTTCCAGTAGCCGTACGTCTTCATGCCAGTGCCTTCCACCGGGCTGCTCGACGATACGGATTCCGAACATGCGTTCGCAGAACACGTAGAGCCGGCGCAGGGTGCCATCGAGCGGGAAGTAATCACGCAGGTTTTCCAGTGCTCCGGGAAACTGCCGTTGGCGCCATTGTTCGGCGAGAAAGTCTCCATCCCATGGCTGAACCTGGTCGATACCGAGTTGCCGCGCGAAGGCCGCCAATTGCAGAGCGTCCTGTTCAAGGACAGGCGCCAATTGCGCAACCTGACACTGGAGAAAATCCCTGACCCAGGCTGTCGTTCCAGCCATGCTATTGGTCAGGCTCAGTTGTGCGGCGTTTTCGTGGCCAAGCAAGCGGGCTTTCTGTTGGCGCAAGGCCAGCAGCTTCGTCAGCACCGGACCGTTATCGAAACGACCTGCCAGCGGTCCCTGATCGGATGCGCGGGTCAGATAGGTCACACAGCATTCTTCTCGCAAGGCACGGTTTTCGGCGTATTTGAGAATGTGCTGGCAGGTGTTCTGATCCAGGCGAATCAGCCAGCCGTCATGGCCGGCCTGGCGAGCATTGAGTGCGAGGCGCTCCTTCATCGCCGGGGAAAGGCCCGCGAGCAGTGCGATATCGTCGACCCGTTTGCTCCAGGTCACGCTCCAGCGTTCCAGGTGGGTCAAAAACGCGGATTCGAGGCCGCCGATCTCCAAGTTCAAACGGGTCAGTTCCTGCTGTTGCGCAGTAGGAAGCGCTATGCCCGACTGCCTGAATTTCCGCAGTTTGCGCGCCAGCACAATCTTGCGTGACTCATCGAAGCAGGCTGCGACCGAGCTTTGTGCCAAACGCAGGTAAGCCTCGTACAACGGACGATTGCGGGCTTTCTCGGAGCGATATTGATTGAGTGCAATTTGAGCCTTGGCGCTTTCCGCGAGCCAGTCGGCGTCGTCGGATTTGACCGTGGACAGCGTTTCGAGAATCGACCGGAATTCACTGATGCGGGCATCCGCTTCGTCGATGGTCAGTACCAGGTCGTCCCAACCGGGGTGCTCAAGCTGAGTGGCGAGCACTTGTGCAATTATTCGTCGGTGGTCGTCGATGATGCTGTTGATCGCCGGCAGCAAATGCTCGGCGCGAATCGCCGGCCAGGGCGGCAGGATCCAGTGTTGCAGGAGGGGATTGATGTCGGGCACGGCAACTTCCTTCGAGGCATGGCGGAAACGGCCAGCCTATGAAGCAAGTGCAGGGGACAGGTGATAAGCCAATACCACCTTCCACCGGGATCCGGTGGAAGGTGGCATCGGGATCAGTGCGGCTCGTCGGGCTTTTTCTTCAGCTTCGGGTTCGGGAAAAACTGCACTGCCTGAACCGTCTTGTCCGGTGCAGGCTTGAGTGCGCTGGTGTTGACTCGCGTACCCAGTTCCTTCGGAACCGACAGCCCTTGGGCATTGAGCGTATCGCTGTAGCCGCACGCCACGCATTCGCGGTGCGGGACGTCGTCTTCGCTCCACATCATCAGCTTGTCCGGCTCGCTGCACGCCGGGCAGACCGCCCCGGCGATAAAGCGTTTTTTGGTCTTCACAGGTGCCTCACTCATGCTGCCGCGTCCTCACTCAGGCCGCTGTGGCGCAAGAGTGCGTCAATCGAAGGTTCACGGCCACGGAAGTCGACGAACAGCACCATCGGCTCCTGAGAGCCGCCGCGGGCCAGGATCGCTTCACGGAAGGCGCGGCCGGTGTCGGCATTGAGCACGCCGTCTTCTTCGAACCTGGAGAAGGCATCCGCCGACAGCACTTCTGCCCACTTGTAGCTGTAGTAGCCCGCCGCGTAACCGCCGGCGAAGATATGCGCGAAACTGTTGGGGAATCGGTTGTAGGCCGGCGGACGCATCACCGAGACTTCGTTCCGTACGCTTTCCAGTACCTGCGCAACGCTGCGGCCGTCACCGTGGGTGGCGTGCAGTTCGAAGTCGAACAGCGAGAACTCCAGCTGGCGCACCATCATCAGGCCGGACTGGAAGTTTTTCGCCGCGAGCATTTTCTCCAGCAAGTCCTGCGGCAGCGGTTCTCCGGTTTCGTAATGCCCGGAAATCAGCGCCAGGCCTTCCGGCTCCCAGCACCAGTTTTCCATGAACTGGCTCGGCAGCTCGACCGCATCCCACGCCACGCCATTGATGCCGGACACGCCGGCATGCTCGACGCGGGTCAGCAGGTGGTGCAGGCCATGGCCGAATTCGTGGAACAGGGTGGTCACTTCATCATGGGTCAGCAGCGCAGGCTTGCCGCTGTCGGCCGGAGTGAAGTTGCACACCAGGTTGGCCACCGGGCTTTGCAGTACGCCGTCGATCGTGCGGCGACGATCGCGGGCGCCGTCCATCCAGGCACCGCCGCGCTTGTTGGCGCGGGCGTAGAGGTCGAAGAAGAAGCGGCCGACGTGCTGGCCGTTTTCCTTTATCTCGAACAGGCGCACGTCCGGATGCCAGGTATCGAAGCCTTTCAGTTCGGCGATTTCGATGCCGTACAGGCGCTGGACGATCGCGAACAGGCCGCCCAGTACCTTGTCGATCGGGAAGTAGGCGCGCAGGGTTTCCTGGGCGACGCTGTAGCGTTGTTCACGGAGCTTTTCACCGTAGAAACCGCTGTCCCAGCTTTGCAGATCGGCACAGCCCTGTTCGGCGGCGTAAGCCTTCAGCTGTTGCAGATCCTGGGCGGCGAACGGTTTGCTGCGTTTGGCCAGGTCGCGCAGGAAACTCAGTACCTGATCGCTGGATTCGGCCATTTTGGTCGCCAGGCTCAGCTCGGCAAAACTCGAAAACCCCAGCAGCCTGGCCAGTTCCTGGCGCAGGTCGAGGATTTCACTCATGACCGGGCCGTTATCGAACTGGCCGGCATTCGGTCCTTGATCCGACGCGCGGGTGCAGTAGGCGGCGTAGACTTCCTCACGCAGCGCACGATCCTGGGCATAGGTCATCACCGCGTAGTAGCTCGGGAATTCCAGGGTGATCAGCCAGCCATCGAGGCCCTTGGCCTGTGCGGCGGCAGCCATTTGCGCCTTGGCCGAATCGGTCAGGCCGGCGAGGGCGGCTTCGTCGGTCAGGTGCTTGGTCCAGGCTTGAGTGGCGTCGAGCAACTGGTTGGAGAAGCGGCTGCCAAGTTCGGACAGCTTGCTCTGTACTTCTGCATAGCGCTTCTGCTCGGCTTCCGGCAGGTCGATACCCGACAGGCGGAAGTCACGCAGGGCATGTTGCAGAATGGTTTTCTGCGCCACGTCGAACCCGGCGGCTTCCGGGCTGTTGGCCAGGGCTTCATAGGCCTGGAACAGTTCGCGGTTCTGGCCCATCTCGGTGGAATAGGCGCTCAGCGCCGGCAGGCAGGACTCGTAGGCTTCACGCAGTTCGGCGCTGTTGCACACCGCATTGAGGTGGCTGACCGGGCTCCAGGCAGCGCCCAGGCGATCATTGAGTTCGTCCATCGCCAGCACCAGCCCGGCCCAGGTCGGGTTCCGGCCCTGGGTCTTGAGGATCTCGGCAATGGCGGCGCGGTTGTCGGCCAGAATGGTTTCGATGGCCGGCTGCACATGTTCGGCACGGATCGCGGAGAACGGCGGCAGGTCGTAGGACTGCAGAAGAGGGTTGTTCACGCTCACGGTTGGCACCTTGGCTGGAAGAAACATGCGCCCATCTTAATTACAATCGACACCCACCGCAGCTATCGGCGACAGAGAGAGAACCAATCGTGTCCCTTCGCAAGTACCAGTATCACACCCCACGTTTGAGCAAAGGCGCTTTTGTCGACGGCTCCGCGGTGGTGATCGGCGACGTCGAAATCGGCGAAGACAGCTCCGTATGGCCGCTGACCGTGATCCGCGGCGACATGCACCGCATCCGTATCGGCGCGCGCACCAGCGTGCAGGATGGCTGTGTGTTGCACATCACCCATGCCGGCCCGTTCAACCCGGACGGCTTTCCCCTTTTGATCGGCGATGACGTGACCATCGCCCACAAGGTCATGCTGCATGGCTGCAGCGTCGGCAGCCGCGTACTGATCGGGATGGGCAGCATTGTCATGGACGGTGCGGTGGTCGAGGACGATGTGATCATCGGCGCCGGCAGCCTGGTACCACCGGGCAAGCGCCTGGAAAGCGGTTTCCTGTATGTGGGCAGCCCGGTGAAACAGGTCCGTCCGCTGACCGACAAGGAAAACGCCTTTTTCACCTACAGCGCGGCGAATTACGTGAAGCTCAAGGATCTGCATCTGGCCGAAGGCTACGACCAGCTCTGATTTTCCTCTCCATTGCCCGGGATTTTTCATGCATCACCAGACCCTATTGTTCGACCTCGATGGCACCCTCACCGACCCGCGTGAGGGCATTACCCGCTCCATCCAGTTCGCCTTGAGCAAACTCGGCATCGATGAGCCTGATCTCACCAGACTGGAACATTTCATTGGCCCGCCGCTGTTGCAGGCGTTCATGCAGTTTTATGGTTTCGATGAAGCCAGGGCCTGGGAGGCGGTGAATTTCTATCGCGAGCGCTTCAAGGTCACGGGGTTGTACGAAAATCGCGTGTTCGAAGGCGTCATGCCGTTGCTGGAAGCCCTGAATGGCCAGGGCCGGCAGTTGTATATCGCGACTTCGAAGCCGTGGGTGTTTGCCCGGGAAATCGCCCGGCACTTCGATTTCGCCAAACACTTCAAAGTGATCTACGGCAGTGAACTGGACGGCACCCGCACCAACAAGGTCGAGCTGATTGCACACCTGATGGCCGAGGAGGGGCTGGATCCGGCCACCACGCTGATGATCGGTGACCGAAAGCACGACCTGATCGGTGCTCGCAGCAACGGGCTGGATGCTGCGGCGGTGGGGTACGGCTTCGGCAGCCATGAAGAGCTGAGCGCCGAGGCGCCGGCCTATCACTTTGAGACTCTGGCCGAGCTGCATCAGGCATTTCTGCAGCGCTGAGCGTCAATCGGAGCGAAGGGTGGTCAGCTCACGCAGCGCTGCCTTTCGCTTGTCAGCCGGCAAGCCGCCCAGTTTTTCCACCTGTGCATAAAACTTCTGCCAATCCCCACCGACTTGCCTGAACAGGGCAGCAAACGCCGGCACCCACTGGTCATAAAGCCCGAACGGCAACAGTCGCGCATTGTTCAGCGGTGCATTGACCCAGGCGTCATAACGTTTGTCCCCGGCCCACTGGTGATCGCGCATCTCCCGATAGTCCCGGCGAAACCGTTCGAACTCGGCGGCCTTGCGTTCGCGCATCTGTTCGACGGGCATCTGTTGCGTGTACAGCTTTTCCAGCCGGGCCCGGGTATCGAGGATCAGCTGAATGAACTGATCGCGGCGTTTGAGTTGAGCGTCATTTTCGGGCGGCAGGCCACGAAACGCCCGCCATTGCCGGGTGCCTTCCTGCTCGACAAAGGTGGCGTAGGACTCGTTGAACCCGGTGTCGTCCTTCACGTAGAAGCGCTGATGACCCAGTTCATGGAAGATCAGCGTCGCCAGGCGTTCATCGCCCCAGCCCATCATCGAGTTGAGGATCGGGTCGTTGAACCAGCCCAGGGTCGAATAGGCCTCGACACCGCCGATCGACACATCCATGCCTTGCAGGCGCTGAATCGCGGCTTCGCCCCGTGCCGCACTCTGGCTGTAGTAACCGCGATAGGCCACGCACCCGGCAATCGGGAAACAGTGGTTCTGCGGGCTCAGGGAAAACTCCGGCGTGGCGAACACGTTCCACACCACGTACGGTCGGTGAATGTCGGCGTACAGGCGATAGCTCTGGTTATCCGGCAGATGCAGATGCTGGCTGGCGAAGTCCCGGGCCTTTTGTGCCTGAACCAGGTGTGCGCGCAACGTTGCGTCCCGGCTCGGGTCGGCAATCACCTTGGCTACCGGCTCCCGTGCCCGAAGCAATTGCAGCTGACCGTTGGCCAGCTGGCTGTAATAACTGATGCTGGAGCAACCGTTGAGCAACAAAAACAGCACACCCGGAAACAAAACCCGCAAAACGCGATCAAGTAACCCAAGGCTTGGAAACGGCCTGAACACAATAAGAACATCCCTGGAAAGTCTGATCGCAAGACTATCCCGCCCATTGGAGCTTCGCCATGCGCATCTTGATACTGACGGGAGGCCTGCTGACGCTGGCCGGTTGTGCCGGATTCGGAATGCCTTCGCCTGACCCCACGCAAGCCTGGATCGATCTGGATTCGCGGCAACAGGACACGGCATTGCAAGCGCTGGAAGTCGACAGGAAGGCCGCCGTCGACAGACGTTATTTCGAGGTACAGCCCGGCAGTCACGAACTGAAGGTGCGCTACCAGTTTCCGGTGGAAGCAACCAACATCGGCCCCGATGCTGAACCGCTGTGGCGCGATTGCCAGTTGAGCCTGAAATTTACGGACTTCAACGCCGGCCAGCGCTACCAGCTCCAGGCCGGCAATGTCGGGTTCCGGCCGTGGGCCAGGCTCTACGACCAGCAGCGAAATGTAGTTGGCCAAGGTAAACCGGCAGGCTGCCAGCGCACCTGATCGGCGTTATGCTGAATGTCCGAATCCACGGACATTCATCATGCGCAAGACGATGCTGTTGCTGATTGCCGGTGTGCTTGCCGGTTGTCAGACACCGATGCCTCCGGTCGACCCCAGCATGGCCTGGGTCGACTTCTCGACGCCGACCCCAGGCGGAAAACTGCTGATGGCCGATCGTCTCGACAATCAGCGCCTGAATGACGGACGTTTCTTTCAGGTGACGCCCGGCAGCCATGAGTTGCTGGTGCGTTTCGATTTCGAGGCGCCCGGTGGAGGCGCTGGCATGTTGAACGATCCTGTGGAGCGCCTGTGCTACCTGACCATCCGCTTCGACCATTTCGAAGCGGGGCAGCGTTACGTGCTGGAGGGTCGTTCCCTGATGTTTACTCCCAGTGCCCGGCTGTATAACGCCAAGCGGGAAATCGTCGCCGAGGATCGCGACACCTTTTGCGCCATCTAGCCTGAATCAGCTGTCATTCTTCTGGTAGATGATGGCCTTGGTGCCGTTCTCGCAAGTGCCGACGATCATGGCGACGTCGTGCTTTTCAGCCTCCTCTTTGGAGACTATCTCCAGCGTGTAGGAAGGCACGGCATTCGCCTGAATCTTGATTTCGATCTCCTGTTTGAGTTCTTCGCAATCCTTGGGCGCAGCGAAGGCCGAGGTTGCCAGCACGCTACAGAAAACCGCCAAAGCAAAACGTTTCATGGTTGAAGCTCCCGGGAGCAGTGCGCACGACGATGCGCGAAAGCTGCTGTCATTTATTCGACCACATTTTTGCCTGGCGGGTTCTGATGCTGCTCAAGTCGATCAGCTTACCAGTGACGCATCCAGGCTGATCTTCGCATTCAAGACCTTCGACACCGGGCAACCTTCCTTGGCCTTGTTGCTCAGCTCTTCGAACTGCGCCTGGGTGGCGCCCGGAATCTTCGCCTTGAGAATCAGCTTCACTGCGGTGATCGCGAAACCGCCGTCAACCTGATCCAAGGTGACCTCAGCCTGGGTGTCGATACTTTCGGCCTTCAGCCCGGCATCGCCGAGGATCATCGAGAACGCCATGGAGAAACAGCCGGCATGGGCGGCGCCGATCAGTTCTTCCGGGTTGGTGCCCTTGCCGCCCTCGAAGCGGGCCTTGAAGCCGTATGGCGCTTCACGCAGGACGCCGGTTTCGGTGGAGATCGAGCCGATGCCGGTTTTCAGGTCACCTTCCCAGTGTGCGGATGCTTTCTTCACGATAGCCATGTGTGCCTCCTCAGGATCGGGCGCGAAAGGCCGCGCCGTCAGGGTTTTTACTTGCAAGGCTTCTGAGGATAGACGCCAGGACAAAGTTCAGCCCGGCTGAGTCGTTGACTTTTTCAGTAGGAAATTTCGGATAGGCTATTGAAACTCGGGTATATGCCCTTATTGCACAGAACACGCTTATGAATTGGGCAGGTTTGCGTTCGTCAGGAACACACCGGCGCCCTCAATCGGAGATGCAGGTTCATGAAGCAACTGTCCGACGTAAAGTTTTCCACCCTCGACCTGGTGCCGGTGCGCGAGAACGGCAGCCCGGCCCAGTCGCTGCGCAACTCGCTGGATCTGGCGCAGCATGTCGAGAAATTCGGCTACACCCGGTTCTGGGTTGCCGAGCACCACAACATGGATGGTATTGCCAGCTCCGCCACGTCGGTGCTGCTGGGCTATCTGGCCGGGGGCACCTCGACCATCCGTGTCGGCTCCGGCGGCGTGATGCTGCCCAATCACGCGCCACTGGTGATCGCCGAGCAGTTCGGCACCCTCGAAAGCCTCTATCCGGGGCGCATCGACCTCGGTCTGGGACGCGCGCCCGGCTCTGACCAGATGACCGCCCGGGCCTTGCGTCGTGAGCGCTCCGGCAGCGCTGACGACTTTCCGGAAGATGTTGCCGAACTGGTGCGCTTCCTAGGCCCGCGTACACCGGATCAGCGGGTGATCGCGATGCCGGGCACCGGCACCAACGTACCGATCTGGCTGCTCGGCTCCAGCCTGTTCAGTGCGCAACTGGCTGGCGAACGCGGTTTGCCTTATGCCTTCGCCTCGCATTTCGCACCGCGCTTCATGCATGAGGCGATTCGCGTCTATCGCAATCACTTCAAGCCGTCCGCAGTACTCGATAAACCGTACGTGATGCTCGGCGTGCCGCTGGTCGCGGCCGACACCGACGAACAGGCCGACTACCTGGCGACCTCGGTGTACCAGCGTATTCTCGCGCTGATGCGCGGACAAAGTCTGGTGCAGCGTCCTCCGGTGAAAACCATGGATGGCCTGTGGCTGCCTCATGAGCGTGAAGCCGTAGGCGATTTCCTGGGCCTGGCGATGGTCGGCAGTCCGCAGAAAATCCGTGCGAAGCTGGAAGTGCTGATCGAACAGACCCAGGCTGATGAGCTGATCTTCACCTGCGATCTGTACGAACACGCCGATCGCCTGCATTCCTACGAATTGCTGGCGCAGGTGATGAAGGGCTGAGGCCTGATAGTTGTGCAAAGTATCCGGGTACAAAAAAGCCGACGCATTGCGTCGGCTTTTGCATTACAGGCGATCAACCGCGCTTGTAGACGATTTCCTTGGTCTTGCCTTCGCAAGTGCCTACGACTTTCCCGTCGTGTGCCCCTTTATCGACAATCTCCAGCGAATAACCGGAAACGCCCTTGGCATCCAGTTTCGCCGCAATCTCGGCTTTCAGCTCTTCACAAGGCTTGCCGGCAGCAAACGCACCACCGGCAAGGCTCAACAAACCTACTGCCAACATGAACTTCTTCATCGGTCGCACTCCCTGGTCGGATTAAAAGAGGCGGGCACCGAGTTCACTCGATGCGCTCACCCTGTAGCGCTTTGCCATTCCTATGGCATTCGGCCAGCGCGCAAGTTCAGAAGCGTAGTCCAAACTCAGCTGCTGGCAATCCGGAACCCGACTTTCAGGGTCACTTGAAAATGGGCAGCCTTGCCGTCCTTGATGTGGCCACGCGTATCGACCACTTCAAACCATTCCAGATGCTTGATGCTCTTGCTGGCCTCGGCCAGTGCATTGTTGATGGCGTCTTCGATGCTGCTGGTGGACGAACCGACCAGCTCGATTTTCTTGTAGGTGTGATGGTCACTCATGGCGATCTCCTTGACGTGTGGATTTGAGCCTAGCAGCGATTTGCGCTGTTGATTTCGGTCGCCGGGAGAAACCGGAGTTCAGATTTTCTGCACTTTCCAGAACCCGTGAAGTCCCAAACAACACACGCCACTCATCACCAATGCAGGAGAGCCACCATGGCCAACACCTCGTTACGCAAAGCCTCGTTGCAAAGCATGGAAGCGGAGATCGAGAGTCTGCTCAAATCGTTGGAAAGCCTCAAAGACGACGCTTCGGACGAGTCGCGCAAGACCCTCAAGGCGCTCAAGGGCAACGCCGAAAGTGCGCTGAAACATTCGCGCAGCCTGCTCAGCGATGCTTACGAAGAAGTCAAAGTCAAAACCCGCGAGACCGGAATCGCCACCCGTGATTACGCGCAGGAGCATCCGTGGACGACCGCCGGTGTCGCGGTCGGTGCGCTGGGTCTGCTGGCCGCCTACTTGCTGTTCAAGCGCGGCGAATGATCCGCCTGGCGCAACTCGTTCCTGAGCCACTGCGCCAATTGCCGGGCGCGCCCGTCGGCGGCGCGCTTGGGTAGCCACAACGCCAGTTGCGCCGGGGTTTCGCAAAAGCCCCATGGCGCGACCAGGCGTCCGGCCTTCAAGTCTTCGGCCACCAACGGTTCTGGCGCAATCGCCACACCCAGACCGGCCACGGCCGCTTCCAGCAAGTAATACAAATGCTCGAAACCTTGTCCCAGCTTCAACGCCTTGGCGTCGAGGCCGCTCTGCCGTGCCCAGCTCGGCCAGGCTTGCGGGCGAGAGGTGGTATGCAGCAATGGTTCGCCGAGCAGAGCGACGGGCGGCGCCGATTGCAGGTTCGGGTAGCCACTGAACAGCGGGCTCATGACCGGGCCGATCCGTTCGCTGGTCAGCTCGTACACTTGCATGTCGGCTGGCCATGGCGGCTCGGCGAACAACAGCAAGGCGTCCAGTCCCGGGCGACGCGGGTCGAGGTCGCCTTCACCGGCTGACAGGTGCAGGCGCAAGTCCGGCAGATCGGCATTCAGCCTGCCCAATCTGGGGATGAACCAGCGCGCCAGCAGGCTGCCGGAGCAACCGAGCACGAACGGCGCGTCGGCGGTGCTTTGGGTGAGCTCGGCGCACGCGCTGCGCAAGCGATCGAACGCCTCGCCGCTGGCGTCGCGCAGACGGATGCCGGCATCTGTGAGTTTCAAGCCGCGACCATCCTTGACGAACAGGCTGACGCCCAGATGCTCTTCAAGCACCTTGAGCTGGCGGCTGACTGCGCCGTGAGTGACGTGCAGCTGCTCGGCAGCCTGGCTGACGCTGTTCAGCCGGGCGGTGGCTTCGAACGCACGCAAGGCGTTCAGCGGGGGAAGGTCATGGCTCATGGTATCTGTGAGTTTTTCTGACAGGTTGTGGCGATCTTATCGGTTTTCAGCCTTAAAGGTCAGGGGTAGAGTGAACGCCATTGTCTTCTCGTGAAATCCGCTGGAGCGAACCATGACCCAGACTTCGAACACCTCCGATCTGCGTAACGGCCCTGACGCCAACGGCTTGTTCGGCTCGTTCGGCGGCCGTTATGTCGCCGAAACCCTGATGCCGTTGATCCTCGATCTGGCCCGCGAATACGAAGCGGCCAAGGAAGATCCGGCGTTCAAGGAGGAACTGGCCTACTTCCAGCGCGATTACGTCGGACGTCCGAGCCCGCTGTATTTCGCCGAACGCCTCACCGAGTTCTGTGGCGGCGCGAAGATTTACCTCAAGCGCGAAGAGCTGAATCACACCGGCGCGCACAAGATCAACAACTGCATCGGCCAGATCCTGCTGGCGCGGCGCATGGGCAAGAAACGCATCATCGCCGAGACCGGCGCCGGCATGCACGGCGTGGCCACCGCCACCGTGGCTGCTCGCTTCGGTCTGCAATGCGTGATCTACATGGGCACCACCGATATCGAGCGCCAGCAGGCCAACGTTTTTCGCATGAAGCTGCTGGGCGCCGAAGTGATCCCGGTGGTCGCCGGCACCGGCACTTTGAAAGACGCGATGAACGAAGCGCTGCGTGACTGGGTGACCAACGTCGACAGCACCTTCTACCTGATCGGCACCGTGGCTGGCCCGCACCCTTACCCGGCGATGGTTCGCGACTTCCAGGCCGTGATCGGCAAGGAAACCCGCGAGCAGTTGCAAGCCCAGGAAGGTCGCCTGCCGGACAGCCTGGTGGCATGCATCGGCGGCGGTTCCAATGCCATGGGCCTGTTCCACCCGTTCCTCGATGACAAGAGCGTGGAAATCATCGGCGTCGAAGCCGCCGGTTACGGCATCGAAACGGGCAAGCATGCGGCCAGCCTCAACGGCGGCGTACCGGGTGTGTTGCACGGCAACCGTACCTTCCTGCTGCAGGATGAGGATGGCCAGATCATCGACGCCCATTCGATTTCCGCCGGCCTCGACTATCCGGGTATCGGCCCTGAACACGCCTGGTTGCATGACATCGGCCGGGTCCAGTACACCTCGGTAACCGATGACGAAGCGCTGGCTGCATTCCACCAGTGCTGCCGCCTCGAAGGCATCATCCCGGCTCTGGAAAGCGCCCACGCCCTGGCCGAAGTATTCAAACGCGCACCGAAGCTGCCGAAGGATCACCTGATGGTGGTCAATCTGTCCGGTCGCGGTGACAAAGACATGCAGACCGTCATGCACCACATGGAAACTTCCAAGCAGGAGAAACACTGATGAGCCGCCTGCAAACCCGCTTTGCTGAACTCAAGGAACAGAACCGCGCCGCACTCGTGACCTTTGTCACCGCAGGCGATCCGGACTACGACACCTCTCTGGCAATTCTCAAGGGCCTGCCGAAAGCCGGTGCCGATGTGATCGAACTGGGCATGCCATTCACCGACCCGATGGCCGACGGTCCGGCGATTCAACTGGCGAACATCCGTGCCTTGGGCGCAAAGCAGAACCTGATCAAAACCCTACAAATGGTTCGCGAGTTCCGCAAGGACGACAGCGATACGCCGCTGGTGCTGATGGGTTACTTCAACCCGATCCACAAGTTCGGCGTCGAGCGCTTCATCGCCGAAGCCAAGGAGGCTGGTGTCGATGGTCTGATCGTGGTCGACATGCCACCGGAGCACAACCCGGAGCTGTGCGACCCGGCCCAGGCTGCCGGCATCGACTTCATCCGCCTGACCACACCGACCACCGATGACGCACGTCTGCCGAAAGTACTGAACGGCAGCTCCGGTTTCGTTTACTACGTGTCGGTTGCCGGGGTGACCGGTGCCGGTGCGGCGACTCTGGAACACGTCGAGGAAGCGGTGGCGCGCCTGCGCCGTCATACCGATCTGCCGATCAGCATCGGTTTCGGTATCCGTACGCCGGAGCAGGCCGCGTCCATTGCGCGTCTGGCCGATGGCGTGGTGGTGGGTTCGGCGCTGATCGATCACATTGCCAGCGCAAGCACTCCGGCTCAGGCCATCGACGGGGTACTGAGCCTGTGCTCGGCGCTGTCCGAAGGCGTGCGTAAGGCCCGCGTCAGCTGAAGGTAAAGTTCCTGATACAGAGGAATTAGCGCCTCGCGGCACAGACTAAATGAGCAAGACCGAGGGATTCAGAACCCGTTCTGAATCCCTTTTTGCTGTCAGTGCAGTGAGGAAAACCCATGAAAATGCCGAAACGTCTGATTGCCAGTCTGGGCGTGCTGATGATCAGCGCCACGCCGCTGCTGGCCAGCGCCGACCCACGCGACGATCACGACCACGGCGGCCCGCAGCAGGGCCACTACGACGATCGCGGTGGCGATCACCATGATTGGCAAAGCAGCCACCGTGGCGGCCCGCCACCGCGTGACTTCGGGCCGGTGCGCCAGGTGATCCGTGATAACCACGGCTATTTCGTTCGCGGTGCACCGCCGCCTCCGGGTATCCATCTTGAACGCGGCCGGCCGTTGCCCCACGGTTATTACGGCGAGCGGCTGGATCCCCGGGCACTGGGGCGTTTGCCGGTGTATCCGGGCTATGAGTGGCGTCGGGCCGGCGGCGATATCGTGTTGATCGCGGTCGGTACCGGGATCGTCTACGAAATTCTGGATGGCGTTTTGTACTGATTTACAGGCAATAAAAAAGACCGCAGCCTTGCACAGGCTGCGGTCTTTTGTTTTTCAGGGCCGTTGTATTCAGGGCAGTTCCAGGCCACCCGAAGCTTTGTGCAGTTTGCGCAAATGTTCGCCGATCTGCTTCACGTTGGCCTCGTTGGCGGCAATCTCTGCCGCTCGCTTCGGTTCCAGCAGCGCACGCACTTCCTTGTCCAGATCACCGCTCAGTGCCAGCAGCTGTTTCTGGCGCTGGCTGCTTTCGGCTTCCAGTCGTCCGAATTCGCTCGGTTGCGGCAGGCCATAACCACGAGAGTCGAGCAGTTCCGCCGGGCGACTGAGGAAGCCGCTGTTGGCGAGGATCTGCTGCAACGTCGCGTTGGCTTTATCCATGCCGCCGTTTTCCAGCTCCCGGGCACCAAGGTAGCGTTGCTTGACCTCATCCTGGGCCAGCAGCAACTGGCGCCGGAAACTTGCCTGCTCCAACAGCAGCAGTGCAGCGCTGGTGCGCAAATCGGCACGTTCGAACCAGGGCCGTCGTTCTTCGGCCGACAGCGACAGCCATTCCTCGACGCTGGTCTGCTTGATCGGCAATTGTTTCTTCAGCACTTCGAACATCGCCTGATAGCGGTCACGGAACGAGTCGAAACGATAACCCAGGCGCAAAGCCTCTTTGGGGTCGTCCAGCACGCTGGTATCGGCCAGCCCCCGACCTTTGAGCACCTCAAGCAGGCCATTGGGCATGATGCTGTCGAGACCGACAAGCTGCGAGTTATTGCTGCCGCTGCGCAGCAACTTCAGGCTTTCCACCGCGCAGTTGTTGGACAGGAAGAAGTAGTTGCCGTCGTAGCTCCAGTGCATTTCGGCGGCGTGCTCGACCACGTCTTCGATCTCGCTGCGCGACAGGTTCAGCGGCACCGAGGCGAGGCTGCGCAATTCGGTCTTGGTGTATTCGTCGATCACCTGTGCCAATGGCAGAACGAACAGACGCGACGGGTACTTGCCGACCAGTCCGTCCCAGCTCGACAGTTGCACGTCTCCGACGAATGCGCGGTAGGACAGCACCAGATGCTGGTCCAGATCCAGCCGGCAGTCCGGCCCACGGGGCCGGCCCGGTGCGCAGATCACCAGACGCAACATGCTGTGACCCCAGCGACTGACCCAGTTCTGATTCGCTTCGGCCAGCAGGTAGTCGATGGCGTAGACCCGCTCCGGATCGACCTGGCCCAGCGGCTGTTTGGCAAAGTCGTTGCCGGCATTGAGGAACGCGAAGGATTTGGCGCAGGTATCCTTTTCCGACGGCGCCCAGCCGAAGTGTTCCTTGTAATAGCGGTACAGTGCCGGGCGTCGACAGGCGTAACTCGGGTCGAGGAGGAAATACTCCATGTTGACCGCGACGAATTCCTTCGGACTGGAGATCTCGTACAGGTCCGGACTGCGGGCGATCTGCCGGTTGTGCTGCTCGCGTTCGCCCCGGCGACCGACGTATTGCTGCCAGCCGGCAAGGTCAAGCAGGCGCGGATCATCGCTGAGCGTGAAGCGCCGATCGTTCTGACCCCGGCATTCATCCGGCAGGCCCACCAGTCCGGCGCTGTTGTTGCGGCGGGTGCAGCGCTGGATCAGCGTGCGCTCGGCGGCTGGCCACAGGCGTGCGCGATCATAGATGTGGGTGATTTCGTGCAGCACTGTAGCCAGCAATTCCTGACGCACGGTGCCGTGGGGGCGATTGGTCTTTTGTCGGGCCGCGCTGCCGTCGGTGAGGCTGGCGAGCAGTTTGCGGTTCAGATCCAGCTCGGAGACGAGTGTCGCCTGCCCGTAGGCGTTGGCGGGCATGTCGTCGGTCCAGCCGACATCGATGCGCCGATCCAGGCGTTCGATGAAGCTGGGCGGCAGTTTCTGCATCGCTTCATCGAGCAGCGCCTGGCTGGCCTGTTGTTGGGCGGGGCTCAGACCGTCGGTCTTGAGCCGCAGTTGCAGGCTGGCGTGGGCGTTGTTGCCGATCAGCAACAGCGCCCCGGCCAGCAGCCAGGCGTTGAGAGATTTCACAATGCGAGGATGGCTTCGGCGAGTACCTGGTCGCTGGCATCGCGTGCTTCCGGCACGCGGGTGCGCAAGGTGTTGAGGGCGGCTTCCAGGTGCGCGCCACGGATATCACCGTTGCTGGCGACGAAACTGGCGGCGTCGTCGTGGGCTTCGCGGATGATTTTCGAATCGCGGATCGACGTGGTGGTGTCGGACGTGAAATCGATGGTGCGCTGGGAGGCGCGAACGATGATGTTACTGGTGGCTACCAGGGTGTGCGCCTGGGCCATATCGGCCAACAACAGCAGGCCAAGGGCGGCAGCAATCAGCGGGCTACGCATGGAACGACTCCGGGTGGGACAAGAATGACTATTGGACGAGAATTGCCTGTGCCAGTTCAAGGTCGCTTACATGAAGTTTTGGCCGGGATTTGCGCAGATAATGCAGTGCGGATTCCAGCTGAGCGCCTCGTAACTGGCCGTCACTGGCAACGAATGCCGCGGCATCGTCGTGGGCGGCAAGCATTAGTTTACGGTCGAAAGGCGCGGAAGACACCATGCTGGTGGCGTAACCGCTGACAACGGTGTTTTGCGTCGAGATGTCAAAGGCATCGACCGACGTCGCCCAGCAGGCAGCAAACAGGACAGAAGGGATAAGCAGATTTGAAAGAAAACGCATGAGTCTCGGGTGCTGTAAGTGAGTCCCAAGGCTAGCGTAATGCCCGGACCAGAGCCAGCGGCGAAACATCGGGACACGACTGACGTGTCCCGTCCCGCCATATCCGATCAGATCGCCAGGATGGCTTGCGCCAGTTGTGCGTCGGTCGCGTTCAGTTGAGGTGCCTGATGGCGGATGAGGTCCAGGGCACTTTCCAGTTTCACGCCACGGATCCGGCCTTCGCTGGCAACGAAGCTGGCAGCGTCGTCACGGGCAGCGATCACGACCTTGTTGTCACGCAGCGAAGAGCTGACGTCGGAAGTGGCGTCCGAAGAGGACTTCAGCGCACCCACAACGGCGTCTGTGGTGACGATGAAGCTGGAGGCACTGGCATTGGCTGCCACGGCCAGCAGGGCTGCAGCACTGAGCAGGCGAAGACGGGACATGGTGTAACTCCTCTGGAAATTTCGTATTGAGAGGTGGCTTGGTGTCTGGGTAGTCAGACGCCAGTCGCACGGCATTCGCCACGTTCTGTCCGGGATATTAGGCCTGTGCACGAGCTTCGCACAGTGGGCAGATTGCTAGCGCCAGAAGGGTTTCTCCAGTTCGTTCAGTCGATCCGCGTGGCTGAGGCCGAGATCGGCGAGATCCCGCGCATCGAGTTGGGCCAGCTGGCGCCGTGTTCTGACGCGTTCAAGACCTTGGCAGAAACCTCTGACCAGCCGCCGAAGACGACTGAAACGAGCAGAGCGTTTCACCGTGATTGCTGAAACATTCTGTAAGTGATTCATGACGTCTTCCTTCTCCAATGGCGGCGGAAGGTCATGTTGAGCCGGATGCCGTGAGGAAGGCAGATACACCCTGGCAGAATTGTACTGGTTCAGTTTGTTCTTAAGTAAAACTGTACCTGTCTGCGGTACAGGCACCTGTATCGCATGTTTCCCGAGCCCAAAACGACAAGACCCGTCGCGGTTTCCCGCGACGGGTCTTGGCGTGTTCAATTCGGGTTGCTGGCGGTGGGTCTCGCGACCAGAGCCAGCGACGCTACTTAGCGCCAGAACGGCTTGCTGAGCTCTTCGTAACGTTGTGCTTCGCTGATACCGGCGTCAGCCAGCAGACGCGAATCCAGACGAGCCAGTTGATGGCGGCTGGAGATGCGGCGCTGCCACAGCATCAGGTTGGCGATAACGCGCAGAGGCAGGGAAGCCTGGGTTTTTGCAGCTTTGTCTTCGAAGAACAGTTCGGAACTGAGTGTACGTTCCATGGTTGACATCCTTCCGCTTGTGGCGGGATCAGGTAGTGGTTTAACTGGTGCCCATGATCCTCTCGTTTGGCCAGACTCTCTAGATACAGTTCACTCGTATTGTGCGTGACCAGTTAACTGTTTATAGGGGGTGTACGGGTCAAAATCGCGCAAACTGTACCTGTCTGCGCTTATTTGGTGCATTTTTACCCGGTTCGTAGGATTTGGTAGGCAGAATCCGTAAGAAAAGACCAGTACAGCAGTACAGTTTTTGACGGTGCGGGGTGTTTTCAAAATCCCGCTGACGAAACTGTGTTTGCGCCAGCGGAGAATCGGTGCGGATTACGCCGTCAGCATCTGCCCGGTTTCTTCCAGATTGATATGCCAGCTCAGGGCATCACGCAGGATGTGCGGAGTGTGACCGCCGATGGCGCAGGCTTTTTCGAAATATTCGTTCAGCGCCTGACGGTAATCCGGGTGCACACAGTTGTCGATGATGACCCGGGCGCGCTCCCGTGGCGCCAGGCCACGCAGGTCGGCCAGACCCACCTCGGTCACCAGGATGTCGACGTCATGCTCGGTGTGGTCGACGTGGCTGACCATTGGCACCACGCTGGAAATCGCGCCGCCCTTGGCGATCGATTTGGTCACGAACACCGCCAGGTGTGCGTTACGCGCGAAGTCACCCGAACCGCCAATGCCGTTCATCATCCGCGTACCGCAGACGTGGGTGGAGTTGACGTTACCGTAGATATCGAACTCAAGTGCCGTGTTGATGCCGATGATGCCCAGGCGACGAACCACTTCCGGGTGGTTCGAGATCTCCTGCGGGCGCAGCACCAGTTTGTCCTTGTACTTCTCCAGATTGCCGAACACGTCGCTGTTGCGCCGCTCCGAGAGGGTTATCGAACTGCCCGAGGCGAAGCTCAGCTTGCCCGCATCGATCAGATCGAAGGTCGAATCCTGCAGCACTTCGGAGTACATGGTCAGGTCTTCGAATGGCGAATCGATCAGCCCGCACATCACCGCGTTGGCAATGTTGCCGATCCCGGCCTGCAGCGGGCCGAGCCTGTTGGTCATGCGTCCGGCATCGACTTCCTGCTTGAGGAAGGTGATCAGGTGATCGGCGATGGCTTTGGTGTCGACGTCCGGCGACGAGACGGTAGACGGCGAATCCGACTGCTGGGTGATAACGATGGCGACGATCTTCTCCGGCGGGATCGGAATCGCGGTGCTACCGATACGGTCGTCGACTTTTACCAGTGGGATGGGCGTGCGGGTCGGACGATAGGTCGGAATATAGATGTCATGCAGACCTTCGAGGTTGGCGTTGTGCGCCAGGTTGATCTCGACGATCACGTGTTTGGCGAAAATCGCGAAGCTCGCCGAGTTGCCCACCGAAGTGGTCGGCACAATGTGACCCTGTTCGGTGATGGCCACGGCTTCGATCACCGCGATGTCCGGCAGCTTCAGTTGCTGGTTGCGCAGTTGTTCGACGGTTTCCGACAGGTGCTGGTCGATGAACATCACTTCGCCGGCGTTGATCGCCTTGCGCAGGGTGCTGTCGACCTGGAACGGCATGCGCCGGGACAGGACGCCGGCCTCGGTCAGTTGCTTGTCGAGGTCATTGCCCAAGCTGGCACCGGTCATCAGGCTGATTTTCAGCGGCGTGACCTTGGCGCGCTCGGCCAGTGCATGGGGTACGGCTTTGGCTTCGCCGGCGCGGGTGAAGCCGCTCATGCCGACGGTCATGCCGTCCTCAATCAGCGCAGCGGCGTCGGCGGCGCTCATCACTTTATCCAACAACGAAGGCAGGCGAATACGGTCACGGTACATGGATTATTTTCTCGGGCAGCGAGTAGCAGGATGCGCAGTCTAGTGAATTTCGCGGACACCTGTCCCGCTACCAAGGTCGCAAACGAGGCGTCTATTTGGCGGGTTTCAAGTAAAACACCGTTACCGGATCTGCAACAACGCGGCAAATTGTCCGACGGTTTTTGCAAACAAAAACGCCCCGACAGGTCGGGGCGTCCGGGTACAACAATCAGCGGTTTACTCGACCGCTTTGACCATGTCTTCGATGACTTTCTTCGCGTCACCGAACACCATCATGGTCTTGTCCAGATAGAACAGTTCGTTGTCCAGACCGGCATAGCCGCTGGCCATCGAGCGCTTGTTGACGATGATGGTCTTGGCCTTGAACGCCTCGAGAATCGGCATGCCGGCAATCGGCGATTTCGGATCGTTCTTGGCGGCCGGGTTGACCACGTCGTTGGCACCGAGCACGAGCACCACGTCGGCCTGACCGAACTCGGAGTTGATGTCTTCCATCTCGAACACCTGGTCGTACGGCACTTCGGCTTCGGCCAGCAATACGTTCATGTGGCCAGGCATCCGACCGGCCACCGGGTGGATCGCGTATTTCACGGTCACGCCGTGGTGGGTCAGCTTCTCGGTGAGCTCTTTCAGGGCATGCTGTGCACGGGCCACTGCCAGGCCGTAACCTGGCACGATGATTACGGTGTCGGCATTGGTCAGCAGGAACGTCGCGTCGTCAGCCGAACCGGATTTCACCGGACGGGCTTCCTTCTCGCCGGCAGGACCGGCGTCTGCTGTATTGCCGAAGCCGCCGAGCAATACATTAAAGAAGGAACGGTTCATCGCCTTGCACATGATGTACGAGAGGATCGCACCGCTCGAACCCACCAGCGAACCGGCGATGATCAGCATCGAGTTGTTCAGCGAAAAGCCGATACCCGCCGCTGCCCAGCCGGAATAGCTGTTGAGCATCGATACCACCACCGGCATGTCGGCGCCACCGATCGGGATGATGATCAGCACGCCCATGACGAACGCCAGAGCCAGCATCAGTGCGAACGCGGCGAGGTTGCCGGTCAGCATGAAGGTAACGCCGAGGATCAGTGTTGCCAGGCCCAATACCGCGTTCAGCTTGTGCTGACCGCTGAACTGTACCGGTGCACCCTGAAACAGGCGGAACTTGTACTTGCCCGACAGCTTGCCGAAGGCGATCACCGAGCCGGAGAACGTGATGGCGCCGATGGCTGCGCCGAGGAACAGCTCCAGACGATTGCCCGCCGGGATAGAGTCGCCCAGTTGCTTGACGATGCCCAGCGACTGCGGCTCGACCACCGCCGCGATGGCGATGAACACCGCTGCCAGACCGATCATGCTGTGCATGAACGCGACCAGTTCCGGCATCTTGGTCATTTCAACGCGCTTGGCCATGATCGAACCGGCGGTGCCACCGATCAGCAGGCCTACGATCACATAGCCAATACCGGCGGTGGCCCCGCCTTGTTCTAAAGAGAGCGCGCCGAGCTTATAGATGAGGCCGATGGTGGTCAGGATCGCCAACGTCATGCCGACCATGCCGAAAAGGTTGCCGCGGCGTGACGTAGTCGGGTGCGACAGGCCTTTGAGGGCCTGGATGAAACAGATCGACGCGATCAGGTAGAGCGTCGTGACGAGGTTCATGCTCATTACTTGGGCGCCTCTTCTTTTGCTTTCGGGGCTTTCTTTTTGAACATCTCAAGCATGCGGCGGGTGACCAGGAAGCCACCGAACACATTGACCGCGGCCAGTGCCACGGCGAGGGTGCCCATGATCTTGCCCAGCGGGGTGACAGTCAGTGCGGCGGCGAGCATGGCGCCGACGATCACGATCGCGGAAATCGCGTTGGTGACCGCCATCAGCGGCGTGTGCAGCGCAGGCGTAACGTTCCAGACCACGTGGTAGCCGACATAAATCGCCAGCACGAAAATGATCAGGTTGTAGATACCGGGGGAGATAAGCTCTTCCATCGTCTGAATCCCTGCTTAGGCGTTTTTGCGGATGACCTGGCCGTCGCGGCACATCAGGCACGCGGCGACGATGTCGTCTTCGAGGTTCACTTCGAACTGGCCTTCTTTGGTGAACACCAGCTTCAGGAAGTCCAGCAGGTTGCGTGCGTACAGAGCCGAGGCATCTGCAGCGACCTCACCGGCCAGATTGGTCGGGCCGACGATGGTCACGCCATTCTCGACCACGACCTGATCGGCCACGGTCAGCGGGCAGTTGCCACCCTGAGCTGCGGCGAGGTCGATGACCACCGAGCCGGGTTTCATCTGCGCCACGGTGTCCGCGCTCAACAGCACGGGTGCCTTGCGGCCCGGGATCAGTGCGGTGGTGATGACGATATCGGCCTGCTTGGCGCGCTCGTGCACGGCCTGGGCTTGACGCTGCATCCAGCTCGCCGGCATCGGGCGTGCGTAACCGCCGACACCGACCGCGCATTCGCGTTCTTCATCGGTTTCGTAAGGCACATCGACGAATTTGGCGCCGAGGGATTCAATCTGTTCCTTCACGGCCGGACGGACGTCGGACGCTTCGATGACGGCGCCCAGACGTTTCGCTGTGGCAATCGCCTGCAACCCGGCCACGCCCGCCCCCAGAATCAGCACGCGCGCCGCTTTTACGGTGCCCGCAGCGGTCATCAGCATCGGCATGAAACGCGGATAGTAATGGGCGGCCAGCAGCACGGCCTTATAGCCGGCAATGTTCGCCTGGGAGGACAACACATCGAGGCTCTGAGCCCGCGAGGTGCGCGGAGCCGCTTCCAGGGCGAACGCGGTGATGCCGCACTCGGCCATCTTCGTGATGGTGTCGTTGTTGAACGGGTTGAGCATGCCGACCAGCACTGTGCCGCGCTTGATCAGCGTCAGCTCGGCATCGCTTGGTGCGACCACTTTGAGAATCAGCTCGGCGCCAAACGCGTCATTGGCGCTGCCAATGGTTGCGCCCGCCGCCTCATAGGCACTGTCGACAACGCTGGCTTTAACGCCGGCGCCGCTTTGCACAGTGACCTTGTGACCTTGGCTGATCAGCTTTTTGATGGTTTCCGGCGTTGCAGCAACCCGTGTTTCACCGGTCTGGGTTTCGAGAGGAACACCAATGTGCACGTCAAATCTCCTGCGTGATCTTATTGAGTAAACCCATGCACTACGGATGGTGCGATTGGGGCGGCCGATCAGCACGATCCCGCCGAATCAGGGCGGGGCGCGGCATTTTGCAGGCGAAGTTTATGCCCTTCAAGGGATTATGACGGGTGACGGAAAATTAACTACAAGTCATCCCGTGACCGAATGTCGCAGATGGCCACTTGAATCCCTTGCAGGCCGTGCCTTTCAAGGAGTCTGGATGAATTTGAAGAATTTTCTCATCGGTGACGTGAATAGGCTGCAATGAGTCGTGAATGAGGGCGCAAAGCCACGTCATCAGGCGCTTTTGGGACGTCTGTACGACCTTCGTATACAGTCTGTCGATTTGCGACAAATAGTTATATCTGTAGGGCTTTGATTTTTCTGACTACGGGGTTAGTAATTACTGGAGCCCTTTAGTCTTCTGGGTTGTAGCTGTGTGCCTGATTCACCAGCCAGTCGCGAAACGCCTTGAGAGACGCCGATTCGACTTTGCGCTCCGGAATCATCAGGTAATACGCCTTGATGCTGGAGAGCGCGTTGGGGTTGGCAATCACCAGACGTTTCTCGGTCAGTTCGCGCTGAATGAGGAACGGTGGGATCAGCGCGATGCCCATATCGTGCATGGCCGCCTGGGCCAGCATGGAGAATAGCTCGTAGCGCGGACCTGTCATGTCGCGGGGGATGTTCAGGTGTTGTGAGTTGAACCATTGCCGCCAGGCATAGGGCCGAGTGGTCTGCTGGAGGAGGGGGAGATTGGCGACTTCTTCGGGTCTCAGAAGCTTCCGGTTGCCGAGCAGGGCGGGGCTGCATACCGGCATCGGGTTTTCACCCATCAGTCTGTGGGATTCGGTGCCCGACCAATCCGCATCGCCGAAATAAATGGCGGCGTCGAAGTCGGTATCGGCAAACAGGAACGGACGGGTGCGGTTGGTCAAATTGACCGTCACTTCCGGATGCTTGAGCTGAAAGTCCTTCAGTCTCGGCAGCAGCCATTGCGTGCCGAAGGTCGGCACCACGGCGAGTTCGATGACATTGGTGCCTTGTTGTCCCATCACTGACAGGGTGTCGCGTTCTACCGCATCGAGTTGGGTAGCGACTCGTCGACTGTAGGAAAGGCCCGCTTCCGTTAGCTTCACCCCGCGTCGGGAGCGTCGGAACAGTTCGACACCGAGGAAGTCTTCGAGGCTGGCGATCTGTCGGCAAATGGCGCCCTGGGTGAGAGAAAGCTCTTCAGCCGCCCGGGTAAAGCTCTCGTGGCGGGCGGCGGCTTCGAAACTGATCAGGGCGGTGGTGCTCGGTATCTTGCGGCGCATGTACGTCAACCTCACTAATACGCCGCATGGAAGGCACCTGGCGACGTTTCGGAGTGAGAAAGTAGCACAACAGGATGCAAAATCTTCGTTTGTCGGGATGGCGAAGCGGGCCTAGGATCGATCCCACGTTAATTCATCCGATTTGCGAGGACTCACTCATGGGCGGTAAAGCTAGCTTCAACTGGATCGATCCATTGCTGCTGGATCAACAGCTGACTGAAGAAGAACGCATGATCCGCGATACCGCCGAGCAATTCGCCCAGCACAACCTCGCACCACGCGTTCTCGAAGCCTTCCGCCATGAGAAGACCGATCCGGCGATCTTCCGTGAAATGGGTGAGGTCGGTCTGTTGGGTGCGACCATTCCCGAGCAGTACGGTGGCAGCGGACTCAATTACGTCAGCTATGGGCTGATTGCCCGTGAGGTCGAGCGCGTCGACTCTGGCTACCGCTCGATGATGAGTGTGCAGTCTTCGCTGGTGATGGTGCCGATCAACGAATTCGGTACAGAAGCACAGAAGCAGAAGTATCTGCCGAAACTGGCTTCCGGCGAGTGGATCGGCTGCTTCGGTCTGACCGAGCCGAATCACGGTTCCGACCCGGGCGCGATGATTACTCGTGCACGCAAGGTCGAAGGCGGCTACAGCCTGACCGGCGCCAAGATGTGGATCACCAACAGCCCGATCGCCGATGTGTTCGTGGTCTGGGCCAAGGACGACGCCGGCGATATTCGTGGCTTTGTATTGGAGAAAGGCTGGAAAGGCCTGAGCGCTCCGGCGATTCACGGCAAGGTCGGCCTGCGGGCATCGATCACCGGCGAAATCGTCATGGACAACGTGTTCGTACCGGAAGAAAACATCTTCCCGGACGTGCGTGGTCTGAAAGGTCCGTTCACCTGTCTCAACTCTGCTCGGTATGGCATCTCCTGGGGGGCGCTGGGTGCAGCCGAGTTCTGCTGGCACACCGCACGCCAGTACACCCTGGATCGTCAACAGTTCGGTCGCCCGCTGGCGGCTACTCAACTGATCCAGAAGAAGCTGGCCGACATGCAGACCGAAATCACTCTGGCGCTGCAAGGCTGCCTGCGTCTTGGGCGCATGAAGGATGAAGGCACCGCGGCAGTTGAAATCACTTCGATCATGAAGCGCAACTCTTGCGGCAAGTCTCTCGAGATTGCCCGTATGGCGCGTGACATGCTGGGCGGTAACGGGATCTCCGACGAGTTCGGGGTGGCTCGTCATCTGGTCAATCTGGAAGTGGTGAACACCTATGAGGGGACTCATGACGTTCACGCACTGATCCTCGGTCGTGCGCAGACCGGTCTGCAGGCGTTCTATTAACAGGAGAGCGACCATGGGCGCGCTGTCGCATCTGCGGGTACTGGATTTGTCGCGTGTGCTGGCCGGCCCTTGGGCCGGGCAGATTCTTGCCGACCTTGGGGCGGAAGTGATCAAGGTCGAGCGCCCGGGCAATGGTGATGACACTCGCGCCTGGGGGCCGCCCTTTCTGAAAGATGCTCATGGTGAAAACACCAGCGAAGCGGCTTATTACCTGTCGGCCAACCGCAACAAGCAGTCGGTGACGATCGACTTTACCCGTCCCGAGGGGCAGAAGCTTGTGCGGGAGCTGGCAGCCAGGTCGGACATCCTGATCGAAAACTTCAAGGTCGGCGGGCTGGCGGCTTATGGTCTGGACTATGAGTCGCTGAAGGCGATCAATCCGAATCTGATCTATTGCTCGATTACCGGTTTCGGGCAGACGGGACCGTATGCGAAGCGTGCGGGTTACGACTTCATGATTCAGGGGCTGGGTGGGCTGATGAGTCTCACTGGGCGGCCTGAGGGTGAAGAAGGTGCCGGACCGGTGAAAGTGGGGGTGGCACTCACGGATATCCTGACGGGGCTGTATTCGACGGTGGCGATCCTGGCGGCGCTGGCTCACCGTGATCATGATGGGGGTGGGCAACATATCGATATGGCGCTGCTGGATGTGCAGGTGGCATGTTTGGCCAATCAGGCGATGAACTATCTGACGACGGGCAATGCACCAAGGCGGTTGGGGAATGCGCATCCGAACATTGTGCCGTATCAGGATTTTCCTACGGCCGATGGCGATTTCATTCTTACCGTGGGCAATGACGGGCAGTTCCGTAAGTTTGCCGAGGTGGCCGGGCAGCCGCAGTGGGCGGACGATCCGCGCTTTGCCACTAATAAGCTGCGGGTGGCGAACCGGACTGTGCTTATTCCGCTGATACGTCAGGCGACTGTCTTCAAGACCACCGCCGAGTGGGTGGCTCAGTTGGAGCAGGCGGGTGTGCCGTGTGGGCCGATCAACGATTTGTCACAGGTGTTCGAGGATCCGCAAGTGAAGTCTCGCGGGTTGGCGGTTGAGCTCCCGCATGCGCTGGCGGGAAAAGTGCCTCAGGTGGCCAGCCCGATTCGGTTGTCCAAGACACCTGTCGAATACCGACGCGCTCCTCCTTTGCTGGGTGAGCACACACTAGAGGTTCTGCAGCGCGTGCTGGGTCTTGGGGCGGGTGCGGTGGCGGCGATGAAAGAGAGTGGAGTGCTTTGATGGCCTCTTCTATATAGAGGAGGGGGCATTCTGCAACTTATTGAAAGAAAAGCGAAATTAAGTGTTGACGGCGAATTTTAGATGTCTATAATTCGCCCCACTTCCGGCGCAGTCGAAACGGAAAACTCCTTG
>NZ_LRUN01000055.1 GCF_001679645.1 Pseudomonas bananamidigenes | reverse complement strand
ACCTGATGAACCCGCAGTACCGCGAACTGGGTGCAGCCTACGCAGTCGATCCGAAGAGCAGCGCCGGTATCTACTGGACGGCGATGTTTGGTGGCGAGTAAGTATTAAAACCACCACTGAGTCCTGTGGGAGCGAGCAAGCTCGCTCCCACAGACTCAGTGGTGGACTCAGATTTGGGCAATAAAAAACCGGAGCCAGGCTCCGGTTTTTTATTCAGTGGGTTCTCATCCCCGCCGCATGCATCGCCAGTTTCAGCAGGCTTGCCACCACCGCCAGCGAGACCACGCTGCCGGACCAGATCAGCAGCAGCCAGCCCAGACGTTTGTACCAGCGGCTCTTCACTTCACGCATTTCAATGGTAGCCATCGCCGATCCTCACTTTGCCGCGGAACACGTAGTAGTTCCAGAAGGTGTACATCAGGATCACCGGCAGGATGAACAGCGCACCGATCAGGGCGAACAACTGACTGGTGGCCGGTGATGCCGCGGCCCACAGGCTGACCGACGGCGGAATGATGTTCGGCCAGATGCTCAGTGCCAGGCCAATGTAACCGAGGAACATCAGACCCAGAGTGAATACGAACGGCCAATGGGTGTGTCGCTGACGCAACGAACGCAGCAGACCGGACAGCGCCAGCGCCGCCAACACCATCAGCCCGGCGAACACAGTCAGGTGCGCATGGTTGAACCAGCGAGTGGCCAGTTCCGGATGCAGCTGCAGCGTCCACGCGCCGATCACCAGCACCATCGCCAGCAGCAGCCACGCCAGCGGACGGCTGTAGTGACGCATCCGCGACTCGAGCATGCCTTCGGTCTTGACCAGCAACCAGGTACTGCCGAGCAAGGCATAAGCGACTACCAGACCGACGCCGCAGACCAGCGGGAACGGTGCCAGCCAGTCAAGTCCGCCGCCGGCGAACTGCCGGTCCACCACGGGAATACCGGCCACATACGCGCCGATCACCACCCCTTGTGAGAACGTCGCCAGCAGCGAACCGCCGATGAACGCCCAGTCCCACAGATGACGTTTTTCAGCCGGCGCCTTGAAGCGAAACTCGAACGCCACACCACGGAAGATCAGCCCCGCGAGCATGAAGATCAGCGGCAGGTACAGCGCTTCCAGAATCACCCCGTAAGCCAACGGAAACGCGCCGTACAACGCTGCGCCACCCAGCACCAGCCAGGTTTCGTTACCGTCCCACACCGGTGCGACGGTGTTCATCATCACGTCGCGTTCTTGCGCGTCGCTGATCATCGGGAACAGGATCCCGAGGCCCAGATCGAAGCCGTCCATGATCACGTACATCATCACCCCGAAGGCAATGATCACGCCCCAGATCAACGAGAGATCGATACCTTGAATACCCATGACTCAATGCTCCTTTATCAGTGGACCCGTGTCGCGGATTCGAGGTTGTCGGTGACGGCCGAGAGTGGTCGGCGCGGGGTCTGCACTTGAGTGCCTGCGGGCGGATGTTCGTGGTGCGGCTGCGGGCCTTTGCTCACCAGTTTCATCATGTAGCCGATGCCGACGGTGAACACCGAGCAGTAGATCACCACGAACAGCGCCAGCGACGTGCTCATCTGCGCCACCGAATGTTGCGACGCGGCGTCATGGGTGCGCATCAGGCCGTACACCACCCACGGCTGACGTCCGACTTCAGTGGTGATCCAGCCTGCCAGCAACGCGATCAGGCCGCTCGGCCCCATCAGCAGCACCAGCCGCTGGAAGCCGCGATGCCGGTAGACCTTGCCGTTGCGCCGCAGGGCCAGGCCCAGCACACCGACCAGAATCATCAACATGCCCAGTCCGGCCATGACGCGGAAGCTCCAGAAAATCACGGTGGAGTTCGGCCGGTCTTCTTTCGGGAAGCTCTTGAGCGCCGGGATCTGCTTGTCGAGGCTGTGAGTGAGAATCAGGCTGCCGAGGTACGGAATCTCGATGGCGTATTGGGTCTTCTCCGCCTGCATGTCCGGAAGGCCGAACAGCACCAGCGGGGTTGGCTCGTTGTCGGCGTTCTCCCAGTGCCCTTCGATGGCGGCGATTTTGGCCGGTTGGTGTTCCAGGGTGTTCAAGCCATGGGCGTCACCGACCACCGCTTGAATCGGTGCCACGATCAAAGCCATCCACAGCGCCATGGAAAACATCTTGCGCACCGGTCGGGTGTCGTTGCCGCGCAGCAAATGCCAGGCCGCCGAAGCGCCGACGAAGAACGCCGTGGCCACGAATGCGGCAATCGCCATGTGCGCCAGACGGAACGGGAACGACGGGTTGAATACGATGGCCAGCCAGTCCAGCGGCATCACCCGACCATCAACGATGTCGAAACCCTGCGGGGTCTGCATCCAGCTGTTGGAAGCGAGAATCCAGAAGGTCGAGATCAGCGTACCGATGGCGACCATCACCGTGGCGAAGAAGTGCAAGCCACGACCCACGCGATTCCAGCCGAACAGCATCACCCCGAGAAACCCGGCCTCCAGGAAGAACGCCGTCAGCACTTCATAGGTCAGCAACGGCCCGGTGATGCTGCCGGCAAAGTCGGAGAACCCGCTCCAGTTGGTGCCGAACTGGTACGCCATGACCAGACCGGACACCACGCCCATGCCGAAGTTGACGGCGAAGATCTTCGACCAGAAATGGTAGAGATCGCGGTAAGTGTCGTTATGGGTTTTCAGCCACAGCCCTTCGAGTACCGCCAGGAAACTCGCAAGACCAATGGTGATCGCCGGGAAAATGATGTGGAACGAAACCGTGAACGCGAATTGAATTCGCGCCAGGTCCAGTGCCTCCAGGTTGAACATGATGATGTCCTCATCAAGGCTGAAAAGCGGCAGCACACGGTCGGGCCACCGCCAGGCGCGAACGCCTGCAGCCAGTCGGATTGCAAAAGGGTTGGATCGCGTGGGTCGGTCAGGCCACCGACGACGGGATCAGGTTGCTCGCCTCGGCCGCTTCGAGACGGATCGCCACGAACTTGGAAGTCGGCGTGTAGGTGCGGTCACCGTAGCTTTCCAGCGGCACCAGCGGATTGGTTTCCGGATAGTACGCGGCGGCCTGCCCGGCCGGGATGTCGTAGGCGATCAGGGTGAAACCGCTGACCCGACGTTCACGCTCGTCGTCCCACAGCGCCACCAGATCGACCTTCTGCCCCGGTTCGAAACCGAGCCGGCGAATGTCCTGTTCGTTGGCGAACACCACGTCGCGCATGCCGTAGACCCCGCGATAACGGTCGTCGAGGCCATACAGCGTGGTGTTGTACTGATCGTGGGAACGCATGGTTTGCAGGATCAGATGCGGCTTGACCGGCAAGTTGCGCACGCCTTCGCTGACCAGATGCTCGGGCAGTACACACGGCGTGAACTGAGCCTTGCCGGACTCGGTTTTCCAGACACGGTCCGAGGCGTCGTTGCCGAGGTGGAAACCACCGGGAATCAACAGTTTTTCGTTGAAATTTTCGAAACCCGGAATCACGTCGGCGATCAGGTTGCGAATGCGCCCGTAATCGCCCACCGCCCATTCCCAGTCGATCGGGTGCTTGCCCAGCGTGGCGGCGGCGATTCCGGCGATGATGGCCGGTTCGGACTTCAGGTGCGCCGACTTCGGCTTCAATTGACCGAACGACAAATGCACCATGCTGAAGGTGTCCTCCACGGTCACACCTTGCGGGCCTTCGGCCTGAACGTCGATGTCGGTGCGGCCCAGACACGGCAAGATCAATGCGTCACGTCCGGTCACCAGGTGGCTGCGGTTGAGTTTGGTCGAGATGTGCACGCTCAGGTCAAGTTTGCGCATCGCCGCGTGGGTGCGCGGGGTGTCCGGCGTGGCTTGAGCAAAGTTGCCGCCCAGGCCGATGAACACCTTGGCTTCACCACGTTCCATGGCACCGATCGCCATCACCGTGTTGTGGCCGTGCATGCGCGGCACCTTGAAGTTGAAGCGTTTTTCCAGAGCGTCCATCAGCTCGGTCGGCGCCAGTTCGTTGATGCCCATGGTGCGGTCGCCCTGCACGTTACTGTGACCGCGCACCGGCGACAGCCCCGCACCCGGACGGCCGACGTTGCCGCGCAGCAATTGCAGGTTGATGACTTCCTGCAGGGTCGGCACCGAATGCACGTGCTGGGTCAGGCCCATGGCCCAGCACATGATCACGCTCCTGGCGCGGGCATACATGCGCGCGGCCAGTTCGATGTCGGCGAGGGTCACGCCAGACTGCTCGACGATGTGCTCCCAACTCGTGGCGTCGACTTCGGCCAGATAGCTGTCCAGCCCCGACGTGTGCTCGGCAATGAATGCGCGATCGAACACCGGCTCGCCGCCCGTGGCTTGGGCTTCACGTTCCCATTGCAGGAGGAACTTGGCCATGCCGCGAATCATTGCCATGTCGCCACCCAGTGCCGGGCGGAAGTACGCAGTGTTGGTGGCTTCCCAGCCGTTGCTGAGCATCTCGATCGGGTTCTGCGGGTTCTGGAAACGCTCCAGCCCACGCTCCTTGAGCGGGTTGATGCACACCACTTGAGCGCCGCGCTTCACTGCTTCACGCAGCGGTTCGAGCATGCGCGGGTGGTTGGTGCCGGGGTTCTGGCCGATGACGAAGATCGCGTCCGCGTGGTGCAGGTCTTCATAGACCACCGTGCCTTTGCCGACACCGAGGCTCTCGCCCATGCTCACCGCACTGGCTTCGTGGCACATGTTCGAGCAGTCCGGGAAGTTGTTGGTGCCGTAGGCGCGAACGAACAACTGATAGAGAAACGCCGCTTCATTACTGGCGCGGCCCGAGGTATAGAACTCGGCTTCGTGGGGCGATTTCAGGCCCTTGAGGTGTCGGGCGATCAGGGCGAAGGCTTCGTCCCAGGTGGTTTCGACATAGCGGTCGATCCGCGCGTCGTAGCGCATCGGATGGGTGATCCGGCCCTGATATTCAAGCCAGTAATCGCTTTGCTCGGCCAGGGTCGACACCGTGTACTTGTTGAAGAACGCCGGATCGACCAGGCGCCCGGTGGCTTCCCAGTTCACCGCTTTGGCGCCGTTCTCGCAGAACTTCAGCATGCCCGCACCGGGTGCTTCACCCCAGGCGCAACCGGGGCAGTCGAAACCGCCGTTCTGGTTGGTCTTGAGCATGGCGCGGATGTTTTTCAGGGCGTTTTCACTGCCCAGCCAGTTTTTGGTGAGGCTGATGACAGCGCCCCAACCCGCAGCGGCGCCCTTGTAGGGTTTGTAACGGTCGACTTGTGACATGGGACTTCTCCATGACGATGCACACAGGCAAAAACCTGATCGGGTTTGAACAGCGACGACTGACTTTCAAGTTCAAAAGCGGTCGTTTCGTTTGACGGAAACAAGGATATGAACCGCTGCAAAAACTTGTCTAATCGCTATTAATGACTGTGTTATCGAAAGCATCTATCACGGAATAAAACCCTTTAAATACGGCAAGTTGCAAAACTAACGCGAGCAATGAGTCGTGAAAGAACATTCATCATCGAGCCCATCAATCGGCCATTCATAAATAGTGATTGGACGCCTTTGAAAGTTGTCCATAACCTGCGCCAACTCCCACCGTTAACAACGGTTTTTCATACCTGCGAGGCTGTCATGTCAGAGCGCGTCCTGATCGATGGATACAACCGCCGCGTCGACTACCTGCGCATGTCGGTCACCGACCGCTGCGACTTTCGCTGCGTTTATTGCATGGCCGAAGACATGCAGTTCCTGCCGCGCCAACAGGTGCTGACACTGGAGGAGATCTTTCTACTGGCGCAGAGCTTCGTGGCGCTGGGCACTCGCAAGATCCGCCTGACCGGTGGCGAGCCGCTGATTCGTCCCGGCGTCGTCGGCTTGTGCCAGCAGATCGCCGCCCTGCCCGGCCTGCGCGAACTGTGCCTGACCACCAACGGCTCGCAGCTCGGCAAACTGGCCGGCCCGTTGTTCGACGCCGGGGTCAGGCGCCTCAACGTCAGCCTCGACAGCCTCGATGCCGAGCGTTTCAGACAAATGACCCGCACGGGTGACCTGGCACAAGTGATCAACGGCATCGACGCCGCACGCGAGGCCGGTTTTACCCGCACTAAACTCAACTGCGTGGTGATGCAGGGCCGCAACGATCACGAGATCAACGATCTGGTGCAGTTCGCCATCGAGCGGGATCTGGACATCTCCTTCATCGAGGAAATGCCACTCGGGATCATCAGCGAACACAGTCGCGCCGAGTCGTTCTTCTCCAGCACTCAGGTGCGCGAGCGGATCGCCGAGCGCTACACCCTGATCGACTCCGCCGAGTCGACCCAGGGACCGTCGCGCTACTGGCGCCTGGCCGAAGCGCCGCACATCCGGCTGGGATTCATCTCGCCCCACAGCCACAACTTCTGCGGTACCTGTAACCGGGTGCGGCTGACCGTCGAGGGACGTTTGCTACTGTGTCTGGGGAACGAGCATTCGGTGGATCTGAAAGCCGTGCTGCGCGCCCATCCGGGTCAACCGCAGCGGCTCGAGAAAGCGATCATCGACGCCATGAAGCTCAAGCCTTACCGGCACAACTTCGAAGTGAACGACGACGTGCAAGTGGTGCGTTTCATGAACATGACCGGCGGCTGAACCGCCACGTTTTCAAGGCAAAAACAGCATGATCATCCGACCCAAGGTCAACCAGTTCGCCATTCTGTTCACCCTCAAGGGCTCGATCGCCAAGCGCATCGCGCTGCGCACCTTGATGGTCACGCTGCTGGCCTCGGCCATCGTGCTGGTGGAAATCCTCCACCCGAGCAACTTCACCAAGGTCAACGCCACACCCTTCACGCTGCTCGGCCTGTCGCTGTCGATCTTCATGAATTTTCGCAACAACGCCTGCTACGACCGCTGGTACGAAGCACGCAAGGCCTGGGGCGAAGTGATCGTGCATGTGCGTTCCTTTATTCGCGAAACCCATGTCATCCGCGAATCGGCGCAGCGCCGCCTGCTGTTGCTCAACCTCTGCGGTTTCGCCCATGCCTTGAATGCGCGTCTGCGCCGGGAAAACGAAGCCGCCGCCAGCGCCGAATGGATCACCCCGCAGCATGACGCCCAGGTGCCGGACTACAGCGGACGGATCCTGCAAACGATCGGCCAGCACTGTTCCGATCTGCATGAAGCGGGCGACCTCAGCGAATGGCGCTACATGTTGCTGGCCAACCACCTGACCAGCCTGACCCAGGCGCAAGCGGTGTGCGAGCGGATCAAGAACACGCCGCTGCCCTTCCCCTACACCCTGCTGCTGCACCGCACGATCTATCTGTTCTGCATCCTGCTGCCGTTCGCCATGGCCGAACCGCTGGGCTGGCTCACGCCGCTGTTCACGGCGATTGTCAGCTATACCTTTTTCGGTCTGGATGCGATTGCCGATGAGCTTGAGGATCCGTTCGGGCGCGATGAAAACGATTTGCCGACCGATGCGCTCGTGCGGGGCATCGAGCGGGATGTTCTGGCAGAGCTGGGCGTTGAGCCTTTGCCGCCAGCGCTAAAGCCCGTCGACTATGTACTCAGCTGACGGAACTCCGATCCTGTGGGAGCGACGGTGCGACGATTCGACTTGCTCGCGAATGCGCCCGTTTAGCCGACATCAATGCTGAGTCTATCGGCCTCTTCGCGAGCAAGCTCGCTCCCACAGGGATTGAGGGTGTTCAAAGGGCCTTTCGTTAATCCAGATGCGCCCAGGTCATACGAAACGACGCCCCGCCCCAAGGTGATTCGCCGACCTCGACTTGCCCGCCATGGGATTGCGATACCCGGCGCACCAACGCCAGCCCGAGACCGAAGCCGCCGGTGCGGCGATCACGGCTGGCATCCAGGCGCGAGAACGGTTCGAAAATCTTCTCCCGGCCTTCCAGCGGCACGCCCGGACCGTCGTCGTTGACCTTCACCTCGTATTGATCACCGATACGTACCAGCGAGACCTCGACCCGCTGCTCGGCATAACGAATGGCATTGCGCAGCAGATTGATCACCGCCCGTGCCATGAAGCGCGGCTCGATCCGCACCTCTTCGACCCGGCACTCGCCAATCAGCAGTTGCACACCCGCCGCCTCGGCCTCCAGCGCCACACTCCCGACCACACTGTCGAGCCAGTTGGCAGCCTGAATGTTTTCCCGGGTGATCACCGTCGCGCCGCGTTCGAGGCTGGCGTAGGTCAGCAGTTCGGAGACCATTTCTTCCAGTTCGCCAAGGTCGGCGTACATATCGGCAATCAGCTCGCGGTTCTGGCTGGCGTCGGGCTGTTGCTTGAGCTGATCGAGTTCGAACGACAACCGCGCAATCGGCGTGCGCAGTTCGTGGGACACAGCGTTGGTCAGTTCACGCTGATTGGCGATCAGGCCTTCGATGCGCGCTGCCATCAGGTTGAAGTGTTCGGCCAGATCGCGGATGTTCGAACGCCTGGACAGCTGGATCCGCACCGACAGGTCGTTGTCGCCGAATCGCTCGGCGGCCAGTCGCAGTTTTTCCAGATCACGCCAGTGCGGGCGCACCCAGAAGTACAGGACGATGCCAAGCAGCACGGCCAGCATCATGTAAGCCGCCGAAATGTAGAACGGCATCAGGCTCGGCTCGGGCGGCAGCTTGATACTGAGCAGTTGCGAGCCGCCGTCGATGTTGCTGATGAATTGCGTGTAGTCGTGGCGGATCACCAGCAGACCCTGGGCCAGTTCGGCTTTTTCCGCATCGCTGAGGTTCAGTTGATCCGCCTGGACCAGACTCAGTGTCAGCCCGTAGTGCGGACGCAGCGCGTCCAGTTGCGCCTCGCGCGCTGCGCCTTGCTGGTCGCGCATGTGCTCGATCAGCGACCAGGCCTGGCCGCGCACCGCCTCGCGGTTGTAGGCCTGCATCTGGTTGTCGAGCAGCGCGTTGAAGGTGTGTTCGACGGTTTGCAGCGCCGCCACCAGCCCGACGGTCATCACCAGAAACAGCCCGAGAAATAACCGCAGCATCTACAACTCCCACGCAAACGGATTGAACAGATAGCCCTTGCCCCACACGGTCTTGATGCACACCGGTTCGCGAGGATTGTCCTTGAGTTTGTTGCGCAGCTTGCTGATGTACACGTCAACGCTGCGGTTGAGGCCATCGAAGGCGATGCCGCGCATGCGGTTGAGGATGTCATCGCGCGACAGAATGCTGCCGGCGGCACTGGCCAGCAGCCACAGCAGTTCGAATTCCATGGTGGTCAGCTCGATCACTTCACCGGCCAGACGCACCTCCCGGCAACTGCGATCAATGTGCAACTGGCCGAACTCCAGGGAGCTGATCACGCCGCTGTCCGGCACCTGACGGCGCTGGAGTGCCCGCAGACGGGCCAACAGCACGGGGGGTTTGATCGGTTTGATCACGTAATCGTCGGCCCCGGACTCCAGACCCAGAATGTGGTCGAGGTCATCTTCCTTGGCGGTCAGAATGACAATCGGCGTGTCCGAGACGCTGCGGATCTCCCGGCACACGTGCAGGCCGCTCTGACCCGGCAACATCAGGTCGAGCACCACCACTTTGGGCTTGAATTCAAGAAACGCGGCCACGGCCAGGTCGCCGCGATGCACCGTGCGCACCTCGTAGCCGTGTTGTTCAAGAAAGTGGGCGATCAACGCAGCCAGGCGTTCATCGTCTTCCACCAGCAGGACTCTGCCAAAACCCAGGTTATCCATAACGACCGCCGCCAACCCTCAGAAAAGTGGGCGACATTATGGCGGCATTCGCAGGCAAGACGTTTATCGCGGGCAGCAAAAACCGGCCTCAGGGGCCGGTTTTCGTTGAAGTTTCATGCTCTTAAGAGTTTTTAACAATTCATGCCGCGACGGGCACGCCACTGTGGAAACGGAATTCCTCGTCCGGAGACTCGATCAGGTCCCGCTCGGCGGCGCGGACTTTCTCGATCACTTGAGCGATGTCCCTGGCGTCGCCGTACTGGTAGGCCAGTTTCAGGTAACCCTGGAAATGCCGGGCCTCGCTTTTCAGCAGACCGAAGTAGAACTTGCCGAGTTCTTCGTCCAGGTGCGGCACCAGCGCTTCGAAGCGCTCGCAACTGCGGGCTTCGATGAAGGCGCCGACCACCAGGGTGTCCACCAGTTTCACCGGTTCGTGGCTGCGTACCACTTTGCGCAGGCTCGAGGCATACCGGCCGGCGTGGAGCTGGCGCAGTTCGATCTTGCGTCGTTTCATGATGCGCATGACCTGCTCGTGGTGCACCAGTTCTTCCCGGGCCAGACGCGACATCATGTTGATCAGATCGACATGGGAGTGGTACTTGGCGATCAGGCTCAACGCGGTGCTGGCAGCCTTGAACTCGCAGTTCTTGTGGTCGATCAGCAGGGTTTCCTGATCGGCCAGCGCGGCCTGGACCCAGGCGTCTGGCGTGCGGCAGCCAAGGAATTCGTGGATTTCGGGAAGGATCATGGGGCTCACGGTCAAAGGTGTTCGAGCGAAGGGCGCCGATTATACCGGCCTGCCCGCAGACCACCAGCCGCCGGCGTTGATATGCATCAAGTCGCAGACGGATGAGCAACAACTATAGTTGTGCAACGCCGTGCCTTTTCATTGCTGGAGACTCACTCATGCAAGCCATTCGCAGCATTCTGGTGGTCATCGAACCCGAACACGCGGAAAGTCTGGCGCTCAAGCGCGCCAAGCTGATCGCCGGGGTGACTCAGGCCCATCTGCACCTGCTGGTCTGCGACAAGAAGCACGATCACGCGGGCATGCTCAGCGTGCTCAAGGCCGCGCTGCTGGCGGACGGCTACAGCGTCACCACCGAACAGGCGTGGAACGAGAGCCTGCACGAAACCATCATCGACGTGCAGCAGGCCGAAGGTTGCGGGCTGGTGATCAAACAGCACTTCCCCGACAGTTCGCTGAAAAAGGCCCTGCTGACCCCGGCGGACTGGAAACTGCTGCGCCATTGCCCGACCCCGGTGCTGCTGGTGAAAACCGCCGGTTCCTGGAAGGACAAGGTGATTCTGGCGGCAGTCGATGTAGGCAACGCCGACGGCGAACATCGTCACCTGCACACCACCATCATCGATCACGGTTATGACATCGCCAGCCTGGCCAAGGGGCATCTGCACGTGATTACCGCCCATCCATCACCGATGCTGTCGGCGGCGGACCCGACCTTCCAGCTCAAGGAAACCATCGAGGCGCGTTATCGCGAGCAGTGCCGGGCGTTCCAGGCCGAGTTCGATGTGGATGACGAACATCTGCATGTCGAGGAAGGTCCGGCGGATGTGCTGATTCCGTTCATGGCGCACAAGCTGCAGGCAGCAGTGACCGTGATCGGCACCGTGGCGCGCACCGGGTTGTCAGGGGCGTTGATCGGCAATACCGCCGAAGTGGTGCTGGATGCGCTGGAAAGCGATGTGCTGGTGCTCAAGCCGCAGGAGGTTGAAGACCATTTGGTGGAGTTGGCGGTGAAGCATTAAGGCCTTCGGTGCCTGAACCGGCCCCTTCGCGAGCAAGCTCGCTCCCACAGTGGTTTTGTGAACGACATTAATCCAATGTGGGAGCGACGGTGCGACGATTCGACTTGCTCGCGAAGCTTTTGATCTTCAGTCGCCGAGGGCGTCTTTGAGGAAACCCGGTGCGATGTAGCGCTGATAGTGGGCTTCCGACAGCAGGAAAAATTCCCGATCAATGGCGTCGCGCAACTCCGGCAGGTTCCAGTCGCGAAACTCCGGCAGCAGTACCATCCCGTAGGCTTCCAGATTAATGATCACCCGCGCGCCCCGGGCGATCAGCTGATAGGCCCAGCAATATTCCGACTGGTGCGGCACGAAGCGAATCTTTCTCTGCTCAAGCTGCTGGCGCAGCCGCGCCGGATCGAAGACTTCGACCTTGCTGGCCATCACTTGTGACAGCAATTGTTCGAGACGCAGCCACACCGCACGCTTTTCCTCCTCGTTGTAACCATTCCAATGGATCACTTCGTGGTGGAAACGCTTGCAGCCACGGCACACCAGATCACCGTAAACAGTGGAGCAGAGGCCGACGCAGGGGGTCTTGATGGTCTGATTGGGCATATAGGAGCAGAGCACTTGAAACGCGGAACAGGTCGGCATGTTAGCCCTTTGTCCGGCATTCATCACCCCTCAAACCTCAGGGGCAAGCGCTGGATCGGGGTTTGGCCCGCCAGCGCACAACGCCACCAAAGTCCAATAGAGCCCGACTTACCTTTAAATTTTTTTTGCCGTAGAATCAGCCAGCCTTTTTAGGCGCCAATGTCCGTTAGAAGCTGTTTTCAAAGCGTCACGAGCACAGTCGTTCCTTCAGAGCGGTGTTGGCGGAGGTTTTTTCCAGCGGGGAAAACCCCTTCGCCAACCCTCATCAGCTCCCCGTTCTGCAGGCGTAAAACTTTGAAAGCAGCTTCTGTAAGGAATTGCCGGTAATTCTGGCCGAACGACCCACAACGTCGTGAGGAGCATGAGTACGGCAATTTCGGGATGAGCGTCCCGGACACCCATTTGGGACCACTGATGAGGGTAATAACTGTGCTTGAAGCCTACCGCAAACATATCGAAGAGCGCGCAGCACTGGGTATCGTTCCCCAGCCGCTTAACGCCGAACAAACTGCAGGCCTGGTCGAGCTGCTGAAGAATCCTCCGGCTGGCGAAGAAGCTTTCCTCGTTGACCTGATCACCAATCGCGTACCGCCGGGAGTGGACGAAGCCGCTTACGTCAAGGCCGGTTTCCTGTCCGCCATCGCCAAGGGCGAAGCCACCTCCCCGCTGATCGACAAGAAGCGCGCCGTCGAACTGCTCGGCACCATGCAGGGCGGCTACAACATCGCCACCCTGGTTGAACTGCTGGACAACGCCGAACTGGCCGCCGTCGCAGCCGAACAGCTCAAGCACACCCTGCTGATGTTCGATGCCTTCCACGACGTGGCCGAAAAAGCCAAGGCGGGCAATGTCCACGCCAAGGCCGTGCTGGAGTCCTGGGCCGCCGGCGAGTGGTTCACCAACAAGCCTGCCATCGCCGACAAGTACAGCCTGACCGTTTTCAAGGTGCCTGGCGAAACCAACACCGACGACCTGTCCCCTGCCCCGGACGCCTGGTCGCGTCCTGACATCCCGCTGCACGCCCTGGCCATGCTGAAAATGGCCCGTGACGGCATCGTGCCTGAGCAACAAGGCGCCATCGGCCCGCTCAAGCAGATCGAAGAAGTCAAGGCCAAGGGCTTCCCGGTCGCCTATGTGGGCGACGTGGTCGGCACCGGTTCTTCGCGTAAATCCGCCACCAACTCGGTGCTGTGGTTCTTCGGCGACGACATTCCTTACGTTCCGAACAAGCGCGCCGGCGGTTTCTGCTTCGGCTCGAAAATCGCCCCGATCTTCTACAACACCATGGAAGACGCCGGCGCACTGCCGATCGAGTTCGACGTCTCGAACCTGAACATGGGCGACGTCATCGACGTTTACCCGCACGCCGGCAAAGTCTGCAAGCACGGCACCGACGACGTTATCACCACCTTCGAACTGAAGACTCCGGTGCTGCTGGACGAAGTCCGCGCCGGTGGCCGTATCCCGCTGATCGTCGGCCGCGGCCTGACCGAGAAGGCGCGTGCCGAGCTGGGCCTGGGCCCGACCGATCTGTTCAAGCTGCCTGAAGCGCCTGTCGACACCGGCAAGGGCTACACCCTGGCACAGAAGATGGTCGGCAAGGCCTGCGGCCTGCCAAAAGGCAAAGGCGTGCGTCCTGGCACCTACTGCGAACCGAAGATGACCACCGTCGGCTCTCAGGACACCACCGGTCCGATGACCCGTGACGAACTGAAAGACCTGGCGTGCCTGGGCTTCTCCGCCGATCTGGTGATGCAGTCCTTCTGCCACACCGCGGCTTATCCGAAGCCGATCGACGTGACCACCCACCACACCCTGCCTGACTTCATCATGACCCGGGGCGGCGTTTCCCTGCGTCCGGGCGACGGCATCATCCACTCGTGGCTGAACCGCATGCTGCTGCCGGACACCGTGGGTACCGGTGGCGACTCGCACACCCGTTTCCCGATGGGCATCTCGTTCCCGGCCGGTTCCGGTCTGGTCGCGTTTGCCGCCGCCACCGGCGTCATGCCGCTGGACATGCCGGAATCGATCCTGGTCCGCTTCAAGGGCAAACTGCAACCTGGCATCACCCTGCGTGACCTGGTTCATGCCATCCCTTACTACGCGATCCAGAAAGGTCTGCTGACCGTCGAGAAGAAAGGCAAGAAGAACACCTTCTCCGGCCGCATCCTGGAAATCGAAGGTCTGGACGAGCTGACCGTCGAGCAGGCATTCGAACTGTCCGACGCCTCCGCCGAACGTTCCGCCGCCGGTTGCACCATCAAGCTGCCGGAAAAGGCCATCGCCGAATACCTGCAGTCGAACATCACCCTGCTGCGCTGGATGATCGGCGAAGGCTACGGCGATGCCCGCACCATGGAACGTCGTGCCCAGGCGATGGAAGCCTGGCTGGCCAACCCTGAGCTGATGGAAGCCGACAAGGACGCCGAATACGCCGAAGTGATCGAGATCGATCTGGCCGACATCAAAGAGCCTGTGCTCTGCGCGCCGAACGATCCGGATGACGCCCGTCTGCTCTCCAGCGTGGCTGGCGAGAAGATCAACGAAGTGTTCATCGGTTCGTGCATGACCAACATCGGTCACTTCCGCGCTGCCGGCAAACTGCTGGATCAGGTCAAGGGTCAGCTGCCAACCCGTCTGTGGCTGTCGCCGCCGACCAAGATGGACGCTCACCAGCTGACCGAAGAAGGCTACTACGGCATCTACGGCAAGGCCGGCGCCCGCATGGAAATGCCAGGCTGCTCGCTGTGCATGGGTAACCAGGCACGCGTCGAGCCGAACAGCACCGTGGTGTCGACGTCGACCCGTAACTTCCCGAACCGTCTGGGTGACGGCGCGAACGTCTACCTGGCTTCGGCCGAGCTGGCGTCCGTGGCTTCGATCCTGGGTCGCCTGCCGACCGTCGAGGAGTACATGGAATACGCTGGCAAGATCGACAGCATGGCGGCCGATGTTTACCGCTACCTGTCCTTCGACCAGATTGCCGAGTTCCGTGAAGCGGCCGCGAACGCCAAGATCCCTGTCGTTCAAGCCTGACGCTGCAACGCAATGAAAAAACGCCGCCCATCGTGAGATGAGCGGCGTTTTTTTTTGCCTGCGCAAACTCATGCATTCAGTTTGAGTGCCTGCCGAACCGCCCCGTCCACACTCAAATCACTCAGCACTACCTGCTCACGCTCCTGCTCGGGCAATTGCATCAGCACTGTCTGCGCCTGATGCTTGAGACGCGCCAGAATCAACAGCTTGTCTTCGGCCCGCACCTGCAGGAAAAACGCTTCCAGCGCCTCGATGCTGGTGCCGTCCAGATCCGGCGATTCTTCCAGACTCAGGATGATCGTGTGCACCGCCGCCGGCGCATGGCGAGCCAGCCGCAGCGCACCGCCGAGAATCCGCTCCACATTGGCAAAGAACAGCGCCTCGCTTGGTCGCACGATCAACACGCCGGGGATTTCCTGTGCCTCCGGATGGCGCTGCACGTCGACATAGTCGTGACCGCCGCCCATCTGACCCAGCACCTGGATATCCGCCGAGGACATCTGCTTGAGCATCAGCACCACACTTATTGCCACTGCCAGCAGCAAACCGTCGAGTACGCCCAGCACCAGAACCGCCGCCACCGCGCAGATCACCAATAAACGGTCGCGTCGCCAGATGAAGTAGCGCCCCAGCGGTTGCAGGCTCAACGCCCGACCCAGAGCGTGAATCACGATGGCGGCCAGCACCGGTTCCGGTGTCAGAGCAATATAAGGCAGTACCGTCACCACGATCAGTAGCACCACCAGCGCCGCGACAATTCCCGCCAGACGTGAGGTGGCGCCCGCCGCTTCATTGGCGGAGGTTGCCGAGTACCCCGCTCCGGCCGGCATGCCATGAAACAGCCCCGACAACAGATTGGACGCACCCAGAGCAAGCAGATCACGGTTCGATGAAACCCGGTCGCCATGTTTCAGGGCAAACGAGCTGATTGACCCGTACGACTCGGCATACAGAATCATCACCATGGCGAACGCCAGTTCCCCGAGGCGCAGCCAGTCGGCAAACGGCATGTCCGGCAGGCTGGGCGTTTCCAGCGCCAGATCGATCATCCCGATCAACTTCACCCCGTGGGCCGGCAGATCCATCCATTGGCTGGCGGCAATCCCCAAGGCGACAACAATCAATCCACCTGGTACGCGGCGAAAGCGGGCACAGACCATCAGTATCAGCAACGCCGTCACCGCCACTGCGGCACCCGCCAGGTTCCAGTGCGACCATTGCCCGAACAACTGCGGCAGGAAACGGACCAGGTTGCTGTCCGTGAGGTGAACATCGACGACGCTTGCCACCTGCTTGAGGATGATCGTCACTGCCAGCCCCAAGGCGAAGCCGCGCAATACCGGTTTGGCAATAAATGAAGTGACGCTACCGAGCTTGAACAGCCCTGCCAGCAGAAACAGCACCCCGGTCATCATTACCAGACCGACCGCCAGGCTCAGGCGCAATGCCGGATCGCCGCCGGCCAGCGAAGCCGTCGCCGCCGCCAGCACCGCTGCCGATGAAGACGTGGCCGAGACCACGGCAAAGCGGCTGGTGCCGATCAATGCGTAACACAGCAGCCCGGCGAACAACGCAATCACGCCGGCCTGCGGTGGCAGCGCGGCAATGCTCGAATACGCCACGGCTTCGGGCAACAACAGACCGGCAATCGACAACCCGGCCAGCAGGTCCTGGCTGTGTCTTTGCACTTCGGGTCGGGAGGCGGCACTCAGAGGTTCAGTTGACAATCGGACCCACCCACCCTGGCAGATACCGAGCCTCCTGACTGCGAGCCAGATTCATGGCTTTAGTCTGCAATTTGGGACTGAGGTCGTTGATCTGATCACTGGCGATGCGACTGCGAAAGAAATCCGCCCAGAGAAACTCGCTGTAGGGCGTGGCGTCCTTGGCATAACCACCGGCCCGGCGCAGGCGTCCGGCGAGGCTGCGATAAGGATCGTCCTGCAGATCGGCGATGGACCTGGGAATGGCTTCAAAGGTGCGCCGGACACCGCGCCCGTCGTAAGGATGCGCCCACTGATTGAAGTTCATCACGCTCCAGAACGTCACCGGGTCGACAAAGGACAAATCCTTGAGCACCAGCAAGGACGCCTTCTTCACCTCTTCCTCGATCAGCGCAAGACCGAAGTGGTGGTGATCGACGATGTAGTAGACCCCTTCAGGCCCGAGCACACTGGGAAACCAGTGATTGTCCAGCGCCGCCGCCCGCTCCTTGCGTTTGAGCTTTTTCCATTCCTGACGCTTGTCGGCGACTTCGGCAAGGCCGACCGTCAGCTGGGTGGGATGGAGTTTTTCCAGTTTGGCGCTGATCAGTTGGGGTCGGGCACGGGGCATGAGGCATCTCCGGGGAAAAGTGCCTTTCAAGCGTAGCCGTTTAAATCTGCGGATGCGTGCCCTGGATCAGGCACTGAGAGGGTCCTGCAAAAACGGGGGCGAATTGCTCGCCCCCGTCTGCTGCTGCCGGTCTGGAATCAGGCGGCCAGCGAGTAGATCAACGCCGAAATGGCCACCAGGCCTACGGCAACGACAAACACGTTCGACGCCTGACCGCGATAACGGGCCATGGCCGGCACCTTGCGGATCGCATACATCGGCATCAGGAACAGAATCGCCGCGATGACCGGGCCACCGATGGTTTCGATCATGCCCAGAATGCTCGGGTTCAGGGTCGCCACGATCCAGCAGACCACCAGCATGAACGCCGCGACAATGCGATCCAGGGCCTTGGCGCCCGGGCGCTTGCCACTCTTCACGATCAAGCCTTTGAGGCCTTCGCTGGCACCGATGTAGTGGCCCAGGAACGACTTGGAAATCGCCACGAACGCAATCAGCGGTGCCGCGAACGCGATGGTCGGGTTGCTGAAGTGATTGGCCAGGTATGACAGGATCGACAGATTCTGCGCCTTGGCTTCCGCCAGTTGTTCCGGCGACAGGGTCAGCACGCAACTGAAGACGAAGAACAGCACCATCACCACCATCAGCAGGTGGGCGCGGGACAGGATCTGCGAGCTGCGCTCATCGGCATGAACACCGTAACGGCGCTTCTGGTCTACCGCGAATGCCGAGATGATCGGCGAGTGGTTGAACGAGAACACCATCACCGGGATTGCCAGCCACAGCGTGTGCAACAGCGCCGACGGCGCCGGCACCTGGGAAGCGGTACTGAGGATGCCGCCGTTCCAGTGCGGAATCAGGTACACCGCGAGGAACAGCAGCGCGACGATGAACGGATACACCATCAGACTCATGGCCTTGACAATCACTTGCTCGCCGCAGCGCACCACGGCCAGCAGGCCGAGAATCAGCGCGAACGACAGCAACGCGCGCGGTGGCGGCGTGATGTGCAATTGATGTTCGAGGAAACTGGCGACGGTGTTGGTCAGGCCGACGCTGTAGATCAGCAGGATCGGGAAGATCGCGAAGAAATAAAGCAGAGTGATCAGCGCGCCGGCCTTGATGCCGAAATGCTGTTCCACCACGTCAGTGATGTCGGCGCCTTCGCGACCGGAAAGCACGAAGCGGGTCAGGCCGCGATGTGCAAAGAAAGTCATCGGGAATGCCAGCAGCGCGAGGATCACCAGCGGCCAGAAGCCACCCAGACCTGCGTTGATCGGCAAAAACAGGGTGCCGGCGCCGATCGCCGTCCCGAACAGTCCCAACATCCAGGTAGTGTCATGGCGGTTCCAGCTCGACAATTGGGCTGGTGCTGCCGTTTCAAAGCGTTGTTCGACGCTATTGGCCTGATCATTCATCCGGTCGGATCTCCGCATTCCGGTCACTTGCCACTCGGTCAGGACGCGTCGGAAAAAACCGACAGACATGCTCCGCCGAAACAGGGGCGCGATTCTCCGCGATAAATGAGCAGAAGCAAAGACTTAGCTGAGGAATGGTTGTGCGGAGCAGATGGATGTGATGTCGCTTTTGGCGAAATCACTGTCGGAATTGAATATGTGAAATGTCGTTATCCGGTACGTCACATGCAGCGAGTGCGCGAAGGCAGCTTCAATCAGAACGAACGCCCCAGAATCACACCAAGTGAAATGCAGTACAGACCAAAACCCAGCAACAACCACATTTCATACATCTCGTCCTTGTCTTCGGCCCGCGTCGCTTCGGCATACTTGTTGAGCTCTCGCTCGATCTGTTCCATTCGGGCCTTGCGGTCAAAAGTGCTCATATCGATTTTCCTTGTTGGTTCAGGGGCCCGACTGTCGTGAGAGACGATCCTCTAAAACTTGAAAAACAACCCCGCTACAGCGGTGATTGCGGTTAACACGCCTCCCATTACCGCAACTGGATAGAGTTTGGTCTCCCTCTTCAATTTCTTTTCTTCCGCCATAAGTTTTTTACATTCGGCCACGAGCTTGCGTGACTCATGTTCCAACCTGTCGAGTTCCAGGCTTTCACGATCGTTATGAAACATCGGCCTTCCCTGGCTAATGGCAATCCCATTCAGGTTGCTGCCCATCCTGAAGAGCACATCCCGTCTTGCCTGCATGATTTCGCATTTTTCATTCCGCCGGATAGCGGATGAGTCCAACAGTATTTGTAGGCAGCATCCGTAACATTCGCAGGACGACACCTACATCACCGAACAACTTTAAACAGCCTCACCCAATGGCATTTTTCGGCTATACCCAATGGCGAACCGACTGACAGCCCTTTCCAGTCCCCCTGCCCCACGGAGCCCGCTCATGCCCCTCGTTCGCATCGAACTCAAGAAACGCCCCGATCCGACCTTCGCCAGGCGCGTCGGCGAGCAGATCTACGCCGCCATGCGCAACACGATCAATGTGCCGGAACACGACAATTTCCAGATTCTGGCCGAGCACGATGGCGAGCATTTGGTCTTCGATACGCAGTACTTGGGAATCCAGCGCAGCGACCAATTGGTGATCATCCAGATCACCCTCAATGAAGGCCGGACGCTGGAGCAGAAAAAGGCGCTGTATCAGACCATCGCCCAGAACCTGAACACACAGCTGTCGATCCGGCTGGAGGATGTGTTCATCAATCTGGTCGAGGTGAAGAAAGAAAACTGGTCGTTCGGCAACGGCATCGCCCAGTACGCCAGTTGATGCATCTGTACTCGGCATCGGGACTGCGTTCTGACGAAGCGCCCGCACACGCCCCGTATCAGCTCCTACACTGGCTGGTGCGGGGCAATGTCGGCCATTGCCAAACCGCTCTGGAATCAGCACTCTGACACGACTTTCGCGCCCGACACGCCGACCGATCACAGGAGCCGAGCAATGCCCGCCACCGTTCTGGTACTGGTTGAAACCATCAATGACTACCTGCCCATACTCGAACGACAGGGCTTTCACCTGATCCTCGCGCCGACTCCCGCTGAACGTGCCCAGGCCATAGCCACCCACGGTACCCGCATCGACGCGGTACTGACCCGTGGCCCGCTGGGTCTGTACGCTGAAGAAATCGCCGCGCTACCTGTGCTGAAAATCATCTGTGTGATCGGTGCCGGTTACGAGCAGGTGGACCTGCAAGCCGCCAGCAACCGGGGTATCACCGTGACCAACGGCGCCGGGGTCAACGCGTCGTCGGTGGCCGACCATGCCATGGCGCTGCTGCTGGCACTGGTGCGCGACATTCCACGCTGCGATGCGGCGGTGCGCCGTGGAGAATGGCCGAAGATCATGCGCCCGTCCCTGGCGGGCAAACGCATGGGCATTCTCGGCCTCGGCGCAGTGGGCATGGCCATCGCCAAAAGGGCGAACCTGGGTTTCGACATGGAAATCCACTATCACAACCGCCAGGTCCGCAACGACGTACCCTACGCATTCTGCTCGACCCCGACCGAGCTGGCGCGAGCGTCGGATTTTCTGGTGGTCGCGACGCCCGGCGGCATCGGCAGCCAGCATCTGGTGACCCGTGCGGTACTCGATGCCCTGGGGCCCAAGGGATTTATCGTCAACATTGCCCGTGCCAGTGTGATCAACACCGCGGATCTGATCACCGCCCTCGAACAACGGCGGATCGCCGGCGCCGCACTGGATGTATTCGATCATGAACCCCAAGTGCCCGATGCACTGAAAACCCTGAGCAATGTGATTCTCACCCCGCACGTTGCCGGGCTGTCACCGGAAGCCACCCAGGGCACCGTAGAGCTGGTGGGGAAAAACCTGGTGGCCTTCTTTGCCGGGGAGCCGGTACTCACACCGCTGACGTTACCGCCCAGACAGAACAACCAGCGCGTGCACTAAAGCACCCCGAGCAACGTCCACAGCCGCCGCGACTCGGCGTCGGCGCAAATCAGCTCGCCGAGCAGTTTGCTCAACCGCTTGTTACCCCACTCTACCCTGTGCCGGATCAGGTACGGGGCTGAGTTCAAGGCCAGGCTGTCGCTGGCACTGGCACAGACCTGCCGGCAGCCCATTCCGACGCTCCTTTCTGAACAAGGCATACGTGCTGAACCTTGGTCGCCTGTGGCCCGCCGTGCACATTCCCAAAGGTGATTATCGTCCAACACGCTAACCTATAAGACCGAACCGCGCTTGTGACGACCCGAGCGCGCCATTAGATTAGCCAATGATGTCTGGCCTCCAAAATAAGCAGAAGGGATAAGCATGGCGCTTACTGACCAGTCCACCCGTATCCGCTCTGGCGAAGAACTCGATGCCAGCCTGATCGATCCGTATCTCAAGGCCCACATTCCGGGTCTGAGCGGTACGCCGCAGATCAGCCAGTTCCCTGGCGGCGCGTCGAACCTGACCTACCTGCTGGAATACCCGGACCAGGAATTCGTCCTGCGCCGTCCGCCGTTCGGCCACAAGGCCAAGTCCGCCCACGACATGGGCCGCGAATTCCGTATCCTCAACCAGTTGCGCGACGGCTTCCCGTACTGCCCGAAAGCCTATGTGCACTGCACTGACGAATCAGTGATCGGCGCCGAGTTCTACGTAATGGAACGGGTCAAGGGCATCATCCTGCGCTCGGACCTGCCGCCGGAACTGGGCCTGGATCCGGCAAAAACCGAAGCCTTGTGCAAGAGTTTCATCGACCGTTTCGTCGAGCTGCACCGGGTCGATTACAACGCCTGCGGCCTCGGCGATCTGGGCAAGCCGGAAGGTTATGTCGCCCGGCAGATCAAGGGCTGGAGCGAACGCTACGAAAAAGCCCTGACCCCGGACGCACCGCACTGGGAGAAGGTCAAGGCCTGGCTCAACGACAAGATGCCGGCCGACCATCCGACCTCCAGCATCGTGCACAACGATTACCGCTTCGATAACGTCATCCTCGACCCGGAAAACCCGATGCAGATCATCGGCGTGCTCGACTGGGAACTGACCACCCTCGGCGATCCATTGATGGACCTGGGCAACACCCTCGCCTACTGGATCCAGGCCGACGACCCGGCACCGGTGCAACTGATGCGCCGCCAGCCGAGCCATGCGCCGGGCATGCTGACCCGCCGCGAATTCGTCGACTACTACGCCGAGCGCTCGGGCATCCGGATCGACAATTTCGACTTCTACTACACCTACGGCCTGTTCCGCCTGGCCGGCATCGTGCAGCAGATCTACTACCGCTTCTTCCATGGCCAGACTCAGGACAAACGCTTCGCGCAGTTCATTCACATGAACAAACTGCTGGAGCAGATGAGTCTGCAGGTCATCGCGAAATCGAGCCTCTGACGGCCCACACCAAGGAACCCTTATGTCCAAGACTCAGTTGTTCGACCTCGACGGCAAGATCGCTTTCGTCTCCGGTGCCAGCCGCGGCATCGGTGAAGCCATCGCCAAACTGCTGGCCCAGCAAGGTGCCCATGTGATCGTGTCGAGCCGCAAGCTCGAAGGCTGCCAGCACGTGGCCGACGCGATCATCGCCGCCGGCGGCAAGGCCACCGCCATCGCCTGCCACATCGGTGAAATGGAACAGATCAGCCAGGTCTTCGCCGGGATCAAGGAACAGTTCGGACGCCTGGACATCCTGGTCAACAACGCCGCGACCAACCCGCAGTTCTGCAACGTGCTGGACACCGACCTCGGCGCCTTCCAGAAAACCGTCGACGTGAACATCCGCGGCTACTTCTTCATGTCGGTGGAAGCCGGCAAGCTGATGCGCGAAAACGGTGGCGGCAGCATCATCAACGTGGCCTCGATCAACGGCATTTCGCCGGGGATCTTCCAGGGCATCTACTCGGTGACCAAGGCTGCGGTGATCAACATGACCAAGGTCTTCGCCAAGGAATGCGCGCAGTTCGGCATCCGCTGCAACGCCCTGCTGCCGGGCCTGACCGACACCAAATTCGCCTCGGCGCTGGTGAAGAACGACGCGATCCTGAAACAGGCGCTGACCCAGATCCCGCTCAAGCGCGTGGCCGACCCGAGCGAAATGGCCGGCGCCGTGCTGTACCTGGCCAGCGATGCGTCGAGCTACACCACCGGCGTGTCGTTGAATGTGGACGGTGGTTTCCTGTCCTGATTCAAACCTGTAGGAGCGAGCCTGCTCGCGATTGCGTCAGTACAGTCAACATCTGCATGGGCTGAACCACCGCTATCGCGAGCAAGCTCGCTCCCACAGGGTCAGTGTTTCAATCAGGCATCGAGGACTTTCGGCAACTGCCAGCCGAAATGCACCGACAACAACCGCAGCAACAAACACGACGCCCCGGCCAGCAACGCAGCCGCCACCGGAGAAACGCCCAGCCTGCGCCCGACGATCAACACCGCCGCGCCGACAAATGCCGAACTGGCATACAAATCCGCCTGTAACACCAGCGGCACCCGTGCCAGCACGATGTCACGCAGCACCCCGCCACCGACACCGGTAATCGTGCCCATCAACATGGCCACAAACGGCGAAATCCCGAAATTCAACGCCTTCTGTGCCCCGGCCACGGCAAACAGCGCCAACCCCGCCGCATCCAGCACGATCAAGGTCGAACCGGACCAGCCCAGCACCCGCTCATGAAAAACAAACGCCACCCCGCCCATGGCGAACGCCAGCGCGGGATAACGCCAGTCGGCCACAGCCTTGGGCGGCGTAGCGCCGATCAACAGATCACGGGTCACCCCGCCGCCCAGTGCAACGATGAACGCAATCACCATCACCCCGAGCAGATCGAGTCGAGCGTGCATCGCTGCAATGGCACCTTCAACGGCAAACACGGCGGTGCCGACCAGATCGGCCACCAGCACAATCCGCTCGACCCGCGCCTTCGATGGCGCCAGGGCTATTGAGTGACGCAACGGGTCTTGGTGATGTGTCGGGTCACTTGCCCGTCGCCATACATGTCACCGGCAACCTCGGTGTTTTCCATCACCTGACAGGTGCGCTCCGGTGGCGGAGGCGGCGCTGCCGGCGGAGGGGGTGGAGGACTGGCACAGCCGCTCAGCAACACCAGACCGAAAGCCGACAACAATGAAAAACACACGCGTTTCCCAGGATTGTTCATAGGATGACCCGCGATGAATGGAAGACAAACTCCCGTCGCCGAGCGTGAAAATGCCCGGTTATGGAAACCGAACCACTCATTCCTTATAGACCAGTGGGGGGTGAGTGCCAGTGGAATGGTGGGATTGGGGGGAAATGGCTGTCGATTTTGGGGTGTGGTGAACAAACGGACCGTGTGTTCCGACAGATTCTTGAACAACCTCAAGAAACAGCCCTCACCCCAGCCCTCTCCCGGAGGGAGAGGGAGCTGATCGTAGTGACTATTTGAATTACATCGACCTGAAACACCGAGTTGAACTCAGGTTTTGAAGAGCACACAAGTCGGCTTCACGCTCTTCACCACTCAACACGATGAGCGTTAGCTCGAGTACCGCTTTTGACGTGCCGGCCCCGTCGGAAGGCTGAGTGGAGGGATTTATCCGGGGGTGGGCGCGTAGCGCCGTTTGGCGAAGCCAAACACATCGAGAGGAGGTGCAGCGAAGCAAACCGGAGGCGATGCCCCCGGATGAATCCCGGAACGAAGGAACACCGAGCCACAGCGAGGTGCCGAACGCCGGGGCCCAGACCTTTGGTTACTTTGGGGCGTTTGCCAAAGTGACTCGCCGTCAGGGCGAAACCGCCAGCGGCAGCACCCGAAGCAACGGATATTCACCCAAACCCAAAACAGCATGGTCGGCCCAGAGGCCGCCAGGTTCACCCGGGCGAGCGCAAGGAATTACTCTCAAGCTCATACCGCAATTCATCAATCAAGGCCTCCACCGCTTCCGGCGTACGCAAGGCATCGAGGTTCAACCCGCTGATGACCAGATCAACCTCTCCGGAAACCCGGTGATACAACTTCACCGTCAGTGAATGATCCCCATCCACTACGCACTCACAGGCCAACGGCGAAAAACTGCGCTCAAGCTGCGCCCGCAACTGCGCCAGATACATCACCGTGCACGCTCCGAAAGGCAACGCGACAAGCAGGGTTCAATGGCAAGCAATACATTCATGGGGCTGATCCATTAGCAACGACGAAGGGACACGATTACGAAATAACGCATCGCATGTCCCCAGCCTAAGAACAGCCTGCCTCGCCAGACACCCTAATTTGCACCCCATGAACTAGTGCATTTGCACCTTACCGTTGCCCTTTGCCACCGCCCGAGAACAGTCCGCGCTCACGGGCCCAGACGATCGCCTCACTGCGACTGTGCACGTCGAGTTTGGAATACACCGTCGCCACATGATTGCGTACGGTGTTCGGCGCCAGTTTCAACCGAGCCGCAATCTCCTTGTCCGCCAGCCCCTCACAGATCAGTCCCAGCACATCGCGCTCACGAGCCGTCAGATCGGTAAACGACACACTTGGCAGTTGCGGCGAATTGACCTTCTTCACATTGGCCAGTTTTTCGATCAGCGTCCGGCTGAACCACGACGCATCCTTCATCACCTCTTCAATCGCCGCCACCAGTTCGAGCTCGGTGCGCTTGCGCTCGGTAATGTCCATCAGCACCAGCAGGTAGCACACCGTGTCCTGGATGTTGACGGTGTCGGCGGATACCGCGCACTCCAGCAGCTCGGCGTCTTTCTTGCGGATCCGTATATCGACGCGATCGACCCGGCCGGTCTTCTCCAGCGCCGCCAGCAACCGGGCGCGTTCCGCCGGTTCATCGATGAAGTCCAGTTGTGCGACGGTCTTGCCGAGCACGTCGTCGCTCTCGTAAGCCAGAGTATCGAGAAAGGCCTGATTGACGTCGATCAGCCGCTGCTCGTCGGCGCTACAGATCAGGATCGGCACCGGCGTCAGGCGAAAGGCCTTGGCAAATCGTTCCTCACTCTGGCGCAGCGCAACTTCGGCCTTGTGCCGCAACTCCATGTCGACGAACGAAAACAGCATGCAGTCTTCGTCGTTGAGCACCAACGGCTGGCCGGCGACGATCACCTGCTTGCTGCCGCCGTCCGGCAGACGCAACTCAGCCTGCATTTGCGGAATGGTCGCGACATCGCGCAGGCGCTGAATGGCCAGTTCCTTGCGCTCGGCCTGTTCGAGAACGTCCAGCTCATAGGTCGAGGCGCCGATCACCTGATCGCGGGTGTAGCCGGTCATCTCCAGGAACCCCGGGTTGACCTTGATGTAACGCAGGTCACTGAGGCGGCAGATCACCGCCGGCGCCGGATTGGCATTGAAGGTCTTTTCAAAACGCTGCTCGGCGTTGGCCCAGTCGGTGACGTCGCTCATGATCAGCACCAGCGATTCGGTCTCGCCGTCACGATCGGTCAGCACCATGCTGCGCACGCTGTGCACCCAGGTGCGTTCTTCGTCGCTGCGCGAAGTGACTTCCACCAGCACGTCGCTGAAGGCTTCTCCCGCTGCCACCCGGCTGATCGGGTACTGCTCCGGCGTCAGTGTGTGGTTATTGCGATAACGCAGGTTGAAACGCTCGGCATACTCCGCGGCATTGTTGCCCAACTCGCCGATGCGGCTGACGCCATGCATCGCCAGCGCGGCTTCGTTGGCCCAAAGAATGGTCTGATCGAGTTCCAGCAGAATCACCCCGTCGGACAGACCGGCAATGATCTGCTGCAACTGACGGCGATTGGTTTCGGTGGTCAGGACGTCCCGGCTCATTGGCTCTCCACAAGTGAACGCATGTGAAGATTACGACCGCTGGCGATTGTGATCGTGCCGGACCATTTCACCCGCGCCTATCGCGCTGTGTTATCGACCAGCTCGCGCAGCGTATCGAGAAACAGCTTGAGCACCGGCGAGGTATCGTCGGCCCGATACGTTGCGTACAACGGCACTTGCGGCAGCGCCGGGGTCAGGCGCCGGAACACCAGCCCGGCCGGGGCCAGTTGTTCGATGGAGGCCGGCAGCAAGGCCACGCCGAACCCGGCGCGCACCAGACTGAGCAACGTCTGCACCTCGATCACCTGCTGGCGGATCTGCGGCGTGAACCCGGCCTGAATGCAGCACTGATAGAGAAAATTGGCGAAGCGCGACTGCTTCAGTTCCAGCGCAACGAACGGTTCCTGCGCCAGATCTGCCGGCGCCAGCACTTCGCGCCGGGCCAGCGGATGGTCCGCTGGCATCACCGCATGGATCGGCTCGTGGAGCAGCAGCTCATTGCGCAACTGCGGATCGTCATAGCCGACCCGAAACACACAGGCGTCGATGCGTTTCTCTTTCAGCGCCTTGACCTGGGCTGCCGGGGTCATCTCATGCAAACGCCAGGTCACTTGCGGGTAGCGCTCGCGAAACAGGTGCAGCGCCGTGGGCAGCACGCCGACCATCACCGAACTGATCATGCCGATTTCCAGCTCGCCCAGTTGCCCGCGCCCGGTCTGGCGGGTCAGGTCCAGCGTCCGTTCGAGTTGCTCGAACACCAGCGGCGCCTGTTCCTTGAGCATCTGCCCCGCCGCAGTCAGCTCGACCCGATGGTGGCTGCGCTCGAACAGCGGCGTGCCGAGTTCCTCCTCCAGCAGGCGGATCTGCTGGCTCAGCGGCGGCTGGCAAATATGCAGGCGTTCGGCGGCGCGACCGAAATGCAGTTCATCGGCCAGGGCCATGAAATACCGCAGCAAACGCAGATCCATGGCGGCTTACCCCAGGCTCAATGGCGTGGAGCGCTGACGCACCCCGGTCAGGCTGAACAGCGCATTGGCAATCGCCGGAACCACCGACGGGCTGCCCAGCTCTCCGACGCCACCCGGTTTGTCCGGTTGGCCATCGAGCACGAGGATGTCCACCGGCGGCATGTCGGACATGCGTGTGACGCGATAGTCGTGGAAGTTGCTCTGCACCACCCTGCCCTGCTGGATGTCGAGACGGTCGAACAGCGCATGACCGAGGCCCCACATCAGTCCGCCGTAAATCTGCTCCTCGACCCCGCCGGGCGAAACTGCCAGGCCGCAGTCGACCACACAGGTCAGCTTCTCGACCCGCGCCTTGCCGTCGACTTTCGCAACCCGCGCCACCACGGCAATGAAACTGGTGTAGCCCTGATTGGTGGCGATCCCCAGCGCCGTGTCCGGTGGCAGTTTCTGCCCCCAACCGGCGCGTTCGGCTGCCTGTTTCAGCACCGCGACATGCCGTGGTCGCTCCTGCATGTTGGCCAGCCGGAACGCCAGCGGATCTTCACCGGCGGCATGGGCCAGTTCATCCATGAAGCTTTCCACGGCGAACACGTTGGGAATGAAGCTCACCGAGCGATACCAGCCGCCGGGCACGTGGCTTTCGTGCTTGACCCAGTTCAGCTCCAGGTGCGGTGGACGGTAGGCGAAGTCCCACGCGGTGATGGCTTCGGTGGTGCTGTAATCCATATGATCCGGGCGCTCGAAATAGCCCGGCTCCCACTGTTCCGGCGAGGCCGGCGATACCGCATGCAATTGCAGCGCGGTGAGTTTGCCCTGGGCATCCAGTGCGCCTTTTACCCGGTGCAAGGTCGCCGGGTGATTGAACAGCGCGTGCATTTCATCTTCGCGGCTGTTGAGCAGTTTCACCGGTACACCGGTCTGTTGCGCCAGATACGCCACTTCGAACAGCCAATATTTGGCTTCCCGCGCACCGAAACTGCCGCCGGACACCAGCTCATGGATCGTGACCTTGTCCTTGCCGATGCCGCACACGGTCTGCGCCGCTTCCAGCGCCGACGATGGTACTTGCACACCGCCCCAATAGGTGATCGCCTTGTCTTTGACCTGCGCGGTGATGCAGATCGGTTCCAGCGGGTTTTGCACCTTATAAGGCATGGTGTAGTCGGCTTCGAGCAGCTTTGCCGCACCCGGCCATTGCCCGACGACATCGCCCTGGGCCATGGCTTTGACGGTTTGGGTTGCCGGATCACTGATCGCGGCAATCTGTGCCTTGGGCAACTCGGCGCTGTCGAAACCGGCCAGCGGGGAGTCGCTCCATCTGATCTCCAGAAGCTTGCGCCCCTGTTGCGCGGCCCAGAAGGTTTCGGCCAGTACCGCGACGCCTTCGAGGTTGCCGCCGAGCACGTCGGGGCGCCCTGGAATCGCAATCACCTTGCGTACACCCGGCACCTGCAACGCGGCTGCCGAATCCACCGCGACAACCTTGGCGCCCACTACCGGCGCACGTTGAATCACCGCCACCAGCATCCCCGGTAACTGCACGTCGATGCTGTATTTGAAGCGCCCGCAGACCTTGGCCGCCGCATCGCGTTTGTGACGCAATTTGCCGATGTATTTGAACTGCGCCGGGTCTTTCAGCGTGACATTGGCAGGTACCGGCAGTTGCGCCGCCGCGCCGGCCAGTTCGCCGTAGCCGAGGCTGCGTTGGCTCGAGGCATGCACGACCCGGCCTGCTTCGGTGGAGCAACTGTCGGGGCTGACTTTCCACTGCTGCGCCGCCGCACTGATCAGCAGCGCCCGCGCCGTGGCACCGGCCATGCGCAAGCGATCGTATTCCAGCGACACACTGGTGCTGCCACCCGTGGAAAACACTTTCCAGACCGGATGAATATAGGTTTCGAAGAAGGGATCTTCCGGGGTGATGACCTGCACCGTCATCGGGTTCACATCCAGCTCTTCGGCCACACAGGCGGCCAGCGCAGTCTGGGTGCCGGTGCCGGAGTCGTGCTTGTGCACCACCAGTTTCACCGTGCCGTCGGGCAGCACGCGCACCCAGGCGTTGGGTTCGAATTCACCGCCAGTGGTTTTCGATCCGGTCGCCGCCACACCGGCAGGCAGATATAAGGCAATCGCCAGTCCGGACGCCACCGCCACCGTCTGCTTTAGAAATACCCGACGCGACAGTTCGAAACCGGCATTTTCGACGAGGCTCATCACGCCTCCTTCGGCGCATTCGCCGCACGTTTGATCGCCTTGTTGATCCGCCCGTAAGTGCCGCAGCGGCAGATATTCCCGGACATGGCGTTGCGGATCGAGTCGTCGTTGACCGGCGCGCCGGTGTTGAGCAGCGCGGCGGCGGACATGATCTGCCCGGATTGACAGTAGCCGCATTGCGGCACATCTTCGGCGACCCAGGCCAGTTGCAACGGGTGGCTTTCATCAGGGGACAAGCCCTCGATGGTGGTGATGCTGTGGCCCGCGACGGCGGCCAGCGGCAACTGGCAGGAACGCACCGCCACGCCGTTCAGGTGCACGGTGCAGGCACCGCACAGGCCCATGCCGCAGCCGAATTTGGTGCCGGTGAGTTTCAACTGGTCACGCAACACCCATAACAAGGGCATGGAGGGGGACGCCTCATCCAGCTCGCGTCGTTCGCCGTTAACCGTGAATGCAATCATTGTCAGGCTCCAAAAGAGCGGCCCGTCTTTGTGCGGGCCTGGTGACCGATTATTGGAACCCCCGGCAAAGCGCGGCCAGCGACGATTTCTGCCAACCGGTGTAAGCAGGACTAACAACATGTACAAGCGATACCCGTCGGTGCAGTCCATGAGCGCATTCATCCACGCGGCGCGCAGTGGCAGTTTTTCCAGCGCTGCGCGCAAGCTCGACCTGACCCACAGCGCGATCAGCCAGCAGATCCGTGCCCTGGAAGAATTCATCGGCCAGCCGCTGTTCGTGCGCGAAGGCGGCGGCAGCAACCTGACCGATGCCGGGCAGTTGTTTGCCAGCGTACTGTCGGATGGTCTGGCGCAGATTGACCGGGCGTTGTCCTCGGTGAAGAACCGCAGCGTGGCCCAGCGTCTGACCCTCGACGTCGACAGCGAACTGGCGCAGAGCTGGCTCAATCCGCGCCTGCCGCAGCTGCTCGACGGCCTGCCGGATTTCGAAGTGACGATCCTGTCGATGCCGCGCAGTGATCGCAGCACGTTCGAACGGGTGGACCTGTCGCTGCGCTATGGCTATGGCGATTGGGATGATTGCGAGATGACGCAGATCTGCGGCGACCGGGTGCTGGCGGTGGCGTCCCCGGCACTGCTGGAACGGCATGGTTTGCAGGTGCCGTTGAGCCCGGCGCAGATTCTTCAATTGCCGCTGCTGGGGTACACGCGCAGGTCGTGGATTCCGTGGCTGGAGGCGGCCGGAATGACACCGACCGAACCGCCGGCGCGGGTGGTTTTTGATAATGCGGCGAATCTGATTGCGGCGGCCGAGGCGGGCGTCGGCGCGGGTCTGGTACGGGGACTGTTGGCTGCCGATGCCTTGCGCAGCGGACGGCTGAGGGCGTTGAACGAGGCGCAGATTGCGGCGCATTACAACCTGTATGCGGTTTGGCCCCATGGGCAGGCTGAGCGGGTGGCGCCGGTGGTTGATGCGATCAAACAGCTGGCTTTGCATACACAATTCTGACGCCTTCGCGAGCAAGCTCGCTCCCACGGGTGGCGGCATTCCAACGGGTAAATGCAGTCAAATTGTGGGAGCGAGCTTGCTCGCGATGAGGCCATCACTATCACCACAAAAACCAAAACCATATCGAACAAGTATCACCACCCCACCCAATTAATATTGTACGAACCCTCCCCCGCCTTCCAATACTCGCCTCCAGCAACCACCCACCCGGGCCGGATGCGAACAGGCGAGGGAATGCGCGATTGCCGCGCATAGAAACGGCCGATCACCCGGGACGTGGATGCTGTGAGCCGCAAGGCTCCCTTCCCCGCTATCAGGAGATCGACTTCAATGATCATCGATATCAGCTGCTATCCCACCGATCTGGTGGACCTCGCCTGGAGGCATGACGGTGACCCGTTCACCGGCGAGCGTCTGCTGGAGATGATGGATGGCCCGTACATGGTCAACGGCAAGCCTCGCCGCATCGATAAAGCCTTCATCCAGCCCCCCCAGGGCAACACCATTTACACCTGGACCGACGGCGAACTGTCGGGTCGCGAATCCATCGACGCCTACATGGCCTACACCCTGAAAATGGTCCAGACCTACCCGGACCGTTTCATCGGTTGCTTCGTCTACAACCCGCGCTGCGGCGTGCAGAACGGTGTCGAAGCGATCGAGCGTTATGTGAAGGAACACGGTTTCAAGATGGTGCAGATGCAGGCCAACATGCACGCCTACCGGCCTGACCGGGCGCTGGACTGGGTGCGCCCGGCCTTCGAGAAATGCGCCGAGCTGGGCATCCCGGTCAAGCTGCACACCGGCGACGGGCCTTACAGCATCCCGTCGGAATGGGTGCCGATGATCAAGGAATTCCCCAACGTCGATTTCATCATGGCCCACTTCGGCGTGCAGACCGGCGGCGTCTACGTGTTCGAACCGATGCAGTGGGCGATGGAGCTGCCCAACGTCTACTGCGAGTCCGGCTGGTGCCTGCAATCGCGGATCGTCGAGTTCGCCAAGGTCCTGCCGACCCACAAGATCCTGTTCGGCACCGACACCCCGCCGAACGAACCGGGCATGTGGCTGCGCCTGCTCGAAGTGCTCTGCCACGAGCCACCGCAGGGCCTGAACCTCGACGAGGACACCCTCGAAGACTACCTGGGCAACAACACCGCACGGATGATCGGCCTCGAGCCGTCCCCGCCGCCGCGTTCCGTTTCCGAAGCAGAGGCGCAGCTCAAGCGCCCCGTCACCACTCAACTGGCCAGGAGCTGAACCGATGATCATCGACACCCATCTGCACCCCACCAACCTGGTCGACGAGGCCTGGCGCCACACCGGCGAACCGTTCACCGGCGAGCGCATGCTCAAACTGATGGACGGCCCGTACATGATCAACGGCAAGCCACGCCGGATCGACATGGGTTTCATCCAGCCGCCACCGGGCAACACCGGTTATCGCGACGGCAACCGCCGTGGCCGCGAGGGCGTGCGTGACTACATGTCCTACGTCGCCGAACTGTGCGTGAAGTACCCGGACCGCTTCATCGGCAACTTCAACTTCAACCCGCGCTGGGGACCGGAAAACGGTGCGGCAGAGCTGGAATTCCACATCAAGGAATACGGCTTCAAGATGCTCAAGCTGCACGCCAACATGCACGGTTATCGCCCGGACCGCGCACTGGACTGGCTGCGTCCGGCGATGAAAGTCTGCGCCAAGTACAACATCGTGGTGCTGATCCACACCGGCGACGGACCGTACACCATTCCGACGATGTTCTACCCGATCATCCGCGAGTTCCCGATGGTTAATTTCATCATCGGTCACTTCGGTATCCAGACCGGCGGCAACTATTCGTTCGAGGCGTTCTGGATGGCGATGGACACGCCGAACGTGTACTGCGAATCCGGCTGGTGCTTCCAGTCGCGGATCGTCGAGTTCGCCAAGGAGCTGCCGCGCAACAAGATAGTGTTCGGCACCGACTCGCCGCCGAACGAGCCGGGCATGTGGCTGCGCGAGCTGGAAGTATTGTGCTCGCCGGCACCTCAGGGCCTGGGCATCGACGAGGATCACCTTGAGGATTACCTGGGCAACAACATCGCCCGGCTGTGCGGGATCGAACCGACCCCGCCGCCCAGGGATCTGGCCGAGGCGGACATTCGTCTGACCACGACCTACCTCTAGGCAAACACGGACCCGAAATGTGGGAGCGAGCCTGCTCGCGAAAGCGGTGAATCAGTCACCATCAACGTTGAATGAAAAACCGCATTCGCGAGCAGGCTCGCTCCCACAGGGGATCCGGGTTCAACCAGCAACACAGCGACTTTACAGGTGCGAAGATGACCCGGCGTTCGCTCGACCGGCAGGCCAACGGCTTGTCGGGCGAACGCCAGCCTCACCCCTGCGCGCCTGCTTTTTACGAGGTGAAACCATGACCCGTTCGACGCTCGGCGACTCGCAGGATTTCCACGTATTCATCGATGCCTATCGCCGCCAGTACCCGGACGATGTGCTGACCATCACCCAGCCTCTTTCTGCCGATCAGGACGTCACCGCCCTGGTCGATACCCTCGCCGCCCAGGGCCGCGATCCGCTGTTGATCTGCGAAAACGTCGGCAACCTCGATGTGCCGGTGGCGACCAATCTGTTTGCCTCCCGCCGGCGTATCGCCCGGCTGTTCGGCGTCAGTGCCGCGCAATTGCACGAAACCTTCCAGACCCGCGCCAACCAGCCGATCCCGCCGCGCTACGTCGAAACCGGCCCGGTGCTCGACGAGGTGTTCGAAGGTCAAGCGCTGGATCTGGCGCTGCTGCCGATGCTCAAGCATTTCGACAGTGATCGCGGCCCCTACATCACCAACGCGATCATCATCGCCGAAGACCCGCTCACCGGCATCGCCAACATGAGCTACCACCGCTCGATGCGCCATGCGCGTCAGGCCTTGGCCACCAGCCTGCATTCACGAGGGCACCTGTGGCGGATGCTGCAGACCGCCCGCGAACGCGGCGAAGAATTGCGCGTGGCCATGGTGGTCGGCGCACACCCGCTGTTCATGCTCGCTGCCGCCGCACGACTGCCCTACGGCAGCGATGAGCGCGCGGTGGCGGGCGGGTTGTTCGGGGCGCCGCTGGAGCTGGTCAAGACCCCGCGCCATGGCATCGGCGTTCCGGCGTACGCGGAGTTTGTACTCGAAGGCGCCATCGACCCGACGGCCTATGCCGAAGAAGGTCCGTTCGGCGAATTCAGCGGTTATTCCTCGGATCGCTCGACCAACAACGTGCTGCGCGTCGACACCCTGTTACGGCGCAAGGACGCGTGGCTGGTGGACGTGATGGGCGGCCGCTACGCCGAACACCTGACCCTCGCACGGCTGCCCCGGGAAGCGGAAATGAGCGAGAAGCTCAAGGCACGCTTCCCCGCCGTCACCGCCGTGCATTACCCCAATTCCGGCACGCATTTTCATTGCTACGTGGCGCTGGACCAGAGCCGCGACGGCGAGGCCCGGCAGATCATGCTGGCGCTGCTCGGCTGGGATCCGTACCTGAAAACCGTGATCGCGGTGGACAGCGACATTGACCTCACCGACGACAGCCAGGTGCTGTGGGCACTGGCCACGCATTTCCAGCCGCACCTCGACATCTTCACCATCGACGGTTTGCCCGGCAGCCCGTTGGACCCGTCATCCTCGGTCAATGGCACCACCTCGCGCATGGGCCTGGATGCCACACGCGGTTCGGGGTTTGACGGGATCAAGGCGCAGCTCGATCAGGACGTGCTCGAGCGCGCGCGGCAACTGCTCGACGGTCTGCCATCGTGAACCGTCGGCGGATGGTGGTCGGCATCAGCGGCGCGTCCGGGTTCATCTACGGCGTGCGCCTGCTGGAGCTGCTGGCCGAACTGGACATCGAAAGCCACCTGATCATCAGCCGTGCCGCGCTGCTGACCATGACTCACGAAACCGACTACAAGCTGGCGGACGTCACCACCCTCGCCAGCCACTACCACCGCGCCGATGACGTGGCTGCCGGAATTGCCAGCGGTTCGTTCCGTTGCCTGGGCATGGTGGTCGCACCGTGTTCGATGCGCACCCTGGCGGAAATCGCCACCGGCACCTCATCGGGGCTGATCGGTCGCGCCGCCGACGTCACCCTCAAGGAGCGCCGCACTCTGGTGCTGATGGCCCGCGAGACGCCACTGACCCTCGCCCACCTGCGCAACATGACCGCCGTCACCGAGATGGGCGGGATCATCGCCCCGCCGGTGCCGGCCTTTTACGCCCGCCCCGACAGCCTGGGGCAAATGATCGACCACAGCCTCGGTCGCGTCCTCGACCTGTTCGGCCTCGATGCCGGCACCGCCCGACGATGGCGTGAACACACAGAACCCTGTGGGAGCGAGCTTGCTCGCGATGGCGGTCGATCAGTCGCCATCACCGCTAAATGACACACCGCTATCGCTAGCAAGCTAGCTCCCACAGTAAAGCGTCATCACTCAATTCATCGTGCACCGGTAAACACCAAGGAGCCTCAAATGAACACCCCCTTCAACGCCCCGACCCCGAACACCAAAATCCCGGTCACCATCCTCACCGGGTTCCTCGGTGCCGGCAAAACCACCCTGCTCAACTACATCCTCAAGGAGAATCATGGCCGCAAGATCGCGGTGATCGAAAACGAGTTCGGCGAGGTCGGCATCGACGGCGATCTGGTGCTCAGCTCCGAAACCGAAGAGATCTACGAAATGGTCAACGGCTGTGTCTGCTGCACCGCCGAAGTCCGCGAGGACCTGGTGCGGATTGTCCGCGAACTGGTGGCGCGCCCGGTGCGACTGGACCACATCCTGATCGAGACCAGCGGTCTGGCCGACCCGTACCCTGTGGCCCAGAGCTTTTTCATCAACGACCCGATTGCCGAGGACGTCGAACTCGACGCCATCGTGACCATGGTCGATGCCAGGCACATCGCCCAGCACCTGGAAGATCTGCAACTGGACGGCGTCGACAATCAGGCGGTGGATCAGATCGTCTGCGCGGACCGCATTGTCATCAACAAGGTCGATCTGGTCAGTGCTGAAGAGGTAGAAACCCTGCGCGGCAAGATCCGTGGTTTGAACGCCACGGCGGATCTGGTGACCTCCACCCACGCACAGATCGATCTGTCGAAAATCCTCGGCATCGGCGCCTTCGAATGCACGCAGAAGCTGATGGAAATCGGCGCCGAACCTGCCCCTCACGACCACCATGACGAACCCGATCATGAGCACGACCCGAGCGTGTCCTCGGTGGGCATCGCCGTGGACGGCGCCGTCGACCTGATGGCGTTCCACCGCTGGATCAGCGAATTGCGCAGCGCCCAGGCCGACAACCTGTACCGTATGAAAGGCGTGCTGGCGGTGGCCAACGAAGACCAGCGTTACGTGCTGCAAGGCGTGCACAGCCTGGTGGAGTTCCGTGCCTCGACCCTGTGGGGCAGCGAGCCGCGCTCGAGCAAGATCGTGTTCATCGGCCGCGACCTGGATCGGGCGGCGCTGAACCAGGGCTTCGCCGCCTGCCTGGCCGGCTGAAACCCGGCATCGGAGCCGGTGGATGGCGGCTTCGCAGCACGAATGACTGAAACGGCCGGTCGGCAACACACCTGTGGCGAGGGAGCTTGCTCCCGCTGGTCTGCGCAGCAGACCCGAAATGCCAAGCAAGGGCCGCTACGCGCCCCGGCGGGAGCAAGCTCCCTCGCCACGGGTTGGTCACCGACCGAGCAACATCAGACGAATACCCCTCTGTACCGAATAACAACAGCTAGAGGTGATTCCCCATGTCGTCAGCCAGTTCCTCCTCCACCGTCCACCCCGTCGACCGCGTCCTGCCGGTGCGACAGATGCTCACCCTCGGCCTGCAGCACATGGCCGTCTCGTACATCGGCGCCATCGCCGTGCCGTTGATTGTCGCCAGTGCCCTGAAAATGTCCCATGCCGACACGGTGGTGCTGATCAGCACCACACTGTTCTGTTCCGGCATCGCCACCCTGTTGCAGACCGTCGGTTTCTGGAAGTTTGGCGTGCGCCTGCCGATTCTGCAGGGCGTGGCGTTCAGCAGCGTCGGGCCGGTGATCGCCATCGGCAGCAACCCGGAGGTGGGCTTCGCCGGGGTCTGCGGGGCCGTGATCGGCGCGGGGATATTCACGCTGCTGATGGCGCCGTTCGTGGGTCGCTTGCGACGCTTCTTTCCACCGGTGGTGACCGGTTGCATCGTCACGGTGATCGGTTTGCAACTGTTCCCGATTGCCTATGAATGGGTTGGCGGCGGGCGCAACGCGAACAATTTCGGCGCCCCGGCCTTTCTTGCCGTAGCGGTGCTGGTGTTGTTGACCATCCTGCTGGTCAACCGCTACGGCAGCCCGTTGCTGCGCAACATGGCGGTGCTGGTGGGGATGCTGGTGGGCGCCGGTCTGGCTTACGGTCTGGGCATGGGCAATTTTCACAGTGTGCAGGATGCGCCATGGCTGACCGTGCCTTACCCGTTCTACTTCGGCCTGCCGACCTTCAGCCTGATTCCCATCGCCACCATGGTGGTGGTGATGATCGTGCAGATGGTCGAGTCCATGGGACTGTTTGTGGCCATTGGAGACATTGTCGACAAACCGGTGGACGACAGGCAGGTGATCAACGGCCTGCGCGCCAATGGCCTGGCCAGCACCATCGCCGGGATGTTCGCCGCGTTTCCGTTCATTGCCTTCATGGAAAACGTCGGGCTGGTGATCCTGACCGGCGTGCGCAGCCGTTGGGTGGTGGCGATCAGCGGCCTGCTGATGTGCTCGATTGCACTGGTGCCCAAGGCCGGGGCAATCATTGCTTCGATGCCGACCGCTGCGCTGGGCGGTGCCGGCATTGCGATGTTCGGCGTGGTCGCGGCGGCGGGCATCCAGACCCTGGCCAAAGTCGATTACGAGCGCAACCGCTACAACGTGCTGATCGTCGGCTTCACCATCGCCGCCGCCCTGGTGCCGGTGCTCGCCCCGACCCTGTTCAAACAACTGCCCGAGTGGTCACAGCCGTTCCTGCACAGCAGCGTGGTCATCGCCTGCCTGGTGTCGGTGCTGCTCAACGCGGCGCTCAACGGCGTCAGCGTGCCAGAAACCACCTCCGGCAAATCCGCCTCGCACATCCTCTGACTGGAGCTGCCCATGACTCGACTTCAAACCATCCTGATCAAAAATCCCGTGGCGGTGATGACCGGCCTGCGCGGCCCCCGGGCCCGGGCCGGCGCCGTGGACATCCGCGTGGTCAACGGTCGCATCGCGCAAATGGCCGCGAACCTTGAGCCACAACCCGGTGAGCGGGTGATCGACGCGCGCAACTCAGTGGTTTATCCGGGCTGGATCAATACCCACCATCACCTGTTCCAGAACCTGCTCAAAGCCGTGCCCGAAGGCTTGAATCAGGACCTGCAAGGCTGGCTGGCGAGCGTGCCCTATCCACGCCTGAACCGCTTCACCCCGCAACTGGCGCGGATCGCCGCACGGCTGGGGATGGTCGAGCTGCTGCTGTCCGGCGTCACCACCTGCGCCGATCACCACTACCTCTACCACGCCCACGGCAGCACCGAGACCGGCGACTTGCTGTTCGATCTTGCCGAGGAGTTCGGCCTGCGTTTCGTGCTCTGCCGAGGCGGTGCGCTGGAGTCGGCGAGCGCGCATCCGGGCTTCTCGAAAACTGCGCTGCAACCGGAATCCCTGGAGCAAATGGTCGGTGACATCGAACGGCTGAAAACACGCTACCACCAGGACACACCGGATGCCCTGCGCCGGGTGGTCGTGGCGCCAACCACGCCGACCTTCTCGCTGCCGCCGACGCTGCTGCGCGAACTGGCGCACACCGCCCGAGGCATGGGACTGCGCCTGCACACGCATTTGTCTGAAACCCAGAACTACGTGAATTTCTGCCGCGACAAGTACAACTGCCTGCCGGTGGAGTTCGTCGCCGAACACGAATGGCTCGGCCCGGACGTCTGGTTCGCCCATGCCGTGCACCTGCAACCGGGGGAAATCCGAATGCTCGCCCAGACCGGCACCGGCGTTTCCCACTGCCCGGTGAGCAATGCCCGGCTGGGCAGCGGTGTTGCGCCAATCCCGCAAATGTACGAGGCCGGCGTGCCGATCTCCCTCGGTGTCGACGGCGTGGCCTCCAACGAATCCGGGAGCATGGTCGGCGAAGCCAACACCGCATGGCTGATCCACCGCGCCGGACAAGGCGCTTCGGCCACCACCGCCGAAGACGTGATTCACTGGGGCACGGCGGGCGGCGCGCAAGTACTCGGCCTCGGCGCGGTCGGCACACTGGAAGTCGGCCAGGCGGCTGATCTGGTGATCTACAGCCTCGACCATCCACGTTTCTACGGCTTCCACGACAGCGCCGTCGCACCGGTCGTCGCGGGTGAGCCGATTGCCGTGAAATACAGCCTGGTGGGCGGGCGGATCGTCGTCGATGACGGAGTGATTCCGGGGCTGGATATCGAGCGGATGCGGGCCGAGGCGTGGGAGGGAGTGCAGGCGATGATGAAGGTCGACGATTGACTCGCTGGCGAGGAAAAAATTTGTGGGAGCGAGCCTGATCGCGAAAACGGAGTATCAGACACAGATTTGTTGACTGTTCCACTTCGTTCGCGAGCAGGCTCGCTCCCACGGGAATCGCGGTGCATTGGCGAACTCGGAAGCTGTCGACTAACGTCAGTACCTCATCGGATTGAGCCCCTGCCGGCCCCACCGGGCTCTTGATCAAGGAGAGACTGATGACATCCCGCAGCACTATCGAACAGACCTATCGCACTTGGTCCACCCCCATTCTGCTGGAGCTGAAAAAGCGCGAGCACCAGATGGCGCCGGTCGAGCGTCAGGCGCTTGAAAAGGTAATGGTGGAAAGACGGTTGCTGGACGTTGGCAACCCGAATGGCGTTGAGCGGCGTAAAGGCGCGGCGAGTAAAACCGACAATGCCGTGTAATCGGTTCACCCGCCCGCGTTCATGCTCAGCCCCGGTTTCAATAGCGCTTTGCACAGGATCGAAGGCTTGATAACGGCCAGTCCGGCCCACCATTCAATCGGTAGCAAATGACTCAATCCTTGCTGGCTGACCCTGGGGTCGGCCAGCAAGCAACTTGTGTGCTGGCTGATGACCGTCTGAAGTCAGGCCGCCTGCTGTCCTCCCGCCACCGCTGCGGAAGCTGCCAGCATCGCCCGCAGCAACACCGCACAACCGGCCGCCAGATCGTCCGGCGCGGCGTTTTCGATTTCGTTGTGGCTGATGCCGCCCTCGCACGGCACGAAGATCATCCCGGCCGGGCCGAGTTCGGCGAGGAAGATCGCGTCGTGGCCGGCGCCGCTGACGATGTCCATGTGTGACAGGCCCAGACCTTTGGCAGCGCCGCGCACGGCTTCGACGCAGCCTTTTTCGAAGTACAGCGGCGGGAAGTCGGCGGTCGGGGTCAGTTCATAGGTCAGGCCGTGTTCTTCGCAGGTGGTTTCGATGACTTGCTTGACCTCGGCGATCATCGAGTCGAGGCGTGCCGGCTCCAGATGCCGGAAATCGAGGGTCATGCGCACTTCGCCAGGGATGACGTTGCGCGAGCCCGGATAGGCCTGCAGGCAACCGACCGTGCCGCAGGCGTGGGGTTGGTGGCCGAGGGCGGCGCGATTGACCGCACCGACGATCACCGAAGCACCGACCAGAGCATCCTTGCGCAGATGCATCGGGGTCGGACCGGCGTGGGCTTCGACGCCACGCAACTTCAGGTCGAACCACTTCTGTCCCAGCGCGCCGAGTACTACGCCGATGGTTTTCTGCTCGTCCTCCAGAATCGGGCCTTGCTCGATATGCGCCTCGAAATAGGCGCCGACCTTGTGGCCGCTGACCTTGCGTGGCCCGGCGTAACCGATGGCGTTCAGCGCTTCGCCAACGGTCACGCCGTCGGCATCGACCTTGGCCAGGGTTTCTTCGAGGGTGAATTTTTCCGCGAACACACCGGAGCCCATCATGCACGGGGCGAAGCGCGAGCCTTCTTCATTGGTCCAGACCACCACTTCCAGCGGTGCCTCGGTTTCCACGCCGAGATCATTTAGGGTGCGCAACACTTCGACCCCGGCCAGCACGCCGAAGCAGCCGTCGAACTTGCCGCCGGTGGGCTGGGTATCGATATGGCTGCCGGTCATCACCGGCGGCAGGTTCGGATTGCGACCGGGCCGACGGGCGAAGATGTTGCCGACTTCATCGACCGAGACGCTGCAACCGGCGTCCTTGCACCACTGCACGAACAGGTCGCGGGCCTGGCGGTCGAGGTCGGTCAGGGCCAGGCGACAGACCCCGCCCTTGACCGTGGCGCCGAGCCTGGCCAGTTCCATGAGCGACGCCCACAGGCGGTCGCGGTTGATGTGCTGATGGGTCGATTGCAGAACGTCAACGGCTGCGTTCATGGGGATCTCCTCAGGCAGTTTTCTTATGGATATCGCTGCGGTGACTGTCTGGCCGCCATCGCTGGCAAGCCAGCTCCCACAGGGAATGCAGTCGTACACAAATGCTGTGTCCACCGGAAAACCTGTGGGAGCGAGCTTGCTCGCGATGAGGCCCTCCTCTACACCGGTGATTTCACGACAGAAGGCTGTGCCCGCATCGCGCACAACCCGTAATAGATCAATCCGCCCAGCGCCGAGCCGGTGAACCAGCCGTAGCTGTAGAACCAGTTGAACGCGCTGCTGCCCAGCGACATCAGGGTCAGCACCACCGGCACGCCGAAGGCGATGAATCCGGCCCGGTTCCATGCCGGATACACGTCGTCGCGGTACAGGCCGGCCAGGTCCAGTTGCTGTTTCTTGATCAGGAAATAGTCCACCACCATGATCCCGGCAATCGGCCCGAGCAGGCTGGAATAACCCAGCAGCCAGTTCGAATACACGGTTTCCAGACTCAGGTCCGAGACGATCCAGCCGAGCTTCTTCAGCAGCTCATGGCCCATCAGCGCCAGACCGACGAGACCGGTGAGGATCACCGCACTGGTGCGGTTGATGACCTTGGGCGCGATGTTCTGAAAGTCGTTGGTCGGCGAAACGATGTTGGCGGCGGTGTTGGTCGACAGCGTGGCGATGATGATCAGCGCCATGGCCACCGCGACCCACACCGGGCTCTGGATATGACCGATCAGCGTCACCGGATCGGAAACGCTGACGCCCACCAGTTTCACCGACGCCGCGGTCATCACCACGCCAAGCGCAGCGAACAGGAACATGGTCAGCGGCAGGCCGAAAATCTGTCCGAGGATCTGATCCTTCTGGCTGCGGGCATAACGGCTGAAGTCGGGAATGTTCAGCGACAGGGTGGCCCAGAAGCCCACCATCGCTGTCAGCCCGGCAGCAAAATAACTGACCAAGCTTGCGCCCTCGGGACGTTTTGGCGGAATCGCCAGCAGTTCGGTCATCGACACATTCGGCATGGCCCACACCAGCAGCCCGATGCCGACTGCCACCAGCAGGGGCGCCGACAGGGTTTCCAGCCATTTGATCGACTCGGCGCCACGGATCACCACCCACAGGTTAAGCGTCCAGAAGATCATGAAACCGATCACTTCCCCCGTGCCACCGAGGGATTTCCAGCCCTCGAAGATCGAACCAAGAAACAGGTGAATCGCCAGCCCGCCGAACATGGTCTGGATGCCGAACCAGCCGCACGCCACCAAGGCCCGGATCAGGCAGGGCACGTTGGAGCCGAGAATCCCGAACGACGAACGCAGCAGCACCGGAAACGGAATGCCGTATTTGGTGCCGGGGAAAGCATTCAGCGTCAGCGGAATGAGCACGATGATGTTGGCGAACAGAATCGCCAGCAGCGCCTCGCCGACGGTCAGACCGAAATACGCGGTGAGCACGCCACCCAGGGTGTAGGTCGGCACGCAGATCGACATGCCGACCCACAGGGCGGTGATGTGCCATTTGTTCCAGGTTCGTTCGCGCACCCTGGTCGGTGCCATGTCGTGGTTGTAACGGGGACTGTCGAGGACGTCGCTGCCGGCGTCGAGTTCGAACAAGCCGTCGCGCTCGGTCACTTGCGATCTGTTCTGTTGCATGGCCGCTCCACTGTTTCTTCTGATTATTTTTTGCTCATCAGGCGGCTGCACGCGCAGGTGCGAGCCGGACGATGGCCGGAGGAACTGACAACCTTCATGCACCGGCCATGGTGTCAGCGGCGGCATCAATAAACGTGCCGGGTGCCCCGCTTTCGCATCGGGCCGTGCTTTTCATTTCTTGTAACCAACTGATGTTTATCAGTTTTAATTATTCACCGGGTGAGGCCGCGAACACTTGACTGAACACTCAGGCCAAATGCCAGGCAAGTTGTCCGAACTGTCAGGACTCAATCTGGTGCACTGCACTTTTTTTCATCGTGGGCGCTCAGCCGCAGCTCAACTTCAAGCGGCTGATTTCACATAGGAAATCTTGCTCATATTTCCAACCTGTCAAGTGCGTCAAATTGGTGAAGTGCCTCACCATTTTGGTGATTCATGATTTTTATCGTTATTTATCAGTTAGTTAAAACAATCATAAGCTTATAAAAAATAATCTTGATCAATTGCGGAACTGCGACTAGCGTCTATTCCTGACAGCGCTGACAAGATTACGCATATGGCGCTGCAAACAATAAAAGCACCAGAACCGGCACAAGTCGGTCATGCCTGCGAGGAACTCGGAATGTCTCTGTTGATCCGTGGCGCCACCATTGTTACCCATGATGAAAGTTATCGCGCCGATGTCTATTGCGCTGACGGCGTGATCAAAGCCATTGGTGAAAACCTGGAGGTTCCCGCCGGCGCCGAAGTGCTCGACGGCAGCGGCCAATACCTGATGCCCGGCGGCATCGATCCGCACACCCACATGCAACTGCCGTTCATGGGCACCGTGGCCAGCGAAGACTTCTACAGCGGCACCGCCGCAGGCCTGGCCGGCGGCACCACGTCGATCATCGATTTCGTGATTCCCAATCCGCAGCAGTCGCTGCTCGAAGCCTTTCATCAGTGGCGTGGCTGGGCGCAGAAGTCGGCGTCGGACTATGGCTTTCACGTCGCGATCACCTGGTGGAGCGAGCAGGTGCGTGAGGAAATGGCCGAACTGGTCAGCCACCACGGGATCAACAGCTTCAAGCATTTCATGGCCTACAAGAACGCGATCATGGCCGCCGACGACACGCTGGTGGCGAGCTTCGAGCGTTGCCTGGAACTCGGCGCGGTGCCGACCGTGCACGCGGAAAACGGTGAGCTGGTCTATCACCTGCAACGCAAGTTGATGGCCCAGGGCATCACCGGGCCGGAAGCGCATCCGCTGTCGCGGCCCTCGCAGGTCGAAGGCGAAGCCGCGAGCCGGGCGATCCGTATCGCGGAGACCATCGGCACGCCGTTGTACCTTGTGCATGTCTCGACCAAGGAAGCCCTCGACGAAATCACCTACGCCCGCAGCAAGGGTCAACCGGTCTACGGTGAAGTGCTGGCCGGGCATCTGCTGCTGGACGACAGCGTCTACCAGCACCCGGACTGGCAGACCGCCGCCGGTTACGTGATGAGCCCGCCGTTCCGTCCGCGCGGGCATCAGGAAGCCCTGTGGCATGGGCTGCAGAGCGGCAATCTGCACACCACCGCCACCGACCATTGCTGCTTCTGTGCCGAGCAGAAAGCCGCCGGGCGCGACGACTTCAGCAAGATCCCCAACGGCACCGCCGGGATCGAAGACCGCATGGCGGTGTTGTGGGATGAAGGGGTGAACAGCGGGCGCTTGTCGATGCAGGAATTCGTTGCCCTCACCTCCACCCACACCGCCAAGATCTTCAACCTCTACCCGCGCAAGGGTGCGATCCGCGTCGGCGCCGATGCCGACCTGGTGCTGTGGGACCCGCAAGGCACCCGCACCATCTCCGCCAAGACCCACCATCAACAGGTGGACTTCAACATTTTCGAAGGCAAGACCGTGCGCGGGGTGCCGAGTCATACCGTCAGCCAGGGGAAAGTGGTCTGGGCCGACGGCGACCTGCGCGCCGAGCGCGGGGCGGGCCGGTATATCGAACGGCCGGCGTATCCGGCGGTGTTCGATTTGCTGAGCAAGCGGGCTGAGATGCACAGGCCGGTTGCGGTTAAACGCTGAAATCCAAGCCTTCGGCCTTCGCTAGCAAGCTAGCTCCCACAGGGAAGTGCATTCCAAATGTGGGAGCGAGCTTGCTCGCGAAGGCGGTCGCATACACAACACAAAAACCACTGCCCGACAGAGGCAGAAAACCTCAAATAACCGTGAGGCAAAAAACCGTGATCGAGTCCCTGAACCACCTCCCGCATCCGCACGAAAGTGCAGACGCCCTCGCCGGCCATTTCACCGATCTGGCGCCACCGCTCAACGCACGTCAGGCGCATCTGGAAGCCTCGCGCTGCCTGTATTGCTACGACGCACCGTGCGTGAATGCGTGCCCGAGCGAGATCGATATCCCGTCGTTCATCCGCAATATCCATCAGGACAACGTGCCGGGTGCGGCACAGAAAATCCTCTCGGCGAACATTCTCGGCGGCAGTTGTGCGCGGGTCTGTCCGACCGAGATTCTTTGCCAGCAAGCCTGCGTGCGCAATAACGCCCAGGAATGCGCGCCGGTGCTGATCGGTCTGCTGCAACGCTACGCCGTGGACAACGCGCACTTCAGCGAGCACCCGTTCCAGCGCGCCGCCGCCACAGGCAAGCGCATTGCCGTGGTCGGAGCCGGCCCGGCGGGATTGTCCTGCGCCCATCGCAGTGCGATGCACGGCCATGACGTGGTGATTTTCGAGGCCCGGAAAAAGGCTGGCGGGCTCAACGAGTATGGGATCGCCAAATACAAGCTGGTGGACGACTACGCGCAGAAGGAGCTGGATTTCCTCCTGCAAATCGGCGGCATCGAAATCCGCCACGGGCAGAAGCTCGGCGAAAACCTGACCCTGAGTGAACTGCATCAACAATTCGACGCGGTGTTCCTCGGCCTTGGCCTCAATGCCAGCAAGCAACTCGGCCTGGCCCACGAAGATGCCCCCGGCCTGCTCGCTGCCACCGACTACATCCGTGAACTGCGACAGGCCGATGACCTGTCGCAACTGCCGCTGGCCGAGCGCTGCATCGTCCTCGGCGCCGGCAACACCGCCATCGACATGGCCGTGCAAATGGCTCGCCTCGGTGCCCGCGACGTCAACCTGGTCTATCGCCGCGGCGCAGCGGACATGGGCGCCACCGGCCACGAACAGGACATCGCCAAGGCCAATCAGGTGCGGCTGCTGACCTGGGCACAACCTGACGAGGTGCTGCTCGACGAACAGGGCAAGGTGCGCGGCATGCGCTTCGCCCGCACACATCTGGTGGAAGGTCGGCTGCAAACCACGGGCGAGACGTTCGAGCTGGTCGCCGATGCGATCTTCAAAGCCATTGGCCAGGCCTTCGACGGCAGCGCCCTCACCGATCCGCTGGCCCGTGAACTCAAGCGTCAGGGCGAACGGATTCAGGTCGATGAACACCTGCGCACCAGCATCCCCGGCGTGTATGCCGGCGGCGACTGCACCAGCCTCGATCAGGACCTCACCGTGCAAGCGGTGCAACACGGCAAGCGCGCCGCCGAGGCGATCAACGCTCAACTGATGCTCAACGTGGAGGCTGCGTAAATGGCCGATCTTTCGATTGTCTTCGCCGGCATCAAAGCCCCCAACCCGTTCTGGCTGGCCTCCGCGCCGCCGACCGACAAGGCCTACAACGTAGTGCGTGCCTTCGAGGCGGGCTGGGGCGGCGTGGTCTGGAAAACCCTGGGTGAAGACCCGGCGGCGGTCAACGTGTCCTCGCGCTACTCGGCGCACTACGGCGCCAACCGCGAAGTGCTGGGCATCAACAACATCGAACTGATCACCGACCGCTCGCTGGAAATCAACCTGCGGGAAATCACCCAGGTGAAGAAGGACTGGCCGGATCGCGCGCTGATCGTATCGCTGATGGTGCCGTGCGTCGAAGAGTCGTGGAAACACATCCTGCCGCTGGTTGAAGCCACCGGCGCCGACGGCATCGAGCTGAATTTCGGCTGCCCCCACGGCATGCCCGAACGCGGCATGGGCGCGGCGGTCGGCCAGGTGCCGGAGTACGTCGAGCAGGTCACGCGCTGGTGCAAGACCTATTGCTCGCTGCCGGTGATCGTCAAACTCACACCGAACATCACCGACATCCGCGTCGCCGCCCGCGCCGCACATCGTGGCGGCGCCGATGCGGTGTCGCTGATCAACACCATCAACTCGATCACCAGCGTGGATCTGGAACACATGGTCGCCCTGCCCACCGTCGGCAGTAAAAGCACCCATGGTGGTTATTGCGGCTCGGCGGTCAAACCGATCGCTTTGAACATGGTCGCGGAGATCGCCCGCGATCCGCAGACCCAAGGCCTGCCGATCTGCGGCATTGGCGGCATCGGCAGTTGGCGCGATGCGGCGGAGTTCATCGCTCTGGGCAGCGGTGCGGTACAGGTGTGCACGGCGGCGATGCTCCACGGCTTCCGGATTGTCGAAGAGATGAAGGACGGCTTGTCGCGCTGGATGGACAGTCAGGGCTACACCAGCATCGCCGAATTTTCCGGGCGCGCGGTGGGTAACACCACCGACTGGAAGTACCTGGATATCAATTATCAGGTGATTGCGAAGATCGACCAGGAGGCATGCATCGGCTGCGGACGTTGCCACATCGCCTGCGAAGACACGTCACATCAGGCGATCGCCAGCCTGAAGCAGGCCGATGGCACGCACAAATATGAAGTGATCGACGATGAGTGCGTGGGCTGCAATCTGTGCCAGATCACCTGCCCGGTGGCGGACTGCATCGAGATGGTGCCGATGGAAACGGGCAAGCCGTTTCTGGACTGGAATCATGATCCGAGGAATCCGTATCACGTCAGCCCTTGAGGTCGACGGTTTCGCGAGCAGGCTC
>NZ_LRUN01000054.1 GCF_001679645.1 Pseudomonas bananamidigenes | reverse complement strand
CCCGGCATGCAAGGTGTGTCTTGAACAATGGGGCGGCAGTTTTCGGGTCTGCTGCGCAGCCCGGCGGGAGCAAGCTCCCTCGCCACGTTCATTGGATCGGCACCGCTTTGATGGTTGCGCGCGGGCCCGTCCCCGGCAGCGTCGCCGGCACGCCCTGCGCAGCGGTCGGCAACTGCGGCGCCTGCATGTCCGGCATCGCCCAGCTGCGTTCCGGTTGCAGACCGCCCTGCGCACGGCGCATGAAGTCGTAGCGGTTGAGCGTGATACTGCGCCCCGCCGCACTGTCGCGAATGATGTACGGGCGCAGGAACACCATCAGGTTGGTCTTGGTGATCGCCCGGCGCTCGTTGCGAAACAGCGCGCCGATCCCAGGAAGGTTGCCCAGCCATGGCACCGCATCGTTGCTCTGGCTGTAACCATCCTGCAGCAGGCCGCCCAGCACCATGATCTGCCCGTCGTCGAGCAGGATGCTGGTGTCGATCGCACGTTTGCTGGTGACGATCCCCGCCGCCGTCGAGGCCGCTGAAGCGCGCTCGTCGATGCTGCTGACTTCCTGATAGATGTCGAGTTTCACCGTGCCGCCCTCGGAAATCTGCGGCCGCACGTTGAGCTTCAAACCGACCTCTTCACGGGTCACGGTCTGGAACGGGTTGTTGCTGGTGCCCCCGCCGCCGGTGACGTAACTGCCGCTGACAAACGGGATGGTCTGGCCGACGAAAATGCTCGCCGCTTCGTTGTCCAGGGTCAGCAGGTTCGGCGTCGACAGCACGTTGGTCCCGCCCTTGCTCTTCAACGCCCGGGCCAGCACTTTCAGGTCCAGGATCTTGCCGATGCCGGGGATGTCGACCGTGCCGTTGACGTACCCAACGTTCAGCCCCTGAGGCAACACATCGAGACTGGTCTTGCCACCGAGGTTGAGCTTCGAGCCGCCCAGATTGGCGCCGCCGATCACCCCTTTGCCGCCCAGGTTGCCGGACTGCCATTGCACGCCGAACTCGCTGGCATCGTCCTCGCCGACTTCGACGATCAGGCTTTCGATCACCACTTGCGCGCGGCGCTGGTCGAGCAGGTCGATGACTTCGCGCAGGTTGCGGTACAGCGGTTCCGGCGCGGAAATCAGCAAGGTGTTGGTGGTGGCATCTGCCTGAATGGTCACGCCGCCGGCGCTGAAGGCCACGTTCTGTTCGCTGCTTTGCGCGTTGCCGCTGCCTGTGCTGCTGCCCTGGGCGTAGCTGCCGCCGGTGCTGCCATTGTTGGTGGTCGAGGTGCTGCCGTTGGTTTGAGTGCCGCTCTGACCGTTCTGCCCGCCGCCCGAGTTGGTGGAGCTGCCCATGGCGCTGAGCACCGAGCGCGCACTGTCGCTGGTGCCGCTGTCGCTCTCGCCGGTCAGCAAACCGCGCAGCGCCTGAGCCAGTTTGCCGGCCTGGGCATTGCGCAGATACACCACATGAAGATTGCTCGGATTGCTCTGGGCGTTGTCGAGTTTGTAGATCAGGTTGCGCGCCAGCTCCGTACGCTCCGGGCTGCCGGCGCGGATGATGATGGTGTTGGAGCGAGGATCACCGATCACGGCGATTTTCTGGGTTGGATCATTGCCCGGCGCGTCGAGCAGGTCGGCGACCATCGGTGCAATGTCGGCGGCGATTCCGTTCTGGATCTGCACCACGTCGGTGTCGATGGCGCTCGGGGTGTCGATGCCTTGAATCAGTTGCGCGACCCGCGTTAGGTTTTCGGCGTAATCGGTGACGACGATGGTGTTGTTGCCCGGATAGGCATTGATCGGGTTGTTCGGCGAGACGATCGGGCGCAACACCGGGATCAGGTTCACCGCGTTCTCGTATTGCAGGCGGAACGTGCGAGTCAGCATGCCGTTGCCGGCCGGTTTGTCGGCGCTGTAGATCGGCCCGCCGAGCAGTTTGGCGTCGGCTTCCGGCACCACCTGCGCCACGCCGCCGACGTCCACCACACTGAAACCCTGCATGCGCAGCGCCGCCAGCAGCATGTCGTAAGCCTGATGCGCCGGCACCTGGCCTTCGGAAACCAGCGTCAGGTTGCCCTTGACCCGAGGATCCACCAGAAACTGCTGGCCGGTGGAACGCGACAACGCCCGCACCACCGCTTGAATATCGGCGTCGACAAAATTCAGCGTCACCGGTTGATCGCCCAGCGGATTGACCGGCAACGTCGTGCCCCGCGCCGAACCGCCGCTGCGGGCGCGTTCGGTGATGTTGTGCAATTGCTTCGGCGCAGGTCTTGCCTGAGCCTGCGCCCGCTCGCGGTCGAGCACCGCGTCGCCGCTGCGCTGGGTGTTGGCCAGCGGCCGGCCAAGTTCGCTGTCCACCAGCAGCGGCGGTTGATTCGGTGGTGTGGTGTTGCTGCACGCGCTCAATGCCATCAACAGCATCGGTAACGCCATGCGTTTGGAGCCTGACCCCTTCATGAAGCTTCCTTAGCGCCCAGCGCCTGATCCATGCGTACGGTGCCCGACAGAGTGCCGGCGGTGTCATCGGTCGCGGCGTCATCTGCGCGTTGCAGACGGGCCTCGACCACTTGCAGTGAAAAATTCCGGGGTTGGCTCAACAACCAGTCGAGCACGGCGTCGGCGGGCGCGGCGTCGAAGGTCAACTGCCAGCCGGCGGACGCGGCGGCCAATTGGTAATGGCCGCCCAACCCGCTGGCCTGCAACGTCTGTTGCAGCGACTGCTCCAGGTTCTGCCCGTCGGGGCGCACGCTGACCTCGCGCAGCAGCACTTCCAGCGCTTCGGCCTGGGCGCGCAGTTTTGGGGTTTCGACTTGCGAGGCGGCGATCTTCTGCAGCGGTGGTTGAATCAACGCCACCCACACAAACAGCCCCAAGAGCAACGCAACCATGCCGCCGACCATGCGTTTTTCTCGCAGCGCCAAGGGCTGCCAACGGGCCTGCAACTGAGCGCTGAAGCGCTGCCAACCGGCGCGGTATTTCGCAAGCGAGGGGCTATTCATCTTCGGTTCCGCTGCTGTCGTCGTTGTCGTTGTCGTTGTCAGTGGCGGCGGTCGCCTCACCGGCCGGGCGCAAGACCCAGCCGTCGTCATTCGGGCTGATGCTGATGCCGGCCTGGGCCAGCGTGCCTTGCCAATCCTTGTCGTTGCCCGAACGCCGGGCCTCGGGCAGCAGACTCAATTGCAACGCGCCGTCGACAAATTCCAGCCGCTGCACCGTGCCCGCCATGGACGGCATGCCGATGCCCGCCTGGGACACCAGCCGCGTGAATTCCTGCCCCGGCGCATCCGTCGCGCCTTGCTGACGCGCCGCGATTTGCTGGCGGGCCTGTTGCAGCGGATTGAGGATCACCGGCAATTCGGGGAACGCCTGTTTCACCCGCTGCGCCATCTGCGCCTTGAGCTGCTGGACCTGCGCGGCCTCACGGGCGGCGTACAGGTTCAACCCGATCACCCAAACTGCCAGCGCCAGCGCACAGCAACCGAGCGCCCTGCCCCAACCGCGATGTTCGGTGCCTGGTTGTTGAAGGCCGCCGTGCAGGCCCCAGTTCGGCAACGGGCCGGAGCAGCGCTGCGAGTCGGGCAATGTCGATTGCACCGCTTCCGGCGCGCCGTCACCGATCCAGTGCGCCGGCAGACCGGTTTCCAACAGCCACGCTTCGTCGATCATCGGCTGCACCTGCGCCGCATTCGGGCCGTGGCGCAGCAACAGATGATCGTCGTGCAGGCAACCGACCCCGCCCGCCATCACTGGCAAGCTGTAGGCCGCCGGATAAAGGCCTTTGAGGTTCAAGCCGAATTGCCCGAGGTGCTGCAAATCCTTGCGTGCCACCCAGGCAATCTGCACCTGGCCGCTTTCATCGCGCGCACTGTGGGCGATGTGCATCTCGGCGCTGTCGCCGAGCATCAACGACTGTGCAGCGCATTGCACAGCGGCAGCGGTTTTGCTCGCGGGCAGTGGCGGCAGATCGATACTCGCCAACAGGCTGTCCGAGGGGTGCAGAAAACACACCAACGGTTGCTTCGCCAGCGCGCCGAGCCGCACGCGTTCCTGCCGCGTGACCTGCCCCTGACGATCCAGCCAAGCACACTCCACTTCACTGTCGAGACTTAGCTCCGCCAGCGGCGGCAAACTCACGCGCAACTGGCTCATACGCCCACCCGCGACCAGATCACTTGCGGCAACCGATCCTGACTGCGATGCAGCAATGCATCGAGGCTGACCCGCCGCTGATCCCGCCGCGCCTGCCCGCGCAACCGAAACCAGTCGCTGGTGATGCCGACCTTGACGCTGGTGATTTCCAGTTGCGGCAGTCGCAGGCGATTGACGAAATCCCCGCGATTGATGAACCAGCGCCCGGCGTCACGCTCATTGATCAACGCCTGCGCCCGCTCCAGCGACAACCCCGGCACATAAGCCGCCAGCACCGGCGCCGTGGCCGTGTTGCCGTTGAGCCAGGTGGTCGCCGGAATCACCGTCAGGTACGGCGCGAGCTTCGCCAACAACGCATCGTTGACCCCATCGACACTGCGCAAATCATCAAGCGTGCGCAGCATCGGCAAGGTCGGCGATTGCGGTTTGCGCGACGCGGACGGCGACGTGGCGCGCCCGCTGTCGAAGGTGTTTTTCGCCACAGGCTTGTCCACCACTTGCGCATTCAACAGGTGCGGATAAGAGCCGATCACCCGCTGACTGATGCGCCGGCTCAAGCCGCTGCTGACACCAATCAACTCGCACAGTCGCTCGAACGCCTGCACCTGCGCGTCATCGATCCGCTCGTTGGCCACCAGATTGCGCAGGTTGAACTTGCCCTGCTCGTCCTCCAGCCGCCCTTCGAAACCTTGGGTGTTCAAGCGCTGCGCCCACGGCTGATCGAGTCGGGTCAGCGGATCGCGCTGCCGGGCATCCCACAACAATTGCCGGCTGATCTCCAACCCGCCGTGCAGCACCCAGCGGCCCTGCACGCGCAGTTGTTCGGCTTCCAGCGCCCGGGTCGAAACGCTCTGGCGGGTCAGCATGCCGGCGGCGATCACCGCGACCACCGCCGCAATCAGCAGCGCACTGATGATCGCCATCCCCTGCTGGTTCGATGGGTTGTTCATGACCGGCCTTACAACTGCCAGGAACCGATGTCGGCATTCACGCCGTCGCCGTCAGGCTGGCCGTCGGCGCCGAGGGAAAAGATGTCGATCTCGCCGTTGGCACCGGGATTGAGGTACTGATAAGGACGACCCCACGGGTCATTCGGCAGACGCTCCAGGTACGAGCGCCAGTTGCTGTTCTTCGCGTCGACCGGCCGCTCCACCAGCACCTTCAGGCCCTGGCTCTGGCTCGGGTAAGTGCCGTGATCGAGGCGATACAGCTTCAGCGCCTGCATCAACCCGCCAATGTCCTGCTTCGCCGCCGTGGCCCGCGCCTGATCCGGCCGGTCGAGCACCTTGGGCACCACCATCGCCGCCAGAATCCCGAGAATCACCACCACCACCATGATCTCGATCAGCGTGAAACCCTGCTGCCCACGGGGCATCCGGCTCGGTCGACTGGGCTGTTTGAATTGCGCGATATCCATCTCGTCATTCCCTGGCTTGATTCGATTCGACGCGCAGTGTTGCAAGAAGATATGTCAGGGATGTTGAAAATCCTCGGGTGTTTTCGTCGTCAAGCCGTCAAGCACGGGGGTTAGCGTTGAGGGCTGTGTTTTGGCTCCGGACCCCTTATGCGAGCGCCTTCCCGAGAAGCGGGTTTCACCCTGATTGAAGTGCTGGTGGCGCTGGCCATCATTGCCGTGGCCATGTCCGCCGCTGTTCGTGTGGCGGGGTTGATGACGCAAAGCAACGGGGTTTTGCGGGATCGTTCGATTGCGATGATTGCGGCGCAGAGTCGGATGGCTGAACTTCGGTTGGAAGGGAAATTGCCGATGGGCGTGAAAGCGCAGGATTGCGATCAGGGGCGGTTGATGCTGCGCTGCGAGCAGATCATCTCTGCCGCGGAAAACGGCCGCTTGCTCAAGGTCGGCCTCCAGGTCTTCGACCGCAGCCAGGAAGCGCCGCCGTTGGCCCGACTCGAAACGTTGCTCAGTCGCCCCGAGAATCCCTAGCGCTGAATCCATAATCGAGCGGGTCTTTCAGGTCGATGGAGAGCGCAAGACACCTCCGTCGGCCCCCTCTCCCTCCGGGAGAGGGCTGGGGTGAGGGCCGCTTGCAAACCCAGCCGTTTAACCCCTCGCAGAACCACGTTTAAAAGACACCCACCGTTACGTCCTCAAGGCTACACAACCTTGCGCCACTGCCTACGACTACGCCAGAATCCGCCGGCTTGTGCGTCCAGGGTGCGGGTTTTATCGTTTCCGGGTCACTGAAATCAGTGATCGGGTTTGGTAGCCCGCATATGAGAGTTGCACAGCATCACCATTCGCGGCGTCGTTTCGTCTCGGCTTTATGGTGGTCATGCACAGGGCACCTTCGGGTGCGCCGGGTTCCTCATGTGCCGGTCTACCAACCTGAGCATGGCCGCCACCTTCGTTTGGTAGCGAATTTGGATGGTCTCCCTTTTTGAAGCATGAGGAGTTACATCTATGATCAAACCAACACCCAATCCCCCAGAAACCGACCCGGTTTCGCCCTATCAATTCCCCGATTCCCGAACCCTCAACGAAGCCGCCGAACGCGCCCTCGACCACTACCTCACCCCGCAACAACGCATCATGGGCAGCCACACCACACACGACCCCATGTTCCTGGCCAACCCCGCCTACAACAGCGAATCCCTCCTGGCCAACGCCAGCGAATCCCTCGATTCCGCCAGCGAAATGCTCAGCAACTTCGCCGCGATCCTGGAGCCTGCGCACCGCAAGACTGCGCTGGGTATTGCGCAGGTGGTTATGGTGGCGGGGTTGGCGGTGAATCAGGCGTTGGATCATGTTGAGGTGAAGACGTAAGCGGCTGAGCGCTGTAGCTCAATAGCCGGAAAGAAAATGGCCGAGGTTGTCAGGTGTGACTGACAACCTCGGCCAAATGAGCATTTCTATTTTTTGCGGCACATCTCGACGTCATCCTGGGTCTTCAAATCTGTGTCGATTCCCAAGCGATACCTGCAGTAATCAATAATCCATCCCCGCTCCTCTGCTGTCAGGCGTTCTACCTTCCTAATCTCTCCATCGTTCGCGTGGATGTTGTAGAACTTCATCTGAAACGTCGGGTGCTTTTTGATGAAGACAATGGTCTCGATGTCTCCATCCTCAAGGGCTTCGTAGTAGCCGACGTAGAGCACGGTTACTACGGTGAGGATTGCTACGATTAAAAGCTTTTTCATTGCTGTGGCGCCGGCGGTGGGAGCAGTTGAGTTTTAGCTCGGATATTTCTGACCAGCTCCATTCCAATGTTGCCGGGACAAATTTTCCCTTCAGAGCCTTGCCCAGGATATTCCCGGTGACCACCAAAATTCTTGATAAAAAACACGCTTTTCAATGCGTCGATCAGGTGCATCAGCGAAACGATTTGCTCCTTGGGAATAACGTTTGTGGTGCTGTAACCGATGCTATCCAGAACCACCCTACCTTTGGCGACCCAATCGCCCCCCTCCTCCGGGGTCGTCAGGTTTTCCAGCAGGACGATACCAATTAGCCCTGTGTTGTATTTCAGAACACTTGAGCCCTGAAGCCGAATGTCACGACCTTCAAAAACCTGCCCAGTACAATCAATTCCGTAGTGGTAGCCAATATCGTCGTACTTTTGGCTCAGGTGTCCTTTCTGGATTTCTTGCATCTGCTCCGCACCGGGAGTGCAGCTATGGCTGCGGCCCGCGTGGTGCAAAGCGATCATGGTGTAGTCCCAATCCTTGACCATGTCCTTCTTGCCATCCAACGCTTTCCAGGACGAGCGCTCGACAAACGTGACCTTCAAAGCCCGAACCCGTTTGATAATCGCCTCACGAGTAGCCGCTCGATCATTCACAGCCACCGGTATAGGGCACATGAACTCGCCCGGCTTTATCTCCTGAGCAGTCGCTTGTGTCGCAAAACTGGCGGCCATTACTGTTTCTCCGAAAATTCATAAAGCGTTCGAGCTGGGGCATTGAACGTGATGTGAAGTGAGATTTGGGCATTGGGCGTCGGCGTTTTGATGTGTGCGATGCCATCAGCATCGGTGACGCCTTTGGTCTCGACGCCATTGACCGTCGCAACGTAGTCACGAAACGCCAACGGCTTACCCGTCTCACTGTCGGTAACACTGAACGACTGCCCGAATCGTTTCTGAATGGCGAGAGGTAAAGGAGGAATGAAAGGTGCCGGGGTATGCGAATCCCCGATGATGACTGTCCCCGAACCACCAATCACAACGTCGCCGTGTGAACCTGTGGTATCGATCAGCGCAGCATTCTTGCCGTTGATGAACACTGTGGCGGAAACACCTGACACTAGGGTACTTCCACAGGTACAGGTATCTCCTTTACGGGCGGCAGCGAGGCCGTCGAAGAACACGTCGGGGGATCCTGAGGCGATGGCCTTCGGGCCATGCCCGGGCATCGGGCAGGAGGTTGGATCAGTGATGCGTGCGGCAGGCTTTGCCATGTGCCTGACTCCCTGTCAGCGGATTGAACAAGTGCGGACTCTATCAGAAAGCCGCTTGAACGTTGACCTGAGGGCTGCTCCCAATCTGTATTCAAAACGGAATAAGCCAAGTGAGTGGCCATGTGCTACTTTTTCAGAGCTTCTCATCACCGTTCTTTACAGGAGTTTCTATGTTTACTGATATCAAGCCAGGCCCGAAGCCAAAGCGTGAAGATGGCAAGGAAGACCGTAGGCGGCATGTGAATCCACCCAACGATAAAAAACACCCGACTTTGCCTATCCACAAACATAAGCCAGGTGACTAACCGGGAGTTCGCAGACTCTGTCCCGAGGTTAGCCCTTGTGGATGAATTCGATCTCAGTCAATCGATCCGTCCGCTTTTTGAACGTCGCCAAAACTCAGTTGGACAGTTGAAGGAATCAAAGCCAATGCAATGTAGGGCGGAACTCAATACAAAAACCGCTGATTAAGCGGCTAATATAGCGAGATACCAACCATCCCTAGCTAAAAGGATTCCAGTCCTAATGAAGGCAACCAAAATCAAACCACTTTCGACATCATCGACTAACCAAGCTTCTTAAACATCTTCATCACGGATGACCTTATGTCACTTAACAACATACAAAATCCAATACTGTACTCAACCATGACAGCACTAGCGTACAACATTAATAAAAAATATTACGGCGACAAACATTACATGTGGTGCACGCCATATTTCGGCTCAGATTTTCAGTCCCCCCACTTCACTGTCCCACCAAGTTCCTCCCCTCTCGAAATCTACAACACCCTGCAAAAAGAAATTGATGGCGCAGATTTGCACAACACCAAAATAAAACTAAATCGTCGCGGCATCCGAAATGGTGCGGGCATTATGTTAAGACTAGGGAAAATAACACAGGATGCTCACGACGAAATAGTCACAATATCTAAGCGGACACCAGATCAACAATTCAAGCCGTTGCTTTGCGTAATATCTCGCTTAGAAGCTGTAGCCTTCTACAAAAAGGTCGACGTCAAGGATCGTGCAAACCCACTTTCATATGAATACATACTTTCAGACTTACCCCAGTCAGCATTTGACATAATCAGGATTGGCTAAAAATGAATGAACTCACGTCGTTAGTTTTGCACACTCCTCTCGCCGAAGCTCGATCGGCATTTTATTATTTGGGCCGGTATCTAAAACAGGCCGTACATGACGATTATCAAAAAGACATTTTTGATGATTACCCCCATGAAGAGCTTGCTGAGAATGTTGAAAACGTGAAAGCTCTAACAAAAAAAATCATAGAGTTTATTGAAAAGAGCCAAGGAAAACCTGCCCAGAATTTCACTGACAAAGAATATTCAGAATGGATGGATAAGATAGATGCCGCCGAAAACGGACTTGACCCATTGCCTTCCACTGGGCAAATCGATCAAGCCGAAAAGGTCATCAAAGAGCTGACAGTTCCTACACTAGGAGGCATAAAAATTAGATAAACGATAAATCCATAAATACAATTCAAAAGGGACTGATTTATTTTTTGGAAATAAATCAGTCCAATTTTTTATCCGTCCCTAGTTTTAGTCCGATGGAGGTATGTATGAATGGCATTGTTTCCCGAATCAACCAAGGAAGATACGACTCTGAGCAGAGCTTGCTCAACCTTCGTCACAACGCCATTAATAAAAATCGCACTGATGTTCTTGATTCAGTAAATCAGCGCCTCAAAAAGTGCTATCCAAAAACTTACGAAAGACTCGTGGGACCACTTCACGAGCGTAAAAGAGATAAAAAATTTAAATGTTACTGTAACCACCCGAAAAGCCTGCACGCCATTTACCAGGATATCATAAGAAATGAAGTTCACTTTCACTCATTAACATGCGATGCTTGCTGGCAAAAAGATATCGCTAAAACCTGGGGATACTACGGCTGGTCCAGCAAATTAATCCCACAGGAAACATGGGACGCCCTGTGTGAAAAACGTGCACATGAAAAGTTTGTTGAGTAAATTGGACCCAATTGATATTTTTTTGTATCTTGCTGCGCCCACTCATAAGTAGCCCTATGCGCTGACCCTAACACTTAAAACATTCACACAAGGCAAATTTAGTTTTATTATCAAAGTGGGCAGATTTATTTTCGAAATCAATCCACCTCGAGTTCTCGATCTGCATACTAGAAGTAGAACCGCCCCCTACTTGACTCTATGAAATATGCGACTCCAACTGCACTCCACGCATCACTAAACATCCTGTAATTTTGAGCAACAATGGGGACTGACTTATTTCCATAAAATAAATCAGCCCATTTTTTTGCCAAAATTTTTTTCAACAATTATTTTACTTTAGAGTATTTCTCTGAAAGCGCATCAAATATTAGTTGTGAAAAATGCTCTGCAGAAGAGTCCAGCTTCGACATAATGGCGTGAAGATGCTCATTATCTTCGAGACCATCCCATATTTTGATATAGGTACCTTCTTTGTAACCATTACTTTGACGGAAAATATTCAAAATATTCTTGGAAATATATGCCGTATACAAAGAACTCCAGTTCAAATCATTGCGTTGCATCAGTTCCTGAAATACTGGAAAGCTTCGTTGGCGAAGGATAGACGTAGCCGCTAATAGCTCAAACAGAGTCTGCGTATCAGTTTCTGAAAGCTTGTATAAGTCCTGTCCAACGATGACGTCTTCCATAGCTCCTTGGCATTCTCGAAGCATAATAGCTTGAGCAGCCACAACATCACCATTTGCAGATAATAAAATATCCGATAGATAAAAGTGCAGAATGTCAGAGATCTCAATTTGAACCTGAGGAATATTCGGCGTTTGCTGCTTCCACCACTTCCATCCATAGTGATCCAGTGCTTCAGCGGACTCAACAAAAGCGGCTCTCAGATAAGGGAACTTTTTTGAGACCCATTTAGCATCCACGATCGTGTTCAGCTTGTGCTGCAAATCCAGCATAGTTTGAACTTGAGCCGAGTTAGGAATTTCAAAGTTCATAATATAGCCTCTAAGGAATCACTACAGTGAATTTATGCCAAGTACCAAGCCCACTTGAGCGTTTGAGCTTTTTGTCCGGATGGTCGTATAGGATGCCGACTTGATTTTGGTTCATACTTGCAAATAGTGCGGTTGCGACCCCGCAGGGCTTAGTTCCGATCGGGGCGACAAACATTTGCGATTCGGCACTAAGAGAGTGCTTTGTTTTTTCCAATAGCTCGTACGCAGCGCTGGGGTCGTTAGCTGCGCAGTATGCAATTTCGAAAGATTTGTCATTGAGGCTAGACAGATGAGGAACAATGGAATTTAATTCCCAGCCTGGCTTGAATGCTGGTACTCCAAAGACAACTTTCACTTCTTTCGCTGAAATCATTTGGTATTCTTCGAGCGCTCGCTCTAAGCGCTCTGGCTCGTACCCCAAAAAGAACACCCCAGCTTCAACATTATCACTCGATAAATCTACTACTGAATTGGGGATAGGCCTGTACCCCACAATCTTATTAGAAAGCGCAAATGAATCGCCGCCTAGACGTTCCTGAGTGTATCCTGCCGGTTCACCATACAAGATATCGAATTTTTTCACTCCAAGTTTTATAACCGAACGCATTGCACAATAAAGCTCCGCCAATCCTAGCGTAGTGGCTTCAAAAACGAGGGGAAAATTAGTATATGGGCTTAGTAGAGGATCGCAATTATCCGCATCAATCTCGTCCACCCCTATACTAAGCCGCATCGTTTCGTGATAGTAAGTAACCTTGAGTTTTGCGGATGCTTTAGTATCGTCAAGTGAAAGCGCATTTTCGCCTCTATCATCCAACGATACACCATGGAACAATATGCAGTTCTCAGGAAGAGATACATCTTGCACACTAGGAAACTTGCTAGTAAATATTTTTATGTTCGTCATAGCTCTAGCCCGAGCTGAGAGCCTGCTTGCAGTTCAGACTTCCTATACACGGACGACGCAAGATCGCTATAGTGGTCTTCAGTACCCATTGCTAAAGTGTGAAAGTCCTCCACGGACAATTCGATCTTCCGTTTTCTCCGATAACTAATCATGAAATACGGAGAGTAGATCGGATTCAACTGAAAGTCGGTAATATCCGTGCTTGCGGCGCTTTTAGCTTTGGTTTCAAGTTTTTCAATAAGAATCGCGTATTTTTGTGCTTCAGATATAAAAAGGCTCTCCTCAGTAGATAACGATCTTGCTCCTGAGTTTATGGTGAATTGATTTTGCTCTGGTTCACTCATGCTAGGCGCGGTTTGGAGTGTTTTGAATACATTGCCTAGTCTAAGCACAAAACTCCTGAGTTGCTCACCAAACTCACCAAAGGTCTTAATCTCCCGGATCAGCTGATCTGCCGCCTCATAAGCAGCTCGCGCTTGAATCTCGATGGAGAAGCAATCCTCAGGTTCATCCTCTAACTCAGACATTTCAAGGACTTTATAATTAAGTATCAAGAAATGCCGCAGATTTCTGTTGGACATTGAAAAAAAGGTATCGAACCCACTATAAAGCGGGCAATAGGTTCTATATGGCCTATATAATTCAAGAAGGGAGCCGAAAAGATTATTATGTATCCAGTTATCAAATTTACTAGATCTACCTTTGCTAAAATTATCCAATTCGGCATAAACAAATTCAGGATGATTATTTGCGCGATTCAGCAACGCGGGGAGCACTACTTTAGCTTCCGCGGGAAACTCACACTTAAGAAACTCTTCCGCAGTCAGCTTTGTGGTTTTCTTTGAAATAGCTTTGCTTATCCGATCTCTCAGAATATTTTGAATTCGAGGGGTTTCTATGGCATCTACCGCAAATTGCTTATGCTCTTTTGTGGGAAATTTCAGCTTTACCCTATTCAAAATCTCTTCTCTATGAGCTTTTTCCCGCCGAATTTGCAGTAAACTGGGGTCCCTAACAAGCTTCAGAAGTAGCGAGTCAGAGTTTCCACCGGCAATATCTAAATTCCCGAGAAAAACCTCAGCAAAGAAACATGAGCGCTCAGTTTCATCCATCAAGTTATCAATATAACAGAGATTATAGTCGTTAGTTGCACTTATAGATTCCCTGCCTGTAGTCCCGTTCTCATCAGATAGTTCTTTTGATGTAAAGCTGACAATTAGCGGTTGTTGGCTATGCCGCAGGTAGGTATTCAAAACTCGGCGCTGATAGGAAATTAGATTTTCCACTTCATCAACGTAAATATAAAAACATATTTTGTCTAAGCCTGGAACTTCTCGAATATCTTTAATAATAGAGTCAAGAAAATCCTTACCTGGCGGAAGCAGCGGGCGAGGAGCAGCAGAAAGGTTTGAAATCCAAAGACTGAATGCTTTGCGAGTTTTTTCTAAATGCAATTCCAATTCGGTTGGATCTGTAGGAAATGAATAATCATCTGCCGATGGAAGAACCATATTTTCAAACTGCGTCGAGGTAAACTCTGAGTAAGAGCTTAATGCAATATACCTCAAAGATCTAATTATCTCGCCTGCAATCGCCAACGAGAAATAGCAATTAAATGTGTTACTCCACTCTGCTTCCTCCACTCCTCGCAGCTTCATCGAATTACAGAATTGCGTGTCCACGCGCCAATATATTCCAATGTGTTCTATCTCTTCTTTAGGAATTACATTGCGGTTACGTGAAAACAGTGAGTGGTAATCTAGGTATTTGAGCAGCATAGTTTTGCCACACCCCCGCTTCCCAACGAGATAGGTAGACTTTGTAGCTGTCTTCAACCCTAGCGTATCAAAGTATGGGGGAACAAAAAATTTCCCCCATACATCGGCTGGGTGTTCTTCTGCACGAGTCTTAGCAAGTATTGAATGATCGACGATGGTTTGCATAATTATCTCTCAAACAGAGGTTCCCAGTTGCTAGAACGTTCCCATAACAGGTTAAGAGTGTTATCTGGTATTCCGTGTTCATACACCACTAGAAGCCCTAGCTTGCCGAAACCTTCGGCGCTGCTGGCTATCCCCGCTCTATTTGCGATGCTTACGTACAGGTCATAGGGATGAATGTCCGAGTAAGGCCAGTTTCCGTTACTTATCCAGTTATCGCATACGCTTTTAAAATTATCTTTCTTAGTGAGAAGTTCACCATAGAAAATCTTCACATCTGGAAAGTCTGTATTTAAGCGCTGAATCGCGTCTTCATGAACAATTGAGAGGATCACGGCACCTCGGGAATGGAACCGCATCAATTGACCACTCACCTTAAAAATGTCAGTAATCTGAGAACCGGTGAATGAGCCATCATCAACTACGAGAAGATATTCATCTTCAGGTATCGTACGCTCTTCGCAATAGGTGAGATAACTCCGTTCGACCCCAAATTTCGAGTGTAGCAGCCGCGCTATTAGCTCTCCGCTTTTTCCGGGTGAGGCTGCCGCTGCAATGGGTGGCGCGAGATAAAAAAACTTTCCACTTCTAACGGGCCGCACATTGGTTAGTATTCGGCGCCAGTCGTAATCAGGCTCATCGTCAAAAGGAGGTTCGAAATGAAGCACTGCTTCTTTTAGTGCCTGCCTAAGGCATGACTCTATCTGATCAGTTGTCCGATAAATAAGATTCTTCAAAATTAACAACGCAAGCGTTTGCTCTTCAGGGGTTGAGAACTGCTTGAGCCAAGTCCTTACCCTTTCCATTGTCAACGGATTACGAATTTTCGTTGTGCAGAGCTTTCGGATAACCTCTTTGAGTTTTGTGGTATCCGATAGTGACGTATCCATGTCTAACACCTCGATTAAAGAGGAAACTTTTTAAGATCTGACTTTGTTAAAAACCGAGCGCACGCTCCGTGGGTATGTGCCTTAATCCAAGCAACGCCTTCTCTGGAAGTTAGCGCCTCATATAGTTCTTCGGGAGTGCGCCCAGGACATCTGATTACATATAAGCAATCACTAATTAAGGCTTTTCCGCCTTCAACGATATGAACACCGCCTTCGATGTTTCTGCCTACACGCGGAATTACAACGTCGCCGAGCTGCGCGACAACCTTATTCGAATTACATGTAGCTTCTCCGAAATTATCCGAGAAAAATATCCGCCCAGGTTTCAATTGTTTTTTTAAATCAGTCGTATGAAATACTTCGATACCTAACTGGCGCGCCTGAGCTGTTGATATCCCACCACGAAATACCTCTAAGATCTTTCCGGGCCCATAACTTTTGGCGGGGAAATTTTCCTTCCATTCATAATAGCTATAATCCATCCGATTGACGGCTTCTTCCAGCGAAATTTCAATGAATGGCTCTATCGTGCCATCCTTGTCGCAGCGATAAAGCTTGATAGTACTGTTTGTGGTTTTGTTTTTTTGAAGATTTAAGATGAATGTTTTTACTTCAGTATTCTTGAAGGCCTTGGACGGCAATTCGATTACTTCAGTAATGCAATGGTTCGCGAGCAAAGTTTCTCTCACGGCTCTATTTTTATCACCAAAAATTATTCCGGCCGGGATAATAATTCCTAATTGACCACTATCCTTAAGAAGCCAAAGATTCTGAGCAAGGAACAATAAATCAGCGCCGACTCTCAGGGCCTTCGTAGGCACCTTGAACCCTGCTCGATCTAGAAGGACAGAATACGATGTATTCCAGTCAGCTGAGATAAATGGCGGGTTGCAGACCGCTATATCGGCAACCCCACTCATCAAGCCAATGACATTATCCAATTCCAATGTCAGAGCGTCCGCGCAGTAATGGATATGCTGCACGGGCCTAGCCGAGTCCTCTTGAGCATGCTGAGGATCGATATCAACTGATACGCATCGAGCATCAGGCCAGCGCCCGCTCACTGCGGATAAAAGCGCCCCCCCTCCAACCCCGAGTTCAAGCGCGACGCTGACGCTGTCTTCTTGAAAGCGGTTGACGAGGAGACTGCTGTACGCAGACTCAGTGTAATACTGGCCATGCAGTTTCTTCTTCGATTGTGTCTGCATTGGAGGCGCCTTGAGTAAAGGTGCATATTACCTCGTGTCAACGATCCCATCACCCCCATGCTCACGTTTTCCTAAAGGTAAATCTCCATCAGGACCGATAGAGTTTTTCTAATCAGCCGGGCAGACGGGCGACATGAACCGAAAGTCGGTCCCGCCTACGCAGATCGAACAGATAACGCGATTCCAGTTTCCCCAGACTGATCCAGTGCCAGCTAGATAGAGGGGAAATAATGAACTTGGAAGGCCTCCCTCATAATCTATTCCTGTCCGTTCACTGGTTGTGCTGAAGCGCTAGAACCGGCAGTCCAGAAAGCACTACCTCAGCTGAACCGACAATTTAACGGTTCGGCCTAACCAACCTAGGCATCTCCCCCACCTCCCCCAACCTCTCCACCCCCAACCTCACCCTCTCCCCACCCTGCTCAATCACCACCCCATCCCCCTCCACCGCCACCAACTTCACCCCAGGACTCACCCGCTCCCCCTGCAAAAAACTCCTCGGCGGCCCGTCGTTCAAACTCAAAATCGCCACCGCCCCGCGACTCCCCGCCATCACCCCGCTGACCTTGATCTCCACCGGCGCCGTTCGATTGGAAAACCACTGCAACGCAGGATTATCACTGCGCGCAGCGAGCAGTTGTGGGGTGGCGGCCGGGGTGTGGGATTCGGCGGTGGTCAGGAGCAGGGATGACCAGGTGGCGATGCCGACCAGGGCTGCCAGCAGTGCGGCGGCCTGGATGAGTTGGGGGGGTGAAAAGCGTGCGGTGTATCTCATGGGCTGAATCTCCTTTTAGTCCCGGTGACCAGACTACCCGGCAATTCTCACGGTTTTATTTCACACGCCTTACATGTTGGCCGTGCAGGATGGTTTTTTGGGACGGGGCTGGACGCAAGGGAGTGCGCATTCGATGAACCGGGACAGGCAGCAGGGTTTTACGTTGATCGAGCTGATGGTGGTGCTGGTGATCATCGGCATCGCCAGTGCGGCGATCAGTCTGAGTATCAAGCCCGATCCGTTGCAGTTGCTGCGCAAGGACGCCGAGCGCGTGGCGCAGTTGCTGCAGATTGCCCAGGCCGAGGCCCGCGCCGATGGCCGGCCGATTGCGTGGTTGAGCGATGGCAAGGGGTTTCGGTTCAGTCGGCGCAGTGACAGTGGCAAGGGTTTTGATCATTTCGAGCGGGACCCGCAGTTGCGGCCGCGTCCCTGGCAGAGTCCGAAGCTGGAGGTGCGGGTGGAGCCGAAACAGAAAGTGGTGCTGAACGCGGAGTGGATCAATCCGCCGCTGCAGTTGACGCTGTCTGACGGGCTCAATCGGTTGAGTGTGCTGCGCGATGCTTCGGGCCGGATCAGCGTGCAATGAACAGACAACAAGGTTTTACGCTGATCGAGGTGATGGTCGCGATTCTGTTGATGGCGGTGGTCAGTCTGATTGCCTGGAAGGGGCTGGACAGTGTCACCCGCGCCGACAAGCATTTGCAGGCCAGTGGTGAGCAGAGCGACAGCCTGTTGCGGGCGTTGAATCAGATGCAGCGGGATGTGGAGATGCGCGCCGGGATCGAGTTGACGGAGCCGAAGAAGGTCGGCACCGAGGATGAACCGGCGACGGCGCCGCCTGCCGTTACGGTGCGCAGCAGTGACAGCAAGGGGTTTCGGCTGGACATCATTCGCAGTGCGGCGGATCAGCCGGGGGCGTTGCAGCGGGTGCGCTGGTGGCTCAAGGGGGACACGTTGTATCGCGCCGTGGCGCCGGCGCGCAGTCGGTATCCGTTGCCGGCACCGACGGCGGGGGTGGCGGTGTTGAGTGAGGTGAGTGATTTGCAGGTGCGGGTTTGGGAGATCGACAAGGGGTGGCGGCAGTTGAGCGGAAATCGGCGGGAGGATCCGTTGGGGTTGGAGGTGCGGTTGACCCGGCAGACGGCGCAAGGGGTGGAGAAGTACCGGCAGGTGATGGGGCCGTTGCAGTAAGCCGCATCGCTGAAGATCCTGTGGGAGCGAGCCTGCTCGCGAAGACGGTGTATCAGCTGCGAATGTATTGACTGACACGACGCCTTCGCGAGCAGGCTCGCTCCCACAGGGTTCAGGGTGGTTTTGGTTAGCTGAGGACGACGACGCCGCCCGGCAGCTCGGTGCATGGTTGACCCGGCAGACGGCGCAGGGAGTGGAGAAGTATCGGCAGGTGATGGGGCCGTTGCAGTAAGCCGCATCGCTGAAGATCTTGTGGGAGCGAGCCTGCTCGCGAAGACGGTGTATCAGCTGCGAATGTATTGACTGACACGACGCCTTCGCGAGCAGGCTCGCTCCCACAGGGTCAGGGTGGTTTTGGTTAGCTGAGGACGACCACGCCGCCCGGCAGCTCGGTGCATTTGACGCCGTAGGCATCGCGAATCAACGCCCCTACCCCGGCCAGTTGATCGAGGGAGAAACGTGCCTGTACACGGCGTTGGCCGAGTTCGCGGTTGAGCAGCAGCAACATGCCCGGGCGGTAGCGGTTGATCTCGTCGATCATCTGGCTGAGGGTCGTGCCGTTGAACACCAGCACCTGTTGGCGCCAGTTGCTCACTGCGGCGGTGTCGACGCTTTGCACGTTGCCGACCCGTTGTGCGTCGTAGGTCAATTGCTGGCCTGGTTCCAGTCGCAGGCTGCGGCCTTCGACTTCCACGTCCACCGCGCCATCGAGGCATGTCACGCACACCTGTTGATCGAGGTTGCGCAGGTTGAACCGTGCCCTGCTCGTCCGTAACCAGCCGCCACCGGCCTGCATCGCCATCGGCAGGCGTGCGGTCTGCACTTCGACTTCGCCGCTGACCAGTTCAAAGCCCTGCACGCCCTCATCCACCGAACGCTGGTTGATGCGGGTCTGGGTATTCAACTCAAGGCTCAAGCCATCGGCCGGTTCGACGCGGCGTTGCTGGCCGACTTCAGTGATGTAATCAGCGCCGAGCCCGGAGAACCCGCCCGGGATCGTGCCGCGCACCAGCAGGAACGCCGCCGAAGCAGCCATCGCGCCGCCGAGAAAGGCCCGTCGTCCAAACCGGCGTGGCGCCTGCAATTCTTCCGCCGCCGCTTGCAGCAGGTGCCACACCGCCTTGCACTCTTCGAAGGCGCGGGCGTGTTCGGGGCTTTGCGCGCACCACTGGCGTAGCGCTCGGGCGTCGGCGACCGTGGCGCGGCCGGAGGTCAGCAGGATCAGCCAGTCGCGGGCTTCGCTTTGCAGACGCTCGGCAGGCGCGGGCTCGGCAGGAGTCAGACGGAAGATGTTCAAACGCACAGGTACTCGACGGGTTGATCGGGAGCTTCATTCACTAGACGGTTTTCCGGCCCCGCGACCGAACCGCTGAAACACTTTTCTTTCCAGTTTCGCCGCGCAGTGTCCGAGGGCAGCCTTGATTTCCTTCTCGACCATGCGCGTGGAAATGCCAAAACGCTGGGAGATTTCAAGGTGTGGCGCTTCTTCCAGGCGTGCGGCGATGAAGATCCGGCGGCGCCGGGCCGGCAGTTCGTACAGGGCGCCGAGCAGCGACTGGATTTCTTTCTGGCCGCCGACCACGCGCATCGGGTCCAGCGCTTCGTCGCTGACTTGCAGCAGTTCTTCGACTTCGCTGCCGGTGAGCAGCCGCGCATCGGCCTGACGGCGGTCGGCGGCGATGTTCAGGGCCATGCGATAGAGATAGGCGTTGGGCCGCAGCAGGTTCGGCGGCGCTTCCATGCGGTCGACCCGCAGATAGGTTTCGTGCAGCACGTCGTTGGCCAGGTCTTCCGAGCCGAGACGGCGTCGCAGGCGCACCCGAAAGTCCTCGTAGGACGTCAGGAACAGCTGGACCATCGAACTTTGTCCGGCGTCTTTCATCCCCCGGAAACTCCTTCCCATTGTGTGCATTCCATGCGTTTTCCTGACGATTCGGGTAACAACAGCAAGGTGACTGGCTGGCGCAATGCGCCGGGTGTGGGCCGGTCGATCCTGAGCGTGTGAAAACTGTCTACCAGCGCGGCATCGCGCCGAACATCACCGGTCGAGGTCACCAACCGGTTGTGCTGCACCACGCCGTCACGGCCGATCCACAACTGCAACACCGCACGAAAACTGCCGGGCCGGGTCAACGGCGAGCGGCACAGGTTGCGTTCGATGGCTGCCTGCACCGCCGTGGCGTAACTGCGGTTGACCGCGACGCTGGCGGGGGGCGGTTTCTCCGCCGGTAGCGGCACGTCCTCGACCTGCGCCACCTGCAAGGTGAACGCATCGTCGCGGCTGTACTTGGCCATCAACCCGCTGCCGCCGAGCAGCCGGCGCAACGCTTCGGCGGCGGTGAATTCACCGTCCACTGCCAACGAGCGTCGACCGCGACTCAACTGGCTGTCGACCAGCACCGCCATGCCGGTGGCGCGGCTGAACTGATCGAGGGCGCGGGCCAGTTCCTGGGCCGGGATGTGCAGCGTCATGCGCATCGTCGCCGGTACCGGATCGGCGCTGGCGCGGCTCAGCAACAAGCCAAGCAGCAGCCCCAGACCGAGCTGGCGCACGAGCGCTGAGCGCACAACATCGTCCCTGGCACGGCCTCGCAGCACAGTTGATGTACCCCTGAAAACCGTCATCCTGAGGGCTGTTTATGAATCTGGTGTGACGGCCACTGCAAAAAAACCATCACGGGATCGGCGCGCCCGTTGCACTAGACTCTTGAGCCAGAGCGCCCTTTCGGGCCGGCCAGGAGGCACACATGAAATCACTGTGGACATTGGCGCTGAGCGGGCTGTTGTTGACCCTGTCGTGCGGCGTACAGGCCGAGCAGGCGGTGGGTTGCGTCGAGGTGACCGTGGGCGGTTACAAGGCGCCGAATTACGACTGCCTGAGCCAGCAGATGGGCAACAACCCCGACGGCGCGAAGGCTGCGCAGAAAAATCAGGAAGCGATGAACGTGCCGGTCAACAAGCGCCCGCCGAATCAGGTGGGACTGGCGACCCCGGCGGCTACCAGTACGCGGATGGGCAATACGTTTGGCACGTCGGTGAAACCGCAGCGGCCAGCGAACTAGAGAGCGCAGCAGAGTGCTCGTGGCGAGGGAGCTTGCTCCCGCAGGGGGCGTGATCAACACGCACCCATCCTGATAAACCGTGCACAACGGATTCAGGGTTGCTTCGCCCCCCAGCGGGAGCAAGCTCCCTCGCCACAGCATGCTCCCTTGCTGCAGGGGACATGTGCTCGTCAGTCACTGGGGACCTGGCGAAAACTCACCGCCAGGCGATTCCAGCTGCTGATGGTGCTGACGGCCATGGTCAGGTCCACCAGTTCGCCTTCATTGAACTGTGTCCGCGCTTGTTCATAGACGTCGTCCGGCACATGACTCTCCGCCAGCAGCGTCACTGCGTCGGTCCAGGCCAGTGCGGCCCGCTCGCGCAGGTTGAAGAAGCCGCTGTCGCGCCAGACCGCGATGGCGTACAGCCGCCGATCCGTCTCCCCTGCCCGCCGCGCTTCCACCGAATGCATGTCGGTGCAGAACGCGCAGCCGTTGAGTTGCGAGGCGCGGATCTTGATCAGGTGCAGCAACGGCGCCTCGATGCTCAGGCTGCTGGTCAGCGCTTCCAGGGCAATCATCGCTTTCATGGCTTTGGGTGAAGCGCTGTAGTAATCCAGACGCGGGGACATAGGCGGGTCTCGGGCAGCAGAAGAGTGATTTCACGGTAAGGGCTGGCCGACCAGCATTACAGCCCCAATTGCACGGAAAACCGGTACACCACTGAACCTGTGGGAGCGAGCTTGCTCGCGATGGGGGCATTACATTCAACATAGATGTCAACTGACACACTGCTTTCGCGAGCAAGTTCGCTCCCACAGGGTCCTACGCCAATTTCGGGGATTTTCACTACGCAACTTCTGCCCCCCGTGCATTCGGGAGTAATCTGGCGGGCGCACAATCAGCCTCATTCGCCCCCGGGAGCCCCGTCGGTATGGAACTTCACGTCGTGATCAACGGCCGCAAGGATCTGGCCGGTCAGTTGTATCAGCAACTGCGCGGGGCCATTGAATCCGGGCGTCTGGCCGCCGGCACGCAACTGCCGCCGAGCCGCTTGCTCGCCGAGCAACTGGGGATTTCGCGCAAGACCATTTCCGACACCTACGCGCAGCTGACCTACGAAAACTTCCTTACCGGCGTGATCGGCAAAGGCACTTACGTCAACGCCCGCGCCACACCGGTGCAGCGCAAGCAAAGTCATTGCGAGCTGGCCGGTTCCGAGGTGATAGAGAGCTGGTGCAACCTGCCGGTGTTCCTGCGCCATCCGACGCTGGAAGGCTCGCTGCGCTACGACTTCATTGGCGGCGCCACCAGCAAGGGCCAGTTCCCCCACGATGACTGGCGCCGCTGCGTGTCCCATGCCATGCGCCAAATGTCCGGTGCCAAAGGTTTTTACAGCGTGGCAGAAGGCTTGCCGGCGCTGCGCAATGCGATTGCCCGGCACATCGCCTTCTCTCGCGGCGTGAACTGCCAGGACGAGGACATCGTGGTGTGCAATGGCGCGCAACAGGCGCTGGACCTGATCGGCCGGGTGCTGCTGCGGCCCGGCAGTCTGGTGGCGATGGAAGATCCGGGTTATCCGCCGGCGCGGCTGCTGTTCGGCACTCATGGCGCAACGGTGGTCGGGGTGCCGGTGGATGCGCAGGGGATTCAGGTCGAGCACATTCCTGACGGCACGCGGTTGATCTACGTGACGCCGTCGCACCAGTTCCCGCTGGGGATGCCGATGAGCCAGGCGCGACGCGAAGCGTTGCTGGCCCGGGCCTATGAGCTCGGCGCGATCATTATCGAGGACGACTATGACAGCGAATTCCGCTACGAGGGTCGTCCGACGGATTCGCTGCACAATCTCGATCAGCGCGGCATCGTCGCTTACGTCGGCACCTTCTCGAAAACCCTGTTGCCGGAGCTGCGCCTCGGTTACGCGATCCTGCCGCCAGCCATCCTCGAAGCGGTGATCCGCGCCAAGCAGCTCACCGACCTGCACGCCTCCACCCTGCCGCAATGGGCGCTGGCCAAGTTCATCGCCGAGGGCTGCCTGCTCAAGCACATTCGCCGCTGCCACACCATTTACGCTCAGCGCCGCGAGCGGATCCTGGCGCGCATGGCCACCGATCTGTCGCCGTGGCTGGAGGCCGTGCCGGCCAGCGCAGGCTTCCATATGGCGGTGTTCTGCCGGGTGCCGATCGACTTGCCGCTGGTGATCGAACTGGCGAAAAAAGTCGAAGTCGGGCTCTACAGCATCGATGGCTTCTATTACCAGCAGCCGCCCAGAAGCGGGATGTACTTCGGTTTCGGCGCCATCGAAACGCTGGACATCGATATTGCGCTGGATCGCCTGCGCGACATTCTGCAACAGGTCACAGGGTAGATTGGTCTGACGGATTACCCGCCGATTGGTTATTGGTGATCCGGGGGTGCAGGCCTATTCTGCACAGGCGTTATCCCTCAATGAGCAGGATTCGTCCGGCCTGATTCAGGAGTGTGAGCAATGTCCAACGAAGTGATCAACACCGTAGAGGTGCGGGCTGCCGCCGGCCGCTCCGAAGAGCTGGGCAGGCAGTTGCAGAAGATCGTCGACACCCTGCGCGAAACACCGGGCTGCGATTCCTATCTGGTCGACCGCTGCCCCGAGGACAACCATCGCTGGACCGTGAGCGCCCGCTGGCAATCGGAAGAAGCGATGCAGGCGCACTTCAATCGACCCGAGGCTCAGGGGTTTATTGATCTGATCGACAGTCGGCTGGCCAATAGCGTGGATTTCAACAGTTTCCCTATCGTCTGATCCGACGCCTTCGTCGGAACGCCGCCCGGAGCAAGCCCGCTCCCACAGGGTTTTGTGTAGTTCACAAATGATATGAACCACACAGAAAACTGTGGGAGCGAGCTTGCTCGCGATGGCGTCATGGAAAGCACTGACATTCTTAAATCGAGCCCCCTGATATTGGTCACCTGAACTTCCCGAATATTGGCGGTGTGATTGGCCCGGCACGCGGACTACCGTGAAAGCCGACTCCCCCACTTCACAGGTGACCCGCCATGAAACTCCTGCACATTTTCGCCGCCGCACTCGCCCTGTCTGTTTCTGCTGCCGCCATGGCCCACGACGCCTCCGAGAAGGTCTCGGTCCTGCAGGACCAGATGCTGAAAAACGTTCCGGGCAAAAAAGCCATGATGATTGAAGTCGACTACAAACCCGGCCAGTCCTCCATCGCCCACAAACACGACGGCACGGCCATGGCCTATGTGCTCGAAGGCGAAGTGATTTCTCAGGTCAAGGGCGAGCAGCCGATCACCTACAAGAAGGGTCAGTTCTGGTACGAACCCGCAGGTTCCGAACATCTGGTGTCGAAAAACGCCAGCAAAACCAAACCTGCCAGATTGCTGGTGTTCATGGTGCTGTCGCCGGACGAGCAAGTGTTGATCCCTTTGAAAAACTGATGGTTGTTCAATCAGCCATAAATAAAAGGCGCAAATGGCTGATTTGTGCCTTTTTTATTTCTCGCGGCAATTAATCCAGAACCCTTACAGCCAATAAAACTATTGCATGACCGTCATTCAGCAAATTGTCAGGTTGTTCTCAGTCGGGCGGGAGTAGTCTGAGGCAACTGTCGCCGGCTCTATCAAGTGAACCCCGACACCTTTGATATTCCGATTGAAGTTGCTTCACGGGAGACTCACCATGAAACTTGCCTTTGCCAGTACCCTGGCGATATCGGTTTTAGCGTTGTCCGCCTGTTCCGTTCCCACCGCCCCCAAGGCGGTTTCTTCCCTCGACACACTGTTTACCCAACCGGTCGGGCGCAGCAGCGCCACGCAGGTCAAAAGCGGCCCTGGAGTTTCACTGGGCGTCGTCTATAGCCCGAGCACCCAGACCAATCGCCAATACCTGCGCGACTATCAGGCCAACGCCGGCACCGGTTTCGGCCAGAGTCTGCTGGTGCAGCCGATCCATGATGCCTATGTCGCCACCTCGAAACCGGACATGGCCGTAGACTGGGTGAAAGCCTCCCTGCAACGCCAGTTCGGCTCGGTCACGGTGTACCCGGACATGCAGAGCCTGCGTGCGGCCAATCCCGATGTAGTAGCGATCGTCGATACTCACAGCCAATTGATTACTTCGCGCAGTTCCGACATCAAGGCGGATGTAAGTGCGGACTTTTATGACGGGAAGTTCAACTACATCGGAACGGCCAAGGGGTCCGACGCGAAAGAGTTGACACCGGTCTGGGCGGACTTCAAGCGTTCGGAGGAGATCGTTGCGGATATCAATCAGCAGCAGGAAGTTCAGGTTCGGGCGTTGCAGAAGTTCGACCAGTCGCTCAGCAATTTATTGTCCAGACCGGCAGATAAAGTGTCGATGCTCGATACTAAACAAACACATAAGTTGCAGTGACAATCAGACCACTGCCCTCACCCTAACCCTCT
>NZ_LRUN01000053.1 GCF_001679645.1 Pseudomonas bananamidigenes | reverse complement strand
TAGCGAGGGAACACTGAGCCTCAGCGAAGTGCCGTACGCTGGGGGAAGCCTTTTTGGTTACTTTTTCGGCGTTTGGAAAAAGTGACCCGCCGTAAGGGCGGAACCCTAGGAAGCCGTTACCGCAGCAACGGATATGCTCACAAATCTCAAAACCAAAAAACAACGCCCATTGACCCACCACGAACCCATGCGTAGCCTTGCGCTCTCGAGGTTCTTCGGCCCACGCCGAAGCTAAGAAGGGAACGCGGTCCAAGCCGCGGCTGCCCCCGCAACTGTGAACGGTGCCGTTCGCTGCCACGCCACTGCCAGCTCAATCCAGGAGCCAGCGGGAAGGCGCAGCGAATACCGGGCCAAGGTCCGAACACCGTCAGCCAGGAGACCTGCCTCGTCACAGATTCTCACTTTCAACCGGGCGGGGTGATCCGGTGGCGAACTCTCCAGGCACGCCTGCGCGCTGCCGGCCTCGTCCCGTATGCCCGCCACCTTGCCAAAGGGCATCCGATGAAAACACTGGCCAAACTCCCCGTCACCATCGTCACCGGTTTCCTCGGCTCGGGTAAGACCACCTTGCTGCGGCACATGCTCGACAACGCTCAGGGCCGCCGCATTGCGGTGATCGTCAACGAGTTCGGCGAACTGGGCATCGACGGTGAAATCCTCAAGCAGTGCACCATCGGCTGCACCGAAGAAGAAGCCACCGGTCGCGTTTACGAACTGGCCAACGGCTGCCTGTGCTGCACCGTTCAGGAAGAGTTCTTCCCGGTGATGCGCGAGCTGGTGGCCCGTCGCGGCGACCTCGACCACATCCTGATCGAAACCTCGGGGCTGGCCCTGCCAAAACCGTTGGTGCAGGCCTTTCAGTGGCCGGAAATTCGCAGCGCCTGCACCGTTGATGCGGTGATCACCGTGGTCGACAGCCCGGCCGTGGCCGCCGGCACCTTTGCCGCATTCCCGGATCAGGTCGATGCCCAGCGCAAGCTCGATCCGAACCTGGACCACGAATCGCCACTGCACGAACTGTTCGCCGACCAACTGGCCAGCGCCGACCTGGTGATTCTCAACAAGGCCGACCAGACCAGCCCCGAAGATCTCGCCCGCGTGCGCCTGGAAGTCGCCGAAGAGCTGCCGCCGGCGGTGAAGATCATCGAAGCCAGCAACGGTCGCCTGCCGCTGGACGTGTTGATCGGTCTGGGTGCCGGCGCGGAAGATCACATCGACAGCCGCCACAGCCATCATGATCACCACCACGACGGTGATGACGATCACGACGACCACGATCACGACGCTTTCGACTCGATCTCCATCGAACTGCCGCAAGCCGACGAAAGCCTGCTGCTCGATGCGCTGACGCAGCTTGTGGTCCAGCACAGCATCCTGCGGGTCAAAGGCTTCGCGGCGATCCCGAACAAGCCGATGCGCCTGCTGATTCAGGGCGTGGGCACGCGTTTCGACAAGCACTTCGACCGTCAGTGGGGAGCCGATGAGGCACGTGTGACGCGTCTGGTGTTGATCGGCCAGGAACTGGACGCGGCCAGTCTCGAAGCGCAACTGCGCGCCGCGCTCAGCATTTAAGCCATGCATCTGCTCAGGACCCAGCCCGGCGGTTTCGTGTCGGATGACAACATTGCCGACCTTGGACAAACCCCCGCCGAGCTGGTGATTCTGTGCAGCGGCGACTCCAGTCTCGCGCTGCTCGCCGAGGCCGCACAGCAACTGCCCGAGGATTACCCGAGCCTGCGCCTGGCCAACCCGATGCAGGTGCAGAACCATGCGTCGGTCGACCTGTACGTCGATGAGGTGCTGCGTCACGCCAAGGTCATTCTGATCTCGCTGCACGGCGGCATCGCTTATTGGCGTTATGGCGTCGAGCGGCTGGTCGAATTGTCCGAGCGCGGTGTGCAGGTGATTCTGGTGCCGGGCGATGATCGTCCCGACCCGGAACTCAGCGATTTGAGCACCGTGGGCGCCGAGGATCGCGACCGGCTCTGGCAGTTTCTGCGCCAGGGCGGCATGGGCAACGCGCTGGATTTCTTCCACTGCCTGGCCAATCGCTGGCTGGCGCGGGATTACGAGTGGGGCGAGCCGCAAGCGCTGCCGCGCACGGCGATATACCACCCGAAGAAAAACACCGCCGCACTGAGTGATTGGCAAGCCGATTGGTTGCCCGGTCAAGCGGTGGCGGCGGTGTTGTTTTATCGCTCGCATTTGCAAGCGGCCAACACGGCGTTTATTGACGTGTTCTGCCAACGGTTGCAGGTGGCCGGACTCAATCCGCTGCCGATTGCCGTGGCCAGCCTGAAAGAGCCCGGCTGCCTGTCGGTGGTTGAGGACTGGCTGGATGAAGTCGAAGCAGGGGTGATTCTGAACACCACCGGTTTCGCCCAGTCCAGCCCGGAAGCGCCGCATCTGCGGCCATTCCGTCGGAATATTCCGGTGATCCAGGCCATTTGCGCGCAGGACAACGAACCCGGCTGGCGCGACAGCGAGCAGGGCCTTGGTCCTCGCGATCTGGCGATGCACATTGCCCTGCCGGAACTGGACGGTCGGATCATCAGCCGGCCCATCAGCTTCAAGGACCTGGCCTGGCGCAGTGAGCGCAGTCAGTCCGACGTGGTGTGTTACCGGGCCCAGCCCGAGCGCATGAATTTCGTCGCTGAGCTGGCGCGGCGCTGGGTCGATCTGGCGCGGGTGCCGAACGCTGAAAAGCGTATCGCTCTGGTCCTTGCCAACTATCCGACCCGGGACGGACGCATCGGCAACGGCGTCGGCCTCGACACGCCAGCCGCCGCGCTGAATATCCTTCGGGCGTTGCAGGCTGAGGGTTATCCGCTGCCGGCCGAACTGCCCGACAGCGGCACAGAATTGATCCGGCAACTGCTCGGCGGTGTCAGCAACGACCTCCATACCCTCGATCAGCGTCCGTGTCAGCAAAGTCTGGCGATGGACGATTATCTGGCAATGTTCAACGCGCTGCCCGAAGCCAATCGCGCGGCGGTACTGGAGCGTTGGGGCGCACCACAAAAGGATCCGATGTGCCGTGACGGGCGGATGATGATCGCCGGTCTGCGCTTTGGCCTGACCTTCGTCGGCATTCAACCGGCACGGGGTTATCAGGTCGACCCGAGCGCGGTGTATCACGACCCGGATCTGGTGCCGCCGCACGCGTACCTGGCGTTCTATTTCTGGCTGCGTCAGACCTACGGTGCCCACGGTGTGATTCACGTCGGCAAGCACGGCAACCTCGAATGGCTGCCGGGCAAGGGCGTGGGCCTGTCGGCGAATTGCTGGCCGGATGCATTGCTCGGGCCGCTGCCGAATATCTATCCGTTCATCGTCAATGACCCGGGCGAGGGCGCCCAGGCCAAGCGTCGTACTCAGGCGGTGATCATCGACCACTTGATGCCGCCGCTGACTCGCGCTGAAACCTACGGCCCGTTGCGCAATCTGGAGTTGTTGGCCGACGAGTATTACGAAGCTCAACTGCTCGACCCGCGCCGCGCCCGGGAATTGCAACGCGACATTCTGCAACTGGTGCGTGACACGCAGATCGATCGCGAACTGCAACTCGACGAAGCCCTCGACAGCGATGCCGATGCGGCGATCTGGTTGCCGCGACTGGACACTTATCTGTGTGATCTGAAGGAGTCGCAGATCCGCGATGGCCTGCACATCTTCGGTGAGTCACCGACCGGGCGTTTGCGCATTGATACTTTGCTTGCGCTGCTGCGGATTCCCCGTGGCGATGGCAAAGGTGCGCAATCGAGTCTGTTGCGGGCGTTGGCCAGGGCTTTCGAACTGGGGTTTGATCCGCTGGATTGCGCGTTGGCCGAGCCCTGGACTGGCCCGCGCCCGATGGAACTGCAATCGATTAGCGATGAAGTCTGGCGCACGGCGGGGGATACCCGTGAACGTCTGGAGCTGTTCGCAGCCCATTTGATCAAGCACGCTGTGAGCGATTCCTGTGGGAGCGAGCTTGCTCGCGAAGGCGTCTTGTCTGCCAACACTTCTGGGACTGCCACACCGCAATCGCGAGAAAGCTCGCTCCCACAGGATCATCACTGGTCTGAAGTCGGCGTAATCATCGACCATCTTCGTGAAGTCGTTGCCCCACGCCTCGACGCCTGCGGTCCGGCCGAAATGCGCGGTTTGCTCGATGCTCTGAACGGCCGCTTCGTCCCTGCCGGCCCGAGTGGCGCACCCAGTCGCGGTCGCCTCGACGTGCTGCCCACCGGGCGCAATTTTTATTCCGTAGATGTGCGCAACCTGCCGACCACCACGGCATGGCGCATCGGTTTCCAGTCGACCACGTTGATTCTGGAACGGCACCTGCAGGATCACGGCGATCATCTGCGTCAGCTCGGCCTGTCGGTCTGGGGGACCGCAACCATGCGCACCGGCGGTGACGACATCGCCCAGGCCATGGCACTGATGGGCGTGCGCCCGGTGTGGGCCACAGGCAGTCAGCGGGTCGACGATTTCGAGATTCTGCCGCTGAGCCTGCTCGACCGGCCCCGGGTCGATGTGACGTTGCGGGTTTCCGGCTTCTTCCGTGATGCGTTCGCCAACCTGATTCGTCTGTTCGATGCCGCCGTGCAGGCCGTCGCAGACCTGGACGAACCGGACGACCTCAATCCGCTGGCCGCCAGGGTACGTGCCGAACGGGAGGCCTTGCGGCAGTCCGGGCTGGATGAAGAGGCTGCGCGGCGTCAGGCCGGCTGGCGGATCTTCGGTGCCAAGCCCGGTGCTTACGGCGCGGGCGTGCAGGGCGCCATCGACGGTCGCCTTTGGCAAACCCGCGAGGATCTGGCCGAGGTTTATCTGAACTGGGGCGCCTACGCCTACGGCGGTTCAGATGAAGGCACCGCCGCCCGTGAGCAATTCGTCCAGCGCCTGAGCCAGGTGCAGGCCGTGCTGCATAACCAGGACAACCGCGAGCATGATTTGCTCGACTCCAACGATTATTACCAGTTTCAGGGCGGCATGCTCGCCGCCGTGGAAAGCCTGCGTGGCGAAGCGGCGGCCAGTTATCACGGCGATCACAGCCAGCCGGACCTGCCGAAAATTCGCACCCTGAAAGAAGAGCTGAACCGGGTAATCCGCTCCCGGGCGGCGAATCCGAAATGGATCGACGGCGTCAAACGCCACGGCTACAAAGGCGCGTTTGAACTGGCAGCGACAGTCGACAACCTGTTTGCCTTCGACGCCACCACACAATTGATCGACGATCACCAGTACGCGTTGCTGGCCGACGCCTATCTGCTGGATCCGTCGACCCGGGAATTTGTGCGCGAGCATAATCCTCACGCGCTGCGCGACATGACCGAGCGCATGCTCGAAGCGCAGCAGCGCGGGATGTGGCAGGAGCCGGGGGCCTACAAAGAGGCCCTGGAAAACCTGTTGCTGGATATTGAAGAAGAGAGCTGAACATGACCGACATCCCGCATTTCCCGCTCTGCGCCGTGGTCGGCGCCGACGATCTGAAGCTGGCGCTGTACCTGACCGCCATCGACCCGAAGATCGGCGGCGTGTTGATCGAAGGCCCGCGCGGCATGGCCAAGTCGACCCTGGCCCGGGGCCTGGCGGATCTGCTGGCCAGCGGTCAGTTTGTTACCTTGCCTTTGGGAGCGACCGAAGAGCGGCTGGTCGGCACACTGGATCTGGATGCGGCGCTCAGTGACGGTCGTGCGCAGTTTTCTCCCGGCGTATTGGCCAAGGCTGACGGCGGTGTGCTGTATGTCGATGAAGTGAATCTGCTGCCGGATCATCTGGTGGATCTGCTGCTCGATGTGGCGGCCAGCGGCACCAACCTGATCGAACGCGACGGCATTTCCCATCGGCATTCGGCCAGGTTCGTGCTGATCGGCACCATGAATCCGGAAGAGGGCGAATTGCGTCCGCAACTGCTCGATCGTTTTGGCTTGAACGTTGCCCTGAGTGGCCACACGGCACCGGTCGAGCGCGGGCAGATCATTCGTCGACGACTGGATTTCGACAGCGATCCGCAGGCCTTTTGTGCACAGTGGGAAACCGAACAGCAAGCCCTGCGCGAGCGCTGTGAAAACGCCCGTAATGCCTTGCCAAGCATTCCTCTTGATGATGAAGCCCTGGCGCAGATCACCGAGCGTTGCTTTGCTGCCGGTGTCGATGGCCTGCGCGCCGATCTGGTCTGGCTGCGTGCTGCGCGGGCTCATGCGGCGTGGCGCGGTGCGTCGGCGATTGCGGAACAGGACATCGAGGCCGTGGCTGACTTCGCGCTGCGTCACCGTCGCCGTGAGCAGTCATCAGCCAACACGCAAACACCCGCGCAATCGCCATCCGGCTCCCAGGCCGAGCCGAGTGAAGGGCAGGGCCAGTGGGGCGAAATGTCGGCCCCGGCCCTTGCCACCGGTGCGCGCCGCGCAGTACCTGCCTGGCCAAAAAAGCCCTAGGCATTCGCCCCCGATCCGACGTGGGGGCGAATGCCAGACCCCACGCCGGACGCCTGGACAATGGCCGACAGGGCAAGCGTCATGCCGCCAGCAATGGCTCGGTGAACTGGCCAGGAACGTTACTCAATGGTCGACCGAAAGTGCGTGGGGACCTGTTGTTTCAATTGCGCACCCGGACACCCCATGACCTGTGGCTGGTGATCGTCGATGCCTCGGCTTCGACCCGTCGCCATCAAGCGCTGAGCGATGCCAAGGGGCTGCTGGCGCAGCTGTTCGATGACGCTTACCGGCAACGGGCACGGCTCGCCTTGCTGACCGCCAGCGGTGCGGCACCGAAATGGCAGGTGCAGGGTCTGAAAGCTTCCAGCGGATTGCGAGCATGGCTGGATGAATTGGGGGCGGGCGGCGGCACGCCCCTGTTGGCGGCGCTGACCGAGGCTGAGCAATGGCTGGCGGTGCGCCGCAAGCGATTTCCCGCCGAACAACAACGTCTGCTGCTGCTCACCGATGGACGCCTGAAAGACTGGTCCGGGTTGCCGGCTTTCGAGTGTCCGGGCTTGCTCATCGATATCGAGCGCGGGCCGATCCGGTTGGGTCGGGCCAGACAATTGGCCACTGCCCTGGCCACGGATTACCGTCATATCGACGATTTGTTGCCCATCTGAGGTCTATGCTGCATCCAGCCCATCTCACAAGGAGTGAATCATGCGCGTACTGGTCGCCAACCCTCAGGACGATTTTCGCGTAAAGGCCTACGCCGGCACCAACGGCGTGCTGTTGGCAATGGATCTTGCCGAGCCCCGCCGCAAGGGCCTGCTGGGGTTTGCCATCGAGAAACAGCAGGGCGACAAGCCGTGGCAATTTCTGTTCAACAGCCTGACCTTTCCCGGCAAGGTTCACACCTTCCCGCAGTTTCACGCCACGCCCAGTGATATCGCGCCGCTGCAGAAATTTCGCTGGGCCGATTACGCGGTCAATCCAGGGACGACCATGCATTACCGCGTACATCTGGCCTATGGCACGCCCGATGCGCCGGTGCTGGGGGAATCGCTGGAGCTGAGCATTACCTCGGATGACGGTCACCCGGCCAATCAAAGCGTGATATTCAACCGCGCCGTGGCCGCCAGTCAGGCGTTCCAGCGCAAGTTTCCCGACCTTGACGCGCAGATCAGCGCCAACAAGAACATGCCCATCGAAGCCTGGCCCGACGCTGCACGGCAATGGCTCGAAAACGGTCTGCTCGGGCGCCTGCAGGGGTTCATCGAACGTGCGCCCGATGGCGAATGGGCGCTGGACATCGCGATCTACGAGTACCAACTGCAAGCCATCATCGACACGGTGAACGCTGCATTCGATCGCGGTGTGCAAGTGCGGGTGCTGTATCACGCCAAACCCGGCGACGAAGACACCGCAATGAACGAGGCCAGTCTTGCGAAGCTGCCGCAAACCAGCAAGCGCGGGCGGGTGACCCACGATATTTTCCATGACAAGTTCATTGTCCTGAGTCGTATCGCCGGCGGTGAGCGGCAGCCCCAGGCTGTGTTGTGCGGCAGTACCAACTTCACCGCCAACGGCGTGTACCGCCAGGCCAACGTGGTGCATGTGCTGGATGACACGGCTGTCGCGGCGAGCTATCTGCAGACCTTCGAGCAGGTCTGGGCGACGCCGGCGGATGTCGGCGCCACTCGCGACTGGATCACCCAGCACAATCCGATGAATCCGGCGCAACCGCTGTTTGCCGGGTTCTCGCCGCGCAGTGGCGGTGCCGATCTGCGCGAGTTCGTCGACATCATCAATGCGGCGAAGAAGGACGTGCTGTTCGTCACCGCGTTCACCTTGCCCGACGTCATTCTCAACGCACTGCTCGGTCAGCCCCATGACGACATCCTGCGTTACGGCCTGCAGAACACCGCCAGTCGCATCACCGGATTCCACGCCGACCGCACGGCTGAATTCGCCGCCACCGCGCTGCTCAACACAGGGCTGGAAGGCTGGCTGAAAGAGAACATGAAAGGCCAGAAGGGCAATCTGCTGGTGCACACCAAGGCAATCGTCACCGATTTCACCAGCGACAGCCCGACCATCATCAGCGGCAGCCACAATCTCAGCACAGCAGCCAGCAACGGCAACGACGAGAACTTCCTGATCATCCGCGGCGACACCGAACTGGCGGACCGCTATGGCCTGGAACTGCTGCGTTTCTACGAACACTACCGTTTCCGCTATTTCGCGAAAAAACTCGAGCTGAAACAGGTGCAGCCGCTGGCGGCGGATGACAGCTGGACCAACGACTATTACATCGAAGGGGATCTGCGTCAGCTGTCGCGCCTGCGGTTTGCCGGACGCTAGGGTTTACGCGCCCATCGCCTGACGGTACTGGCGGGTGCGTCGGCTGAGGTACAAACGGTCGCGAATCAGCGCCCAGAGTGCCGAGACTTCGGGATGCGGCTTGCGACCCCGGCTCAGGCGTGCCATCTGGAATCGCACCACGGCCATGTTCGCCAGCGCGGCCAGTGCCTTGCGCTTCCAGCGGATCGGTGGCAGTTGCGGCTCGCTGTGGCGGCCTTCGCGCCAATGTCTGACCAGATCCGGTTCGATCGCCAGAGCCGTGGCAATGCCCGCCATGGCGATGCCGCTGTCGAGTACCTGCTCGACGATGGGCAGGCGCCGGATGCCGCCGGTGACCATCACCGGCATGTGCGCCACGCTGGCCAGTTCGCTGGCCATCTCCAGAAAGAACGCCTCCCGGGCCAGGGTACGCCCGTCACGGGCTTCGCCCTGCATGGCCGGAGCTTCATAGCTGCCGCCGGACAGTTCCAGCAAATCGATGGGCTGTTCGTTGAGCCATTCGATCACCTGGCGGGCATCGTCCGTGTCGAAACCGCCGCGCTGGAAATCCGCCGAATTGAGCTTCACTGCCACGCAGAACTGTGGTGAAACGGCCTGACGCACAGCCTCGATCACCGACAGTAGCAGACGTGCACGATTTTCCAGCGAACCGCCCCAGCGGTCGGTGCGGCGATTGGTCAGCGGCGACAGAAACTGGCTGAGCAGATAGCCGTGGGCCGCGTGGATCTGCACGCCGGTGAAACCGGCTTTCTCGGCCAGTGCGGCGCTTCTGGCGAAACGTTGAATGACTTCTTCAATATCGTCTTCGGTCATCGGTCTGGGTTCGGCGAACAGTTTCGAGAACGAGCCCATTTCCAGCGCCACTGCCGACGGCGCCAGCGCTTGCTGGCCCATATTGGCGAAGGTCTGGCGGCCAGGATGATTGAGTTGCACCCAGACCTGCGCGCCGCCACTGCGGGCGATTTCGGCCCATTGGCGGAAACGCTCCAGATGTCGCTCGTCTTCCAGGACCACGCCGCCTGGGCCGGTCATGGCCCGACGGTCAATCATCACGTTGCCGGTCAGCAGCAGGCCGGCGCCGCCATCGGCCCAGGCCTGGTACAAACGGAACAGTTCGCGGGACGGTGCCTGATCACGATCCGCGAGGTTTTCTTCCATGGCGGCTTTGGCGATGCGGTTGCCGACGGTCTGACCGTTGGGCAGTTTCAAAATCTGGAAGGGCGACATTGCTTGACTCCTCATCAGTGATGGGGAGAGGCTAAGCTTAAAGTCAACTTTAATGTCAAGCGGGCAAATCGAGGCCGAAATGAAAATTGGTGAACTGGCGCAACAGAGCGGGCTGAGCGCTTCGAGCATTCGCTTTTATGAGGCTCAGGGCCTGATTCCCAAAGTGGAACGGCTGGGCAATGGCTATCGGCGTTACCCGCCGCAAGTGCTGCAAACTCTCAACATCATCCGCAGTGCCCAGCAGGCCGGGTTTTCCCTTGAAGAACTCAAGCAGCTGTTGCCACTCGCAGGGACCGGAGAGTTCAAGCACGATGAACTGGTGGAGGGGCTCACGCGCAAGGTACAACAGATCGAAGTCATGCAGCAGCATCTGGCCCGGAGCAAGGCACGGTTGCTGGAGGTCATCGACAACATTCAATCGAAACCGGAAGGCATGAGTTGCGGTGCCAATGCCGAACGGGTCCTGGCCGCGATCTACCCGGAATCCTGAGCGAGGCTGAAGGCGTACAGATTTTGAAATGATTTCCAGCTGTAGGAAAAGTCATCAGAGCTTGTACGCTTCAAGACCCTTTTCCATTCAGGATTTTCATGAACACTCTCTCGGAGCCTCCCGGTTCGACTCAAAGAACCACGTTCCCCTCGCGCCATGGCGCGGTCTTGACGCACTCGCAGCATCCGGTTTTCCGACTCCCGACTATCGTTGATGGCGCAGCCTCCGAGCTTTCGCGCCGCACTTTGCCGTGTCCGGCAGCCTGAATTCACTGAAGAGAGAAGAGACTGATTATGGAATGGTTAGCGGATCCCACGGCGTGGCTGGGCTTGTTGACACTGATCGTGCTGGAGTTGGTGCTGGGTATCGACAACCTGGTGTTCATCGCGATTCTGGCGGACAAGCTGCCGCCGTATCAGCGCGACCGCGCACGCATCATCGGCCTGAGCCTGGCGCTGATCATGCGTCTTGGCTTGCTGGCGAGCATTTCCTGGCTGGTTACGCTCACGCAGCCGTTGTTCGAGGTGTTCGGCAAAAGCTTCTCCGGCCGTGACCTGATCATGCTGTTCGGTGGTGTGTTCCTGTTGTTCAAGGCGACCATGGAACTGCACGAGCGGCTTGAGGGCCATGTCGGCGAACGCTCGACCAGTACCGCCTATGCACTGTTCTGGCCCATCGTTGCGCAGATCGTCGTGCTCGATGCGGTGTTCTCCCTGGATGCGGTGATTACAGCCGTGGGCATGGTCGATGAACTGGCCGTGATGATGATCGCGGTGGTGGTGTCCATTGGTGTCATGATCGTGGCCAGCAAGCCGTTGACTCGTTTCGTCAACGCGCACCCGACGGTGATCATGCTGTGTCTGGGTTTCCTGATGATGATCGGTTTTGCCCTGACTGCCGAAGGCCTGGGCTTCCACATCCCGAAAGGCTATCTGTACGCGGCCATTGGTTTCTCGATCCTGATCGAGGTTTTCAACCAGATCGCCCGGGCCCGTCGCAAGCGTTCGATGCAGGGCCTGCGCCCGATGCGTGAGCGTACGGCTCACGCGGTGATGCGTCTGTTGGGTGGCCGCAAACTGGCGGTAGAAGAGGTGGGTGAGGACATTTCCGACCTGCTGGATGATGGCGAAGCGCCGAGTACCGAGCTGTTCGACCGTCGCGAGCGGGTGATGATCAGCGGCGTGTTGCAACTGGCCGAACGACCGATCCGTACCTTGATGACGGTTCGTGCCGACGTTGATTACGTAGATCTGGCGGACGGTGCGCAAGCCATTCGTACGCGACTGATGCATTCGTCCTACTCGCGTCTGCCGCTGATTCGCAACGGTGCGGTGGATGAACCGTTGGGTTTCGTCCACAAGAAGGAATTGCTCAAGGAGTATCTGGCCGGCAACGAACCCGACCTTGAGCATCTGGCCCGCAAGACGCTGAACCTGCTCGACAGCTATTCGATCCTCAATGCGCTGGAGCAGATGCGGGCGGCATCGACCCACATCGCTTTCGTGGTGAACGAGTTCGGTGACTTTGTCGGTGTGTTGACCATGACCGACATCCTCGAGTCGATTGCCGGTGAGTTGCCGGACGCCAGCGAAATCGCCGGCCCGGACGTGGTCGAAGAGCAGGGCGGGTTTGTGGTGAATGGTGCGTTGAACCTGACGCGGATTCGCCAGCGCACCGGTTTCGTTGCCGAACCGACCGAGGATTACCAGACCCTTGCCGGGCTGGTGATGAGCCTGCTGGATCGGCTGCCGATGAAGGGTGATCGTCTGGAGCATGCCGGCTGGGGCATGACCGTGATGGCGGTCGAGGAGCGGCGGGTGACACGAGTGTTGCTCAAACGTGAGGCCTGACGGCCTCACTGATGAAAGGTATACCGGTCTTTCCCGGCGTGCTTTGACTCGTACAACGCTTCATCAGCCTTGATCAGCGCCTGGTTGAGGGTGTCGCCGTCCTCGACCCGGGCCACACCGATGCTGATGGTCACCGGGTGTCGGGTGGTCTGCTCACGCACCACCCGGCACAACTCACCGGCCAATGTCTCGACGTCCTCGCGGCGCACGCCGGCCAGATAAATCGCAAACTCCTCGCCCCCCAGTCGCGCGTACTCGAATGGCGCCATCACGGCTTTGATGTCCGCCGCGATCCGCTTGAGCACTTCATCGCCGATGTCGTGGCCGTAAACATCATTCACTTTCTTGAAGTTGTCGATGTCGATCATCGCCAGGTAATGGTCTTGCTCGCGGGGTGATGCCTGCAGGCTTTTTTCGGCGCGGGTCATGAACGAGCGACGGTTGGGGATTTCCGTCAGGGTGTCGTTGTAGGCCTGATCCAGCAACAGTCTGGACATGATGTAGTTGTAGAGCTTGGTCTCGCGCAGTTTCAAAAACGTATAGATCGTCAGCGCACAGAGAAACACGCTGTAGGCGATGGTCATGACGCCTTTGAGCTCCAGCAGGCTGATCCCGGTGCCCATGAACGGGTTGAGCATCAGCCAGGTGACGGCCTGCGCCGCGAAGAACGACCAGCGACTGAGGGGCAGCACGGAGGCGCTGTAGAGTGTGGTGGCGGCAGCGAGTACCAGCCAGATGCCATGAAAGGTCGGCGGTAAACCGTCGATCACCATCCGTATGCCCAGGGTGATGAGAAATACGAACGTCAGGTTCAGCCAGTCGAAATGACGGGCCTTGCGCGTGAACAGCAGCACCACGGCGAGCACCGCGAACGCTGCGATGAACACCATCGAGCGCCAGGTGAAATCCTGATCCCCGAGGAAACTGACGATCAGGTCGAAGGCCAGCCAGATGCCCATGCTGGCCAGATAGATCAGCAGACAGAACGAATGCAGCCGTTCGAACTCATGCTGGATGAACTCGTCCCACAGCTCGGCGGGTGCGGTTCGCTTCAGGACTTCGTCTTCAATGGTTTTGTACATTGCTGCCCGAATGCTTGCGCTGGTTGTCGAGAATCACCTGGCCCCACGGCCGGTATCGCAGGGAAAACACGGCGCTTTGATGACAACCGGTTGCGGTGTCATCCGGGCGGGCCGGTTCTGCACGGAACGCCTCGCCCTCGCGGCTGACCTGGCGGAACGCTTCGCGCACGATACCGACGGAGCAGGGCAGTGCGCTGGAGTAGCCGTTTCGCACCAGCGGCGGCAGGCGCCCGGTACCGGCGCCGTCCTGCCACCAGACGTGTGCGCCGGCTGCGGTCAGATCCCCCAGCCATTGGGCGTTGACCGTCGGTGCAAGTTTTCCGGCACTGAAGGCGCTGACATGCAACGGGGCATCGAGTTTGGCCGCGAAGTCTTGCAGCTGTCGCTGTAACGTTGCCCGCCGGTCGGCTGCCAAAAAGTGCAAATCATCCAGTTCCAGCGGCAGATACCAGCCGCTGACCGGCAGGTTCCATTCCTGGCGCAGCTTCTGTTGCTGCGCCAGCGACTGCCCCAGTTGCGCCTGCCAGTAGGCGCCGAGGCCGGCACTGTCCAGTTCATCAATGCGTTTGTAGTACGCCGGGTCCATCGACAGCCCCAGCACCAGTTGCAGGCCTTGCTGTCGGGCGAGTTTCAGGCTGTCGGCGAGCCAGCCGTTGGCGCCGCCGAAGTCCGAATCGCCGTAAGCCGTCCATTGCACGATGACTGTCCGCGCACCTTGCCGGGCGGTGTCCTGCCAGACTTTCTGCCACTGCGCCTGGGTCAGGCCAGCATCGACATTCAGCGGTTGATAGAACACCCGCTCATCGGCCCGCACGAGCGTGGCACCCAACACCAGGCAGAACAACAATATCCAACGAGCCATCAGAAATTCCACTCCACGCCCAGCAGCACACCGTTGCCGCCTTCATACAAGTTGCCGCCCAGCGACTGTTGATACTCGGTGCGTACCGTCAATTTCGAGCGGTAGGCGTTGTAGCGGTCCTCGTCGTACCACCATTGCCAGCGCAGCCCGACACCGGTACGCAGATCCTGCCGCCAGTCATTGCTCGGGTCCTGGCTGGCAAACTCAAGGAAGCCGTAAGGCATGATGGTCTGGGCGCCGCTGTCCGGCAGCTTCCAGGCGTGCCCCTGCTGGAACCGCGACAGCCACTGATGATCGCCGGCCTTCGTCCACCAGGCGGCATCGAGGTAGAGGAAGCGTTCGTCCCAGTCGTTTTCGTCAACGCGCCAGTCGTTACGGTACTTGCCCTGATCGAGAAACGAAGCCGTGGCGCGCAGCAGGTAGTCCGTGGTGGTGTGACCATCCTTGCGGTGGTCGTTGATCTGATCGAGCAATTTCTCCGGCACCAGCATCTGGCCGAGGCTCAGGCTGTGGTTGTCGTCATCGCTGAACTGGCTCTGCTTGTAGATTTCACCGTAGAAGTTGATGTTCTGCGTGCCCCAAGGCTTGTAGCGCAGGCCGACACCGGCGGCGAGGGATTCGGCGTAACTGGAGCGTCCCTGGCCACCGAGCAGGACCCGGCCATACACCGACAGCGTGCTGCCGGCCCGGCTCGGTTCTTCGCCGAGGGCGTGATCCCACATCGCCAGTTGCACGTTCTGCGAGTCGGCATGGCGGCGCGAGCCTTTGCTTTCGTCCGGTCGCACGAAGTCATTGGTCGATACCCCGGCCGGTGACCAGGTGCTGGCGATTGTCCGGCTGTCGCGACGGGAGAGGGCTTCATGGGCACGGCGCTGGCGGTAACGCCTGGCTTCCATGCTGCCATCCTCGTCGTCGGCGGCCACCGGGTTCTGTTCCAGGTCGATTACCCGGCGTAACTCCTTGCGGGCAGACGCACTGTCTTCCACTTCGTCATACCGCCAGGCCAAGGTTTCGCCGAGTCGGTAATCCTCGGGGAAGTCGCGGGTGGCCTGTTGCAGATAGGGGATTGCGGTGGCGCGTTCTTCGCCAGTTTCGGCGCCGGCCAGACGCATGCCGTAGTCCGCGCGGTAACGCGGGTTGTTCGGGTCGCGGCGTACCGCTTCGGCCAGCCATGCGGTGCTTTGCGGCAGATTCCCGGCTTTTTGCGCAGTGACCGACGCCGCGTAGAAATGCCCGGCGTCCGGTGCTTTTTGTAACGCCTGGCGCTGACGCTCCATTGCCAGGGCATGTTCGCCACGTGCGTCGGCGATGGCTGCACCCAGAGCCCATTCATTGGCTCCCCGAGTGGTGCTCTGCTGCCAGTAATGTTCGGCGGTCTGACTGTCACCGGCATTCAGCGCACTGCGGCTGGCGGTAAGGCAGGCGTTGTCGCTCAGTTCTGTTGTCGGAATGCTGCGCCAGATGGCCAGTGCGCCAGCGGAATCACCGGCGGATTCCAGAGCGTAGGCCAATGGCAGACGAGCGCTGCGGTCACCGAGTTTTTCCGCTTGCCGGTAATACACAACGGCCTCGCCCGGTCGGTCCGGCATCGCGCAGCGACCCAACGCGCGGTAATCGCCGGCAACCTGCGGGTGGTTGCCGATGGCTTGCTGAACGGCGTCGCACTGGCCGTTTTCCGCGAGCTGCGCAAGCAACTGACCACGGGTGGCGCCGTCGACACGGCTGATCAGCAGGGCCATTCGTCGTTGCTGTTGCGGCGTCGTGGGTTTCGAAGCGGCATAAAACCCGGCCAGCCGTTGGAGTGCAGTGACAGGCAGGCGCCCTTGATGCCGGTCGAAGGCGGTTTCCAGCAGTTGTTGCGCAGGGGCGCGATCGCCGTTGTTGACCGCCAGGAAGGTGGCCTGATCCAGCGAGTTCAGGTTGCCGGTCTGCCGGTAGTGAAGTTCCCATAAGGTCTGCGCTTCCGTCATGCGGCCCATGCGTTGCGACAGTTCCGCCCGGCGTTTGACGATTTCAGGCGTTTGCGTCTGGCCGGCCAGCCAGGCGTCGACCTTGTCGCTGCGCCCCTGATCCTGCCAGACATCCAGCAGTTGCGCCTGGCGGCGACTTTCCCACGGCTGCGGCAGCCGCGTGCTTTGCAACAGGTCGATGGCTTGCAGGCGCTGGGCGAGTATCAGCCAGGTTTGCGGGTCGTCGTCAGGCGTGCAGCTGCGAAATTGCTTGAGTGCTGCTTCCGGATCATGGCGCGACAACCATTCGGTGGTTTCCAGGCAAGGACGCTGCAGGTCATTGCTCAAGCGCTGCACGGTCGGCACGTCTTCGGTCTTGCGTGCCAGTTCCCACAAGCGCTGGCGTTGCGCCGGGTCGGCCAGGTCGGAGTCCGGCAACGACTGAATCCAGCGTTGTGCCTGCTGCTCATGACCCATGGCGATGGCGCGGTCGACCATTGCCAGACGGATCTTGCGTGCAGCCTCTGGACTCGGGGCCTGTTGCAGCAGTTGTTGCAGCGGTTTCTCGTCGAGACGCTGCACGTAAGCGTTGGCCAGACGTTGCCAGCCTTCGGCATCCAGCTGTTTGCGGGCAGCGAGCGGTGCGAGCTGATCGATGGTGCCGCTCCAGTCGCGCAGTTGCTCCGACCAGTTGGCCCGTGCCAGGCGCAGGATATTGTCGTCGCCCTTGGGCGACAGTTGCGCCAGCCAGTCATGGGCCCTGGCTGCGCCGCCAAACTTGGCCAGGCTAAGGCTGTAGGCCTGCCAGAGGCGCACGCGGTCATTCAGGTTGCTGGTGGCCATCCAGCTTTCAACCTGAGTGCTGGTGGGAGGATCCTGCTCGATCCAGGTCAGGCGCAGGTCAAGAAGGGCGTCGCTGTTGGTCGGCAATGCCTGCATGGCATCCTTGTAGCGGCGTTGTTTGGCCAGCGACTCGACCAGCAGCGCTCGGGCCTCGTCGTTTTTCGGGACCTTTTCCAGCAGGTGGCGCATCAGGCGCTCGACTTCTTTCCAGTTGCCCTTTTTTGCTTCGCGGTAACTGCGGTCCATGTAGGGATAGCTGCGAAACTGTTCAAAGTCGCTCAGCGGCGCAGCCTGCAGCGGGTAAGCCGTGCTCAGGCCCAGCAGCAGGCTGCCCATCAGCAAGGTGTGACGATGCACAGGCTTCATGCGACCTCCCGGACAATGCGGTAGGCGGCTTGCTGTTCACTGGCCTGGTCGGCCAGGGCCTGTTGCAGAATTTCCTGAGTAATCATGCCCCGGGAAATCAGGTGTTCGCCGAGCGACATCTGTTCGGCGTCGAAGTCGATCAGCGCCTGGTTGAAAAGGGTCGGCGGCACCATGCCGCGCACCTGCAACAGATTACCCAGCAGCACCTGATGGCGGCTGACCCGCTCCAGCAGGTTTTCATCGTCCTGATGGCGCTCAAGCACTTCGAGCATATGACGCACTTCCTCATTCTGACGGGGACTCGCATACCAGTAGCGAATACCCAATGTCACGCGGCCCTGCGGTGCCAGACGGCTACGCACCGGGCGTTTCAGTTGACGGCTGATGGCGCCGAGCGAGACCTGGCTGACCGGACCTTCGGAAGCAAGAATCAGGGTCTCGCCTTCTTCGGCAACCGGCAGTACGCCGTAGTGCGATGCGACCCGGCGTGGCACGGCATCGATCAAACGTTTGTCGAGTTTGAAAGGGTTGAGCGGTGCCCATTCCAGATCCAGCTGTTCGGCCAGAGCCTGTACGAGCTGCGTGCTGTCGATGTATTCGCGCAGCAGCAATTCGCGCCCCAGACGACGGCGCACCGGGCTGGTGATCGCCGCTTCGAGCTGTTCTTCGGTGAGCAGGCCTTTTTCCACCAGCCGATGGCCCAGCGGGGTCCGCTGCGCCTTGGTCAGCGCCGGAAATTCGTGGGTGGTCTTGTCCCAGGCCACGCGGCGCGAATCGCCCATTTCCATGACCTGGCGCAGGGCGCGCAGGTTGGCGAAGAAGTTGACGAAGTTGCTCCACATCATCCGCGGCGCGGACAACAGGCCTTCGATCAGTCCGTAATAACGGGTCACGAACCAGCCACGCTGGAACAGACGGTTGAACAGCATCAGCCCGTTGAGCCACAGCAGCGCCGAAAGCAACGAGCTGTCGGCGAGGATCGACGGATAACGCCATGACTCGGGAGAGATCACCGTGACTGCCCACATCGCCAGCAGCACCAGGAACAGCAGGTTGACCATAAAGCTCAGCAGGTAGGCGATCAAGCCGCGACGGTCGCGCCACAGGAAGTAATTGAGCAGGCCCTTGCGGCTCCAGCCGAGGTTCTTGGTACCTTGAAACACGATGCCGACGATCCACCGCGACTTCTGTCGGATCGCATGTTGCAAATCCCTCGGGAAGTGTTCACGCACGCAGATCACCTGTGAGAACTCGCGGTTCATCCCGAACACCCACGGTTGTTCCAGTGCCAGTTTCGGATCGCTGACCGAGTAGCGGGCAAAGATGCATTTCATGCCTTTCTGCTTGAGGCGGAAACCGATGTCGTAGTCTTCGGTAAGACTCTGTACGTCAAAGGCAATGCCGTCGCCGTCCTCCAGCAGCGCACTGATGGCCTTGCGACTGAAGCAGGTACCGACCCCGGCACTCGGCACCTGCCCGGTGAGTGCTTCGCGGACGATGACGTCCTTGCCGTGGTTTTCGGCGAATTCATCCACATAGTGCCCGGCGGTGAAGCCCTTCCACTCCGGTGCATAGGGGTAGACCGGAATCTGGATCAGGTCCTTGTTCGGTAGCAGGTAGTTGTAGAGGCGCAACTCCATCGGGGAAATCACGTCTTCGGCGTCATGCAGGATGAACCCGGCGAACTCGATTTTCGCCTCGCTTTCGAAGCGCAGGATCGCGTCGATGATGTTGTTCAGGCAGTCGGCCTTGCTGGTCGGGCCGGGGCGGGCGCAGACCACTTTGTGCACGTTGGGGTAGTGCTGGCAGACCGCATCGACGTCGGCCTGGGTTTCGGCGTCGTTGGGATAGGTGCCGACGAAGATCTGATAGTTCTCATAGTCGATGGTCGAGGCGGCCAGCCGCGCCATTTCGCCGACCACACCGACTTCGTTCCACGCCGGCACCATGATTGCCAGGGGCTTTTCGGGAATCGAATACAGGCGTTCCTCGTCGGCACGCTTGAATTTTTCGTAGATGCGCCAACGGCGGATGAACTTGCGGCCCCAGTACACCAGATCGATGAAAAGGTCATCGAGACCAAGGATGAACATCAGCAGGGCGAGGATAATCGCCACATATTTCAAACCGAACAGCACATACGCAAAGAAGTCGACCCAACCCAGGCTCATACGCCGTTACCCGCCGCCGAGCGTGCGCTCAGCCAGGCGTGGAGGCGAGTGGCGATGCGTTCGCTGGCGTGGCCGTCACCGTACGGACTGTGGACACGGCTCATGCGTTTGTAGGTTGCCTCATCATCGAGCAACTGGCTGGCCTCCTTGACGATCTTCGCGGTGTCGGTGCCCACCAGCAACACGGTGCCGCCTTCAAGTACGGAGGGGCGCTCGGTGACGTCACGCAAGACCAGCAGCGGCTTGCCGATGGCCGGGGCTTCTTCCTGGACGCCGCCGGAGTCGGTCAGGATGAAGTGTGCACGGCCCATCAGCCAGACGAAGTTCGGGTAATCCTGAGGAGCGACCAGATAAATGTTGGGCTTGTCGGCGAGCATGCCGTACACCGCGCTTTGCACCTGTGGGTTGAGGTGCACCGGATAGACAAATTGCACATCCGGATAGCGCAGGGCGAGATCGGCCAGGGCCTGGCAGATGTTCTGGAAACCGTCGCCGAGGTTTTCCCGGCGATGACCCGTGATCAATACCATGCGACGGCTGTCGTCGAGCTCCGACAAGGGGGAATCGGCCGCCGGACGCCACTGGCTCTGCTGCTGGTGCGTGCGCATCCACAGCAGCGCATCGATCACGGTGTTGCCAGTGATTTCGATGTTGTCCTGCGGTACGCCTTCGCGCAGCAGGTTGGCTTCGGCCTTGCCGGTTGGCGGGAAGTGCAGGTCAGCGATCACGCCGGTCAGGCGCCGGTTGGCTTCTTCCGGCCAGGGCGCGCGCAGGTTGCCCGTGCGCAAGCCGGCCTCGACATGGCCGATGGGCAACTGGCGATTGAAGGCGGCGAGGGCGGCGATGAAGCTGGTGGTGGTATCGCCGTGTACCAGCACGATGTCCGGTTTGACCCTTTCGTATGCCTGATCGAGTTGTGCAAGAAGATGTTGCGAGAGACCGTTGAGGGTCTGGCCCTGCGTCATGACTTGAAGGTCTTCATCGACGGTCAGTTCGAACGCGTCAAGCACCTGTTTGAGCATCTCCCGATGCTGGCCGGTGGAGCAGATGTTGAGTTTGATATCGGGCCACTGACGCAGAACCCGGGCCAAAGGGGCCATTTTGATGGCCTCCGGGCGAGTACCGAAAACCATCATGACATTAAAGGACATTGACCCCTCCTGGGACGAAGCAAGGCCGTGGCCAACAGGCCACCAGCACCTATCTCTTTCTGAGAAATAAAGAAAAGCAGCCGGACGGGAGCTTGTCCAATCCGGCCTCGAGGCTAGTTGTTACAGATCAATTGGAACGAAAGTGCCATTACCTGATGGCTCTTAGGTGGCACTTTCAGGAAAAGTTCCATCGTTTTGCGCGGGGGATGGTGCAGAGGGTGCTGAGGGTGTGGCGCAGCCACTTCAGGTCATGGGCCGGTTTGCGCGCGGCGGCGCAGGTTCTGGGTTTGCCCAGATGTTGGGTGAAGTCTTGCAGCAGGGATTCTTCGGTACCGATGCCTTTCAGTTTTTTGACCAGAACGCCTTCCTTATAAAACAACACTGTCGGTGTCCCCGTGACATCCGGATGCGGGCACGACTGTGCGGTATCGAGCATGAAGATATCCATCCAGGGTCGGAAGGGTTTGGCGATATCGAGAAACACTGGACCTGCGAATACGCAGGCGCCGCAGTGCTCGTTGAAGAAATACAGGACGACAAGGCGCCTGGCTTTCAAGACCTTCCGGTACGTCGGGGGTAGCGCTGAATATCGAGTTGGCTTCGTCATTGGAGCCTCCTTTATCCAATGTGTTGGACAGCACGACGTTAGGGGAGCTGCGGCTGTTGCTGCAACTGTCAGAGTTGACAGGTGCAGCCCGTGCCCAATCGTGCATCGCGCACCAGGATGTGGCCCGGATACCCGCCATGTGTGACGCAAAGTAGCGAAATGTGAAGTCGCGTTTGGTTACACCGTTTCCTGGGTTTTCGCCATCTCCTTGATTCAAAACAAAATTCAATCCATTGCAGATTCCCCGGGAATCCTGTGGCACACTTTCTGCTGTCTATTCCGTAGTAACAAACCAAGTTCCGGTATAGCGGAATAAACAACTTCCTGGAGTGCTTGCCATGCATCGCCGACCTTCCTTGTTCAAAACGTGTGTTTTTGTTCTCGCGGCTTCGTCCTCTGTCATGGGCATGGCCCAGGCGGCCGAAAGCAAGCTCGACAGCGTCCTGGCCCGTGGAAAACTGATTGTGGGCACCGGCAGCACCAACGCGCCATGGCACTTCCAGGGCGCGGACGGCAAGTTGCAGGGCTTTGATATCGACATCGCCAGGATGGTGGCCAAAGGTCTGTTCAACGACCCGAGCAAGGTCGAGTTCGTGGTGCAGTCGTCCGATGCACGGATTCCCAATCTGCTGACCGACAAGGTCGACATGAGCTGCCAGTTCATCACCGTCACCGCCAGCCGCGCGCAGCAAGTGGCGTTTACCCTGCCGTACTACCGTGAAGGCGTCGGCCTGCTGCTGCCGAACAACAGCAAATACAAGGAAATCGAAGACCTGCAGGCTGCCGGCGACAGCGTGACTGTGGCGGTGCTGCAAAACGTGTACGCCGAGGAACTGGTGCATCAGGCGCTGCCCAAGGCCAAGGTCGATCAATACGACAGCGTTGATCTGATGTATCAGGCCGTGAACTCCGGCCGCGCCGATGCCGCCGCCACCGACCAGTCTTCGGTCAAATACCTGATGGTGCAGAACCCGGGCCGCTATCGCAGCCCGACGTACGCCTGGAGCCCGCAGACCTACGCCTGCGCCGTCAAGCGTGGCGATCAGGACTGGCTGAACTTCGTCAACACCACCCTGCATGAAGCCATGACCGGTGTTGAGTTTCCGACTTACGCGGCATCCTTCAAGCAATGGTTCGGCGTCGATCTGCCATCGCCTGCCATCGGTTTCCCTGTCGAATTCAAATGACCCCGTGAGAGTGGGGCGCTCTGACGCGCCCCGCTCAAGGTACTGCCAACCATGAACTATCAGTTGAACTTTGCCGCCGTGTGGCGCGATTTCGACACCTTGCTGGCGGGGCTCGGTCTGGGTCTCGAACTGGCGCTGGTGTCGATCGCCATAGGCTGCGTGATCGGCCTGCTGATGGCGTTTGCCTTGCTGTCGAAGCATCGCGCCTTGCGGGTGCTGGCCTCGGTGTATGTGACGGTGATCCGCAATACGCCGATTCTGGTGTTGATTCTGTTGATTTACTTTGCGTTGCCGAGCCTGGGGATCCGGCTGGACAAGATCCCGTCGTTCATCATCACCCTGTCGCTGTATGCCGGGGCGTACCTGACCGAAGTGTTCCGCGGCGGTTTGTTGAGCATCCCCAAGGGCCAGCGCGAAGCAGGCCTGGCCATCGGCCTGGGCGAATGGCAGGTGAAAGCCTACGTCACCGTGCCGGTGATGTTGCGCAATGTGCTGCCGGCGCTGTCGAACAACTTCATTTCGCTGTTCAAGGACACCTCGCTGGCCGCCGCGATCGCGGTACCGGAGCTGACCTATTACGCGCGCAAGATCAACGTCGAGAGCTACCGGGTCATTGAAACCTGGCTGGTGACCACGGCGTTGTATGTCGCGGCCTGTTACCTCATTGCCATGCTGCTGCGTTACCTGGAGCAGCGTCTGGCGATTCGCCGATAGGAGGCTGCGATGTACGAATCCCCCAGTTGGTTGCATGAGTTGTGGATTGCCCGCGAAGCCTTGTGGCAAGGCTTTCTGACCAGCGTGCAGGTGTCGGCGCTGGCGATTCTGTTCGGCACGGTCATCGGTGTATTTGCCGGTCTGGTACTGACCTACGGCAAATTCTGGATGCGTGCGCCGTTCCGTTTTTATGTCGACCTGATTCGCGGCACTCCGGTGTTCGTGCTGGTGCTTGCCTGTTTCTACATGGCGCCGGCGCTCGGCTGGCAGATCAGCGCGTTTCAGGCCGGAGCCCTGGGTCTGACGTTGTTCTGCGGTTCCCACGTGGCTGAAATCGTGCGTGGTGCATTGCAGGCGTTGCCTCGCGGGCAAATGGAAGCCAGCAAAGCCATCGGCCTTACGTTCTATCAGTCCCTCGGTTACGTGCTGTTGCCTCAGGCCCTGCGACAGATCCTGCCGACCTGGGTCAACTCGTCCACGGAAATCGTCAAGGCCTCGACCTTGTTGTCGGTGATCGGTGTGGCCGAGCTGCTGCTCAGCACCCAGCAGATCATTGCCCGGACGTTCATGACTCTGGAGTTTTATCTGTTCGCCGGTTTTCTGTTCTTCGTCATCAACTACGGCATCGAATTACTCGGCCGGCACATTGAAAAGCGGGTGGCCCTGCCATGACTCAAGCTCAAGTTTCCAACGTCCAGAACGGTCAGCCCCTGCTGGATATCCGTGGTCTGCACAAACAGTACGGCGCGGTCGAAGTGCTCAAGGGCGTCGACCTGAGCATGCAGCGCGGCAACGTGGTGACGCTGATCGGCTCCAGCGGCTCGGGCAAGACCACGCTGCTGCGCTGCGTGAACATGCTGGAGGAATTTCAGGGTGGGCAGATCCTGCTCGACGGCGAATCCATCGGCTATGACGAACTCAACGGCAAACGCGTGCGCCATCCGGAAAAGGTCATCGCCCGCCATCGTGCGATGACCGGCATGGCGTTCCAGCAGTTCAATCTGTTTCCGCACCTCACCGCGTTGCAGAACGTCACCCTCGGCTTGCTCAAAGTCAAAAAGATGCACAAGGACGAAGCCGTGGTGCTGGCTGAGAAATGGCTGGAGCGGGTCGGCCTGCTGGAACGGCGCAATCATTTTCCCGGCCAGCTGTCCGGTGGTCAGCAACAGCGTGTGGCGATTGCCCGGGCGATTGCGATGAACCCGAGTCTGATGCTGTTCGACGAGGTCACCTCGGCCCTCGACCCGGAACTGGTGGGCGAAGTGCTGAACGTGATCAAGGGCCTGGCCGAGGACGGCATGACCATGTTGCTGGTGACCCACGAAATGCGTTTTGCGTTCGAGGTCTCGGACAAGATCGTTTTCATGAATCAGGGGCGCATCGAAGAGCAGGGGCCTCCCAAGGAACTGTTCGAGCGTCCGCAATCGCCGCGGCTGGCGGAGTTTCTCAAGAGCACGCGGTTCTGACTTTTCATTTTCAATCAGGAGAAACACCCATGAGCATTACGCGTTACGGCACCGGCAGCACCGCCGCCGGCGGCCAGCCAAGACCCTTCGCGCGCGCAGTCGAGGCCGATGGCTGGCTGCACGTTTCCGGGCAGGTGCCGGCGGTGGATGGCGAGATCATTGTCGGTGGCATCGTCGAGCAGACGCACCAGACCATGAAGAACCTGATCGCGATCCTCGAAGAGGCCGGTTATGGTCTGGAGGATGTGGTCCGTGCCGGGGTGTGGCTGGACGATCCGCGGGATTTCACCAGCTTCAACAAGGTCTTCGGCGAGTACTTCAAGCCTGAACATGCACCGGCCCGGGCCTGTGTGCAGGCGAGCATGATGGTCGACTGCAAGGTCGAGATCGATTGCATTGCGTACAAGAAAAAGGCTTGAGAGATGTGGCGCTGCTGAGGCCGTAGCCCCCTCACCCTGGCCCTCTCCCCCAGGAGAGGGGACTGATCTCTATCGATGCAGATTGTTGTGCCAGACGATGGCATTTGCATCGATACGGTCAGGCTCCCTCTCCCGGGGGAGAGGGCGGGGGGTGAGGGCTGCGATCCAACTGACACAACGCCAAGGGCCAGTTACCATCCCGGCATCTTTTATGGGAACCACTGAAATGACCGAAGACACCATCAAGCGCCGGGCACGCGGTCTGGACCGGGCGTTCGATATCCTCGATTTCCTCAAGGAGATCGGCCAGCCGCTGCGTCCGAACGACATTGCCAACGGTATCGGCAGCCCGAAATCCACGGTCTACGAGCTGGTGGCCTCGTTGCTCGAACGACGGATTCTGGAACCGGTGGGCAAGGACGGCCATGTCTATCTCGGTCGTCAGCTGTACTTCCTCGGCCAGGCACATCTGCGTCATTTCGACCTCAGTCGCGAGGCTGATCACGCCTTGCAAGAGATCGTCAGCCAGACCCGGGAAACCGCGCAGATGTGCCTGCTCAACGGGCGCAAATACACGGTGGCGCTGATGAAGGAGGGTGAGCGGCATTTCCGCATCTCTTCCGATATCGGCGAAAACGCACCGATCCCGTGGACGGCGTCCGGCCGTTTGTTGCTGGCGCACTTGAGTGACCAGCAGATCAGCGACCTGATCGACCCCGAAGATTTCATTTTGCCGGATGGCGAGCGTTTGCCGATGGAGACGTTTCTCAAGGAAATCCGTCAGGCCGGCATCGACGGATTTTTCTCGTTCGACAGTGTCGCCGACACCTTCACCCATTGCTTCGCCGCCCCGGTCAAAGACCCGAATGGCGTAGCCATCTGCACCCTGTGCATTGTCGCGCCGCGTGCCGATGCCAGGAACAATTACAACGACTATCGCCGGGTGTTGATCGAGAGCGCCAACAGCCTCGCCCGGCGTATCCACGAATAACCGCGCTTGCCTGCGGGCGCGACTGTGAGGAGTTCGACCATGACGACTGCCAACAACACTGCTGCCGTGGAAAAGGGCGACGCTGTCCTCGGTGCGCAACTGGTGCGTGACATCAGCCTGCCGGCGCTGGTGCTGCATCGCGAGGCGCTGGAGCACAATATCCGCTGGATGCAGACATTCGTCAGCGACAGCGCGCCGAGCTGGCGCCTCATGGCAAGACCAGCATGACCCCGGCGCTGTTTCGTCGTCAGCTCGACGCCGGTGCCTGGGGCATCACCCTGGCCAGCGCCACGCAGACCCGCGCCGCCTATGCCCACGGCGTGCGCCGGGTGTTGATGGCCAATCAACTGGTCGGTACACCGAACATGGCGTTGATTGCCGATCTGCTGGCGGCCGATCCAGGCTTTGACTTCTATTGCATGGTCGACCATCAGGACAATGTCGCCGATCTGGGCGCTTATTTCGCATCGCGCGGTGTGCGCCTGAACGTGATGATCGAGTACGGCGTGGTCGGCGGCCGTTGCGGTTGCCGTACCGAGCAGGAAATCATCGAACTGGCCAAGGCCATCGGCGCGCAACCGTCGCTGGCCCTGACCGGTATCGAAGGTTACGAAGGCGTGATCCATGGCGATCACGCCGTCAGCGGCATCCGTGAATTCGCGGCCTCGCTGGTGCGCCTGGCGGTGCAGTTGCAAGACAGCGGCGCCTTCGCCATCGCCAGGCCGATCATCACGGCGTCGGGTTCGGCGTGGTACGACCTGATCGCCGAATCGTTCGAAGCGCAGAACGCGGGCGGGCGCTTCCTCAGCGTGCTGCGTCCGGGCAGTTACGTGGCCCATGACCATGGCATCTACAAAGAGGCGCAGTGCTGCGTGCTCGACCGTCGCAGCGATCTGCACGAAGGCCTGCGTCCGGCACTGGAAATCTGGGCCCACGTGCAGTCGATGCCGGAGCCGGGATTCGCGGTGATTGCTCTGGGCAAGCGTGACGTGGCCTTCGATGCCGGGATGCCGGTGCCTTTGCGGCGTTACAAGGCGGGGGTGGTGCCCGCGGTAGGCGATGATGTAGGTGCCTGCAAGGTGACTGCGGTGATGGACCAGCATGCGTTCATGACCGTGGCACCGGGTGTGCAATTGCGCGTCGGCGACATCATTTCCTTCGGCACCTCGCACCCGTGCCTGACCTTCGATAAATGGCGCGTGGGGCTGCTGGTGGACGAGCAGTTGTCGGTGATCGAAACCATGGAAACCTGCTTCTGATGAACGCGCTCAGTCCTTTGGGTCCGAACACCCCGCGCATCGCCCTGATCGGCGAGTGCATGATCGAGCTTCAGCAACGTGCCGACGGCAGCCTGCAACAGAGCTTCGGCGGCGACACGCTGAACACGGCGGTCTATCTGTCTCGCGCCATGGGCGACAAGGCGCAGGTGGATTACGTCACCGCGCTGGGCGATGACAGTTTCAGTGACGCCATGTGCCGCAGTTGGGCCGACGAAAACATCGGTCTGGATCTCGTTCAGCGCTTGCCCGGTCGCCTGCCGGGGCTGTATTGCATCCAGACCGATGCCGCCGGGGAGCGGCGTTTTCTGTACTGGCGCAACGAGGCGGCCGTTCGCGACTGTTTTACGACTTCGGCGGCCGCGCCGATCCTGGCGGCGCTGCCGGACTACGACGTGTTGTATTTCAGTGGTATCACGCTTGCGGTACTCGGTGCGTTGGGTCGGGAAAAGCTGATCGAGACCTTGATTGAGGCCCGCCAGCGCGATGCGCGGATCGTTTTCGACAACAATTACCGGCCACGGCTGTGGGCCTCGGTGGAAGAGGCGCGGGCGGCGTATCGCAGCGTGCTGCCTTATGTCGATCTGGCGTTGCTGACGGTGGACGACGAACAGGCGCTGTTCCATTTCGAAGACTGTGACGCCGTGTTTGAAGATTACGCGCAGATCGGCACGCCGGAAGTGGTGCTCAAACGCGGCGCCGAAGCCTGTCTGATCCGTTGCGACGGGGAAGCGTTCGAAGTGCCGGCACAGAGGGTCGAGAAGGTGGTGGACACCACGGCAGCGGGGGATTCGTTCAGCGCCGCGTATCTGGCCAGTCGCTTGTCCGGCGCCAGCCCGGCACAGGCGGCACACGCCGGTCATCGATTGGCAAGTCGGGTAATCCAGGTTCCTGGAGCACTGATCCCCAAGGAGTAAATCCGATCTCCGAAGGCGCTGCTGACGCAGCACCTTCGGGGCACTGGATCAATCGCGAAAAAACACCTGCACCAGGTGATAGCCGAACTTGCTCTTGATCGGCCCGTGCACCGTGCGCAGCGGTTTCTTGAAGATCACTGCGTCGATCGCACCGACCATTTGCCCGGGACGTACCTCACCCAAATCGCCGCCGCGCTTGCCGGACGGGCAGGTCGAAAATTTCTTCGCCAGCACATCGAACGCTTCACCGTTGGCGATGCGCTGTTTGAGTTTTTCAGCCTCATCGGCAGTCTTGACCAGGATGTGGCGGGCTTGGGCTTTCATTGTGCAATACCTGTAGCGGGGTGACGGCGGGGCGCGGATTATGCCTCAAGTCACGGGGTTTGGCTGAGCATCGTGCGGATCTTGGCCGCCAGCTGTTCGATGGAGAAGGGCTTGGCCACCATGTCCATGCCGTCTTCAAGAAAACCCTGGCGTTCGGCGGCGTTCTGCGCATAACCGGTCATGAACAACACTTTGAGTCCTGGGCGATGCTGGCGCGCAATCTCCGCCAATTGCCGCCCGTTCATGCCTGGCAGGCCGACGTCGGTCACCAGCAGGTCAACCCGCAGATCGGATTCCAGCAGGGGCAGGGCGCTCGCGGCATCTTCGGCCTCGTGGGCGCAGTAACCCAGCTCCTTGAGCAGATCCAGCACCAGCATACGCACGGCAGGATCGTCTTCGACCACAACCACCGCTTCACCGGTAGCGACGACGGCTGCCTCCGCTTCCGGTGCCGTCTCGGCCTGTTCCGCCACGATTGAATGAAGGCGGGGCAAATACAGGCGCACGCAGGTGCCCTGACCTGGCAGGCTGTCCAGGCTTACGTGCCCTCCGGATTGCTGGGCAAAACCGTAAATCATCGACAAACCGAGACCGGTCCCCTGACCGATCGGCTTGGTGGTGAAGAACGGATCGAATGCCTTGGAGCGCACCGACGGCGTCATGCCGGTGCCGTTGTCGCTGACGGCGAGCATCAGGTAATCACCGGCCTTGACCGGTTCCAGCGTGGTGATGTCGTTACCGTCGAGATAGATATTCGCGGTTTCGATCAGCAGTTCGCCACCGTGGGGCATCGCATCCCGGGCGTTGATTACCAGATTCAACAATGCGTTTTCCAGCTGGCTGACATCGGTGCTGACAGGCCAGAGACCGTCGGCGAGGCGCAACTTGAGCGCTATGGGGTCGCCCTTGGTGCGGCGGATCAGATCCTCCAGCGAATGAATCAATTCGTTGACATCGATCGTCTTGCGATCCAGCGACTGGCGCCGGGAGAACGCCAGCAGGCGGTGGGTCAATGCCGCGGCACGGTTGGCGGAGGAGACCGCCGCTTCGGTGAATCGACCGATTTCATCGGTGCGACCACTGGCGATGTAGCGCTGCATCAGGTCAAGACTGCCGATGATTCCGGTCAACATGTTGTTGAAGTCGTGCGCGATGCCTCCTGTGAGCTGGCCGACCGCTTCCATTTTCTGCGCGTGGCGCAGGGCATCTTCGGCGCGCTCGCGTTCGAACATCTCGTTCTGCAGACGCTGGTTGGCCCGGGCCAGTTGCTCGGTGCGCGCACTGACGCGTTCCTCAAGGGTTTCATTGAGGTTGCGCAAGGCTTCTTCGGTCTTTTTGCGCTCGGTTTCGTCGATCACGAAAATGTAGAAACCGTTCACGGCTCCGTCCGGACCATGGCGCGGCAGGTAGTTCATCAGGGCATGGCGCTGACTGCCATCGCGATGGGGCGTGTACAGGCTGAACGAGCAGGGCCGGCCGGCCAGGGCCTCTGCAATGTACGGTGCCCGCAGGAAATAGGCCTCTTCGCCGATCACCTCGCGAATCGTGCGACCGCACAGCTCTTGAGGCGTGAGCCCGTACCAGTCCAGGTAGGCGGCGTTGTTCAGGCGAAAGCGTTCTTCGCGGTCGACGTAACTGATCAGGATCGGCATCGCGTTAATGATCAGTTGCAATTCGGTCTGGCTCTGGCGCAGGGCCTGTTCGGTGTGTTTGCGCTCGGTCAGGTCCAGTGCCGCGCCGAGGAAACGCATTGGCCGCCCATGATGATCCTTGTAGCAGCGGCCCCGGGCAAAAACCCAACGCACTTCGCCATTGGCTTGCAACAGGCGGTATTCCTCGGCGTATTCGGTGCCGTGGGTGATGCAATGTTTGATGCTGCGTGCAATCAGCGTGCGGTCTTCGGGGTGCACGCCGTGCAGGTATTCACTGATCGGCAACTGGCGGGCCATTGCCGGGTCGACACCGTGCAACTGGGCGAAATGCGCGTCGGCGATGAAATGGTCTTCGCCGATGTCCCAATCCCAGGTGCCGACCGCATCGGTGGCCGCCAGCGCCAGTTGCAAGCGCTCTTCGGTTTCTTTCTGCGCCTTGAGACTGTCTTCCGAACGTTGTTTGAGTTCCAGGGCAATGCGCCGGCGCTCATTGGTTTCGATGGCGGTGACCAGAATCCCCGCCACTTGAGCGCTTTCATCGCGAATCGGACTGTAGGTCAGGTCCAGCCAGAAGTCGGAATCCTTGCCGTCCCGTTGCAGGGTGAAGCGTCGCTCGCTGTAGGTTCTGACCTGGCCCTGCAGGACGGCGCTGTAAATCGGGTCGGTAAAATCCCGAAGTTCCGGCCATATCTGGTGTGCCGGTTGTCCGAAAGCGTGAGGATGCTTGCTGCCGGCCAGTAGCGCAAAACCGTCGTTGTAGATCTGGGTGAGTTGCGGGCCCCACAACAACAGCATCGGCATCGGCGAATGAAGCACGATGTCCACCGCAGTGCGCAGGCTCTGCGGCCAGGTGTCGGCGTGTCCGAGCGGGCTGCGACTCCAGTCGGTGCGGGTAATCAATGCCTGGGCGTCGTGGGTGTTCGGTACAGCGTTCATCACATCAATCCTGAGCGTCGGTCGGTGAAGCGGCGTCTACTATCCTAGTGCGGTAGACGCCGTAAGGCCCGTCGCGTCACGACGCACGGTCTTGTGTTCCTTGAAAGCTTCGCAGGTGTAACTGGCCATGGAAATCGACGCACTGCTCAAACAACTGTCGAGCCGGCACGGCTCGGATCTGTTCCTGTCCACGGGGGCGCCGCCCAGTGCACGGTTCGAAGGTGTGCTGACGCCATTGAGCGAACAGCCGTTCAAACCCGGCGAGGTAGCCATCGTCGCCGCTTCCTTGATGGACGTCGAGCAGCAACGGGAATTCGACCGGGACCTGGAAATGAACCTGGCGATTTCCCGTACCGGGATCGGCCGGTTCCGGGTGAACATTTTCAAGCAGCGTAACGATGTTTCGATCGTGATCCGTAACGTCAAACTGGAGATCCCGCGCTTCGAAGACCTCAAACTCCCCTCGGTATTGCTTGAAACGGTCATGCTCAAGCAGGGCCTGATCCTGTTCGTCGGTGCCACCGACTCGGGCAAGTCCACATCCCTGGCCGCACTGATCGATCATCGCAATCGCCATAGCAGCGGACACATCGTCACGATCGAAGACCCGATCGAGTATATCCATCGCCACAAGAAGTCGATCATCAATCAGCGCGAAGTCGGTGTCGACACCCGCAGTTTTCATGCCGCGCTGAAAAACACCCTGCGCCAGGCGCCGGATGTGGTCCTGATCGGTGAAATCCGCGACCGCGAAACCATGGAGCATGCGCTTTCGTTTGCCGAAACCGGGCATCTGGTGTTGTCGACGTTGCACGCCAACAACGCCAACCAGGCGCTGGACCGGATCATCAATTTCTTTTCCGAGGAGCGGCGTCCGCAGTTGCTTCATGCTCTGGGCAATCACTTGAAGGCGTTTGTATCTCAACGGCTGGTGCGAACCCTGGATGGCCAGCGCCGGGCGGCAGTGGAAGTGATGCTGGGCACTGCGACCATCGCCGACCTCATTCGACGCAACGAGTTGGCTGACCTCAAGAACATCATGGAAAAGTCGGCTGAACTCGGGATGCAGACCTTTGACGAGGCACTGTTCAAGTTGGTGGTCGAAGGTGTTTTAAGTGAAGAGGAAGCGCTGAAAAACGCTGACTCAATAAACAATCTCAAGTTACGCCTGAAACTTAAACTTCAACAGGATGATAAAGCCGAAGGAGATTCGGAGGATTGGGGGCTGATCTGAGTTTTCTCATCAAAGTCCTTGCCTGGAAACTTTAATTAATACAGACCTGCTGGATTGCCGACGTTCGGGCGTTTAGGTTGCGCGTGTCCTGAATTGGCAGGCTGATTTAATCAAGGTGTTTTATGAGTGTTGTATGGGCAGGGAAGTTTAATAAATATGCCGTTGATCAGAATGATCGGCAGCACGAGTTTGATCTGAAAGAGCGTGAGCTGGTCATGATTGAACTCAAACGGTGGCTTCAGGCGCCACCGGCCGAGACACCGATCGCATGGTGGGACTATCAGATCGAGTTGCAGCAAGGCTCATCGCTTTACAGGATCCACAGACCTGGACAGAAACTGCTGTCGAAGCTGATGGACACGGTGGCCATGAGAAGTGCGTTGACCCAGAACGGTATTGAACAGGACGCGCTCATTTGTGTCGGTGCGGACGGCAAGCTTGAAGTCTGGAGTGATATCGGTTGGCTGGATTTCGTGCAGCGTGGATATTTCAGGCACTTTACCCAGGGACAGGAAGTGCTGCCGGTCATTGTCGACATTGCCAGAACTTCAGGCGGCTACGTTTGGCTGGATGATGCGATTGTCATAGATCAATGGCTGCGTTTTCATGGTTTCGATGTGCCGAAAACCGTTGATCAGGTCAAAAATCTGTTGGCCTGTTTCGAATTTGAGTTTCCAACGGTGGACGATCTCGGGAATTACTGGGGGCAGATCGTCAACGATGATCCTGCATTGTTTGTTTTGTCATCGGATCAGCGGCAATCCATTAAAGATGTCACACGTGAACTGACAGGGGATGACGAGCGGTTACTCGAAAGTCTTTTTCGCAAGACGCGTTCAGATATTGCACTACATGACAATGCGGCTGCCGTTATCAAAAAGCTGCTCAGTCATCCGATTTCCCGAAATTACGCAGAAAAGTATGTAGAGCTGCAAGCCTGGTTCGGAGCGGAACCCGGTCAGGTCATGGCGCCACAGCAACTTGAGCAAGCACTCCTTACTGCGATATTGCTGGATATCAATCCTTTGATCGGGACAGTTCAAGGCCGAAAATCTGTCGGAAGTTACGAGGTATACGCCAGGGAGTACCTGGGCAGGCCGCCTGCCATCGCGCTCGAAGGTTTGCGTGCGCATATGGTCAGCAATCGCTGGGCATCCCACGACACGGCGCCCCTGGCGATTCATCTGGTATTGGCAGCGGTCGCTCCCGAGTTTCTGGTCAGGCAGGTGCCAGGCAATGTGCTGATCGGTTCGCTGGAGTGGGTGAACTTCTGCCGCGCCGTCGCGCTGGTCGAGGCTGTCGTTCAGGGCGCTGCGCGTGTGATGACCTATGCGCAAATCATGAGTTTCGCGCAGTTGGAGCCTGTCAGTCAGGCGTTGGCGGATTTGCACACCGTGGCCCTGATCGATCCGATCGTGGACTGGGCATTGATGAACGGCATCGTGGACCCTGATGAATTGCGCAATGCCGAACAGGCGGGCACGCAGAAAGCCCTGCAGGCTTACCAGCGGTTTGTGGAGGACTTCGCGCAGGTCAGCCGTGCGTATGCCATGCCGTTGCCTGATCGCAAAAGCATCGCCCTTGGCGCCCTGCGGCAGGCTGCACCGGACTGTGATTTCCTCGAGTCGCCATTATTGGTGCAGCGCCCGGGCCTTTACGCTTCACCTGCCGTGATGTCGATGGTCGATTTGCACATGTCCGGCGATCTGCTGAAGCAGGAGTGGGATTTTCGCGCGGTTTTTCCCGACAGTACTGCTCCGGATCTTCTGTCCGGGATCAGCGGTCACCGCCAACCGGTTCTTCACGATCCTGCCGTCATGAGCATTTACAGCCGTTATCCGGAAATACTGAAGATGCCGGCAAACAAGGTTGAATTTCACCGTCAACTGCATGTTTATCTCGGCGAAATGAACAGGGCGCTCGCGACCACTCTCAAGTGGTCGCTGGCCAGGCTTTCTTCCTTTGAACTGCAAGGAATCCTGAACGGTGAGATCACGTTCTTCACCCTTCGAAAGTCGGCCCTCATCACTCGCACCACGCCGATCGGAGGACCTCTGGTCCGCGAGGAACCGGTGGAGAGTCAAGAGGGCAAGGATGCGGCAACGGGGCGTTTCGGTATCGTAATGTGTGTCTCGTACCGAGGACGGATCAGTTGCCATGAAGTGTTCACGCTGCGCGGCGAGATCCATCGCAACGATGAACTCGGAAAACTGATCGTCAATTCCGGCAAGCTCGATTTGGCGGCGCGAGTGGACTTCAGTGGTGACAGGAGGGCGCATGTGCCTTTCACACCTGAAGAACGCCTGCCGATCAATCTCAAATGCTACGTCGAAGGGGTCGCGAATGACTTCAGGGTCAGCTGCAGCCTGGCGATCATCGACAAGCTGGCAACGCTGGCTCGACCCTTGTCGGAATCCAGCCCGCTGCGAAGCGAATATCGCAATTACGGGGCGCCGCAACTGGCTCGTATTGCTCAGTTGATTGTGTCCCATCACCCGTTGATGACTTTCGATCAGCTTGAAGCGGCTGCGATCCGGCCTACGACACTGGAACTGGAGCGGGAGAAGGGCGAACGGGTGGCCACCTATATCGTGGACCTGGCGGTACCGTTCAAAAAGTGCGTCCAGGATCTGACTTCCGGTGAACACAACCCGGTGGTGGACGGTATTTATGGTTGCGCGATGGATGCCATCGCACTCGTGGGAATGTTCGCCGGTGCGGGGGCCAAAGTGGTGTCCATCGTGACAAGGGCGAGCCGCACATCCTCGGCGCTCGCCGGTCTGGCCAGACTCATCGTCGGCACGGGCGTTTCCATTTTCAATCCGCTGGACGACATTCCGTCGATAGTGCGAGGGACGGGAAAACTGGTTTACAGGGGAGGACTGCGTCTGAGCCGTGAAGCTCAGCAAGTCCTTGCAGTGGCGAAGGCGCAGCTGGGGCATCTGAAGGGCGTACCCGCCCGACGTCTCGGCAATCCCTCGAACGTTGTCCAGGGCACCTGGCGTCCACATCCGGGAAGCGCCGATACGCTGACCGTACTGGCGGCGCGAGAGGATTTTCACTGGTATGCCCTCGACCGCACAGGCAGGACCTGGGGGCCGAAGCTGAACAATTTCAGCGTCGATGCACCGTTCATCGCGGCTCGATTTGATAAGACGCTACCGCTCAGTTATAGCCGGCATGTGCTGCAGCACAGTCTGTCCCGGGTGAAAACGAAGGTGGAAAACGCGATCGATGCCTTGAGCGGACAGGACTTCACTCAGGAACGGAATTTCATCATCAAGATGTTTCTGGGGGACGACTCGCAGGACGCACGTGATCGGGTATTGAAGTACCTGAAGCTGATCAGGACCGATTTCGATGGCTTTTCGCTGAGCAATTTCATCCTCGATGCCTACAAGGATATCGGCCATATTGCGGCCTTCAATCGAGAGATCTATCAGCGATGGATCGTGTCGGGCGCAGAACAGCGAAGCAATCTTGCCTTTATCGAAATCCACACCCGAGGCCTCAACCGGCACTTCATCCAGCATGGTTACAACCACGACGTCGTAGCGGATGACTTGATCCATGAGATGCTCCACGGCGCCGCGCGCACAGACGACGTCTGCTATGCCATCGACAAGGCGGGTGACGGCGCCACCGCTCAGGTGCTTGACGTGGCGCCGCTGCTGAATCTGGCCATCGGCCGGCAAGCGGTCATGCCGGAGCAAGCGTCGAGCCGGTTTCACGAAGCATCGAAGGCCTTCGAAAACGCCGATTCCCTGGCCGTCGCCACTTCGCTGCTGAGCCAACTGCTGACCGACAAAACCAGCCATGACAGCAATGCGGCCGCATTGGCCGCTGTCGCGAATCAGGGCGACAAGGCGATCAACGGTCCGGTGTTGATCACCTTGAACAAGACCGCATAAGCCCGTTCAGTTCGCCAGTTCCGGCCGGTCCCGAAATTGCTCCAGCGCTTCGGGATTGGCCAGGGCATCGGTGTTCTTGACCGGCTCGCCATGCACCACATTGCGCACCGCCAGTTCCACGACCTTGCCGCTGATGGTGCGCGGAATGTCCGTGACGGCGACAATCCTGGCGGGCACATGTCGCGGCGTGGTGTTGGCCCGGATGACCTGGCGGATCTGCTGCTGCAGAACGTCATCCAGCGTTACGCCTTCCTTGAGGCGCACAAACAGCACCACCCGCACGTCATCCTGCCAACGTTGGCCGATGGCGACACAGTCCAGCACTTGCGGGACTTTTTCCACCTGACGGTAGATCTCCGCCGTACCGATGCGCACGCCGCCGGGATTGAGCACGGCGTCGGAACGGCCGTGGATCAGCATGCCGCCGTGGGGCAGCTCTTCGGCGTAGTCGCCCTGGGCCCAGACGCCCGGAAACTGGCTGAAATAGGATTTTCGCAGTTTCTCGCCATCAGGATCGTTCCAGAGGCCGAAGGGCATGGCCGGAAAGGCTCGGGTACACACCAGTTCGCCCTTTTCGCCAATCACGGGATGCCCGGCGTCATTCCACACTTCCACCGCCATGGCCAGGCTCTTGCCCATGATCTCGCCCCGGCGTACCGCCGACATCGGGTTGCCGTTGACGAAACAGGACACGATGTCCGTGCCGCCGGACATCGAGGACAGGCAGACATCCGGTTTGAAGTCGCGATAGACGAAGTCGTAACTCTGCGGCGACAACGCAGAACCGGTGCAGAGCAGGGTCTTCAGGTGGCTCAAGTCATGACTTTCACGAGGCTTGATGCCGCTGCTTTCCAGGGTCGCGAGGAATTTCGGGCTGGTGCCGAACACGCTGACCTGCTCGTCATCGAGCAGCTCCAGCAGACGCTGGTTGTCCGGATAAAACGGTGAACCGTCATACAGCACCACCGCGCTGCCGACGGCCAGCGCCGAGACCAGCCAGTTCCACATCATCCAGCCGCAGGTGGTGTAGTAGAACAGTCGATCACCGGGGCCCAGATCGACATGCAACCCGTGCTCCTTGACGTGTTGCAGCAACACGCCGCCGGTGCTGTGAACGATGCACTTCGGCACGCCGGTGGTGCCGCTGGAATACAGCACGTACAGCGGATGGTCGAACGGCACCGGGACGAATTGCGGCTCGTCGCCCGGTTCATAGAAGTCGTCCCACAGCGTGACGTTGGCAGATGTCCGGTAATCCGTGGCATGGGCGTGAGGTCGCGCATAAGGCACGATGATCAACTGCTGCAAGGTTGGCAGCTGCCCGAGGATTTCATTGATCTTGACGGTCTGGTCGATCTCCTTGCCGGCGTATCGGTAGCCGGCGCAGGTGATGAGTACTTTCGGTTCGATCTGGCCGAAGCGGTCGATCACGCCATGGGTGCCGAAGTCAGGCGAAGAGCAGGACCAGATCGCGCCGAGGCTGGTGGTCGCCAGCATTGCCACCAGGGTTTGCCAGGTGTTGGGCATGCAGGCTGCCACTCGATCGCCGAGTACGACGCCGGCCGCTTGCAGGCTGGCCTGGAACCCGGCGACTTGCCGGGCCAGGTCGGCCCAGGTCAACAATTCACGCTGGCCGTTTTCCCCGATGGCGATTACGGCGATGGCATCGTCTCGTCGGCTCAGCAGGTGTTCGGCGAAGTTCAACGTAGCGCCGGGAAACCACTCGGCACCAGGCATCTTCAAGCCTTCGCGCAACACCGCATCCGGCTGCGTATGAAAGTAGATATCAAAGAAATCCACGATCGCCTGCCAGAACGCTTCACGCCGGTCGATGGACCATTGATGCAGGGCCGGGTAGTCATCGAGGTGTACGTGGTGACGCTGAATGATGAAGCGCCGAAAGCCGTCCATGCGGGACCGGGCAATGCGTTTGGCATCGGGCTGCCAGAGGATGTCGGACATGGTTTGCCTCTTATTGTTTGTCAGAAAGCTCCCACGACAGGGTGGGAGCGATCAGTTGCAAGCTTACTGCGCGAGCCAGCCACCATCGATGTTCCATGCAGCACCGCGCACCTGACTGCCGGCCTCGCCGGTCAGGAACAGCACCAGTTCCCCCAGGTGTTCAGGGGTGACGAATTCCAGCGACGGCTGCTTCTCGGCGAGCAAGTCGTGCTGCGCCTGCTGTGGATCGACACCTTTGGCCGCACGATCATCGATCTGCTTCTGCACCAGCGGCGTCAGCACCCAGCCCGGGCAAATGGCATTGCAGGTAATGTTGCTGGCGGCGGTTTCCAGGCCAACCACTTTGGTCAGCCCGATCACGCCATGCTTGGCTGCCACATACGCCGCCTTGCCGGTGGATCCGACCAGCCCGTGCACCGACGCGATGTTGATGATCCGTCCCCAACCTTTGGCGCGCATGCCCGGCAGGCTCAAACGCGTACTGTGAAACACGGACGACAGGTTGATGGCGATGATCGAATCCCAGCGTTCCACCGGGAACTCTTCAACCGTCGCGACGTGCTGAATGCCGGCGTTGTTGACCAGAATGTCCACACCACCGAATTCGCGCTCGGCGTAGGCGATCATGTCCGCGATCTGCTCGGGGCTGCTGACGTCTGCCGGGTGATGGCCGACCTTGCCGCCGAACTGCTCGACTTCGGCGATCACCTTCGAGGCATCGCCAAAGCCGTTCAGTATCAGGTTGGCGCCGGCCCTGGCCAGCGTGAGCGCAATGCCCAGTCCGATGCCGCTGGTGGAGCCGGTGACCAGTGCGGTCTTGCCCGTAAGAGTCGTCATGAATACCTCACACAATGCCAGTGGCGTAGAAAGTGCCGATGACCACGAAAACCGCCAGGGTCTTGATCAGCGTAATACAGAAAATGTCCTTGTAGGCCTCACGGTGGGTCAGGCCGGTGACCGCGAGCAAGGTGATCACCGCGCCGTTGTGCGGCAGGGTGTCCATGCCACCGCTGGCCATCGCGGCTACCCGGTGCAGCACCTCCAGGGGAATGTTGGCGGCGTGGGCGGCGTTGATGAACTGTTCGGACATCGCCGCCAGGGCGATGCTCATGCCGCCCGAAGCGGAACCGGTGATGCCGGCGAGCAGCGTGACGGTGATCGCTTCATTGACCAGCGGATTCGGGATGCCCTTGAGCCAGTCGGCCAGCACCAGAAAACCCGGCAACGAGGCGATGACTGCGCCGAAACCGTATTCCGAAGCGGTGTTCATCGCTGCCAGCAATGCACCGCTGACTGCGCTTTTGCTGCCATCGGCGAGTTTGCTTTTTATCGCTTTGAAACCGAATGCCAGCACCATCAGGATGCCCACCAGCAAAGCGGCTTGCACCGCCCAGATTGCGGTGAGTTTGGCGATTTCGGTGGTGACCGGCGCGGCCATGCCCGGCAGCGCGAGGCTGTGGGTCTTGCCGTACCACTGCGGAATCCACTGGGTGAACAGCAGGTTCATGATGCCCACCGCCAGCAGCGGAGACAGAGCAATCCACGGGTTGGGCAGTTTCAGGTCTTCGGCGGTTTCCGGTTCGTTGCGCAGTTCGGTGCCGTAGCCTTCGCCGGCGTGCCGGGCCTTGTTGCGCTGGCGCTGGAGAAACAGCATGCCGGCGCAAAACACGAAAACCGTGCCGATCACACCCAGCCACGGCGCCGCCCACGCTGTGGTGTTGAAGAAGGTGCTGGGGATGATGTTCTGGATCTGCGGCGTGCCGGGCAGGGCGTCCATGGTGAACGAAAACGCCCCGAGGGCGATGGTCGCCGGAATCAGGCGCTTGGGGATGCTGCTCTGACGGAACATTTCCGCTGCGAACGGGTAGACCGCAAACACGACGACGAACAGCGATACACCGCCATAAGTGAGCAGGGCGCAGACCAGCACGATGACCAGCATCGCCTGGCGGGTACCGAGCAAGCGAATGGCCGCCGCGACGATCGAACGCGAAAACCCGGACAGCTCGATCAACTTGCCGAACACGGCGCCGAGCAGGAACACGGGAAAGTAGAGTTTGATGAAGCCGACCATCTTCTCCATGAACACCCCGGTAAAGGCCGGGGCGACGGCGGACGGGTCGGTGAGCAGGACGGCGCCGAGGGCGGCGATCGGAGCAAAAAGGATAACGCTGTAGCCACGATAGGCTGCGAGCATCAGCAGCGCGAGGGCTGCCAAGGCGATGATCACACTCATGGTGTGCTCCTTCGATTGTTATTTTTGTGGGTGAAACGGGTGCGGGAGGGGCTTTAGCGAGAACTGTGCCAGCTATCTAAGCTATTGAAATATAAAGAAATAACATTTGACTGTATAACGTGCGAAAGAGGTTTGTCTCGTTTCAGAGATTTTTTGTGTCTGAGTAGACGCTTTCGCGAGCAGGCTCGCTCCCACCTTGGTTTGCATTTCCCTGTGGGAGCGAGCCTGCTCGCGAAGCTTTTTGGTTTGTCTCTTTATGGAGATTTATGTCTCTTCAATGAGATTCGGCTATCCCCAGCGCAATCATCTTCTTGTACAGCGTCGAGCGCCCAAGCCCCAGTCGCTCAGCGGCTTCAATGACTTTGCCCCCGCATTGCGCGAGGGTCGACTGAATCAGCTGCCGGTCAAAACGCTCCCGCGCCTGACTGAAGGTCTCGTGGGTTACAGGTTCTGGCAGGGGCGTCAGTGCGCGCTCGACGGGGGTGAACGTACCGATTGCAGAACGAATGTCGTCCGCCGTGAGCATCAAGTCATCACTGAGCAGCGCCGCGCGTTCAAGGACATTGCGCAACTCGCGGATATTCCCTGGCCAGGCATGCTGACCCAGAAGCTCCAGCGCCTCGCGGTTGAGTTCATGCTGACTGCGCAACTCCTCCAGAATCGCTTCGCTGAGCGCCGGCAGATCGTCCAGGCGCTCACGCAGCGGCGGCACCTGAATCGGCAGTACGTTAAGCCGGTAGTACAAGTCGGCGCGAAATTCGCCACGCTTGATCGCTGCTTCCAGATCCGTCGAGGTTGCGGCAATCACTCGTACATCGCTCTGGATCACCTCGTTGGAGCCTACGGGTTCGAATTCCTTTTCCTGCAACACCCGCAGCAATTTGCTTTGCAGCGGCAGCGGCATGTCGCCGATTTCGTCGAGAAACAGCGTCCCGCCCTGGGCAACCTGCAACTTGCCGATGCGGCCCTTGCGGTCGGCGCCCGTGAAGGCGCCTGGCGCGGTACCGAAGAACTCCGCTTCGAGCAACGCTTCGGGAATCGCCGCACTGTTGATGCTGACGAACGCCTTGTGCGCCCGGGGCGAGGCACCGTGGATGGCTTGCGCCAGCAACTCCTTGCCACTGCCGGTCTCGCCCAGCAACAGAACCGGCGACTCGGCACTGGCACTGCGCCGGGCCCGGCGTTTGACTTCCAGACTGGCCGCGCTGGTGCCGATGAAATGGGCAAAGTTGTATCGGGTCTGTCTTGCGCGCAACAGTGAACGGGTCGAGGCCAGTTCTTCCTGCATGCTCAGGTAGCGCTTGAGCATCGGCGACAGCGTGCGCAATTCGTCGAACAGGGCGAAACCGATGGCGCCGATCACCGCGCCGGCATCGTCATGAATCGGCAGGCGCATCACCACCAGCGGCTCTTTCGGGGTGTCCTGCATGTCCAGCAGAATCGGTCGCCCGGTGCGTACCACCTCACGCAACAGACTGCCGGGAATCACGCTTTCACAAGGCTTGCCGATGGCGCCTGCGGCGCAGTCGAGACCGAAGCGTCGGGCGTAGCGCTCGTTCATCCAGACGATATTCGCATCGCGATCGACAATCACCGTGCCTTCACTGGATTGCTCGATGATCTCGAACAACGAACGGATCGCCAGCGTGCGAACCCGTTGGTAATCCTTGAGGCTTTCGGTGGTGTTCATCTGACTGATCCTGAATGTGTGGCGCCAGGCCTGGCCCTATCGCTGGCTTGCCGGCGATAGCCGCAGCGCGGTTCAAAGGTTGGCGCCGATTATGCCTATCCCGGATGCGCCGCCGCCAACAGCTCTTTGGTATAGGGATGCTGTGGCGAATCGAACACGTCATGGCTGGCGCCGCGTTCGACCACCTTGCCGTCCTTGATCACGATCATGTCGTGGGCCAGCGCGCGCACCACCGCCAGGTCGTGGCTGATGAACAGGTAGGTCAGGCCATGTTTTTCCTGAAGCTGGCGGAGCAGGGCGACCACTTGTTTCTGCACCGTGCGGTCCAGCGCCGAAGTCGGCTCGTCGAGCAGGATCAGCGCAGGTTTCAGCACCAGTGCCCGCGCAATCGCAATACGCTGGCGTTGGCCGCCGGAAAACTCATGGGGGTAGCGATGGCGACTCTCGGGGTCGAGGCCGACTTCCTTGAGCACGCGGATTACCTGGTCGTCGCACTCGTCAGCGGTGGACTGGCAATGTACCTCCAGCCCTTCGCTGATGATCTGTGCCACCGACATGCGCGGGCTGAGACTGCGAACGGGTCTTGAAACACCACCTGCATCTGCCGGCGCCATGGGCGCAGCTGTTTCTGGTTGAGGCCGTCGAGGGACTCGCCCTGAAAACGGATGCTGCCTTCGGAATCGAGCAGGCGCAGGATCGCCTGACCCAGCGTCGACTTGCCCGAACCGGACTCGCCGACGATGCCCAGGGTCTTGCCGCGCTGGATGTTCAGGCTGATGCCGTCCACCGCGCGCAGATACTGCTTGCGCTGAAACAGTCCGCCACCGACCACGAAATCGACCCGTAGGTCGTCGACTTCCAGCACGTTTTCCCGTTCGTCCCGGGGCAGCGCTTCGCCTTCGGGTTCGGCATTGAGCAATACGTAGCTGTAAGGATGTTTAGGCTCGGTGAACAAGGTTTCACAAGGCGCCTGCTCGACGATTTCCCCGGCCTTCATCACGCACACCCGTTGGGCGATGCTGCGCACCAGATTGAGGTCATGGCTGATCAGCAGCAGCGACATGCCAAGGCGTTGTTGCAGGGACTTGAGCAGCAGCAGGATCTTGCGTTGCACGGTGACGTCGAGCGCCGTGGTCGGTTCGTCGGCGATCAACAGTTCCGGTTCGCAGGCCAGGGCCATCGCGATCATGACCCGTTGCCGCTGGCCGCCGGACAGTTGATGGGGGTAAGCCTTCAACCGGTCTTTCGGTTTCTGGATGCCCACCAGTTCGAGCAGTTCGAGAATACGTTTCTGCGCTTCTTTACCACCCATGCCTCGGTGCAGCAGCAGGGTCTCACCGATCTGCTTTTCGATGGTGTGCAACGGATTGAGCGAGGTCATCGGCTCCTGGAAGATCATGGCGATGCGGTTGCCCCGCAGGTCGCGCAAAGTCTTGGGGTCGGCACCGACCAGTTCCTGGCTTCGATAGCGGATACTGCCGGTGGTTTGGGCTTCGCTATCCGGGAGCAGTTGCAGGATCGAATGGGCCGTCACCGATTTACCCGAGCCCGACTCGCCAACCAGCGCCAGACACTCGCCGGGGCGGATGTCCAGGCACAGGTTGCGCACCACGGTCTGGCCATGGAAGGCGACACTGAGGTCACGGATTTCGATCAGGTTGTCAGTCATTTCAAGGATCCGTTCATGAACGCGGGTCAAAGGCATCGCGCAATGCTTCGCCAATGAATACCAGCAGCGACAGAATCAGCGCGAGGGTGAAAAACGCGGTCAAGCCGAGCCAAGGTGCCTGCAGGTTCTGCTTGCCCTGGCCGATCAACTCGCCTAGGGAGGCGCTGCCCGCCGGCATGCCGAAACCCAGGAAATCCAGCGCGGTCAGGGTGGAAATCGCCCCGGTCAGAATGAACGGCAGGTAACTCAATGTGGCATTCATCGCATTGGGCAGGATGTGCCGGAAGATCACCTTGCGATCGGTCAGGCCGAGGGCCCGCGCAGCCTTGACGTACTCCAGGTTGCGCCCGCGCAGAAACTCGGCGCGCACCACGTCCACCAGCGCCAGCCAGGAAAACAGCGCCATGATGCCCAGCAGCCACCAGAAGTTCGGCTCGACGAACCCCGACAGAATGATCAGCAGGTACAGCACCGGCAACCCGGACCAGACTTCGAGCAGGCGCTGGCCCATCAAGTCGACCCAGCCACCGTAGTAGCCTTGCAGGGCTCCGGCCGCGATGCCGATCAGGGCACTGACGAAGGTCAGCATCAGGGCGAACAGGATCGACACCCGCGCCCCGAAGATCACCCGGGCCAGCACGTCGCGCGCCTGATCGTCGGTGCCCAGCCAGTTGACCGAAGTCGGCGGACTTGGCGCCGGTTTGTCGAGGTCGTAATTGGGTGTGTCGTCACTGAACGGGATCGGCGGAAACAGCAGCCAGCCACCGTCCTTGCGGATCAGGTTCTGCACGTAGTCACTGCGGTAATCGGCCTGGAACGGCAACTGCCCGCCGAACTCCTGTTCGGTGTGGCGCTTGAATACCGGGAAGTACCACTGGCCCTGATAACTGACGATCAGCGGTTTGTCGTTGGCGATCAGCTCGCCACCGAGGCTGATCACGAACAGTCCAATGAACAACCACAACGACCACCAGCCCCGGCGGTTTTTCTTGAAGCGTTCGAAACGGCGACGGCCCAGAGGCGAGAGCTTGGACATCAGGCGTTCCTCGCGGCGAAGTCGATGCGCGGATCAACGAGCGTGTAGCACAGGTCGCCGATCAGTTTTATCAGGAGGCCGAACAGGGTGAAGATGAACAGCGAGCCGAACACCACCGGATAGTCTCGTGACACGGCCGCTTCGTAACTCATGCGTCCAAGACCGTCGAGGGAAAAGATCACTTCGATCAGCAAGGAGCCCGCGAAAAACACGCTGATGAAGGCCTGGGGAATACCCGACACCACCAACAGCATCGCGTTGCGAAACACATGGCCGTACAGCACCCGGCGTTCGCTCAAACCCTTGGCGCGGGCGGTGATCACGTACTGACGGGTGATTTCGTTGAGAAACGAGTTCTTGGTGAGGATGGTCAGGGTTGCGAAACCGCCGATCACCAGTGCAGTCACCGGCAGAACAAGGTGCCAGAAGTAGTCGGCAATCTTGCCCAGGGTCGACAGCGATTCGAAGTTGTCCGAGACCAGACCGCGTACGGGAAACCAGTTCAGCGACGTACCGCCGGCGAACACCACGATCAGGAACATCGCGAACAGAAACGCCGGCATCGCATAACCGATGATGATCGCCGTACTGCTCCAGATATCGAAGTGACTGCCGTGGTGCACGGCTTTGCGGATGCCCAGCGGGATCGACACCAGGTAGGTGATCAATGTCGCCCACAGCCCGAGGGAAATGGTCACCGGCATTTTTTGCAGGATCAGGTCGGTGACCGTCGCGCCGCGGAAGAAACTCTTGCCGAAATCCAGCTGCGCGTAGTTCTTGAGCATCAACCACAGCCGTTCATGGGCCGGTTTGTCGAAGCCGTACTGTTTTTCGATGTCCTTGATCAATTGCGGGTCGAGGCCACGACTGGCGCGGGAGGTGCCGCTAATGGTTTCGCTCGCACCGCCGCCGACACCGGCGCCGCCGATCCCTTGCAGATGGGCGATGGCCTGTTCCACCGGCCCGCCCGGTGCGGCCTGGATGATCACGAAATTGACCAGCAGAATGATCACCAGCGTCGGGATGATCAGCAGCAGACGCCGCAGTATGTAAGCCCACATCAGTGCGGCCCTCCGGGTCTGCCACGGCTGATTTTCTCGGCCGTCATCTGTTGGTTGGTCAGCGGCGTGCTGCTGATTTCCCACCAGCTCTCGATCGCTTCGTCATTGCTTGCCTGCACGGTCGGAATACCGAAGCGGTTCCACCAAACGGTCGAGGTGCCCGGCGGGTAGTAGTTTGGAATCCAGTAGTAGTTCCATTGCAGCACACGGTCCAGCGCATGGGCATAGTGCAGCATGTCAGACTGGGTCGAGGCGCGGATCAGGCCATTGATCAGGGTGTCGACCGCCGGGTTCTTCAGCACCATGTAGTTGTTGGCGCCAGGATCGTTGGCTGACGCCGAGCCGAAGTAATTGAGCAGCTCACCGCCCGGCGACGTGGTGACCGGGTAACCGGTGACAATCATGTCGTAGTCGCGGCTCATCAGACGGTTCACATATTGCGAGGAGTCGATGCGGCGAATGTCGAGGTTGATGCCGATCTGTTTCAAGGTGCGTTTGTAAGGGAGCAGCAGCCGGTCCATGCCGTTCTGGCTGACCAGGAAGGTGAAGCTCAGCGGCTCGCCCTGGTCGTTGACCAATCGGTCGCCGTCCGGCTTCCAGCCGGCCTGCTCCAGCAGTTCGAGTGCCTGAAGCTGCTTGTCACGGATCAATCCGCTGCCATCGGTTTTCGGTGCTTCGAACACCTGAGTGAACACCTCGTCGGGGATCTGCCCGCGCAGCGGTTCAAGAATCTTCAGTTCGGCCGCATCCGGCAGTTCACGGGCGGCGAGGGCGGTATTGGAAAAATAGCTCTGCTGGCGGATGTACATGTTGCGCATCATCTGCCGGTTGCTCCATTCGAAATCCCAGAGCATGGCCAGGGCCTGGCGCACGCGACGGTCCTGGAAAACCGGTTTTTGCAGATTGAACACGAAGCCCTGGGCCGATTGTGGAGCTTCGGTGGCCAGGTGAGCCTTCTGCAGGCGCCCGTCGCTCAGGGCCGGGCTGTCATAGCCGATGGAATAGCCGGTGGCAGAGAATTCGCGGTTGTAGTCATAGGCGCCGCCGCGCAACACCTGCCGGGCGACATCGGTGTCGCCGAAGTACTCGATGCTGAAGTGGTCGAAATTGTAGAGCCCGCGGCTGACGGGCAAGTCCTTGCCCCACCAGTCGGGATTTCGTTCGAACGTAATGCTGCGCCCGGAGTCGACCTTGCCGACCCGGTACGGGCCACTGCCCAGCGGTGGTTCATAGCCGCCACCACCGGCGAAATCGCGGGTTTTCCACCAGTGCTCAGGGAAAACCGGCAAGGTGGCGATGTCCAGCGGCAGTGTGCGGTTTTCGTTGCTCTTGAAGTCGAAACGTACCGTCAGCGGCGCTTCGACTTCAACGCCTTTGACGTCGGCGAACTGTGTGCGATAACGCAGGCTGCCCTGGGTCATCAGCAGATCGTAGGTGTAGCGCACGTCTTCGGCCGTGATCGGCTTGCCGTCAGCGAAGCGTGCCTTGGGGTTGATGAAGAAACGCAGGGACAGACCGTCTTCGGAACGCTCCATTTTTTCCGCCACCAGTCCGTAGACGGTATACGGCTCATCCATCGAACGTTGAGCCAGCGGGGAGTACAGCAGACCGTCGATCTGAGTGACGCCGATGCCTTTGTCGATATAAGGCAGCACGTGGTCGAAATGACCGATCTCGATCGCCGAGCGACGCATCGTGCCGCCCTTGGGTGCGCGGGGATTGGTGTAATCGAAATGGCTGAAATTCGCCGGGTACTTCGCCGGCTCGCCATACACGGTCAAGGCATGTTGCGGTGCAGCGTCAACCCCGGCGGCGCCCATCAGCAGAGCCGCGGCGGTGAACATCAAGGTGGAGAAAGCCAGTCGCATTGTCAGCCTTAAAGCCGGTTAAACGATAAGCGCAATTTGTACGCGAGCGCCGCATCGTTCGCCAGCCAAATGGTGTGTCCGGAACAAAACGCCCGCTATCCGGCGGGCCGTTACGCAACAGGGTGGGTGAAAATCAGTCCTGACGACTGGTGACTTCCAGCAGGTGATAACCGAACTGAGTCTTGACCGGACCTTGCACGACATTGATCGGTGCACTGAACACGACGGTGTCGAATTCCTTGACCATCTGTCCCGGACCGAACGAACCCAGATCGCCGCCCTGGCGGCTGGACGGGCAGGTGGAGTTGGCCTTGGCGACTTCAGCGAAATCCGCACCGGCCTCGATCTGGGCCTTGAGTTCGTTGCACTTGTCTTCGCTGGAAACCAGGATGTGACGAGCAGTGGCTTTTGCCATGGGGAAAATCTCCAATCAAATCTGTAAAAGGTGGAGCCTACCGGATTCAGTGGCCGATTTCTTTGCAAAGTTCCGTCCGGAGGCCGGCTTTCAGAGACCGGCTGCCTGCAAGCGCAAGGCGTGCTCGACATACAACTGGATCGAATCGACTGCTCCGGCATGCTTGCCCGCAGTTCGACCCAGGCTGCGCAAATGATCGAATGGATAGTCGGAGCCAATCACAGTGCCCAGATGAGAGCTGTAGCGTCCGACGAAGCCATCGTTCTGCAAGGGCTCGGTCATGAAATACTGCGAGAGGGTCCGGCAGATGTCTTGCACCGGATCGGGCTTTTGCAGGTTGATCGACGGCACGATGCCGCTCAAGGAATAGTAGCGCACCTCATTGACCTGCTCGGCGCCCTGGCCGCCCCAGTTCTGCGGTAAACCCTGCGGGTACTTGTCATTGAAGTCGCCGACGGCTTCGGTTGTCAGGGCGTTCAATGCGGCCAGTGCATGCTGCGGCAGCGCTGCGGTCCCATTGAGCAGGCACAGCCAGTCGCAAAACAATGTGGCCACTTTCCGGGCGACGGATTCCGGGAGTTTTCCGGGAATCAGTGCCTTGCGCAGGTAATCCGCAAGTTCCGAACCGTGGTTCGGCCCGCTGACTGATGTCACGGATGCGACCTTGTGTGGGGCGAGCGCTGCTGCGTATCGAGCCGTGAGTGCACCCTGACTGTGCCCGATCAAGTTGACTTTTGCAGCGCCGGTGCCTCTGAGCACGGTATCGATCTGGCAAAGCAGCTGTCCGCCTCTTGCTTCGTTGTCGTGAATGGCTGACAAGTGCGGTACGAAAACCTGAATACCCATGATTTTCAATGCTTGCCTTACGTCGTGGAACAGCTCAAGAGAGCCGATACGCTCGAATCCGAACAATCCATGCACCAGCAGGATGGGATAAAGAGTGGTGGGGTTCCGTAGCATTTTTCATCCTTGATCGCAGAGGTTCATCGATAGTTGCCGGGTGCCACTCTAAAGCAGTCTCGGGGCTCCAGATGTATGACGTGTCTTCCTTGGGTGACGGAAATCGGGTCTGTGTGCGCAGGAAATATCCTTGAAGTTTGAAATCCGGATCGGAATATTTGGACATCTTTTGCCTTGCCCAACGTATTTGCTCCGTCATTGCCTACTTGGTGTGATGCGATTGCTGCCGGTACGTCGAGTATCTGGACGACATCATTTTTCTCGCCTGGCGGGTTGAATAGGGGTTCTTCGACGCAGCAAACCGGCTGCAGGGCGTTTCCATGGAGTGGAACTACGAATGAACAGGCAGAACGAGCGTGAAGCGTTACAGAGCGAAGTTGTAGCCGTAACGATGATTGACTCACCGGGGCACACATGTTTCTACGAGCAAACGGACAGTTTGCCCCCGGCCATTCTCGAACCGGCGCAAGGAGGTGTCCTGGACCCTTCGTTGGACAGGGTTATTGTGCGGATCGCGCCTTATCCCGATATGGCATGTGGTGACAGAGTGATGTTGAGCTGGCATGGCCTAGATAGCGAGGGTTCGCCGTATCGACAGGAGTTTGCGCGATCGATCAGCGAGGCTCGGCTGGGGAGGGATATCGTTTTCGTCATCAGAAGTCCTCATATCGCTGCGCTGGATGGCGGTTCGCTGGAGGTGTTCTGGACATTGCACGGCAAAAAGCAGCTTTTGCCGCGAAGCTCCATCAGGATTCAGCTGAATGTCGGGGACGTTTTATACAGTTTGCTGCCGCCCACGGTTGACGATGCCGTGGGTGGACACCTGGATCCGTCACGTGTAAACGATGGCACCACGGTCACTCTCCAGCCATATGCGGGAATGTCGGTCGGTGATCGGGTGGAACTGATCTGGCAAGGGCCGGCGGAACACACCTGCTTCCGGGACAGGTTGGTCGTCGAATCCTTTGCGGTTGGAATGCCGCTGGTATTCGGTGTCGATCCTCGATTCATCGAGCCGCATCTTGGCAACGAAGTGCTCGTTCGTTATGTCATCGAGCAAATAAGTGGCGCGGTACGCGAGTCGGGAACCCTGAGCATCACCATTGCTCCGCTGATACGCAGGGAACTGTGCGCGCCACAGGTACTTGAGGCACAGAGCGGAGTGCTTGACGTAAACGACACCCAGGATGGCGTCAGCGTGGTGATCAGCCATGCGCAGATTGACGCTGGCGAACTGGTTTATCTCAAGTGCGATGGTGAACACTACTTCCACCGCGATGAGCGTGAAATCACCAGCGGGATGAGAAATGAGCCGCTGGTCTTCATCGTTCCTTATCGTTTCTGGCGTGAACATGTCGATACGACTGTTCGATTGTCCTATTCGGTCGAGCGGCTGGACGATGCCAGCCAGGAATCCGATGTGACACAGGTACGAGTGCAGGGGTGAGCAAGCAGCCTTCCGGAAGCAATGCGTTCCGGAAGGCTGGTTTCATTTCAGGACAGGGAGCCTTTGCGAAGACGCTCGGCAGAAGCGAGCAGCAGACGCTCCGTGGCAGAGAAGCCCAGACAGCCATCCGTTACCGAAACTCCGTAGCGCAAGGACTCACTCAATGGCTGGCACCCTTCGAACAGATGCGACTCGATCATCATGCCAACCAGTGTGCAATCTCCCTGAAGGCGCTGTTCCAGCACATCGTTGAACACCTCAGGTTGTCGCAACGGATCCTTGCCGCTGTTGGCATGGCTGCAGTCGACCATGATTCGACCCGGAATCTTCAAACGGTTGAGTTCTCCATGGATTCGGGCAACGCTGGCGGCGTCGTAATTCGGCCCTCTATGGCCTCCTCGCAGAACCAGATGCGTATCCGGATTGCCTGAAGTCGTGATGATTGCCGGATGCCCTTGGCTGTCGACCCCGAAATGACGATGGGGGTGAGCGGCCGAGCGCATGGCGTCAACGGCGATTGCGACGCCGCCATCGGTGCCATTCTTGAAACCGACCGGCATGCCCAGTCCACTTGCCATCTCACGATGGATCTGGGATTCGGTGGTCCGCGCACCGATGGCCACCCAACTGAGCAGGTCATCGAAGTAGCCGGCGGCCATGGGTTGCAGCAGTTCGGTGGCAACAGGCAGACCGAGGCGGATCATTTCCAGCATCAGTTCCCGTGACAGTGTCAGGCCGGCGGCCATGTCATCGCTGCCATCAAGATGCGGATCGTAAGCCAGACCTTTCCAGCCAACGGTGGTGCGAGGCTTTTCGACGTAAGCGCGCATCACCAGCAACATCTCGTCACTAACGTGATCGGCCAGTCGGGCGAGTTTGCCGGCGTATTCCAGGGCGGACTGCGGGTCATGAATCGAGCAAGGACCGACGACGATCAGCAATCGCTGGTCTTCGCCGTTGAGAATGGCACGGATCGCCTGCCGATGATGAGCGACTTGCAGGCTCAGGGCCGTGTCGAGGGGCAGTTGCTGTTTGAGCTGCAGCGAGCTGGGCAGGCGCTGGGTCAACGCTTCGTTGGCCGGGTTCAGGGTGGACAGTGGCAGAGCAGTAACGGACGAATTCATTTGGCGTCTTCCTGGGCTGGTCGCGGGTCTTTCCCGCCGACTCGGCCCTATTGGGGTGTTCGACAGTTGGCCGGATTGGCTACGTGTGTTGGCTTGCCACCTGTGGGTGACCGATCGGAGGCGGCAGGCTGTCCCGAGCGGAGGCTGCTAAATCGCCAGGCGGCAAAGGTGTCGTAGCGGTAATAAGTGGCGTAGTTCATGTCGTGATTCCTCAAATGTCTGGTGTCGCTGAAAGTTCGGGGCCTGAAAAAACAAAACCCCCGGTCGGGAGGCCGACCGGGGGTTGAGATTTCTCTGGTGGGCGACCCGTTTGTATGGGCGCCGTGTGGGTATCAGGCGCGCCAGTGGCTAAACCAATACCCAAAATAAAAGCTCGCAGGAGCGTAAGCGCTGTTCACGCGGGCAGCCGCAACCGAGCGCAGGGCGCGGGTGGCAGGCAGCTGTACGATGGCGTTGAACATGGCATGTCTCCGATGAATGCGGCGAGCTTACTAGAGCCCGAGGCGCGTCGGCAATCAGAAAATACTATCGAGTTCCAAAGTCTGCACCTATGACTTGAGCCTTTCACAGGCTATGACACACTCTGCATTTTTCCGGTGCGACAGGGCTGAAACATCGTCGATACAGATGGTGGAGGGAGATCTTCTTGAAAGAAGTTGATGCGCACGGGCGTTTCTACTTGCGACCGGCAACGCCCGGTGACCTGCCGTTTACGCGAGAAATCACCTGCCGGAACATGCTCCGCTATTACATCCACTACGATCTGTTGTGGCAGGACGAAGCATTTGACCTGGCCTGGGGCGGTCGCGACAACTGGTTGATCGAGTGCGAGGGGGACGTGGCAGGTTATTTCAGCCTGAGTCGTGACGGGCGAGCGTTGTACATTCGCGAATTACAGGTCAGCGAGGCTTTCCAGAGGCAGGGTGCAGGTTCCTGGGCGATCGATCAGATTGTTGCAATGGCGCGCAAGGAGCGCCGACCGGCATTGCGCCTCACGGTTTTCAAGAACAATCCGGCGCAGAACCTCTATCGTAGAAAGAGATTGATTGTGCAGGGCGAGGATGAATGTTTCCTGCGAATGCAGCTGGATTTCAGTACAGATGTGCTCTGAAACGCAGATCCGGCAAGCCTTCAATGATGGATTGAAACTTTTTAAATTTTGCTTGCCGCTAGGTCTGTCTGGCACTTTTTGCTAAGGTGTCCGGCATCCCAATAAGACCATATCGCGAGGTGTCTGCTTGATTAGGGTGCTAGTGGTCGATGACCATGATCTCGTTCGTACAGGCATTACACGTATGCTGGCCGATATCGATGGCCTGCAGGTGGTAGGCCAGGCCGAGTCCGGGGAAGAATCCCTCATCAAGGCCCGTGAATTGAAGCCCGATGTGGTGCTGATGGACGTCAAGATGCCAGGCATCGGCGGCCTGGAAGCCACGCGCAAACTGCTGCGCAGCCATCCGGACATCAAGGTCGTCGCTGTGACCGTGTGCGAGGAGGATCCGTTTCCGACGCGTCTGTTGCAGGCCGGTGCAGCGGGTTATCTGACCAAGGGCGCTGGACTGCCGGAAATGGTGCAGGCCATTCGCCTGGTGTTTGCCGGTCAGCGCTACATCAGTCCGCAGATTGCCCAGCAACTGGCGATCAAGTCCTTCCAGCCTACCAATGATTCTCCGTTCGACGCCTTGTCCGAGCGGGAAATCCAGATTGCCCTGATGATTGTCGGCTGTCAGAAGGTACAGATCATTTCCGACAAGCTGTGTCTTTCGCCCAAGACCGTCAATACCTACCGTTATCGCATTTTCGAGAAGCTTTCGATCAGCAGTGATGTCGAATTGACGTTGCTTGCCGTGCGCCATGGCATGGTCGATGCCAGCGCCTGATCATGACTGAGACATTCGATTCCGGCGCGTTCCTGTCGACGGTCAGCGGGCGCCCTGGCGTTTACCGCATGTTCGACGCCGATGCGCGTCTGTTGTACGTCGGCAAGGCCAAGAATCTCAAGAAGCGTCTGGCCAGCTATTTTCGAAAAACCGGACTTGCGCCCAAGACCGCTGCGCTGGTGGGGCGAATCGCTCAGGTCGAAACCACCATTACGGCCAATGAGACCGAAGCGCTGCTGCTTGAACAGACGCTGATCAAGGAGTGGCGGCCTCCCTATAACATCCTGCTGCGCGACGATAAGTCCTACCCGTACGTGTTTCTGTCTGACGGACAATTCCCCAGACTGAGCATTCACCGTGGCGCGAAGAAGGCCAAGGGCAAGTATTTCGGACCTTACCCGAGTGCCGGGGCCATACGCGAAAGCCTGGCTCTTCTGCAGAAGACGTTTTTCGTGCGCCAGTGCGAAGACAGTTATTACAAGAACCGGACGCGTCCCTGTCTGCAATACCAGATCAAACGCTGCAAGGCCCCATGTGTCGGGCTCGTCGAGCCGCAAGTGTACGCCGAAGATGTTCGCCACTCGGTGATGTTCCTGGAGGGGCGCAGCCACGCGTTGACCAACGAGTTGTCGAGTGCGATGGAGGAGGCTGCGATCAACCTTGAGTTCGAACGCGCCGCCGAGTTGCGCGACCAGATCGCATTGCTGCGCAGGGTTCAGGACCAGCAAAGCATGGAAGGCGGCACGGGTGACATCGATGTGATCGCGGCATTCGTCAACCCGGGCGGGGCCTGTGTCCATTTGATCAGCGTCCGGGGCGGGCGGGTTCTGGGAAGCAAGAATTTCTTCCCGCAGGTCGGTATCGAAGAGGACGTGTCAGAGGTCATGGCCGCGTTTCTCGGTCAGTACTTCATCAGCAGCCCCGAGCGCGATTTGCCAAGTGAGTTGATCGTCAATGTCGTGCACGATGATTTTCCTGCCTTGATTGAGGCGATCCATGAACTGCGGGGACGCGAACTGAGCATCAGCCATCGGGTTCGCGGAACGCGGGCGCGCTGGCAGCAACTGGCGGTGACGAACGCCGAACAGGCATTGGGTGCCCGGCTGGCCAACCGTCAGCATGTCGCGGCGCGCTTCGAGGCGTTGGCCGAGGTGCTGAACCTGGATGAGCCACCGCAGCGCCTGGAGTGCTACGACATCAGCCATTCCAGTGGCGAGGCAACCGTCGCGTCCTGTGTGGTCTTCGGGCCGGAAGGGGCGATCAAGTCGGATTACCGTCGCTACAACATCGAAGGTGTGACGGCGGGCGACGACTATGCTGCCATGCATCAGGCGCTCACCCGGCGCTTCAGCAAGTTGAAGGACGGGGAAGGCAAATTGCCGGATATTCTGTTGGTCGACGGTGGCAAGGGCCAGTTGTCGATGGCGCGCGAGGTGCTCAACGAACTGGCCGTACCGGATCTGATCCTGTTGGGTGTCGCGAAAGGCGCGACACGCAAGGCGGGGTTCGAGACGTTGTATCTGAATGATGCGGCGCATGAGTTTACCTTGCGCGGCGACTCGCCGGCATTGCATCTGATCCAGCAGATCCGTGACGAGGCCCACCGGTTCGCGATCACCGGACACCGTGCGCGCCGCGGGAAAACCCGTCGTACGTCTACGCTGGAAGGCGTAGCGGGCGTAGGACCAACCCGACGCAGAGACTTGTTGAAACATTTTGGTGGATTGCAGGAGCTGTCTCGTGCAAGCATCGAAGAGATCGCCAAAGCGCCGGGGATCAGTAAAAAGCTAGCAGAGTCGATTTATGCAAACCTGCATAGTGAGTAGAATGCCCATTCACCTCGTAGCCAGTTGTGCCGATGAATATCCCTAATCTGATTACCGTTCTCCGTGTCCTGCTCATCCCGATCTTCATTTTGCTGTTCTATCTGCCTTACCAGTGGAGTTATCTGGCCTCAAGTTCGGTATTCGCCTTCGCGGCAGCGACAGATTGGCTCGATGGTTATCTGGCACGTCGTCTGGAACAAAGCACTCCGTTCGGCGCGTTTCTGGACCCTGTCGCTGACAAGCTGATGGTCGCCGTTGCGCTGGTGTTGCTGGTGCAAGAACACGGAAATCTGTGGCTCACACTGCCGGCGGCCGTCATCATCGGTCGCGAGATTGTCGTTTCGGCGTTGCGTGAATGGATGGCCGAACTGGGGGCGCGGGCGCACGTTGCCGTATCGAACCTGGGTAAATGGAAAACCGCTGCGCAAATGCTCGCGCTGGTGATTCTCCTGGCCAATCCCAAGGACTTCAGTTTCTGGGTTTTCATTGGTTACACATTGCTGATGGTATCTGCCGGCCTGACCCTGTGGTCGATGGTTCAATACCTTCGCGCTGCCTGGCCGCATCTGAAGACCGATGTTGAAAAGAAATAAAACTTTTTTGAATCAAAGGGTTGACGGCGCTTCTGATTTCTATAGAATGCGCCACACCAAGCGGGAATAGCTCAGTTGGTAGAGCACGACCTTGCCAAGGTCGGGGTCGCGAGTTCGAGTCTCGTTTCCCGCTCCAGTTTGTACAACGTTTGTTGTTTCGCTACTGACAGCAAATGTTTTGAGGCCGAGTAGCAAAATGGTTATGCAGCGGATTGCAAATCCGCCTACGCCGGTTCGATTCCGACCTCGGCCTCCACTATAAACGAGCTCCGTAGATCCATGATTTACGGAGCTTTTTTATTTCCATCTGAATGATGGGTTTAGTCTTCAAAACAAGCTTTGCGAACTTGCTTCACCGGGGACTGATGTATATATTTCCCCCTCTGCTGAACGGGCAGCAATCTGTCAGGATCGCGAACCGGCATCAGAGCAACGCAACACCGCGCTACCGCCCGAATGGCGAAACTGGTAGACGCATGGGACTTAAAATCCCCCGCTCGTAAGGGCGTGCCGGTTCGATTCCGGCTTCGGGCACCATCTTAAATCAAGGGTTTGCGAGCGAAAGCTGATGCAAACCCTTGTTTGTTTCCGGTCCGCAATTTTGACAGTGGTCCGCAAATCACTTCGTAGGCATCACTCCACGCCGCCGGCGGCGGCGGCAGAGGAATTAATTGTCGCCTGCTTCCAGCCAGTAGTGGCAGTTCGTCAAACCCACGATTTTACCGATGCTGACAATCGGATACGCATTGCTCGTGAAGAAATTTTCGGCCCTGTGCTGACGATCATTCCTTATGAGACGGAATCACTCGATAGCCAGAAGATACGATTGCAGTGGTGCGCCGTGTGCCTGGTCGAACCGGATGGCCCGGTTCAATCAGGCGCTGCCTGGATGAAGGTCTGACCGCTTATGCATACCCCTCGACGAATTACCGGAAACGGGGCAGTGGCCGATCGATCGGTTTGAGCGACGACAGCGTGCTGCGGATCAGCGGTGTGTCCTTTTCGATGTCGTTCAGCCGGTCGCGGATGCGCAGGGCGGTGGGGTGCCCGCCTTGATGGTCGACCCAGTCGGCGATCTCCTTGCAGGCGGCGGCGAGACGTGCCTCCCGGGCCTCGAGCAAGGTGAGGAGAGTGGTGATGGACTCTCTTTCGGACATGGAACACCTCCGTTCGGTAAAACGCTCTGAGGCAGCAAAAAGCCCGCGAAGCGCGAGCTCTCTGCCGATGGGGCGCTGCTCCTTCAGCTCGTTTGAGTATAGACCCGTAAATGACAGCTATCCGTTGCAAGACGAATTCACGGACAACCGGGGGCTGGCTGCGACGATCTGATGCAACGCTGCAAGGCCTACAGGTCTTCCATGGCGTTATCGCCGTTGCTGTGTGTCAGATCAACTATAGAAGCCCTGACCGATCGTGCAAAAAATACACAGCTCAGTTCGTCGGCTGGAACGACCAGCCCGACGGCTGCCAATGCAGATTGTGAGTCGGATGTAACGCCCGCAAAAACGCTTGATCGTGTGAAACCACGACAATTGCTCCGGGAAATGTCTGCAGAGCCTGTTCGAAAGCTTCCACTGATGGCAGGTCCAGATGATTGGTAGGCTCATCGAGCAGCAACAGTTGTGCGGGTGTTTCCCTCCACAACGCCAGTGCCAGTGCCGCTTTCAAACGTTCGCCGCCACTCAGTGATCCGCAGGGTTGCGTGGCGCGGCGGGCGTCCAGTTGCAGTTGCGCCAGATAACTGCGCAGGGTGCCTTCTTCCAATGCCGTGCCATGGGCTGTCAGTTGTTCAATGATGGAGGGCTGATCGTCCAACAGATTCAGTTGTTGATCGAGAAATGCGCAAGGCACATGGGTCGTGCTGTGTCCGCCGATTGCACGCACTTCTCCGGCAAGCATTTTCAGCAAGGTCGATTTGCCGCACCCGTTGGGGCCACTGACGGCGACCCGCATCGGACCATACAACCAGAGATTCAATCGGCTCGTCGGCAGGGCGGGAGATATCCAGGGCAGTCCTGCGTCAATCAACGTACAGACCTGGCGGGCAGTCGGCACGTTGCTGCCTGGCAGGTTGACCGACACGCAGTCTTCGGGAGCTACTTTGGCATAGGCCTCGCGTACCTGATTATCCAGATCGGATTTGCGCCTCTCATGGGCGCAGCGGACATGCCCCATGATTTCCCGGGCGGCTCCCTTGATGGCGACGCGTTCGAAACTGGCAATGTTGGCCGTTTCAGCATTGCGGCGAGAGGTGGCCGCGCGTCGTTGTATGGTGTCGTGTTCGCGCTGCAAGCGTAACCGTTCACGGTGACGTTCGCTCCTGGCCTGGTCGAGGCGGGCTTGCGCGGCTGCCTGGTGGATTTTCTGTTGCTCTCGAAACGCCGAGTAATTGCCGCCGAACTCGTTCGCGCCTGCGGCGGTGAGTTCGACGATGCGCTGCATCCGGTCCAGCAACTGCCGGTCATGGCTGATGACGATCAAGCCACTGCGCCATTGTTCGAGCATGCCGAGCAGCCATTGCCGGCCGGTTGCATCCAGGTGATTGCTCGGCTCATCAAGAATCAACAATGATGGCTGAGTCAAGAAAGCACCGATCAGGGCAATACGCGCCTGCTGGCCGCCGCTCAGATTGCTCATTCGGTCGCCAAACCCTGCGTGGACCAGTCCGGCGTCATCCAGCAAGCGTCGCAAGCGTTCCGCAAGATCCCAATGTTCGCCGACGATGTCGAAGTCCTCGACGCAACCATCACCTTCGTTCAGACGACCGAGTGCCTGAAGAATGGTGGTGCTGCCTGTCGCATCGGCCACGGTCTGACCGATTGGCACGACAGGGTTTTGTTCCACATAGGCTGTCGTCACGGAACGCACCACGCCGCCGCTCGTGGGTTGTAAAACCCCGGCGATCAAGCGCGCCAGCACGCTCTTGCCAACGCCGTTGCGCCCGACGATGGCGGTGGGGGTGTGGTCGAACTTCAGATTGAGTGCATCGAAAATCGTCTCGCCATTGGCGAGCTGGAAACCCAGCTGGTTCAGGGAGACGAGAGCAGGCGTACGCGAGACGTGAGTCATCGGCACCTCCAAAAAATGTCGTGAACACTGACAAGCGCCTTGAAAGGCGTGTCGCGATTACATTTTTGAAGGCTTAGTTGTTCACTTCTGCGGTCGTCCTGAAGGAAGGAAAGTCGCAAGCCTAGCCGAGACGCCCGCAGGGTTCAAGGCGTGGTTGCCATGTCGACCATGCGTTCCAGAAAGATCGCCAGGGCGACTTCCTCCCTGCGCAAGCCTTTGCGCACCCGAGGCCTCGGAAGATCGGCCAGCGCCCCCAGCATGAAATGCTCGACCACCGCCGGATGGATATAGCACTTGCGACAGACGGCCGGTGTATTGCCCAGTTGTCGCGCCACACCCTTGACCATCTCCGCCACATGTCGTTTGGCCTCGGTTTCCGACTCCCATTGCAGCTCTCGCAATACCGCCAGCGCCAGCGCGCTGCCGGCCCAGGTGCGATAGTCCTTGGCGGTGAAGTCTGCGCCGGTGAGGGTTTGCAGATACGCGTTGACGTCTTGCGAACTGACGGTGTGCCGCTCGCCGTTTTCATCCAGGTACTGGAACAGGTTCTGCCCCGGAATTTCCATGCAACGCTTGATGATGCGCGCCAGGCGTCGGTCCTTCACGGTGATTTGATGCTCGATGCCGCTCTTGCCGCGAAACTGGAACAGAATCGCGCTGCCGTTGATCTCGACGTGTCGATTGCGCAGGGTAGTCAGTCCGTACGACCGATTCTCTCGTGCGTATTGAGTATTGCCGACGCGGATCAACGTGGCATCGAGCAGGGTGATCACCGTGGCCATCACTTTGTCACGGCTGAACCCAGGCGCGGCCAGCAGTGCTTCCAGCCGTTTGCGCAGCTTCGGTAAGGCCATGCCGAATTCGCGAAGACGAGAGTATTTGTCGGCATCACGGACTTCGCGCCAGCGCGGATGATAACGGTATTGCTTGCGCCCGCGGGCATCACGACCGGTGGCCTGCAAGTGGCCGCGAGGGTCGGCGCAGATCCAGACATCGGTGTAGGCCGGCGGCACGGCCAGCGCATTGAGGCGTTTGACTTCGTCCGGGTCGACGATGCGCTGGCCGTGGGGGTCGAAATAGCAGAACTTGCCACGCAGCTTCTTGCGTGTGATTCCGGGTTGAGTGTCATCGACGTAGTGCAGGTCCGAAGGCAACACTTCGGTCAGCGCGGCATCGGGCATGGCGGATTCCCTGGTGGCGGTCTGTTGTTACAGCGATTGACCGCATGCTCCGCCAGTCGTGCCGTCGCGATTCAGGCCAGAACCGCGACGGCCTTGATCTGCGCCCACAATGCCTGGCCCGGATGCACGCCCAACTGATCCCGGGAGTATCGCGTGATACGCGCCAGCAGCGGCGTGCCGCCGGCATCCAGTCGAATCAGCACATGTGCGGCATTGTCGGCAGGCATCTCGCTGACCACTCTGACCGGCAGGCGGTTGAGGATGCTGCTGTGTTCGCTGTCATGCAACGTCAGGCTGACATCGCGGGCCTGTACTTTGCAGCGCAGTGCCTGACCGACGGCCATTGGCGCGTGAGTCACGCGAATATCCAGCAAGGTGTCGGGCAGTCGCAGGCAGAGTAACTGGTAGGCGTGATCGTAAGAGGTGACCTGACCCTCGATGATTACGCCGGCGTCATCGCCCATGGCCAATGGCAGATCAAGACGTGCCAGGGTTTCTCCAATCGGACCGCTGGCCAGCGCTTTACCCGCTTCGAGCACCACCAGATGATCGGCCAGCCGCGCCACTTCATCCTGGGCGTGGCTGACATACAGAACCGGAATATCGAGTTCGTCGTGCAGGCGTTGCAGGTAAGGCAGGATTTCACTTTTTCGCTGGCTGTCGAGCGCGGCCAGGGGTTCGTCCATCAGCAGCAGTTTCGGACTGGTCAACAAGGCACGAGCAATGCCGACGCGCTGACGTTCGCCACCGGACAGATGCTGCGGATGCCGTTCCAGTAAATGGCCGATCCCCAGCAGTTCGGTGGCTTGCGCCAGGTCGACCCGGCGCTGGTCTTTCGCGATGCGCTTGAGGCCGAATTGCAGGTTGGCCAGCACCGAGAGGTGCGCAAACAGGCTGGCCTCCTGAAAAACATAACCCAGCGCTCGTCTGTGGGGCGGGACAAAGATACCGGTTCGGCTGTCCTGCCAGACTTCACCATTGATGCTGATAAAAGCTTCAGAGGCGCGTTCGAGCCCGGCGATACAGCGCAGGCAAGTGGTCTTGCCCGAACCGGACTGCCCGAACAGCGCGGTCACGCCTCGGCCCGGCAAACTCAGGTCGACATCCAGGCCGAAGCCTGGCCAGGCAAGTTTCAAGCGAGCTTCAATCATCGATCAACTCCAGCCTGCGCGCGACTTGCGGCCGGAATAAAGCGCCAGCAACACCAGAAACGAAAACACCAGCATCGCCCCGGCGAGCCAATGCGCCTGTGAGTAGTCCATGGCTTCGACATGATCGTAGATCTGGACCGACACCACGCGGGTCTTGTCGGGAATATTGCCGCCGATCATCAGCACCACACCGAATTCGCCGACGGTATGGGCGAAGCCGAGAATCGCCGCGGTAATGAATCCGGGGCGTGCGAGCGGCAGGATGACGCTGAAAAAAGTGTCCCAGGGATTGGCACGCAAAGTGGCGGCCACTTCCAGCGGGCGAGTGCCGATGGCGGAGAAGGCGTTTTGCAACGGTTGCACCACAAAAGGCATGGAATAGAGCACCGAACCGATCACCAGCCCGGTGAAACTGAAGGTCAGCGTGCCAAGCCCCAGCCACTGGGTGAAATGGCCAAGAAAGCCGTTCGGCCCCATGGCCAGCAACAGATAAAAGCCGATCACGGTCGGCGGCAACACAAGGGGCAGGGCGACGATGGCCCCGATGGGGCCGCGCAGCCAGGAACGGCTGCGTGACAACCACAGGGCAATCGGAGTGCCGATGACCAGCAGGATTGCGGTGGTCAGGGACGCCAGTTTCAGGGTCAGCCAGATCGCCGCGAAATCGGCACTCGTCAGCGACATTTACAGCTGGTAACCGTAGGACTTGATGACCGCAGCGGCTTTCGGGCCCTTGAGGTAGTCAACCAGCGCCTTGGCGGCGGCGTTGTCCTTGCCTTTGTTCAGGATGACGGCGTCCTGCTTGATCGGGTCGTGCATGCTCGCCGGAACGATCCACGCCGAGCCGCTGCTGACCTTGCCGTCCTTGTAGATCTGCGACAGGGCGACAAAGCCCAGTTCGGCGTTGCCGGTGGATACGAACTGGTAGGCCTGAGTGATGTTCTGGCCTTCAACGATCTTGGCTTTGGTCGCTTCCGTCAATTTCAGCTTTTCCAGCACCTGGGTGGCGGCGAGGCCATAAGGAGCGGCTTTCGGGTTGGCGATGGACAGGTGCTGGTATTGGTTTTTCTTCAGCACGTCGCCTTTGGGGTCGACGTAACCTTCCTTGGCCGACCACAGCGCCAGAGTGCCAATGGCGTAGGTAAAGCGCGAACCTTTGACTGTGTCACCTTCCTTTTCCAGTTTTTCAGGTGTGGTGTCGTCAGCCGAGAGGAACACCTCGAACGGCGCGCCGTTCTTGATCTGGGTGTAGAACTGTCCGGTAGCACCATAGGCTGCCACCAGTTTGTGCCCGGTGTCTTTTTCGAAATCGGCGGCGATCGCCTGAATCGGCGCAGTGAAGTTGGCCGCGACGGCGACCTGCACTTCATCGGCCTGAACAGCACCCACGGTAAATGCCGCGATCAGAGAGGCCAGGCAGGCAGGGGCAAAACGTGAGGCACGAATGGTCATGTAACAGCTCCGTTGTAGGCAGGTGCAGTGGGCAGTTGTTGTTAGAGGGGTAGACTGCGCCGATGCGAGGGGGAATCGCTATATAGGTGAATATATAGCGAAACATCGTTAAACGGAAAGTGCTGGTTTCACCTCGGGCAAAGGCGCGCTGCCTGTCACCTGTCTGCGTGGATTATCGAACCAGTTTCGCCAATGCGCCTTCGGCCAGTTGTCGGGTCAGTTGCGCACTGCTCAGTTCCTTGCCCAATGCAAACGCCTGACCGGCCCAGAGATTGCTGAAACCGGCCTCGTCCTTGGCGCGCAAGGGCATCAGAGCGCCACCGGCCAAAGGAAACGCCGGGGCTTTGTCTGACATCGGCCCCAGCTCGCGCATCGCCCGGTTCAGAATTCCCCGTGCCGGCCGTCCGGTGAACAGGTTGGTGATCGCCGTTTCACTGTCTTTTGCCGTACGCAACGCCTTGTGATGCGAGGCGCTGATGTTTGCCTCCGGTGTAAACAGATAAGCCGTGCCGACCTGCACGGCCGATGCCCCGAGCATGAGGGCGGCCGCAACGCCTCGCGCATCGGCAACCGCACCGGCAGCAATCACCGGCACCTTGACCGCATCGACGATCTGCGGAACCAGGGCGAAGGTCCCGACCTGACTGCTCAGGTCGTCGCTGAGGAACATGCCCCGGTGGCCGCCGGCTTCGTAGCCCATGGCGATGATTGCGTCGCAACCGTTCTGTTCCAGCCAGACGGCCTCATCGACGTTGGTTGCCGACGACAGGATTTTCGCCCCGGTGGCCTTGACCCGGTTCAGCAGGGATTTTTCCGGCTGGCCAAAGTGGAAACTCACCACCTCCGGGCGGATCTCTTCAATCACCTCGCAAGCGGCCAGATCAAACGGGGTGCGGTTGGATACCGGAGTCGGTGCATCGAAGTCGGCACCCAGTTCGCGGTAGTAGGGTTCCAGCAGATTCTTCCAGTCTCGTGCCCGCTGCTCATCGGGTATCGGTGGCTGGTGGCAGAAAAAATTGACGTTGAAAGGTTTGTCGGTGCCCTGGCGGATGGCCTTCAGCTCCTGGCGTAGTTGCTCGACGCTCAGCAGTGCCGCCGGCATCGACCCCAGCCCGCCTGCATTGCACACGGCGATGACCATCGACGAATTTGTGGCTCCGGCCAACGGGCCCTGGATGATCGGCAGTTCGATGCCGAGCAGATCGAGAATGCGGGTGTCTGGCCATTGGCTCATGGAATAGGCTCCGAAGGACAAAGCAGGGCAGAGAAGCTCAAGCCGGTTTTTTACCAGCAAAACCGGCTTCAGGGCCAGCCGGGATTTGTGGTTTTGCGGTCATTGCAGTCATCGCTGACGCAATCTTTCAGCGATTGGCGGAAAGTCGAGTGGGGCAATAAGGTTGCAGTGTGCTATTTGAATGCCATGAATCTTCGAACTCACGCCCCGGGAGGCAAACATGTTCAACGGCATTCTGATCGACAAAGACGACTCCGGTTATCGCGCCACCCTGAAGGAAATCGACGAGCAACAATTGCCCGAGGGGGATGTGACAGTGCGGGTCGCGTACAGCACGCTCAATTTCAAGGACGGGCTGGCGATTACCGGCAGCAGTCCGGTGGTGCGCAAGTTCCCGATGGTGCCGGGGATCGACCTGGCCGGGACGGTGGAAGTCAGCTCCCATCCGGACTACAAGGCCGGCGATCAGGTATTGCTCAATGGTTGGGGCGTGGGAGAAAGCCACTGGGGAGGTCTGGCTCAAAAGGCACGGCTCAATGGCGACTGGTTGATCCCGCTGCCCAAAGCATTTTCCCCGGCCCAGGCGATGGCTGTCGGCACGGCCGGCTATACGGCGATGCTGTGCATCATGGCGCTGGAGCGAAATGGTGTGACACCAGACCAGGGCGAAGTACTGGTCACCGGTGCCAATGGCGGGGTCGGCAGCTTTGCCATAGCCTTGTTGCACAAGCTTGGCTACCGCGTGGCGGCATCCACCGGGCGGGTGTCGGAGCATGTATATCTGCAGCAACTGGGCGCCAGCGAAATCATTGATCGTGCGACCTTGTCCGAGCCTGGCAAACCATTGGCGAAGGAGCGCTGGGCTGCGGTGATCGATTCGGTCGGCAGTCATACCTTGGCCAATGCCTGTGCGAGTACCCGTGCTGAAGGTACCGTCGCGGCGTGCGGTCTGGCTCAAGGCATGGACTTCCCGGCGTCAGTGGCCCCGTTCATTTTGCGTGGCGTGACGCTGGCCGGCATCAACAGCGTGACCCAGCCCAAGGCTCGTCGAGTCGAGGCCTGGACGCGTCTGGCCAAGGATCTGGATTTCGCCCTGTTGCCCCTGATCAGCCACGAAATCGGCCTCAGCGAAGCGATCGAAGCGGCTCCGACATTGCTCGCCGGCCAACTGCGCGGACGGGTTGTGGTGGACGTCAATCGCTGACACATTAAGTGCGATCGCGAACCTGTCGGGCCGCAGTTGAAAAAGGGAGCGGCACTTCAATGGATTTACGACAGCAGCATGTCGAGTCGTTCACGGTTTCAGGCTTGCGGGTGCGCACCACCAATGCCGCAGAGCACAAGGCCGAAACCGCGAAAATCGGGCCCATGTGGGGAGCGTTCTTCGGCAGGAACCTGGCGCAGGAGATTCCCGGCAAACTGACCGAATCCCCGATCTACGGTGTGTATTCGGCCTACGAGTCGGACGCTTCTGGTGCGTTTGATGTGACCGCAGGCGTTGCTGTCGTCGATCCGCAAAACGGCTTCGAATCGATCCGCATCGAGAGCGGGGAGTATCTGGTATTCGAGGGACAGGGCGCATTGCCGGAGGCGGTCATCGCTACCTGGGGGCGGATCTGGAAATACTTCGAAGCCAACCCGCAGATTCAGCGCCGCTATGCCACCGACTTCGAGACCTACCTTGGTCCCGAGTCGGTAGCGATCTACATCGGCATTCGTTAAGAGCGGGTTTCCCGGGACAACAGCTCACGCTTGCGTTCCACGCCCCAGCGATAACCCGAGAGATTTCCGTCGCTGCGCACCACGCGGTGGCAAGGGATCGCCACCGCGAGGCTGTTGGCACCGCAAGCCTGAGCCACGGCCCGCACTGCTTTCGGGGAGCCGATGCGCTGGGCGATGTCGGCGTAACTGGCGGTGCTGCCGACCGGTATTTCACGCAGCGCCTGCCAGACCCGTTCCTGAAACGCCGTGCCCTGTACATCCAGTGGCAGGTCGAGGCCGATGGCCGGCGCTTCGATGAAACCGACGACATGGGCGATCAGTTGCTCGAACTCGGCATCGGCACCGATCAGGTTGGCCCGACGAAACTGGTCCTGCAGGTCGCAGACCAATTGATGCGGATCATCTCCCAACAGAATCGCACAGATGCCTCGTGCACTCTGGGCTACCAGAATGGCACCGAGCGAACACTGGCCGACTGCAAAACGGATGTCGTTGTTTTGTCCGGCGGCCCGGAAGTCGCCCGGTTTCATGCCCAGCAACTGATCTGCCGATTCATAGAAGCGGCTGTTTGAGTTGAAACCGGCGTCGTACAGCGCGTCGGTTACCGAGTCGCCATCCGCCAGACGTTGCCGCACTCTGCGGGAGCGATGTGCAGCAGCGTAACCTTTGGGTGTCAGGCCAGTGGCGGCTTTGAACACCCGATGGAAATGGAAGGGGCTGAGGCCGGCGGCTTCGGCCAGTTCGTTGAGTGCCGGCAGGGTTTCGGCGCTTTCGATCTGACGGCAGGCTGCGGCCACGGTCGCGGCATGTTGCGCGGCCACGTCGCTCTGATCCTTGCTCGCCCGTTTGCTGGGGCGATATCCCGCCGCTTCAGCTTCTTCGGCCGTGTCGAAGAACTCGACATTCTGCGGCTTCGGCAAGCGCGCCAGGCTGCTTGGGCGGCAATAGATGCCGGTGGTCTTCACGGCATAGACAAACTGCCCGTCCGCCCGTGGATCCCGTGCGATGACAGCGGCCCAGCGTGGATCATCTTGCGTGTTCAGAGTGGTGGAAAGCGTTTTCATGATGGAGAGTCCGTTGACCTGTTGAATTTCAGGTTAACCAGTGCCGCCAACGGTAACACTCCGGCCCTTGCGGTCAAATTCCGTGAGGTTATCCCGCGGTGCGAAATGTCAGGTTGAAACGCTGTTCGCCCAGTTGCGGATGCCGGCCGTGTTTGATCGGCAGAACACCGTGGTACCGCAGCCGGTCGACGCCACCCCAGATCACCATATCGCCGTGCAGCAGTGAAACGCGCTGACTTCTGTCGCTGCGATTGAATCCCCCGAACAGGAAAATCGCGGGCAAGCCCAATGACAGGGAAACGATGGGCGCCGTGTAGGTGCTTTCGTCCTTGTCCTGATGCAGAGACATTTTTGCGCCGGGGACATAGCGATTGATCAGACAGGAATCCGGCCTGAAGTCATGAAAGCCTGCCTGCAACGCCGCTGCCTGCGCCAGCTCACGAAAGACTGCAGGCATCTCCGGCCAGGGCAGGTGGCTGAGCGGATCTTCGGCCGAATAACGGTAACCGCTGCGATCGGTAATCCAGCCCAAGGCGCCGCAGCTGCTGGTGGCGACCGACATGCTGAAGCCGCCGGGTGTCATCATGTGGCGCAGTGGCGCCCGTTCAATGATCGATTCCAGAGCGGGCAGCAACTGTTCGACACGAGACAGCGCGAAGCCGCGCAGTACCCATGATTGCTCCCCGATCTGCTCGGAGCGGCGGGGCTGCTCGGTGTCGGCGAAGAGGTCCGGATGGTTTTGCATGATGATCAGGTTGCGTCATGAAAGATGATGCCCAGAGTATGCCGTTTTCCGCTGTGCAGGCGACTCACGCCGTGGCGCAGGGTGACGCGATAATCACCGCGCACGCCTTTCACCGGGCGCTGGTTGACTGCGAAGATCAGTGCGTCGCCCTTTCTCAGGTCCATCACCATGGGGCGAGACTGCATTCTGGGGCGTTGCTCGGTCAGGACGAATTCACCACCGCTGAAATCTTCTCCTGGTTCCGACAGAAGTATCGCCACTTGCAGCGGAAAGACATGTTCGCCGTACAGGTCCTGATGCAGACAGTTGTAGTCCTGCGGACCGTATTGCAGCAAGAGCGGGGTAGGCCGCAGTTGACCGGCGGCGTGACAGCGCGCTAGAAATTCGCTGTGCAGCGGCGCAAACCGCTCTGTCAATCCCATCCGCTCGTGCCAGCGATTGGCCAAGGGAACAAGTCGCTGATAAAGCGAACTGCGCAGGCGTTCCACCAGCGGCGGCAGTGGATAGCGCAGATATTTGTATTCGCCGCGCCCGAAGCCGTGACGGGCCATGATGACTTGCGAGCGGAACGGGTCGCTCTGCGGGTAAAGCGCACTCAGGCGGTCACAGGTTTGCGGGGGCAACAGCGAACGGATGATGGCGCAACCGTCTTGATCCAGTTGTTGTTCGAGTGCGATCCAGTCGAGCGTATCGAGGGGAGAGTCAGGTGACTTCGGCATACTGATTCCTTGGCTTGCATCCAGGCGATCAGTCTAGGCAGCACGCGAGGCCGGAGCACTCCGGCGCTTGCGGTCGAATTGTCACCCCGGACTTACAGCGCCTTGCTGACGCTGATGTCGCTGATCACGTCGCCGCTCTGGCCGTGAATGGCATCCAGCGCGGCCTTGGCCTCTTCCGGCGTGCCGTTTTCCAGTTGGGCGAACTCGAAACGGCGCTCGCCGTTGAGTTTGTACTTGATGACGTATTTGGTCGTTTGGGCCACGGTCATGCTTACCTGATTGTGTGGATGGGGGCGTTCAGCTGAGTTTCGAGCTGGAGCGGCGGATGATCTTGATCGAATGGGTCAGGTTCGGCTTGCGTGTCACACTGATCGCCCGGCGGCTGACGGTATCGATGGTGATGTTCCAGAACCCGGTGCTCGGCGCGGTGATACGGGCCGGGAATTTGTCGAACGCGCCACCATGGTAGGTATGACGACCGCCGTTCTTGAAGCTGCGGAAGTTGGCGTCGTTCATCAGACGGATGTTGCAGGTTTGCGAGCACTGGATGACGACGATGTCATCTTCGTTGAGGTGCTCGCGCTGGTGAATGAATTTCATGGGCGCCTCCAGAAGGGCTTTTTCTACAAAATCAAAACGATAGCAAGGACAATTGGCGGCAGTTTATCAGTCCGGACGGGTTATTATCCGGCCGTCGGGCGCTGCTTTGACAATTAAAAACAGTTATTCGCGATTCTGTGTGCGTTAAATGCAATGAACCTTGGAGAAAAATGGCATTCATGCTGTCCGAGGCTCTTTATAGGAGATTCCGTATGAAGTGGGGTGTGGTCATTGTGCCGTTGGCATTGACGATGGGTGGTTGCGCAAGTGTTTCGGAGATCAATGAAACGTTGCCGACCATGAACGTCATTTCCGGCAAGAAGCCCCACGAGTACGCGCAGTGCCTGGCCGACAAGCTGGCGCAAAGTCGCGGCGCCCTGCAAATGGAACCGCACAAGGACGGCGTTCGGGTGATCGTGCCGGGGAAACTGTCGTCAGGCCCGGCGGCGGTGTTTGACATCGAGGATCGCTCGGGTGGCAGCAGCATCAAGCTGCACGAGCGCATGTCCAATGTGCCGATTCGTCCTCGGGATGTACGCAATGCTGCCGAGGCGTGCATTTCCGGCTGATAAACTGTCACTTGTCAGTATCGATGCCGTCCAGGTCATGTCTGGGCGGCATTTTCATTTTCGGAGGTGTGCATGAAGCGGGAACAGGTGCGCGAGCGCCATAAAGAGGGACTGATTGCGGCTACCCATGTGATTCAGAACCCGGCGAATCCGGGGGAATGGATCGTGTTTTTCAAGAAAAGCGCCGGACGCAGCTATTTTCTGGTGGACGAAAATGACGAGGTCGAGTCCTTCGACCGGCTGGACGAACTGATTGAGGTCGTTCGCGGGCTGGGGATCAAGTTCGCCGAAATCCACATGTAGATTTCTATTTGCAGACCACCACGACACTGCGGTTCTTGTAGTTGCCGACGTCGACACCCAGCGTCTTGTCGCTTTCCTTCGGTGCGGGCGTACCGTCGGTGCCGACGATGCGATAGCCCGTGCCGGCGCAGGAAGCATCGGCCTTTTCATAGCAGGCAGCCCAGGAATTGGCTTCACCCGAGCAGTCGATGCTCAGGCCTTGTTCGCCATTGTTCAGATAGGTCGTTTCGGAAGTGGCACAGCCAGCCAGGGCCAGGAGCGCAATCATTGGCAGCATGCGGTACGGGATGCGGGTGTTCATGGCGATGTTGTCTTCGCAAGGAGAGGGATAGACGCTATGACAGCGCCGGCGTGAAAAGGTTATAGCGATTGGCCACGTCTTTGCGGGCAGACGAAAAAAAGCCCTGCACAGCGGCAGGGCCGTTCGATCAGTCCTGATCCTTGCCGCGACGTTTCGGTGCAGCAGGCGTGTATTCAAGCACCGCGGCTACTTCAACCGCCATCGCTTCAGTGGGCAATGGACCGGACACATCTTCGCCGTTGGCGGCGGTGATATGCCAGTGGCCATCTTTCGCCTTGGCGACGGTGTACCCGTTGATGATTTTTGCTGCGGACATCTAGCGGCCTCGTTGGCTGGTTCAAAGGCGTCATGATAACGGGAAACAGGCGAACGGGCGCGGGTCGATGCGGTGTTCCTGAATCTTTGGGCTACGCTGAATGCGCAGGCTCAATGCGCCGATGGAACTATCCGCCAGATTATTTCTCTATGTTGGCATCGGTTAGCCAGTGCGGGGCATTGTAAGGTGCACGCCGCCTGATTAGACTGCGCCGAAACTCGTACACACAGCCCTTTCAAGGACTTATATGATCAAGAAATGCTTGTTCCCAGCAGCCGGTTACGGTACTCGCTTCCTGCCAGCGACTAAGGCCATGCCCAAGGAAATGCTGCCGGTGGTAAACAAGCCACTGATCCAGTACGGCGTCGAAGAGGCTCTGGATGCCGGCCTGAACGAAATCTCCATCGTCACTGGTCGTGGCAAGCGTGCTCTGGAGGACCACTTCGACATCAGCTATGAGCTGGAAAACCAGATCAAAGGCACCGACAAGGAAAAATACCTGGTCGGTATCCGCAAACTGCTGGACGAGTGCTCGTTCTCCTACACCCGCCAGACCGAAATGAAAGGCCTGGGTCACGCGATCCTGACCGGTCGTCCGCTGATCGGCGATGAACCGTTTGCCGTGGTACTGGCAGACGACTTGTGCGTCAACCTTGAAGGCGACGGCGTACTGACCCAGATGGTCAAACTTTACAAGCAGTTCCGCTGCTCGATCATTGCCATCCAGGAAGTCGACCCGTCAGAAACCAGCAAGTACGGCGTCATTGCCGGCGAGATGATCCGTGATGACATCTACCGCGTACACAGCATGGTCGAGAAGCCGAAGCCGGAAGACGCGCCATCGAACCTGGCGATCATCGGTCGTTACATCCTGACTCCGGACATCTTCGACCTGATCGAGCAGACCGAGCCAGGCAAGGGCGGTGAGATCCAGATCACCGACGCTCTGATGAAACAGGCTCAGAACGGCTGCGTAATGGCATACAAGTTCAAGGGCAAGCGTTTCGACTGCGGTGGTGCCGAGGGTTACATCGAGGCCACCAACTTCTGCTTCGAAAACTTCTACAAGACCGGCAAGGCCTACTGATAGCGCCTGATCTGCCTGTACGAGAAAGCCACCTTCGGGTGGCTTTTTCATTTTCCGCCCCTATATCGGCAGGAGTGCTTGCCCAACGGGCGACGGCGCGTATGCTGATCGCCTGCCGAGGAGAAAGAAATGGCCTACGATTTTGACCTTTATGTGATTGGTGCCGGTTCCGGCGGTGTTCGCGCTGCACGATTCGCGGCTGGTTTCGGCGCCAGAGTGGCGGTGGCCGAGAGTCGTTATCTCGGCGGCACTTGCGTCAACGTCGGCTGCGTGCCGAAAAAACTGTTGGTGTACGGCGCGCATTTCGCCGAAGACTTTGAACAGTCCTCGGGTTTCGGCTGGAACCTGGGTGAAGCGGACTTCGACTGGGCGACCCTGATCGCCAACAAGGATCGCGAGATCAATCGCCTGAACGGCATTTATCGCAATCTGCTGGTCAACAGTGGCGTGACCCTGCACGAAGCGCACGCAAAGATCGTGGGCCCCCATGAAGTGGAGGTCGGCGGCGAGCGCTACACCGCGAAAAACATTCTGATCGCCACGGGCGGCTGGCCGCAGATTCCGGAGATTTCGGGGCATGAACATGCGATCAGCTCCAATCAGGCGTTTTTCCTTGAAGAGTTGCCCAAGCGTGTTCTGGTCGTGGGTGGCGGATACATCGCCGTTGAATTCGCCGGAATCTTCCATGGGCTGGGTGCCGAAACCACATTGCTGTATCGCGGCGATCTGTTCCTGCGTGGCTTCGACGGTTCGGTGCGCAAGCACCTTCAGGAAGAGCTGACCAAGCGTGGCATGAACCTTCAGTTCAACGCGGACATCGAGCGAATCGACAAGCAGGCGGATGGCAGCCTGCGGGCAACCCTGAAAGATGGCCGCCAGCTCGAGGTCGATTGCGTGTTCTATGCCACCGGACGACGTCCGATGCTGGACAATCTGGGGCTGGAAAATACTGGCGTCACACTGGATGACAAGGGCTTTATCAAGGTCGATGAGCTGTACCAGACCACCGAGCCGTCGATTCTGGCGTTGGGTGATGTCATCGGTCGCGTTCAATTGACGCCCGTGGCGCTGGCCGAAGGCATGGCAGTAGCGCGACGTCTGTTCAGGCCGGAGCAGTACCGCCCGGTGGATTACAAGATGATCCCGACAGCGGTATTCAGCCAGCCGAACATCGGCACCGTCGGCCTGACGGAAGAGGAGGCGCGGGCAGACGGGCATGAGGTGGTGATTTACGAAAGCCGCTTCCGTCCGATGAAGCTGACCCTGACGGACTGCCAGGAGCGCACGCTGATGAAACTGGTGGTCGATGGCAAGACTGACAAGGTGCTGGGCTGCCACATGGTCGGGCCGGAAGCCGGTGAGATCGTGCAGGGGCTGGCGATTGCGCTGAAGGCCGGCGCGACCAAGCGTGACTTCGACGACACCATCGGGGTGCACCCGACGGCGGCCGAAGAGTTTGTCACCATGCGTACGCCGGTTGGCGCTTAAACGTCCTTTGATGCCGTCGCGTCTGGCGCTGCCTTGACGGCAGCCGCCAGGCGCAACTTCTCCTGGTTCTCGGTCAGTTGCGTGTTCAGTGACTGGTTGAGCTGTTTCTGCTCGTCGACGCTCTGCTTGAGTGTCTGGCTGTCAAGCAGCGCCACGCGCAGGCGCTCTTGAAGAAGCGTGCGCTCACTCTCAACGCTTCGCACTTGCTCCAGTAACTGATCCTGGCGTTGATGATTGTGCTTGAGCTGATCCTGCAGCAGGCTCAGTTCACGAATCGTGCCGCGGTTTTCGGTCAGCAGGCGCTCGTTGTCACGGTGTAGTTGAGTGATTTCGTCCTGGCGCACCAGCGCACTTTGCTGCGCCTGGCGCAACTCCATCTGCAGTTGCTGAACCTGGGCTTCGTGACGGCTCTGTTCCTGCTCGCGCTGCTCCTTGATCGCATTGCGGTAGTGCTCCAGCGCGTCACGTGCGTGCAGGTGTTTTTCTTCCAGCGAGCGGATCTGTTCGTCCTTGTCCTGCAAACGCAATTCAAAGTCAGCCAGCGCCTGGTTCAGGCCGGCATTGCGGGTCTGCTCGGTCTGGAGCATCGAGCGGGTATTGCTCAAGGCTTCGGATTCCCGCGCCAGGGATGCCCCCTGAATTTCGTGCTGATGTTCCAGTTGGCTGAGGGACTGGCGGGTCTCGCTCAATTCGCCTTCCAGAGCCTGGCGTTGTTCCTCGAATTGCTCGCGCGCCCGGTCGATGGGTTCCTGTGCCTGCTCTTTGAGGCGTTGCGCGAGACGGGAAACGAGAGCGGTAAGTTCATCGTCAATCGGTTCCGAGACTGTTTCGGCGGGACCGCTGCCGTCGTCCAGCTCTTTCAGATAGCGGTGGATGGTGGTTTTCGATCCGGTGTTGCCCAGTTCGATGCGTACTGCGTCGATGCTTGGGTGTTCGCCACGGGCGAGGATCGCTGCACGCGCGATCTGCACTACGGCTTTGTTGACGCCGCCACGGGCCATATTGACTCCTTCGATTACGTACTGTGGTACATGCCACTAAAGTACGCAGTGTACCACGCTGGAAATAATGTGAAATGTTTCAAGATAAACGGGCGGGATATACTGGTATTACCCCGTGTGAAACACCAGAATGCGCTTTCCAATCCTGCAATCAGTACATCTGCGAGAGACCTGCCCATGAGCGATCTGGATCGCTATCTGCAAGCCGCCACCCGTGACAACACCCGCCGCAGCTATCGTGCAGCCATTGAGCATTTCGAGACGGTATGGGGCGGGTTTCTGCCCGCGACGGCGGACAGTGTTGCGCGCTATCTGGTGGCTCATGCGGGCGTGCTGTCGGTCAATACACTGAAGCTGCGTCTGTCGGCGCTGGCGCAGTGGCACAACAGCCAGGGGTTCGTCGATCCGACCAAGACGCCGGTGGTGCGCAAGGTGTTCAAGGGCATTCGCGCGTTGCATCCCGTGCAGGAAAAACAAGCCGAGCCGTTACAGTTGCAAGATCTTGAGCAGACCGTTGCCTGGCTTGAGCAGGAAATGAAAGAGGCCCGGGAAAAACAGGATCGGCCGTTGCTGCTACGAGCCTGCCGTGACCGAGCGTTGATTCTTTTGGGTTTCTGGCGTGGGTTTCGTAGTGATGAGCTGTGTCGGGTGCAGATCGAGCACGTCCAGGCCCACGCCGGCAGCGGCATCACCCTTTACTTGCCGCGCAGCAAAGGCGACCGGGAAAACCTGGGTCAGACCTATCAGGCCCCGGCTCTGTTGAAGTTATGTCCGGTGCAGGCGTATATCGAATGGATCACCGAAGCGGCGCTGGTGCGCGGCCCGGTGTTTCGCGCTGTCGACCGTTGGGGAAATCTGAGCGGGGAGGGGTTGCACGCCAACAGTGTGATTCCGCTGTTGCGTCAGGCCCTTGAGCGCGCAGGGATCTGCGCCGAGCGCTACACCAGTCACTCGTTGCGGCGTGGCTTTGCCACCTGGGCCCATCAAAGTGGCTGGGATCTCAAATCGCTGATGAGTTATGTGGGCTGGAAGGATATGAAGTCCGCCATGCGCTATGTTGAAGCAAGCCCTTTTCACGGGATGGCCCGGATTACGGATAAGCCGTTGTCGTCGTAGATATCGTTTTCTTCTATTAATACAGTCAGCTAATAGCGAAAACAAATCAGCAGCATCAGGTTTGCCAATGAGCCATCCGTCGAGTGAGTAGGTAGGATTCACCCATCGAATTCACAACCCTGACGGAGAGTCATCAATGCCTATCATCAACAGCCAAGTAAAACCGTTCAAAGCGACCGCGTTCAAAAACGGCGACTTCGTACAAGTCTCGGACGCTGACCTGAAAGGCAAATGGTCCGTAGTGTTCTTCTACCCGGCCGACTTCACCTTCGTTTGCCCGACCGAGCTGGAAGACCTGGCCGACAACTACGCTGAGTTCAAGAAACTGGGCGTAGAAATCTACAGCGTTTCCACCGACACCCACTTTGCCCACGCTGCCTGGCACAACACCTCGCCAGCCATCGGCAAAATCGAATACACCATGATCGGTGACCCGACTCATGTCATCTCCCGCAACTTCGACGTGCTGATCGAGGAAGCAGGTCTGGCCGACCGTGGCACCTTCGTGATCAACCCTGAAGGCCAGATCAAAATCGTTGAACTGAACGATGGCGGCGTCGGCCGTGACGCTTCCGAGCTGCTGCGCAAGATCAAGGCTGCTCAGTACGTCGCCGCTCACCCAGGTGAAGTCTGCCCGGCCAAGTGGAAAGAAGGCGAGGCCACTCTGGCTCCGTCCCTGGACCTGGTCGGCAAGATCTGAGTCTGTGAGACACGCAACACAGGGCGGGATTTCGCACCTACCCAAGTAAGCTGCACCGCCCAATAGAAAAGCCCGGGCGAGATTCGCTCGGGCTTTTTTTCGCCTCAAATAAAGTCAGGAGATCGCCCGTATGTTGGACGCCAATCTTAAAGCCCAGTTGAAATCGTACCTGGAACGGGTCACCCAGCCGATCGAGATCGTTGCCTCACTCGACGACGGTGCGAAATCCCGTGAAATGCTCGACCTGCTGAAAGACGTTGCCAGTCTTTCGCATCAGATTACCTTGATCGACAGCGGCGACGATGCACGCAAGCCGTCGTTCTCGATCAACCGCCCGGGTGCCGACATCAGCCTGCGTTTCGCCGGCATTCCAATGGGCCATGAATTCACTTCTTTGGTGCTGGCTCTGCTGCAAGTTGGCGGTCACCCATCGAAGGCCAGTGTCGAAGTGATCGAACAGATCCGCTCGCTCAAGGGCGAGTTCAACTTCGAGACGTATTTCTCGCTGTCCTGCCAGAATTGCCCGGACGTGGTCCAGGCGCTGAACCTGATGGCGGTACTGAACCCGAACATCCGCCACGTCGCCATCGATGGCGCGCTGTTCCAGGACGAAGTCAACGATCGCAAGATCATGGCCGTGCCAAGCATTTACCTCAATGGTGAGAACTTCGGTCAGGGTCGCATGGGCCTGGAAGAGATCCTCGCCAGGCTCGACACCGGCGCCATCGAGCGTCAGGCCGAAAAAATCAGCGCCAAGCAAGCCTTTGATGTGCTGGTGGTCGGCGGTGGCCCGGCCGGTGCTTCGGCGGCGATCTATGCGGCGCGTAAAGGCATTCGGACTGGTGTTGCAGCCGAACGCTTCGGCGGCCAGGTGCTGGACACCATGGCCATCGAGAACTTCATTTCCGTGCAGGAAACCGAAGGCCCGAAGCTTGCTGTGGCCCTGGAGGAACACGTCAAGCAGTACGACGTCGACATCATGAACCTGCAACGTGCCGACAAGCTGATTCCGGGCAAGAACGGCGAGCTGCATGAGGTTCATTTCGCCAGCGGCGCGACCCTCAAGGCCAGGAGCGTGATTCTGGCGACCGGCGCACGGTGGCGTGAAATGAACGTACCGGGCGAGCAGGAATACCGCAACAAGGGTGTGGCTTACTGCCCGCATTGCGACGGCCCGCTGTTCAAGGGCAAGCGTGTAGCGGTGATCGGCGGTGGCAACTCCGGCGTCGAGGCAGCGATTGACCTGGCCGGTATCGTATCTCACGTCACATTGCTGGAATTTGACGTACAGCTGCGTGCTGACGCGGTACTGCAACGCAAACTGCACAGCCTGCCGAACGTGACCGTGATCACCAGTGCGCAAACCACTGAAGTCACCGGGGATGGCCAAAAGGTCAACGGTCTGCGGTACAAGGACCGCAAGACCGACGAACTGCGCAACGTGGAACTGGAAGGGATCTTCGTGCAGATCGGTCTGTTGCCTAATACCGATTGGCTCAAAGGCACCATCGAGCTGTCGCCGCGTGGCGAGATCATCGTCGACAACCGGGGTGAAACCTCGATCCCGGGCATCTTCGCTGCCGGTGACGTGACCACTGTGCCGTACAAGCAGATCGTGATTGCGGTGGGTGAGGGCGCCAAGGCTTCCCTCAGCGCCTTCGATCACTTGATCCGTACTTCGGCTCCGGCGTAAATCCCGGACCGAAAAAAGAAAACCCCATCAGCGATGATGGGGTTTTTTCTTTTCAGCTTTTACAGGGGGGCGGGCTGAATGATCTCGACCCAGTAGCCATCCGGATCCTTGATGAACGCCAGGCTTTTCATGCGGCCGTCGGTCAGGCGCTTCTGGAAGTCGCAGCCCAGTTCTTCAAAGCGAGCGCAAGCGGCAACGATATCCGGCACCGAAATACAGATGTGGCCGAAACCACGTGGATCGGTGTTGCCGTTGTGGTAGGCGAAATCCGCATCGTTCTCGGTGCCGTGGTTGTGGGTCAGTTCCAGGATGCCGGGAATCGACTTCATCCATTCGGTACGGGCGGCGGCGTCGGCCGGGATCTGCGATTTGTCCACCAGGGCGAGGAAGTACAGGCTGAATTCCGCTTCCGGGAAATCACGCTTTTCCACCAGCGAGAAACCCAGTACGCGAGTGTAGAAATCCAGCGATTTGGTGATGTCTTTGACGCGCAGCATGGTGTGGTTGAAGACAAAGTTGCGGGTTGCGCTGTCCGGGGTGGCGGTGACGCCAGGGAATGTGTTCAGTTCTTGCAGGCTCATGGGCCCTCCATAACAAATTGGGGCGAGTGAATGGGTGCAATGATACGCATGCGGTGCGGCATCGCCAAACCGAAAGCGCAGGCTTGCCCTGCGGGCAGTTGAGCCCTCACACTTCACGGCTCAATCCGCGAGTGCTTCTGGTAATGATCCGACCGTTCAAATCGCTGTTCGTTTTCTTCGGCTTGTCGCTTCTCACCGCTTCGGCCTTCGCGGATCCGCCAAGCATCACCTGGCCTGCTGGCTGGCAAGTCGAAGCGCTCCCCGAATCGGCGCCGGAAGTTTCCCGTCAGCGAGCGGTAAAAAACGATGCGGATGGCAATCAGGTGATGGTGATGGAATTGACGATGACGCGTGTGCAAACAGGTCATCAGGTCAATTTGCAAGGTGTGTTGCTGGAGATGCGAAAGTCAGTGCAGAAGGGCTTTTTCCAGGGTGGCTACCAGAGCGTCTGCAACAAGATTCATCCAGGTACACTGGGTTCATTGGCGGCGCTTGAAACCACTTGCACGATTACCGAAAACGGACGTCATGTGTTGTCGCAAACATTGGTCGCCGCAGTAGAGGCGCAGAAGGCCTATGTACTTTCGTATGCCGGACAAGCCGAGGTTTACAAGGCCAGCGCGGAGGAAGTAATGGCGGTGAGAAACAGCCTGAAATTTTAGTCAGCTGTTCGGTGATCCTCATTCTGTTAGAAACCTGAAGGGATTAAATACAAAGTTGGGGCCCCTGCGAGGGTGCAACATTCAGAAGCATAGTTCAGCGCAAGCAGCTGTTTGTTTCTGAACTTTCGAGCCGGGAAATTGTTGCATTTGTTAGATATTGTCCAAAAAAAAGCCCTGCATTTGCAGGGCTTTTATGTTTGCGAGGGATTAACCGCGCAACCAGGAATCAACGGTGGCTGCACCGTATTGTTCCTTCCAGGCTTTCAGGCCGCGATGGTTGCCACCCTTGGTCTCGATCAGCTCGCCGGTGTGCGGGTTCTGATAGACCTTGACCACTCGCGCGCGGCGGGTCTTGGGTGCGGTGGCCAGTTGCAGACCGGTTTTTGTCGGGTTCGGATCGAGAATGGCGATGATGTCTTTCAGGCCTTTGCCGTAGGTTTTCATCAGCCCCTGGAGCTTTTCTTCGAATTCGATTTCTTTCTTGAGCCCGGCATCGTTCTTCAGCGATTCCAACTGCTTGAGCTGTTCCTGAAGGGCCTTTTCAGCTGCACGAAATTCAGCGAGTCTGGACAATATCTTTACTCCAATAGTGTGTTTGGCTGATACCAACCGCAAACAAAGCTATAAGCCAAGAGCCTTGTAGCGACTCGGTGATAGTGGCTCACCTGCCAATCTTGCAACAGGCAAGAAAAATTGTAGTAGTTAATGCGGCGGGAGTAAATCCTGACGTTTTCTTTATGTAAAAAACTGCGATGTCTTGTATCAATTTGGTGCGTGCCGACGGTGAGCGCGGATTTATCGTGTCAAGTTAATGATGAGTTAATGCCTCAATGAAATCCATGGCCGGCATGGGTTTGCCGAACAGGTAACCTTGCAGGAAGTTGACGTGATGGGCCGCCAGGTAATCGCACTGAGCTTGTGTTTCCACGCCTTCGGCCACAATCCCCAGGTCGAGTTTTGCGCAAAGTTCGATGACACTGTCCAGAATGTGTCGGGAGAGGGCGTCTTTATCGATCATGGCGACGAACGTCTGGTCGATCTTGAGGAAGTCGACATTGAATGTCCTCAAATAACCCAGGCTCGAATGCCCGGTGCCGAAGTCGTCGATGGCGATCTTCACACCCATGGCCTGCAGTTGTGCAAACAACTGATGAGTGATGTCGCTGGGTTCGATCAGTTCCCGTTCCGTCAACTCGAGTACCAGGTTGATACTGCCGAGTGCGAACGCCGCCAGGAACTCCCGGCAATCTTCCACCAGTTCGAGGTCGTGGCAGTGACTGGCCGTAATGTTGATACCGATGTGGAAGGGGGCCTCGAAGGAAGCAGACAGCGGCCCGAGCAGCGCGGCGGTCTGCTGCATCAATGAACGGGTCATCGGCACGATCAAGCCGGAATGTTCGGCGAAGGGGATGAACAGATCAGGGCGTACCAGGCCTTCCTTGGGATGATTCCAGCGCATCAGCACTTCGCACCCCGACCAGCGTTTGCTGTCGCCATAGACCACCGGTTGAAAGTAGGGAATGAACTCTCCCGACTCCAGCGCGCGCAGCATTTCATGACTGGGGGAGGCCGCACGGTTCTGCACGATGTAACCGATCGCCCCGGAAACCGCACCAAAGAAAATCAACAGACTGAACAACGGCGGGTATTCGTCGCTCATGTAAGTCCAGGTTTCATGTTCGGGAAAACCGGCCCTCACCGTGTAGGCATAGTGTGGAGAGTTCAACGTGCTCTGGGCCACCGGAAGTTCTGGAAGGACGCTTTGATGCACCTTGCCGTCGGCAGAAAGCCAATTGTTGCCGACCTGCAGCAACAACAATGTCTGCCGGCCGATCAGGCGCAGGATGTTGCTCAAGTGATAGCCGTCCAGCGTCGTCAGCGCCCCCCCTCGGCCATCGCTCAGTCGATACACCAGCAGCGCCGTATCAGGCGTAACCGGGTTGCCGTTCATGAGCCATAACTTGCCTTGGGCGTAGTCGCCCGGATTGACGGTTTCCTTGAAGTTGCCGAACAGCGAGCTGCAATAAAGGTTGTTGTCCCACACCAGATTGGTCGAACGCACAAAGGGGCGGCGGGTGACCTGTTCGCGCAACGCCAGTTTGACGTCCTCGCAGCTCTGGCCCGCCAGCGGCAGCAACTCGCGGGCGGACTGGGCGGTGTTGTCGAGCATCAGATCGAATTGGCGCAGGGCTTCCTCTGCGGTTTGCCGGGCGCTCTGTTCCAGCGTGCGTTCGGCCTGCATATGAAGAATGACGGTACCGATGATGATCGGCAGCAAACCGCACAAAAGCGTCACGATGATTCGGGTACTGCGTTTGCGGCGGGGCCTGGCGGTCAGAGGCATGGGGGCATCCTGTCGCGACGGTGTGGTGCGCTCGATTGCAGGCGGGGCAAGGCTGCACCTTCCGGAAAACCTTGGGTCTGTGCCCATGATAGATGGCCGCTGGAGCTTGCGCCGCTCAACGGAAATTCAATGTTGTCGCCAGTTTGATGAAAGCCAAGGTAGCGGGAGAGGCCTGGCGTTGATCGAGCACAGCCAGGCCGATGTGTCTATGCACGGCTGGTGATAACGGCTTCTTCAAATAAAGCGGTTCCGGTTCGTCAGGCAGTGAACCTTCGGCAACGATCGTGATGGCATCGCCGCGACTCACGGTATCGAGGGTGCTCAGCAGTTGCGAGCAGCGGTAACGGATATTCGGGCTCAGCCTTGCCGCGTTGAACAGGCGTGAAACCAGTTCCGAAGAGCCGGCTTCGGTGAGTACGAACGGGTCGTTGCACAGGTCTTTCAGGTTCAGCTCCGCTCGTGTCGCCAGAGGATGGCCCGGCGCAAGCAGGGCAACCATCTGGTCTTCCATCAGATCAAACGTATCGAAGCGTTCTTCGGGCAGCACCACGAAGCCGACATCGATCCGTCGTTCATCAAGCCACTGAATCACCTGACGATCCGGCCCTTCGTCGATATGAACCTCGATACCCGGGTGCGCCTGGCGGAAATGCCTGAGGATGAGCGGCAGCAGCCTGATCGAAGAGGTCGGGCCGAACGAGCCAATACGCAGGGTGCCGCTTTTCAGCCCGCGCGCATCGGCGGCCTCCTGGCGCAATGTGTTGGCCAGGCCGAGCATGGCGCGAGCACGCAGCAGCAATTGCTGGCCAATGTCGCTGAGCTCTACCTGCGATTGATGCCGACGCAACAGTTCGACGCCCAGTTCCTGCTCCAGCGACTTCAAGGCATGGGACACCGCCGATTGGGAGATCCCCAGACGATGAGCGGCGAGGGTGAAACCGCGCAGTTCGGCCACCACAGAGAAGATTTCGAGCTGGGTCAGGGTCATGAGCAAAAACTCATTTTACGATGATTTGAAATTACCCGAATGATACGGCATTCGTCAGTTACGTCGTCGAGAGTGTCATGAATAGTCGTGAATCAGCGCCCCCGGTGGTCTCGGACATGCCCGTCTGTCTGAACCTGGCTATGGTCAGCATGATCTGGGGCGGGACCTGGGTGGCCGGGCGATTTCTGGCCGGCGGTCTGAGCCCGATACTCGCTGCCAGTCTCAGGTTCCTGCTGGCCAGCGTCGCGCTGCTCGGTTTTTTGCGGCTGGCCCGGATTCCCTTCGCACGCCCGAATGCCGGGCAATGGCTGCAACTGGCATTGCTGGGTTTCTTCGGGATTTTCTTTTACAACCTGTGCTTTTTTTACGGTCTGCAATACATCAATGCGTCGCGTGCCTCGCTGATCGTTGCGTTGAATCCGGCGGTGATCGGCCTGGCGTCCTGGCTGTTGTTCAAGGAGCGTCTGAGTCGACTGAAAGTCCTCGGGATTCTGATCTGCATCTGTGGTGCCGGTGTGGTGATCATCAGCCGTAATCCGCAACTGCTGGCCGCGACGCCAGGCGCCTGGATCGGCGATCTGCTGATTTTCGGATGCGTGTTGAGCTGGGGTGTTTACTCGCTGTTTTCCCGCAGCCTCAACCAGAGCATCGGCCCGTTGCAGACGGTGACCTTTTCGATTCTGCTCGGCACGCTGATGCTCTGGGCGCTGGCTGCCGTTCGCGGCGAAGTGAGCGGGGCGGCGGTGGCGGATCTGGGGATCACGCAGTGGCTGAGTCTGATCTATCTCGGGGTGTTGGGATCGGCCCTGGCCTACATCGGTTACTACGATGGCATCCGCAAAATCGGCGCCACCCGCTCCGGCGTGTTCATTGCGCTCAATCCGCTGACCGCCGTGCTGGCCGGTGCCGTCCTGCTGGGCGAGCAGCTGACGATGTCCATGTGTGTGGGCGGTGTGCTGATTCTGGCGGGCATCTGGCTGTGCAACAAACCCCTTGCACCGGGCGGAAAAAAGCGGATTTTATAGAGAGGGCAGACAACCTGTTTTACGCTGTGTAGAATCCGGTTACGCATACAATAATAATCGTCTTCTGGCAGCAGAAGCCTCGCCCGCAAGAGCCTTGGGTCGACAATGAAGATATTCGGGTTTCAACTGATCTACGGTGACTTCCTCGCCCGCAGTGTGCGTGGCATCTCCTGTGCGCCGCCCACCGGCCTCAGCATTACTGACAAATAACTCTGGTTAATTGATAAGAATGATGAGGCGCCAACCATGGCAGATTTATACGAAAACCCAATGGGCCTGATGGGCTTCGAGTTCATCGAGTTCGCATCGCCGACCCCCGGCACCCTGGAGCCGATCTTCGAGATCATGGGCTTCACCAAGGTCGCGACCCACCGTTCCAAGAACGTGCACCTGTATCGCCAGGGCGCGATCAACCTGATCCTCAACAATGAACCCCACAGCGTGGCTTCGTACTTCGCCGCCGAGCACGGTCCGTCGGTGTGCGGCATGGCGTTCCGGGTCAAGGATTCGCAGAAGGCCTACAAACGCGCGCTGGAACTCGGCGCCCAGCCGATCCACATTGAAACCGGCCCGATGGAGCTGAATCTGCCGGCGATCAAAGGCATTGGTGGCGCGCCGCTGTACCTGATCGACCGTTTCGGTGAAGGCAGCTCGATCTATGACATCGACTTCGTGTTCCTCGAAGGCGTTGATCGCAACCCGGTCGGTGCCGGCCTGAAGATCATCGACCACCTGACTCACAACGTGTATCGCGGCCGCATGGCCTACTGGGCGAACTTCTACGAGAAGCTGTTCAACTTCCGCGAGATCCGCTACTTCGACATCAAGGGCGAATACACCGGCCTGACCTCCAAAGCGATGACCGCGCCGGACGGCATGATCCGCATCCCGCTCAACGAAGAATCGTCGAAGGGCGCCGGGCAGATCGAAGAGTTCCTGATGCAGTTCAACGGTGAGGGTATCCAGCACGTGGCGTTCCTCACCGACGACCTGGTCAAGACCTGGGACGCGCTGAAGAAGATCGGCATGCGCTTCATGACCGCACCGCCGGACACCTACTACGAAATGCTCGAAGGGCGCCTGCCGAACCATGGCGAACCGGTTGAAGCACTGCAATCGCGCGGTATCCTGCTCGATGGCGCTTCGGACAAGAACGACAAGCGTCTGCTGCTGCAGATCTTCTCGGAAACCCTGATGGGCCCGGTGTTCTTCGAATTCATCCAGCGCAAGGGCGACGATGGTTTCGGCGAAGGCAACTTCAAGGCACTGTTCGAATCGATCGAGCGTGACCAGGTGCGTCGTGGCGTACTCGCCACCGAGTAACCTGCAGATGTGAAAAAGCCCGGCCTGCCATCGTGCAGGCCGGGCTTTTTATTGCACGTCTTACGGGCGTCGCTGGCGCATCAGGTGCTTGAACCCCTCGAACACCAGCACCACCACCGCGAGCCAGATCGGGATATAGGTCAACCATTCGCCAGCCTTGATGCTCTCGCCAAGCAACAGTGCCACGCCCAGCAACAACACCGGCTCGACGTAACTGAGCAGACCGAACAGGCTGAACGGCAGCAAACGGCTGGCGATGATGTACACCACCAGTGCCGACGCACTGATCAGGCCCAGCAACGGAATCAGCCAAGTCAGAGCCGGGTATTGATCGAACACGCCGAAGCCCTGTTCGCCGCTGTGCACGAACCAGTACGCCACCGGCAGCATCAGGGTCATGTCGACCCACAGGCCGCCGAGGTTGTCGGCCTTCAGGCGTTTGCGCAGGACGAAATACAGCGGATAGCCGATGACGACCACCAGCGTCGCCCAGGAGAATCCGCCGACCTGATACAACTCGTTCAGCACGCCGAGGCTGGCAAAAAACACCGCGATCTTTTGCAGGTACGACAGACTTTCGCCATAAGCGATGCGGCCCGTCAGCACCATGGCCAGCGGCAACAGAAAATAGCCCAGCGACACATCAAGGCTGTAACCGTTGAGCGGTGCCCACATGAACAGCCACAACTGCACGCCGAGCAGCGCCGACGAGAGGATCAGGCCACCGATCAGCTTCGGATGGTGCACAACCCGGCGCAGCAACTCCAGCACACGCCGCCATTCACCGGACAACAACATGAACAAGGTCATGCAGGGCACGGTCAGCAGCATCCGCCAACCGTAGATTTCCACGCCGCTCAGCGGAGTGAGCAACGAGGTGTAGTAATACATGACGGCAAACAGCGTGGAGGCTGTTACCGATAGAGCGATACCTTTAGACAAACTGTCCTCGCGGGGTGATGGGCAAACGGGCGCGCAGGATACGTGGTTTTTGTGCTGAATATTGGTCGAGTGCTCAATATTTCCAACAATCAAAA
>NZ_LRUN01000052.1 GCF_001679645.1 Pseudomonas bananamidigenes | reverse complement strand
AAAAACGCCCAGGGCAGCAATGACAAAGACCAACAAGCGACTCAGCAAGGAAGCGTCGTCAGTTTCGGCAGCGCACTTTCCCAAGCAGCCAATGGCGGAGCAAAGGCACTCGGGGTGATGGCCTCAATGGCCGTGCCGGGCATGGAAAACGCGCACTCTTTTTCTCTTGGTGCCGGCTCTTCACCAGCTTCTGATGACACCAGTGCAACAGCTCTAGCCCAAGGCAGGAATGCTTCAGAAGCAGATTCCAACCTTATACGTCCGGACTCTGAAAACAATTCCGCTACCAGCCAACTGGCATCTCTAAACGTGTCGGGAATGGCCTCAAGCAACGACCCACTGGAGAAACAACCATGATCGCAATTTTGAAGTTCGCAGCATTCGCCGTGTTCGCATCGACCTCCGCAATCGCCTTGTGGGCGCTCGGCAGGTGGCTACGCAGCAAAGGCCATGGACCATTGCTCGATAGACTGGATCAACAATGGACTGCTTTGCAGCTACGAGTTAGCCCGCTGGCTCTTTCAGCCTCCTTTCACATGTTTTCCGGAGCGCAGCATCTGAATCGCCTGCCTTTGCTGGGTAGCAAGAGCAGTGCAGCCCAGGCCCAACAAATGGTGAGGGCGATACGAACGGTGCAAAAAGCTCAAAGGCGAGAGGCCCCCGAGAATCACCAGTAGCTCATCCAGCAGTAAGGGCGGGAGCATCGCCACTCCCCGCCCATTTTCAGCGATGAGCTATTAGCAACATTAGTAATACGCACGAACTTTGAACATCCCTCAAAGGAAGAAGAATCGGTGAAGCGAGGCTGCGGATAACCTGCGCGAATGGGCCGCCGTCAAAACCCCGGGGGCTTCGCCATTAGTAATACGCACGGACTTGTGCCAACTACCGCTATCCCGGTGATCCCTCCGCCTTTGGTGCAAACCAGGCTGTGTTGATATCAAAAGCCCAAGAGTTTTCTGTGTGTAATACGCACGGACTTGTCTCAGCCTCCTAGGCCGTTGGCTTACCTGCTCGATACCAACTGCGGCGACTCATCCCAAGGGCCTCCCAAGGCTTCTGGCGGGTCAGGGACGCTTGTTCGTAGGTTTCCCGGCCTACCGCACCTGCGGCGCGTCGGCGCGCTTCCTCGCGCTTCCTGTGACGTTCCGCGGCCTCGACCTGGCTGACGATGGTTTTGAGCTGCCGCTGTTCCTCGGCGGTGATTCTGAACAGGTTGATAAGGGTGTCGTTCTTGGGCGTGTAAAGGGGCGCGAACTCCTTGCCACCAAAGGTGACTTTCTCCCCGGCCTCGTAGGCTTTGGCCTTGCTGAACAGCGTCATTAATTCCTTGGAACGGCTGTTCCACTGCGGATCGAGTTCGCGGGCCAGCGCTGCCGCTTCGTGGTACATCTGCTTGCTGTTGGTCGCCCCGGACAGCAGTAGGAAGTTGAGCCGCCAAAACAGGTGCTGCATACGGCTGCCTTCTCCGACGCCACCACGCAACTCGGCAAGCTTGCGCAGGTCTTCGAGACGATCCCAAGCAAGCTGCCGGCCTGAGAATCCACGCAGATTGTCAGCTTTGCCTCCGGGCACCAAAAGGAAACGCTTTTTCTTGGCACGGCGTTCGGCCTGTTCTTGCCGTTGCTGCTCGATAGTCCAGCGAGCAGCCGGTAGCAGCGCCTCGGCCAGATACTCGAAGTTGTAGCGGATCGGCTGGCCGTCATTGCCGCTTTGGACGTGAACTACGCGGCAGACCTCGCCGCTCTTGCTGTTGACTGTCTCCACGGTGCGCAGCACTCGGCTAGCGTCCTTGGCCATGGGATCGGCGCCGACGTGGGTAAGGCGATCTACAAGGTAGCGTTGGCAGGCGTTCCAGCGAGGTAAGGCTTGGCGAGGTATCGTACCCTCAAGCAGCCATTTGGCCTGTATGCCTCGGCCGCTGTAGATCAGTATCGAGGGCGCGGGTAACCCCGTGTCGGCGCATAGGAACAGCACCGAGGCGGCCAGCTCGTCGGGCTTACGGCTGGCCAGCGCGGGCACGCGGTAGGTATCTAGGTCAGCGAACAGCAGCCCCAGCCGCAACAGATTGACGACACGCCGATTGGGCCGGATGAACTCAGCCTGCGAAATCCAAGTGTCAATCTTTTTGTCCAACAGATTGAGCACCTTTGGCATGTCGGCCAAGCGATGAGAGGACTGCCGCTTTCCACCACGAGAATCGACGAGCAATGAGAAAAATCCGCTCCTAGTACTATCGTGATACATCTGCGCCTCGTCCCCGGGACTGAACAGCGCAAGCTGCGGGATAGCACCCCGCACCGCTTAGACCGCCCTTCCCGGCCTACGCGCTGGGCCTCCCTCCTTGCATGTATCTATCCACTGTTCAACCTCAGCTAAATCCCAGACGACCTTGCGGCTACTCAACGCAATTCGGCGCGGGAATTTGCCCTTCATCTCAAAGTTATAGATGGTGCGCTCACACAGCGGAATCATCGTCAGGAGCGTCTTTTTGTCGATGAGTTTTCTATTCAATGTATGCATTGCTAGGCCCTACCAGTCACTGCGAATGAGTGCCTGATCGTGCCTTTGGGTGCCTATTGCTTCGACGGAATGATTGGCTAAAATGGTTGACATGAAAAAACAATCAACCATAGCTATTTGGGAAGGGTGTAACGCCACCGTTGCAGAGGCGATAGAACAGTTCCGTGACCGATGGAGCGCCTACTCCACGGCCTCGAAACGCTATCCAATCGCAAGGCTGGTAGAGGAGCTAATCGACCCGGCCGTAGCGGCGTACGCCAAAGAGATTCCTGCGCGCTACCAAGGGCATATACCCGGAGCCGGTACAGGCGTGGCGTTCAGTGCGATCATGAAACTGGTAGGGTTTCCCGCCATGATCCGCTTGCAGCGGCAACTGCTACGTGCCTTTGTTTTGACCCACGACCAACAGTCGAAGAAAGATCGCTGCTTTACTGCGACGCTCGAGACGCTGATCGAATTGGTGATGGCATGTAAGCGCAAGAAACCGTCATCTGAAGATGTAGGCGGCTTAAACAACCAGCGCTTGAAAGGCTTTTGTAGGTTCTGTGGCAGTCAAGCCGAGCTAGCATCCTTCGCTACCGGTAAGGGTCAGCGCGACCCCGACGAGCACCTACGCTTGAGCAACCTTTATTGCACAACGCATCGTCCAAAGACGCATGATGGCAGCTGGAATCCTGCGTATAGGCAAGCAAAGAGGGCCGTAGCGCAGTTTGACGTTGAACTGGCGAGATTGAGCAGACAATGCGCGATACGAGCAGAGCCTAAGGCAAAGTCAGGTGACGAGCTCGTCGACGCGTATATCTTTCGATACATGCTTAGCCGAACCCTACACTTAGCGGACGAAGCGGAGCTAAGAAATCTCGCTCGACTAATGGTGGACGTGAAGCTGACAGACCGAAGAAAGCAAATCCTCGTACTGCAAAAATTCGGCTTCAACCAGTCAGAAATAGCTCGCAGACTGGAGATCGAGCGCCAAGCAGTATCCAAAGCTCTTCGCTCAATTCCTGATTGCTTTCGACTTTCGAAAGCATGAGTGAGTCAAACTGCGTCATTGCACACATAAGCCCAAACGTTTGTATTCGACGCGTCCAGTCACTTGCATTTGATCTGACCAGATTTCGCACATGGTTAACGGCGAAACAGTTATCCACGACCAGCAGCCCCCCCTTTTTCCGGCCCTTGTTTCTGAAGAAAAACGGCCGCCTAGTTATTTTCGCGTCCACACTTAATGCGTCATGGCGGCCTCTTACAAATCCGGAAATTTACAGACCATCTTAGGCTTCACAATACAAACCACCTAAATTACACAGAGCGGTTATTACATGGAAAGTGCTACGGAACTCAACGTAAATTCAGGCTACACAGCAGCGATAGAAGACTTGAAAAGGAGAGCCAAGCGATCTAGGACAGCAAGACTCTATACAGCTTTGGGCTTGTTAATTTTAATGAGCCTTGCAGTGGCGGCTGTGTTTAGCTCGAGTCAGACCAAGACATATTCACTCCGAGAACTTGGCGAGAAAATCTCTTTTAACAAAATGCGTGACCCTGGATTATTTTTACGCAAATCCAACGATCTTCTCGAGAAAATTTATCCTGACAGCATCATTAACATGGGAAGGCGGATGGATGGTGAAGACGTCAAGGAAGAAAGTTTTACAATCGATGAGCGCACCGCCTACATGAGCGAGCTTGAGCAACTGGTGAATTTCTATGAGCGCACCCAGACAGCGTATTCGAAACAGCCATTCGTACAAGAAACACCGGAATGGACAAGCTCCGTATCGTCTATGGCTTTTACATTTGGTGCTATAGCTGTTTCAATTCTATTATTCCAGACAGCAGTTTCCTTTATAAGGTATTACTCACAGCTAGCGGAGCTTTATGACTCGCAAGCTAGCGCGCTATTGGCTGCAAATAACGACCCAAAAAAGTTTGTAAAATACTCAGAGATGCTCTCCCCATCAGTCGTTAGTTTCGGAAAGCCTCCTGTGAGTGTTTATGAGCGAGCATTTGAAGCACTAGCGTCAATTAGAGGAAAAGAGACGAAGTAAAGACTGAACACAGAAGAACCCGTCTCTGGCGGGTTCCTTTTGCTACTCATTTGTTTGGCGAGGTTTCTTAAGCGTCCATTCATCAACCATATCGGCCCAATCCTGCAACATCGCACGGCGCTGGTCGCGATATTCAGCCTTGTTGTAAACGGCTCGCACACCCTTCTGTTCGTGCGCCAAACACTTCTCGATCCAGTCAGAGTTGTAACCCGCCTCATGCAGCAGCGTGCTAGCTGTGCGGCGTAGGTCGTGGGGGCCGAACTTTCCTAGAGGTACCCCTTCCTTTTGAGCAAGACGGTAGGTCAGCGTCAGTACCTGGTTGATCGTGGCTGCACTCATTGGCAAGTCGGAGTCGTAGCGTGACGGAAGGATGTACTCAGAACCTCCAGCCAGGGTCTTCAACGCAATGAAGAAATCCAATGCCTGCCGGGACAGAAACACCAAATGAGGGTTTCGGCGCTTCATCCGCTCTTTGGGGATCGTCCATAGCGCCTCGCTGAAATTGATTTCACTCCACGTCGCATTGGTCAGCTCGCTTTTGCGCACCATCGTCAGCAGCAGGAGTTTGGCTGCGGCACGAACCGACGTCGCTGTTCCGATCCGATCCATGTACTGGTACATCAGCGCAATTTCATCAGGCGTCAGCGCCCGATCACGTGGCTCAAATTTGGCGATGCTGGCAGACCTCACTAAGTCCGCTGGGTTTTCAACCTTCTGGCCACGCTCAATGGCCCAGCGATAGACCTGTAGCACGATCTCACGGGAGTGGACAGCAGTTGCAGGCGCCCCCCGCTCCACTATCGCATCAGTCAGCGCCCGCAGATCCTCATGAGTGATTTCAGCGAGCTTCTGATTGCCAAACTTCGGCTTCAATTCGCGCTCATAGACTGACCGGCGCATATCTCGTGTCGAGTCCGCCATCTGATAGCCGCGCAGCCATTTTTCAGCCCAATCATCAAAGGTCTCTGCGCCCTTGGTACGAGCCTTCGCACGCGCCTTTTCCTTAGCAGGGGACTTACCTGCGGCGATCATCTTCTTCGCCTCCCCTAGCCGCTCACGTGCCTCTGCCAGGGTGATCCCGCCCAAGCCATAACGACCGAAGGTGATGGTCTCCTGCCGGCCATTGATGGAGTAGTTGTAGCGGAAGGAGATTGAGCCGGCCGGTGTGACCGCCACGTACAGGCCATCGCGGTCAATCACCTTGTAGAGCTTGTCTTGCGGCTTGAGGTTTCGAAGCTTGGTATCAGTAAGCATGGCTTCCATTTATTCCATGAAAAAATACCATGCTCTGAAAAGCGCGGGAGAATGGGGCTTAACCCCAGTAAAACCGGGCCTCTTGGCTATCCCGATACCATGCCCATCCTGAAACAAGGGACATGGTATCAAGCGTCATGCATGGCATCGAATGCAGTTGGTACCCCGTACCATGCCATAAAAAAACCATGCTTGGCGATGCAAAACGCTGCCTGAACTTGCCAGACCCAAAAAGCCGAAAGCCCGCAATTACGCGGGCTTCAGGGCATTTTTTGCTAGATCGTGCCGGTATATACCGGACGCGGGATCATTCCCACTCAATCGTCGCCGGCGGCTTGCTCGACACGTCGTAAGTAACGCGGGAGATGCCTTCGATTTCATTGATGATGCGGCCGGACACGGTTTCCAGCAGTTCGTAAGGCAGGTGGGCCCAACGGGCGGTCATGAAGTCGATGGTTTCCACGGCACGCAGGGCCACGACCCAGGCGTAACGACGGCCATCACCCACCACACCCACCGATTTCACCGGCTGGAACACCACGAAAGCCTGGCTGACCTTGTGGTACCAGTCGGCCTTGCGCAGTTCTTCGATGAAGATGTGGTCGGCGCGACGCAGCAGGTCGGCGTATTCCTTCTTCACTTCACCGAGGATCCGCACGCCCAGACCCGGGCCCGGGAACGGGTGACGGTAGACCATGTCGTACGGCAGGCCCAGTTCCAGGCCCAGACGGCGAACTTCGTCCTTGAACAGTTCGCGCAGCGGCTCGACCAGTTTCAGGTTCATCTCTTCCGGCAGGCCGCCCACGTTGTGGTGCGACTTGATGACGTGGGCCTTGCCGCTCTTGGCGCCGGCCGACTCGATCACGTCCGGGTAGATGGTGCCCTGGGCGAGGTACTTGATGTTGTTCAGCTTGCAGGACTCGGCATCGAACACGTCGATGAAGGTGCGGCCGATGATCTTGCGCTTCTTCTCAGGGTCGGCTTCGCCGGCCAGGTTGTTCAGGAACTGGTCCTCAGCGTTGGCGCGGATCACCTTGACGCCCATGTTCTCGGCGAACATGGCCATCACCTGGTCGCCTTCGTGCAAGCGCAGCAGGCCGTTGTCGACGAACACGCAGGTCAGCTGGTCGCCGATGGCCTTGTGCAGCAGCGCCGCGACCACCGAGGAATCGACGCCGCCGGACAGGCCCAGCAGCACGTTGTCGGTACCGACCTGCGCGCGGATGTTGGCGATCGCGTCTTCGGCAATCTTCGACGGGGTCCACAGGGCTTCACAGCCGCAGATGTCGAGAACGAAGCGCGACAGGATGCGACCACCCTGCTTGGTGTGAGTCACTTCCGGGTGGAACTGCACGCCGTAGTAAGCGCGTTCGTCGTTGAACATGCCGGCGATCGGGCAGCTCGGGGTGCTGGCCAGGATATGGAAATCACCCGGCATTTTGGTGACCTTGTCACCGTGGCTCATCCATACGTCGAGGCCGAACAGGCCGTCGGCGTCGATGTGGTCTTCGATGCCGTCGAGCAGGCGGCTCTTGCCGACCACGTCAACGCGGGCGTAACCGAACTCACGCAGCTCGGAACCTTCAACCTTGCCGCCCAGTTGCTCGGCCATGGTCTGCATGCCGTAGCAGATACCGAAGACCGGTACCCCCAGGTCGAACACCGCTTGTGGGCAGCGCGGGCTGTTGGCTTCGTGCACGGACTCGGGACCGCCGGCGAGGATCACGCCTTTTGGAGCGAATTCGCGGATCGCATCCTCGTCCATGTCGAACGGGTGCAGTTCGCAGTACACACCGATCTCGCGCACACGGCGAGCGATCAGTTGGGTGTATTGCGAACCGAAGTCGAGGATCAGGATGCGGTGAGCGTGAATGTCGAGGGCCATGATTCAGTCTCGTCTAAGTAATTCAGAAACAGTCTTGATTCAGAAACGACTCGGGGCTGAATAAAACAGCCCCGGTCATTTGACGTTTTGCTTGAAGCCTCAACCTACGCGGTAGTTTGGCGCTTCCTTGGTGATCTGCACGTCGTGGACGTGGGATTCGGCCATGCCGGCACCGGTGATCCGCACGAACTCGGGCTTGGTGCGCATTTCTTCGATGTTGGCGCTGCCGGTGTAACCCATCGAGGAACGCAGACCGCCCATCAACTGGTGAATGATCGCGCTCAGGGTGCCCTTGTAAGGAACACGGCCTTCGATCCCTTCCGGAACCAGCTTCTCGGCACCGGCCGAGGAGTCCTGGAAGTAACGGTCGGAGGAGCCTTGAGCCTGGGACATGGCGCCCAGCGAACCCATGCCGCGGTAAGCCTTGTAGGAACGCCCCTGGAACAGTTCGATCTCGCCCGGCGCCTCTTCGGTACCGGCGAACATCGAACCCATCATCACGCAGGACGCACCGGCCACGATGGCCTTGGACAGGTCACCGGAGAAACGGATGCCGCCGTCGGCGATCAACGGAACACCGGTGCCTTCCAGGGCAGCGGCGACGTTGGCGATGGCACTGATTTGCGGAACGCCGACACCGGCGACGATACGGGTTGTGCAGATCGAGCCCGGGCCGATACCGACCTTGACAGCATCGGCACCGGCTTCGGCCAGGGCCTTGGCGGCTGCGCCGGTGGCGATGTTGCCGCCGATCACCTGCACTTCAGGGAAATTCTCCTTGACCCAGCGGACGCGGTCGATCACACCCTTGGAGTGACCGTGAGCGGTGTCGACCACGACCACGTCCACGCCGGCATTGACCAGGGCGGCAACGCGGTCACCGGTGTCTTTGCCGGTACCGACCGCAGCGCCGACACGCAGACGACCCTGGTCGTCCTTGCTGGCCAGCGGGTAGGCCTTGGACTTCTCGATGTCCTTGACGGTCATCATGCCCTTGAGGGCGAACTTGTCATCGACGATCAGGACTTTTTCCAGACGGTGCTTGTGCAGCAGCTCGCGGACTTCGTTCTTGTCGGCGCCTTCGCGGACAGTGACCAGACGCTCTTTCGGCGTCATCACTTCACGGACGGTGGCATCCAGACGGGTTTCGAAACGCACGTCACGGGAGGTGACGATGCCGACCAGGTCGCCATCGTGCAGCACCGGAACGCCGGAAATGTTGTGCATGCGGGTCAGTTCGAACAGATCACGTACCGTGGCGTCAGCCTCGATGGTGATCGGGTCCTTGACCACACCGGCTTCGAACTTCTTGACCTTGCGAACTTCGGCAGCTTGCTGCTCGATGGTCATGTTCTTGTGGATAATGCCGATGCCACCTTCCTGAGCCATGGCGATTGCCAGACGGGCTTCGGTGACGGTGTCCATGGCGGCAGAAACCAGAGGAATGTTCAGCTCGATGCCACGGGTAAGGCGGGTCTTCAGACTGACTTCGTTAGGAAGCACCTCGGAATAACCGGGCACTAGGAGAATGTCGTCGAATGTCAGAGCTTCTTGGCTGATACGCAGCATCGCGGGGGCTCCCGGGCGGGAAAATGGAAGCGCGCCATTATAGTCAGACACCCCCTCGGGTTCAATGCAAAACTTGTCTTATATCAATGTTGCTGATGTACGGAAAAAGCGCCCCCTAAAGCTCTACCTTGACCCAGCTCACCGGTTGATCCAGCCAGTCGGCGAATTCGTCGATGAAACTCTGCTTGAACCCCGCTTCCAGCCAGTTGTTGAAGATGAAACCCAGGTTGGAAAATGCGCACTCCTGCAAATACAGAAAGCCGTTGATGTCGTCTTCATGCCCGCACTCCGGGCAGATGAAGTTGTCGGTGCGACCCGGCATCCAGTCTTCCAGGCTTTCGAACAGTGCTTCGCCGATCTCCTGACGGCATTCGGCACAACCGGCCTCTTCGAGAAAGCCCTTGGCCGGGGTATAGATGCAGCGCTTGGTGACGATCTCCAGACCATTGATCGGCTCGCCGAACGGCAGCGCCTCCGGATGCAGCACCACCGCTCGGGCGCCATCGGCGATGGCGTAGGCCATGCGATTGCCGGTGCGTCCACAGGTGCTCAGTTCTTCCTTGACGATGTTCTTGCGCACCAGCCAGCGCAGGATCGCCCGGGCGCGGGGCTCATGCACCGGCAGGTTGGAGATTTTCGGGACGATGATGCTTTGGGAATTCATGGAAAGTCCTGCGGTGTGGCTTCTGACGCTTTCGCGAGCAAGCTCGCTCCCACCCTGGATGCATAACCCTGTGGGAGCGAGCTTGCTCGCGAAGAGGCCCTAAAGGCCGGCAGCTTAATCCCTGAGGCAATCCGGTCAAGTGCTTAAATAGCGGCCGATCAGCGCCAAGCCGCTCGCCAGCACCAGCCACGTCACCAGACGCACAAAGGCCTCGCGGGACAATCGCATCGTCAGCCGCCGTCCAATCCACAAACCCAGCGCCATGGCCGGCAACAGGCACAGCGCAAGCATCAACAAGGGTAGCTCGGCATACACCCCTGCGACGGCGAACAGGCTCAAACGCACCACCGTGCTGCAACTGATCAGCGCACTTTGCGTGGCCCGTGCCGCATCCTTGGGCAGTCGGCTGTTGAGGTAGATCGCATAAAGAAAGCCGCCACTGCCGAACAACGCCCCGAACAGCCCGCCCACCGTGCCCATGGGCAACGCCCACCCGGCGGACAACCGCGCCGGCCGCGCCTTGATCCACAAGCTGTAAACCGCGTAGGCACTGATGAACAGCCCCATCAGCAACAGCAGCAGATCGGACTTGAGGTTAAGCAGGAAAATCACCCCCAGCGTGCACCCCACCGCCATGCACGGCAGCAACCGCAGCAACTCCGGCTTCACCACATCACGCCGCGACGGCAGCAGATTGCCAAACGCCGCGATGAAATCCAGCAGCACCAACAACGGCACGATCTTCGACAGTGGCATGAACAGAATCAGGATCGGGCCCGCCACCAGGGCCGTACCGAAACCGGCAATGCCGAACACGATATAAGCCAGCGCGACGCCCAGCCCGACAACCGCCCAGCCTCCGAAGCCCCACGACCATTCGTTCAACAACCCCGCCACACTCATCCGCTCGCTTCCTTTAATAAGCCAGCCATGACTTTAGCCAGCGCCGAGAGATGCGACTAATATCATCGAAACCATCAAGCCATCTCGAAAAGGCATACCTTGTGCTTTCAACCCGCCAATTGCGCTACTTCGTGGAAATTGCCGAGTGCGGCAGCTTCAGCGCTGCCGCCGAACGCCTGTTCATCGCCCAGTCGGCGCTGAGCCGGCAGATCAAGGACATGGAAACCCGCCTGCAAACGCCGCTGTTCGAACGCACGGCGCGCCAGCCCCGCCTCACTGCGGCTGGTGAAGCTTTTTTGCCCCGGGCGAGAAACCTGCTCAATGAATTGAACAAGGCCAGCACCCTGGCCACGGAAATCGGCCACGGCCAGCGTGGCACCTTGCGCCTGTGTCACTCCAGCACCGTGCCGATCAGCGGTCGACTATTGCACGACATGAGTACTTACCTGGCGCAGCAACCCGGAGTTTCACTGGACATCGGCACGCTCTCTTCGGAGGCACAGCTCGAAGAACTCGCCGAGGGTCGACTCGACATCGGTTTGCTGCGTCTTCCGGTGCTGCGCCAGCGCGAAAGTATTCAGATTGTTCCGCTGTACACCGAGCGTTTGCTGCTTGCCGTGCCGGCGAATCATCGACTGGCGTTGGCGCAGGCAGTAGATCTGGCGCAGTTGAAAGGCGAAGCGTTCATTTCCATCCCGCATCCGCAACGTGGTGGGCTGAGCTATTTGTGCGCCGACCTGTGCATGCGTCACGGGTTCTTCCCGCAGGCAGCGCCGGTGATGTCACGCAAAACCACGCAGCTACAGTTGATCCAGGCCGGATTCGGCATCGCTCTGCTACCGGCATCGATGCAGGACATCGCGCCCGCCGGTGTGAGATTTGTGCCGCTGACGGGGGATTGCCAGAGCACTGTCGCCCTCGCCTTTCGGCAAGATCCCACGCCACTGGTGCAACACTTCCTCCAGACATTCAGCGGCGAAAGCCTTTAAACTGCGCCCCATGATTAAAGATCCCTTTGCAAGACTCGGCCTGGACCGCGAGGTCCTGACCGTCAGCCAGCTCAACGGCCGTGCGCGGGTGTTGCTCGAAGACGTGTTCAGCAACATCTGGGTCGAAGGCGAAATCTCCAACCTCGCCCGCCCGGCGTCCGGCCACGTGTACTTCACACTCAAGGACAGCGGTGCGCAGGTACGTTGCGCGCTGTTCCGGCAGAACGCCGTGCGCGTGCGTCAGGCTTTGAAGGACGGCCTGGCGGTCAAGGTGCGCGGCAAGGTTTCACTGTTCGAAGGCCGTGGCGACTACCAGCTGATCCTCGACACCGTGGAGCCGGCCGGCGACGGCGCCCTGCGTCTGGCGTTCGATGCACTGAAGGAAAAGCTCAGCGCCGAAGGCCTGTTCAGTGCCGAGCGCAAGGTGCCATTGCCGGCCCATCCGCAGCACATCGGCATCATCAGCTCGCCGACCGGCGCGGTGATCCGCGACATCATCAGCGTGTTCCGTCGCCGGGCACCGCAGGTCAGACTCACGCTGATCCCGACGGCCGTTCAAGGGCGGGAAGCCACGACGCAGATCGTCCGCGCCCTGAAACTGGCCGACGCCCGTGGTTTCGACGCACTGATCCTGGCCCGTGGCGGCGGTTCGCTGGAAGACCTGTGGTGCTTCAACGAAGAAGCCGTGGCCCGGGCAGTGGATGCCTGTGTCACGCCGATTGTCAGCGCAGTCGGCCATGAAACCGATGTGTCGATCAGCGATTTCGTGGCGGACGTGCGTGCGCCGACACCGTCTGCGGCCGCCGAACTGCTTGCTCCGGACTCCAGCCACCTGATCCGTCAGGTCGAAAGCCTGCATCGCCGACTGGTGATGCGCATGCGCGACCGTCTGATGCGTGATCGCCTGCGCCTTGAAGGCATGGCCCGTCGCTTGCGACACCCCGGCGAACGACTGCGTCAGCAGGCACAGCGTCTGGATGATCTGGACATGCGCCTGCGCCGGGCGTTCGAACGCCAGCTCAATACCCGCCGCGAACGCCTGATCCGCCTGGAAACCCGCCTCGCCGGACAGCATCCCGGACGGCAACTGGCCCTGTTACGCCAGCGCCTCGACAGCCTTGCCGAACGCCTGCCCCGCGCCATGCGCGAAGGCCTGAAAAACCGACGCCTGCAATTGCACAGCCAGATGCAGACGCTGCATGTCGTCAGCCCGTTGGCCACCCTCGGCCGTGGCTACAGCATTCTGCTCGACGAGCATGGCCACGCGATCCGCAGCGCATCACAAACCCGGACCGGGCAGCGCCTGAAGGCCAGACTGGGCGAAGGCGAACTGCAAGTACGCGTCGAGGACAATCACCTGACGCCCGTCACCCTTTCTTTACTGGACTGATCCATGCCGCGCTTTCTCGCTCCGCTGTTATTGCTGTGCCTGACTTTCAATGCCCACGCGGACAGCTACATCACCCGCCTGCTGAACAAACCGGTGCCGGGCGGCGTGGCGGTCGTCGACCTGGGCAGCGCCGCGCAGGCGCCGAAAGCCACGTATCAGGGCAAGCCGGTATTGGTGGTCAAGGAGCAGTACAACTGGCTGGCGATTGTCGGCGTGCCGCTGACCGTCAAACCCGGCGTTCAGCAAATCAGCAGCGGCGGCCGAAACCTGAACTTCACCGTCGGCAACAAGAAATACCCGGAACAGCACATCACGCTGAAGAATACGCAACAGGTCAATCCGAACCCGGCCAACCTCAAGCGCATCGAGGGCGAGCTGGCCGAGCAGATCAAGGCCTACCGCAGTTTCAGCCCGAACACGCCAAGCAACCTGCTGCTGGACAAGCCGGTCAACGGACCGCTGTCGAGCAAGTTTGGCGTTCGCCGTTTCTTCAACGGCGAAGAGCGCAATCCCCATGCGGGCCTGGACTTCGCAGTACCGGCGGGCACACCGATCAAGACCCCGGCTGCGGGCAAGGTGATCCTGATCGGCAATTACTTCTTCAACGGCAACACCGTGTTCGTCGACCACGGCCAGGGCTTCATCAGCATGTTCTGCCACATGTCGAAGATCGATGTGCAGAACGGCCAGCAACTGGCTCGCGGCGCGGTGGTTGGCAAGGTCGGCGCCACAGGCCGGGCCACCGGGCCACACATGCACTGGAACGTCAGCCTGAACGATGCGCGAGTCGATCCGGCAATTTTCATTGGGGCGTTCCAGCCTTGATTTACGGGTGAGGCGACTGGCCTCATCGCGAGCAAGCTCGCTCCCACAGGGATTGCGCACGACGAAAGGACTGCGCAATCTCTGTAAACAATCCCTCTAATTCAAAGAATAAAATCTCGGAAAAATCCGCTTTCCGGGTATTCCTCTCAATTTTTTTCGACTGCTTGCCATCCTCATTCCCCGCGGTTAGGGTTGAAAGCATGAAAACCTCTCACACCCTTATTCAGCTTCGCCAGCACCGCAGTCTGTGCCTCGTCAGCGCACGACTGCCCGGCTGAATCGCTGCGCCTCGTCCCACGCTTTTCCAAGAACGTTCGTTCCACCGGCAGGCCGCCTCTTTTCGGCCCAGACAATAAGGAATTTCCCGATGAGCATGCTCAAAGACCCGTCTTCGAAATACCGCCCGTTTCCTGTGATCAACCTGCCTGATCGCACCTGGCCGTCGAAAACCATCGATGCCGCGCCGATCTGGTGCAGTTCCGACCTGCGTGACGGCAACCAGTCGCTGATCGAGCCGATGGACTCGGTGAAAAAGCTGCGCTTCTGGAAAACCCTGGTGCAGGTAGGCGTGAAGGAAATCGAGGCATCGTTCCCTGCCGCGTCGCAGACGGACTTCGACTTCGTGCGCACGCTGATCGAGGACGGCCACATCCCGGACGACACCACCATCCAGGTGTTGACCCAGGGCCGTGAAGACCTGATCGAGCGCACCTTCGAATCCCTGCGCGGGGCGAAGAAAGCCATCGTTCACCTGTACAACGCCACCTCGCCGTCCTTCCGTCGCATTGTGTTCAATCAGGACAAGGACGGGATCAAGGCCATCGCGGTGAACGCTGCCAAGCTGTTCGTCAAATACGCAGCCCTGCAGCCAGAGACCGAGTGGACTTTCGAATACTCGCCGGAAACCTTCAGCGCCACCGAGCTGGAATTCGCCAAGGAAGTCTGTGATGCCGTGATCGAGGTCTGGAACCCGACGCCCGAGCACAAGATCATCCTCAACCTGCCGGCCACCGTTGAATGCGCCACCCCGAATGTCTACGCCGACCAGATCGAGTGGTTCCACCGCAACATCAATCGTCGTGACAGCGTAATCATCAGCCTGCACACCCACAACGACCGCGGCACCGGCGTGGCCGCCACCGAACTGGGCCTGATGGCCGGCGCCGACCGCGTCGAAGGCTGCCTGTTCGGCAACGGCGAACGTACCGGCAACGTCGATCTCGTCACCGTGGCACTGAACATGTACACCCAAGGCCTTGACCCACAGCTGGACTTCTCCGACATCGACGGCGTGCGCAAGGTCGTCGAAGAGTGCAACCAGATTCAGGTTCACCCTCGTCATCCGTACGTCGGCGATCTGGTGCACACCGCGTTCTCCGGCTCCCACCAGGACGCGATCCGCAAGGGCTTCGCCCAGCAGAAATCCGATGCACTGTGGGAAGTACCGTATCTGCCGATCGACCCGGCCGACATCGGCCGCAGCTACGAGGCGGTGATCCGCGTCAACAGCCAGTCGGGCAAGGGCGGCATCGCCTATCTGCTGGAACAGGAATACGGCATCAGCCTGCCACGTCGCATGCAGATCGAGTTCAGCCAGGTCGTACAGCGCGAAACCGATCGCCTGGGCCTGGAAATGACCGCCCAGCAGATCCACTCGCTGCTGCACACCGAGTATCTGCAAGCCAACACCCCGTATGCGCTGGTCAGCCACCGCCTGCAGGAAGAAAACGGTCACAGCGCCGTCGAAGTGGAAGTGGCGAGCAAGGGCCAAGGCGAAACCAACCTGCACTGGCGCGGCAAGGGCAACGGTGCGCTGGAAGCACTGGTGGCCGGCCTGCCGATTCCGGTGGAGATCATGGACTACAACGAACACGCCATCGGCGCGGGCACCAACGCCAAGGCAGCGGCTTATATCGAGCTGCGGGTGAATGGCGAACGTGCGGTACACGGCGTGGGTATCGATGAGAACATCACCACCGCCAGCTTCAAGGCACTGTTCAGCGCGCTGAACCGCTCGCTGAGCCAGCCGGAAGCGAAAGCGGCGTAACTGACCGCTGAAATGCAAAAGGCCCCGGAGCTTACGCCTCGGGGCCTTTTTATTTTCTATCTGATC
>NZ_LRUN01000051.1 GCF_001679645.1 Pseudomonas bananamidigenes | reverse complement strand
CGTTTCCGATACAAAGTTAAGACGCTATCGCAAGACAAGTCTTATTTGCGGTCTTCCAGCTTGGTGATATCCCGCGACTCGTAGCCGGTGTACAGCTGGCGCGGACGACCAATCTTGTACGGGCTGGAGAGCATTTCCTTCCAGTGCGAGATCCAGCCGACAGTACGTGCCAGGGCGAAGATCACGGTGAACATGCTGGTCGGAATGCCGATCGCCTTGAGGATGATCCCCGAGTAGAAGTCGACGTTCGGGTACAGCGAGCGTTCGATGAAGTACGGATCGGTCAGGGCGATCTCTTCCAGGCGCATGGCCAGTTCGAGTTGCGGATCGTTCTGGATGCCCAGTTCCTTCAACACTTCGTCGCAGGTCTGCTTCATCACGGTCGCGCGTGGGTCGCGGTTCTTGTAGACGCGGTGACCGAAGCCCATCAGCTTGAACGGATCGTTCTTGTCCTTGGCCTTGGCGATGAACTTGTCGATGTTCGAGACATCGCCGATTTCATCGAGCATGGTCAGCACCGCTTCGTTCGCACCGCCGTGGGCAGGGCCCCACAGTGCGGCGATACCGGCGGCGATGCAGGCGAACGGGTTGGCGCCCGAGGAGCCCGCCAGGCGCACAGTGGAGGTCGAAGCGTTCTGCTCGTGGTCGGCGTGGAGGATGAAGATCCGGTCCATGGCCTTGGCGAGCACCGGGCTGATCGGTTTGATCTCGCACGGGGTGTTGAACATCATGTGCAGGAAGTTTTCCGCGTACGACAGGTCGTTGCGCGGGTACATCATGGGTTGGCCCATGGAGTACTTGTAAACCATCGCGGCCAGGGTCGGCATCTTGGCAACCAGGCGGATCGCGGAAATTTCGCGATGCTGCGGGTTATTGATGTCAAGGGAGTCGTGGTAGAAGGCCGAGAGGGCGCCGACTACACCGCACATGACTGCCATCGGGTGGGCGTCGCGGCGGAAGCCGTTGAAAAAGGTTTTCAGCTGCTCGTGAACCATGGTGTGGTTCTTCACGGTGCCGACGAACTGGGCCTTTTGCTCTGCGGTCGGCAGCTCGCCGTTCAGCAGCAGGTAGCAGGTTTCCAGGTAGTCCGACTTTTCAGCCAGCTGTTCGATCGGGTAGCCGCGGTGCAGCAGGATGCCGTTGTCGCCGTCGATATAGGTGATCTTCGATTCGCAGGAAGCGGTCGACATGAAACCGGGGTCGAAAGTGAAGCGGCCCGTGGCCGTCAGGCCCCGAACATCGATTACATCGGGACCAACGGTGCCGGTTAAAATGGGCAGCTCGACGGGGGCTGCGCCCTCGATGATCAACTGCGCTTTTTTGTCAGCCATGTGGCCTCCTATTTATGCTTGAAATCATCAGACAGACCCCCCACGCAGGGCCCGCACCACTATAGTGAGATAAATTTGAATGTCAATTTGCCTAAAGTCTTGCTCCAGAAGGCTTTAACCGCACTTTTTCCTCGAAATTTCCCGCCATTTACGCCTTTTATGCAACTTGTGCAATCCGCTATTGGGGGTAGGCGAGTGCGTTGTCATTAGTAGCCTAACTGTCTATACTCGGCGACCGACCGCCAAGGGCTTTTGGGCTCGCTTTCATTGGGGGTCGCATCCCTGGGTGGTGGTTACCTGACCAGTGCACTCCCCAACAACTTTGCCCTGATTGTTAGGGGCTCTTCAGTGTGAAAAAAAAGCCGTGAAAAGCCAACGACCTGTAAACCTAGACCTAAGGACCATCAAACTCCCCATCACCGGCGTTACGTCGTTTCTTCACCGTGTTTCCGGCATCATCCTCTTCCTGGGCCTCGGCATCATGCTTTATGCATTGGGCAAATCCCTGGGTTCCGAGGAAGGTTATGTCGAGGTGAAGGCATGCTTGACCAGCCCGCTGGCCAAGTTCGTAGCATGGGGCCTCCTGTCCGCTCTTCTGTATCACCTGGTAGCCGGTGTGCGCCACTTGATCATGGACATGGGCATCGGTGAGACGCTGGAAGGCGGCCGCCTGGGCTCGAAATTGATCATCGCCGTTTCCGTGGTGCTGATCGTTCTGGCAGGAGTTTGGATATGGTAACCAGCGTTACGAACCTTTCGCGTTCGGGCCTCTATGACTGGATGGCACAGCGTGTGTCTGCGGTCGTTCTCGCGGCTTATTTCATTTTTCTGATCGGCTACCTCGCCGCGAACCCTGGCATTGGCTATGAGCAATGGCACGGTCTGTTCGCCCACAATGCGATGCGTATCTTCAGTCTGCTGGCTCTCGTTGCCCTGGGCGCTCACGCCTGGGTCGGCATGTGGACCATTGCGACCGATTACCTGACGCCCATGGCGCTGGGCAAGTCGGCGACTGCAGTACGTTTCCTTTTCCAGGCAGTATGCGGCGTCGCGATGTTCGCTTACTTCGTCTGGGGTGTGCAGATTCTCTGGGGTATCTGATTCATGGCTAACATTCCAACGATTTCTTTCGACGCCATCATCATTGGTGGCGGCGGTGCCGGCATGCGCGCAGCGCTGCAGCTGGCGCAGGGCGGTCACAAGACTGCCGTGATCACCAAGGTCTTCCCGACCCGTTCGCACACCGTATCCGCCCAGGGCGGCATCACCTGCGCCATCGCGTCGGCCGACCCGAACGATGACTGGCGCTGGCACATGTACGATACCGTCAAGGGTTCCGACTACATCGGTGACCAGGACGCTATCGAATACATGTGTCAGGAAGGCCCGGCTGCCGTTTTCGAGCTGGACCACATGGGTCTGCCGTTCTCGCGTACCGAAACCGGCCGTATCTACCAGCGTCCGTTCGGCGGCCAGTCGAAGGATTACGGTAAAGGCGGGCAGGCTGCCCGTACCTGCGCCGCTTCCGACCGTACCGGTCACGCGCTGCTGCACACCCTTTATCAGGGCAACCTGAAAGCCGGTACCACGTTCCTGAACGAGTACTACGCTGTCGATCTGGTGAAGAACGACGCAGGCGACTTCGTCGGTGTTATCGCCATCTGCATCGAAACCGGCGAAACCACTTACATCCGTTCGAAAGCCACCGTGCTGGCGACCGGCGGTGCAGGCCGTATCTACGCTTCCACCACCAACGCCCTGATCAACACCGGTGACGGTATCGGCATGGCTCTGCGCGCAGGCGTGCCGGTGCAGGACATCGAAATGTGGCAGTTCCACCCGACCGGCATCGCCGCGCCGGTGTACTGGTTACAGAAGGCTGCCGTGGTGAAGGTGGTTACCTGATCAACAAGCACGGCGAGCGTTTCATGGAGCGTTATGCTCCGAACGCCAAAGACCTCGCTGGTCGTGACGTGGTGGCCCGCTCGATGGTCAAAGAAATCATCGCCGGCAACGGTTGCGGTCCGAATGGCGACCACGTAATGCTGAAACTCGACCACCTGGGCGAGGAAGTGTTGCACAGCCGTCTGCCGGGCATCTGCGAACTGTCGAAGACTTTCGCCCACGTAGACCCGGTGGTTGCTCCGGTTCCGGTCGTTCCGACCTGCCACTACATGATGGGCGGCGTTGCCACCAACATTCATGGTCAGGCGATCACCCAGGACGCCGATGGCGTGGACAAGATCATTCCGGGTCTGTTCGCGGTCGGTGAAGTGGCTTGCGTATCGGTTCACGGCGCCAACCGTCTGGGCGGCAATTCGCTGCTCGACCTGGTGGTTTTCGGCCGTGCTGCCGGCCTGCACCTGGAGAAAGCGCTGACCGATGGCATCGAGTACGACGACGCCACCGAAGCCAACATCGAGGCTGCCCTGGCACGCCTGAGCGCGCTGAACAACCGTACCGACGGCGAAGACGTCGCTACCCTGCGTCGGGAGCTGCAAAGCTGCATGCAGAACTACTTCGGCGTATTCCGTACCGGCGAATACATGCAGAAGGGCATCGCCCAGCTGGCTGAACTGCGCAAGCGCATCGCCAACGTGAAGATCAACGATAAGTCGCAGGCGTTCAACACTGCACGTATCGAAGCGCTGGAGCTGCAAAACCTGCTGGAAGTGGCTGAAGCTACCGCCATCGCTGCCGAAGAGCGTAAAGAGTCCCGCGGCGCTCACGCCCGTGAAGACTTCGAAGACCGTGACGACGAAAACTGGCTGTGCCACACCCTGTACTTCCCGGGTGAGAAACGTGTCGCCAAGCGTGCCGTGAACTTCTCGCCGAAGACTGTTCCGACTTTCGAACCTAAAGTCCGGACTTATTAAGGGTGACCGCCATGTTGAAAGTCAGTGTTTATCGTTACAACCCTGATCAGGACGCTGCGCCGTTCATGCAGGAATTCCAGGTCGATACCGGTGGTAAAGACCTGATGGTGCTGGACGTGCTGGCCCTCATCAAGGAGCAGGACGAAGGTTTCTCCTATCGTCGCTCCTGCCGTGAAGGCGTCTGCGGCTCCGACGGCATGAACATCAACGGCAAGAACGGCCTGGCGTGCATCACGCCGCTGTCCGCTGTCGTGAAAGGTAACAAGCTGGTCATTCGTCCGCTGCCAGGTTTGCCGGTTATCCGTGACCTGGTCGTCGATATGAGCATCTTCTACAAGCAATACGAGAAGGTTAAGCCATTCCTGCAGAACGACACGCCGGCTCCGGCCATCGAGCGTCTGCAGTCCCCTGAAGAGCGTGAGAAGCTCGACGGTCTGTACGAGTGCATCCTGTGCGCCTGCTGCTCGACCTCTTGCCCGTCCTTCTGGTGGAACCCGGACAAATTCCTGGGCCCGGCTGCACTGCTGCAAGCGTATCGCTTCCTGGCAGACAGCCGCGACACCAAGACGTCCGAGCGCCTGGCGTCCCTCGATGATCCGTTCAGCGTCTTCCGCTGCCGGGGCATCATGAACTGCGTCAACGTATGTCCGAAAGGCCTGAACCCGACTAAGGCCATCGGTCACATCCGTAACATGCTGCTTTCGAGCGGCGTGTGATTCAGAAGCTGTATCTGCCGTTGTAAAAAGCGGCACCGCTGCACCGTACAGGTCAAGGCGCGGGCTTCAACCCGCGCCCTGGCTATAACCAGAGCAACAGCCATAAGCTGCGGCTCTTATTTTGAAGAAATGAGACAAGCAGGGGCATCCGGGCTGGTACCCGGACTATCAGTGTGATCCTAAGTGGCTTGTTTTGGTCGCTGCATTCGGACTTCTGCAAGCTTGCTCGGTGTCGACACCGGTGGTGTTCCCCTAACCGAGGGTGACCAAGCATGCAAGAAAGCGTGATGCAGCGCATGTGGAACAGCGCCTACCTTTCCGGAGGTAACGCTGCCTATGTGGAAGAGCTTTATGAGCTCTACCTGCACGACCCTAACGCTGTGCCAGAAGAGTGGCGCAACTACTTCCAGAAGTTGCCTGCCGACGGCAACTCCTCCACCGATGTTTCGCACTCCACGATTCGCGATCATTTCGTGCTGCTGGCAAAGAACCAGCGCCGCGCCCAGCCGGTTTCCGCCGGCAGCGTGAGCACTGAGCACGAGAAGAAGCAAGTTGAAGTGCTGCGATTGATCCAGGCCTACCGTATGCGTGGCCACCAGGCAGCCCAGCTTGACCCGCTGGGACTGTGGCAGCGTCCTGCACCTGCAGACCTGTCGATCAATCATTACGGCTTGACCAATGCCGATCTTGATACGACCTTCCGTGCCGGCGACCTGTTCATCGGCAAAGAGGAAGCGAGCCTACGCGAAATTCACGAAGCGTTGCAGCAGACATATTGCCGCACCATCGGCGCTGAATTTACGCACATCACCGATTCCGAGCAGCGCCAGTGGTTCCAGCAGCGTCTGGAAAGCGTACGCGGCCGTCCGGAATACTCCGCCGACATCAAGAGCCACCTGCTCGAGCGCGTGACGGCCGGTGAAGGCCTGGAAAAATACCTGGGCACCAAATACCCGGGCACCAAGCGTTTCGGCCTGGAAGGCGGCGAAAGCCTGATTCCGATGCTCGACGAACTGATCCAGCGTTCCGGTTCCTACGGCACCAAGGAAGTCGTCATCGGCATGGCCCACCGTGGCCGTCTGAACGTGCTGGTCAACACCTTCGGCAAGAACCCGCGCGAGCTGTTCGACGAGTTCGAAGGCAAGAAGAAGGTCGAACTGGGTTCCGGTGACGTCAAATACCACCAGGGCTTCTCGTCCAACGTGATGACCGCCGGCGGTGAAGTTCACCTGGCCATGGCGTTCAACCCGTCCCACCTGGAAATCGTTTCCCCGGTGGTCGAAGGTTCGGTTCGTGCCCGTCAGGACCGTCGCAACGACGCGACCGGCGAGAAAGTACTGCCGATCTCCATCCACGGTGACGCGGCATTCGCCGGTCAGGGCGTGGTGATGGAAACCTTCCAGATGTCGCAGACCCGCGGTTTCCGGACCGGCGGTACCGTGCACATCGTGATCAACAACCAGGTCGGTTTCACCATCAGCAACCCGCTGGACTCGCGCTCCACCGAGTACGCGACCGACGTTGCGAAGATGATCCAGGCGCCGATCCTCCATGTGAATGGCGATGATCCGGAAGCCGTACTGTTCGTGACCCAGCTGGCCATCGACTACCGCATGCAGTTCAAGCGTGACGTGGTGATCGACCTGGTCTGCTACCGTCGTCGCGGCCACAACGAGGCCGACGAGCCAAGCGGCACCCAGCCGCTGATGTATCAGCAGATCACCAAGCAGCGCACCACCCGTGAGCTGTACGCTGATCGCCTGACCCAGGCCGGTGTACTGGACGCAGAGCGTGTCCAGGCGAAAGTCGACGAATACCGCAACGCGCTGGACAATGGTCTGCACGTGGTGAAGTCGCTGGTCAAAGAGCCGAACAAAGAACTGTTCGTGGACTGGCGTCCGTATCTGGGCCACACCTGGACTGCACGTCACGACACTCGTTTCGATCTGAAGACCCTGCAGGAACTGTCCGCCAAGCTGCTGGAAATTCCAGAAGGTTTCGTGGTTCAGCGCCAGGTCGCGAAGATCTATGAAGACCGCCAGAAGATGCAGGCCGGCGGCTTGCCGATCAACTGGGGTTATGCCGAAACCATGGCATACGCGACCCTGCAGTTCGAAGGTCACCCGATCCGCATGACCGGTCAGGACATCGGCCGCGGTACGTTCTCGCACCGTCACGCTGTTCTGCACAACCAGAAAGATGCGGGCACCTACGTGCCGTTGAAGCATCTGTTCGAGGGTCAGCCGCGTTTCGAACTGTACGACTCGTTCCTGTCGGAAGAAGCGGTACTGGCGTTCGAATACGGTTACTCGACCACCACGCCGAACGCGCTGGTGATCTGGGAAGCCCAGTTCGGCGACTTCGCCAACGGTGCGCAGGTCGTGATCGACCAGTTCATCACCAGCGGCGAGCACAAGTGGGGCCGTCTCTGCGGTCTGACCATGCTGCTGCCGCACGGCTACGAAGGCCAGGGCCCTGAGCACAGCTCGGCACGTCTTGAGCGTTACCTGCAGCTGTGCGCCGAGCACAACATTCAGGTGTGCATGCCGACGACTCCTGCGCAGATCTACCACTTGCTGCGCCGTCAGGTGATCCGCCCGCTGCGCAAGCCGCTGGTAGTGCTGACTCCGAAGTCGCTGCTGCGTCACAAACTGGCAATCTCGACGCTGGAAGATCTGGCCGAGGGTTCGTTCCAGACCGTTATCCCGGAAATCGATGCACTGGACCCGAAAAAGGTCGAGCGCGTGGTTCTGTGCAGCGGCAAGGTTTACTACGACCTGCTGGAAAAACGCCGTGCCGAAGGCCGCGAAGATATCGCCATCGTGCGTATCGAGCAGCTGTACCCGTTCCCTGAGGACGACTTGAAAGAAGTCCTGGCTCCTTACACCAACGCCAAAGCGGCCGTCTGGTGTCAGGAAGAGCCGATGAACCAGGGCGCCTGGTACTGCAGCCAGCACCACCTGCGTCGCAGCATCAGCAACCTCAACAAGTCTCTCGTACTCGAGTACGCGGGCCGTGAGGCTTCTGCTGCACCTGCATGTGGTTACGCATCGATGCACGCCGAGCAGCAGGAAAAACTGCTGCAAGACGCGTTTACCGTTTAACGCCTTCGCGCACCTGAAACCGAATTTAAGGAACCACAGACAATGGCTATCGAGATCAAAGCCCCCACTTTCCCGGAATCGGTTGCCGATGGCACCGTTGCCACCTGGCACAAGCAACCGGGCGACGCCGTCAAGCGTGACGAACTGATCGTCGACATCGAAACCGACAAGGTCGTCCTAGAAGTGCTGGCCACCGCCGACGGCGTACTGGGTGCAATCGTCAAGGGCGAGGGCGATACCGTCCTGTCCGACGAAGTCCTGGGCTCCATCGTTGAAGGCGGCGCTGCAGCCGCTGCTCCGGCTGCCGCTGCTGCTCCGGCCGCTGCTGCCGCTGCCCCGGCTGCTGCCGGCGCTGACGAAGATGCGATCGCTGCTCCGGCCGCTCGCAAGCTGGCCGAAGAAAACGGCATCAACCTGGCTTCCGTAAAAGGCACCGGCAAAGACGGCCGTGTGACCAAGGAAGACGTGGTTGCCGCTGTTGAAGCCAAGAAAGCCGCTCCGGCTGCCGCGCCTGCCAAGGCTGCTGCCCCGGCCGCTGCCGCTCCTGTGTTCGCTGCTGGCGACCGCATCGAGAAGCGCGTTCCGATGACCCGTGTTCGTGCCACCGTTGCCAAGCGTCTGGTAGAAGCCCAGTCCAACATGGCGATGCTGACCACTTTCAACGAAGTCGACATGACCGAAGTCATGGCCCTGCGTTCGAAGTACAAGGACCTGTTCGAGAAGTCCCACAACGGCGTGCGCCTGGGCTTCATGTCGTTCTTCGTGAAAGCTGCCACCGAAGCGCTGAAACGCTTCCCGGCGGTCAACGCTTCGATCGACGGCAACGACATCGTTTACCACGGTTATGCCGACATCGGCGTTGCTGTTTCCAGCGACCGTGGCCTGGTGGTTCCGGTTCTGCGTAACGCCGAACACATGAGCCTGGCTGAAATCGAAGGCGGCATCGCCACCTTCGGCAAAAAGGCCCGTGACGGCAAACTGTCGATGGACGAAATGACCGGCGGTACTTTCACCATCACCAACGGTGGTACCTTCGGTTCGATGATGTCGACCCCGATCGTCAACCCGCCGCAGGCAGCGATTCTGGGCATGCACAACATCATCCAGCGTCCGATGGCCATCAACGGTCAGGTCGTTATCCGTCCGATGATGTACCTGGCACTGTCCTACGATCACCGTCTGATCGATGGCAAAGAAGCTGTGACTTTCCTGGTGACCATCAAGAACCTGCTGGAAGATCCGGCTCGTCTGTTGCTGGATATCTGATAGAAGCAGTTGCGAGCTGCAAGCTTCAAGCTGCAAGTAAAGGCAGCTTGGCTTGTGGCTTGCGGCTTGAAGCTTTTCGCTAAAGAGGATTTTTGAATGTCGCAGAAATTTGACGTAGTAGTGATCGGTGCCGGCCCTGGCGGCTACGTAGCTGCCATCAAGGCCGCGCAACTCGGTCTGAGCACTGCCTGCATCGAGAAGTACACCGATGCCGAAGGCAAGCAAGCCCTGGGCGGTACCTGCCTGAACGTAGGCTGCATTCCGTCCAAGGCGCTGCTGGACAGCTCCTGGAAATACAAGGAAGCCAAAGAAAGCTTCAACGTTCACGGCATCTCGACTGGCGAAGTCAAAATGGACGTCCCAGCGATGGTTGGCCGCAAGGCCGGCATCGTCAAAAACCTGACTGGCGGCGTTGCCACCCTGTTCAAGGCCAACGGCGTCACTTCGATCCAGGGCCACGGCAAACTGCTGGCCGGCAAGAAAGTCGAAGTCACCAAGCCGGACGGTTCGGTTGAAGTCATCGAAGCCGAAAACGTCATCCTGGCTCCAGGTTCGCGCCCGATCGACATTCCACCGGCTCCGGTTGATCAGAAAGTCATCGTCGATTCGACCGGTGCTCTGGAATTCCAGGCCGTTCCTAAACGTCTGGGCGTGATCGGCGCTGGTGTGATCGGTCTGGAACTGGGTTCGGTATGGTCGCGTCTGGGTGCACAGGTGACTGTCCTGGAAGCCCTGGACACCTTCCTGATGGCAGCGGACACCGCTGTTTCCAAGGAAGCGCTGAAAACCCTGACCAAGCAGGGTCTGGACATCAAGCTGGGCGCCCGCGTAACCGGTTCCAAAGTGAACGGCGACGAAGTCGAAGTCAGCTACACCGATGCCAACGGCGAACAGAAAATCGTTTTCGACAAGCTGATCGTAGCCGTTGGTCGCCGTCCGGTGACCACTGATCTGCTGGCTGCCGACAGCGGCGTGACCCTGGACGAGCGCGGTTTCGTGCACGTTGACGATCACTGCGCCACCACCGTACCGGGCGTTTACGCCATCGGTGACGTGGTTCGCGGCATGATGCTGGCGCACAAGGCCTCGGAAGAGGGCATCATGGTTGTCGAGCGCATCAAGGGTCACAAGGCCCAGATGAACTATGACCTGATCCCTTCGGTTATTTATACTCACCCGGAAATCGCATGGGTCGGTAAAACCGAGCAGGCCTTGAAAGCTGAAGGCGTTGAAGTTAACGTCGGCACCTTCCCGTTCGCAGCATCCGGCCGCGCCATGGCCGCCAACGATACCGGTGGTTTCGTCAAGGTCATCGCCGATGCCAAGACTGACCGCGTATTGGGCGTGCACGTGATTGGCCCGAGCGCTGCAGAACTGGTTCAGCAGGGCGCGATCGGTATGGAATTCGGCACCAGCGCTGAAGATCTGGGCATGATGGTCTTCTCCCATCCGACCCTGTCCGAAGCCTTGCACGAAGCTGCTCTGGCCGTGAATGGCGGCGCCATCCACGTTGCCAACCGCAAGAAGCGTTAAGACACACAATAAGAAACCACGGCGGTACGGCCCGTCGTGAGCCTTGCGTGCAAGACTCACCGCGGAATGTCCGCTGGACGCAGTCTTGCGTAGCTGCACCGGGTGTCCGGAAAGGCTGCGCAAGCAGCAGTCACAGGTGGCGCGGCACTCATCAAGAGCGCAGCGCCGAATGCGCAGTACCTAACGAAGACGGTAAAAAGCATGAATCTTCACGAGTATCAGGGTAAGCAGCTGTTCGCTGAATACGGCCTGCCAGTTTCCACTGGTTTCGCAGTAGACACCCCGGAAGCAGCAGCAGAAGCTTGCGACAAAATCGGCGGCAACGAGTGGGTTGTCAAAGCCCAGGTCCACGCCGGTGGTCGCGGTAAAGCGGGCGGCGTAAAGCTGGTTCGCAGCAAAGAAGACGCCAAGGCCTTCGCACAGCAGTGGCTGGGCAAGCGTCTGGTGACTTACCAGACTGACGCCAATGGCCAGCCAGTCACCAAGATCCTGGTTGAATCGTGCACTGATATCGCTAAAGAGCTGTACCTGGGCGCTGTCGTTGACCGTTCGAGCCGTCGCATCGTGTTCATGGCTTCCACCGAAGGTGGCGTGGACATCGAGAAAATCGCTCACGACACTCCAGAAAAAATTCTGAAAGCCACCATCGATCCACTGGTTGGCGCTCAGCCGTTCCAGGGTCGCGAGCTGGCATTCCAGCTGGGTCTGGAAGGCAAGCAGGTTGCCCAGTTCGCCAAGATCTTCGTAGGTCTGGCCAAGCTGTTCAAGGATCACGACCTGGCCCTGCTGGAAGTGAACCCGCTGGTGATCAAGGCTGACGGCGATCTGCACTGCCTGGACGCCAAGATCAACATCGACGCCAACGCCATGTACCGTCAGCCTAAGCTGAAGACTTTCCACGATCCGTCCCAGGACGATCCGCGCGAAGCGCACGCTGCCAAGTTCGAACTGAACTACGTGGCGCTGGAAGGCAACATCGGCTGCATGGTGAACGGTGCCGGCCTGGCCATGGGTACCATGGACATCGTCAACCTGCACGGCGGCAAGCCAGCCAACTTCCTCGACGTAGGTGGTGGTGCTACCAAAGAGCGCGTGACCGAAGCATTCAAGATCATTCTGTCCGACAGCAATGTCGCTGCAGTACTGGTCAACATCTTCGGCGGCATCGTTCGTTGCGACATGATTGCCGAAGGCATCATCGGTGCAGTGAAAGAAGTCGGCGTGAAAATCCCGGTTGTTGTTCGTCTTGAAGGCAACAACGCTGAACTGGGCGCTAAAGTACTGGCAGAAAGCGGTTTGAACATCATCGCTGCTACCAGCCTGACCGACGCTGCTCAACAAGTCGTTAAAGCTGCGGAGGGCAAGTAATGAGCGTCCTGATCAATAAAGACACCAAAGTCATCTGCCAGGGCTTCACCGGCGCGCAGGGTACTTTCCACTCCGAACAAGCCATTGCCTACGGCACCAAAATGGTTGGCGGCGTGACTCCAGGCAAGGGTGGCACCACTCACCTGAACCTGCCTGTGTTCAACACCGTGAAAGAAGCCGTAGCCGCCACTGGCGCCACCGCCAGCGTGATCTACGTTCCGGCTCCTTTCTGCAAGGACTCGATCCTGGAAGCAGCTTTCGGCGGCATCAAGCTGATCGTCTGCATCACCGAAGGCATTCCTACCCTGGACATGCTGGACGCGAAGGTCAAGTGCGACGAGCTGGGCGTGACCCTGATCGGCCCTAACTGCCCAGGCGTGATCACTCCGGGCGAGTGCAAGATCGGCATCATGCCAGGCCACATCCACTTGCCAGGCAAGGTCGGTATCGTTTCCCGTTCCGGCACCCTGACCTACGAAGCCGTGAAGCAGACCACTGACGCCGGTTTCGGTCAGTCGACTTGCGTCGGCATCGGCGGTGACCCGATCCCGGGTTCGAACTTCATCGACATCCTGAAGCTGTTCCAGGAAGACCCGAAGACCGAAGCGATCGTAATGATCGGCGAGATCGGCGGTTCGGCTGAAGAAGAAGCGGCTGCCTACATCAAGGCCAACGTGACCAAGCCGGTTGTTTCCTACATCGCTGGTGTGACTGCTCCTCCGGGCAAGCGCATGGGCCATGCGGGTGCAATCATCTCCGGCGGCAAAGGCACTGCAGACGAGAAATTCGCTGCGCTGCAAGACGCAGGCGTAAAAACCGTGCGTTCGCTGGCAGACATCGGCAAGGCCCTGGCCGAGCTGACTGGCTGGGAAGTGAAGAAGTAAGCTTCGGCTGACTTTTTGCTCCAGCAACAAAGGCCACCTTCGGGTGGCCTTTGTCGTTTCCAGTCCTGGATTTGACGATGGCGATTTATAGGCACCTGTCCAATTACATGCAAAAACGCGACACAGACACGTCGCGTATCGGATAGTTCGCCCTCAAACAGTGCGTTTGTCAGACAAATTCGTTAGGCTAGCAGCCATTTTTGCGTCTGCCGCCCACAAGGCATGCAACGCGCTAAACGGGTCAGTCCCATACGGATTGACAGCATTTCCCTAACCCCACAGGGAAATCCCCCTCTAAATTCCGATTCAGTAGTGTGGTATTTCCTTAATGAAAGTTTTGAAAGGTCAGGACATCCTGGCACTTGGTTTTATGACCTTCGCCCTGTTCGTCGGGGCCGGCAACATCATTTTCCCGCCTATCGTCGGTTTGCAGTCCGGCCCCAACGTCTGGATGGCGGCGCTGGGCTTCCTGATCACGGCGGTCGGTCTGCCGGTGATCACCGTTGTCGCGCTGGCCAAGGTCGGCGGGGCGATGGATGCCTTGAGCACGCCGATCGGCAAGATTGCCGGGGGTGTGCTGGCCGCAGCTTGTTATCTGGCGGTCGGCCCGTTGTTCGCCACGCCGCGCACGGCGACCGTGTCCTTTGAAGTGGGCCTGGCGCCGCTGACCGGCGAGAGCCCGCTGGCATTGTTCCTCTACAGCACAGCGTACTTCCTGCTGGTGTTCTTCATTTCGCTCTATCCGGGCCGCCTGCTGGATACCGTAGGGCGTTTCCTCGCGCCGTTGAAGATCATCGCTCTGGCGGTGCTCGGTATCGCTGCCTTCGCGCTGCCGGCCGGTGATATCGGCGTCGCCACTCCGGAATACGTCGCCGCGCCGTTCTCTCAAGGTTTCATCAATGGTTACCTGACCATGGATACCCTGGGTGCGCTGGTGTTCGGCATTGTCATCGTCAACGCAATCCGTTCCCGTGGCGTTGAATCGCCTGCGCTGATCACCCGTTACGCGATCATCGCCGGGCTGATCGCCGGTGTCGGTCTGGCGCTGGTGTACGTCAGCCTGTTCCGTCTGGGTTCCGGCAGCCATGAAGTCGCGGCTGGCGCTACCAACGGCGCGGCGGTGCTGCACGCTTATGTGCAACATACCTTCGGTTCCCTGGGCAGCGGTTTCCTCGCAGTGCTGATTTCCCTGGCGTGTCTGGTGACAGCGGTCGGCCTGACCTGTGCCTGTGCCGAATACTTCAGCCGCGTAGTGCCGCTGTCCTACAAGACCCTGGTCGTCATCCTCGCGGCGTTTTCGCTGCTGGTGTCCAATCTGGGCCTGACCAAGCTGATCGCCTTCTCGATTCCGGTACTGACCGCGATCTATCCGCCTTGCATCGTGCTGGTGGCCCTGAGCTTCTGTGCCGCGTTCTGGCATGAGCAGAGCCGCATCATGGGGCCGGTGATGTTGGTGTCGTTCGTGTTCGGCACCATCGACGCCTTGAAGGGCGCCGGTCTGGCTGACTGGATGCCGTCGCAACTGTCCCACCTGCCGCTGAGCGAGCAGGGCCTGGCGTGGCTGGTGCCATGCGTGATGACGCTGGTGGTCGCGGTGGTTTGTGACCGCTTGCTGGGCAAGCGCGCCGAAGCCCTGGCCTGAGATGGCCGGCCCGCCACAAGCGGAGCCTGCGATTAAACAGAAATGCCCCCTATCAATCGATATGGGGCATTTTTTATGGGCGTCAGGCAGTGTCTTTTCCTTTCGGCTAACGTCGAAGGGAAGCCGAAATCTTCAACACAGGGAATTGCATGTCGTTCATCCAAACCAACCTGATCCACCTGCTGGCCGCGCTCTGGTTTGTCATCTGCTGGGGCGGTTACACCCGTTATGCCACCTGGAAGGCCCGTGACACCGCGTGCCTGGCCAGCGTGTTGCACCTTTACCGCGAAGACTGGATGCGTCGCATGCTGCTGCGTGACAACCGCATCGCCGATGCCAGCGTGATCGGCAACCTCGAACGCAACGCCTCGTTCTTCGCTTCCAGCACCCTGATCATCCTGGCCGGCATCCTGACTGTGCTCGGTGCCTCCGAACGTGCAGTGTCATTGCTGGCAGACATCCCCATGGTGCAACAGGCCTCTCAGGGAATGTCCGAGATCAAGTTGCTGTGCCTGGCGCTGGTATTCGTCTATGCCTTCTTCACGTTCAGCTGGTGCATGCGTCAGTACAACTTTGCGGCGGTTCTGGTGGGCTCGGCGCCGATGATCGGCGAGCGTCAGGTTTCCGAACAGGAGCGCAGGGCGTTCGCTTCCCGGGCGGCGCGGGTGATTTCGATGGCAGCCAACCAGTTCAACTTCGGTCTGCGCTCCTATTACTTCGGCATGAGCATGCTGGCCTGGTTCGTCAGCCCATGGCTGTTCATGCTGATGAGTGCGGGGGTGGTGCTGGTGTTGTATCGCCGCGAGTTTCACTCCGACGTGCTTGATGTAATGGTCTATACCCCTACAGAGGCGCCGTTGCCCGAGACGATCAAAGAGGCTGCTTGAATGAGTATTCCGTTCTGGTGTGTGTTTATCAGTGCGTTGTTGATTTACGTGGCGCGCATGCCGGTGGGCAAGGCCATGAAAGAGCAGGGCGGTTACAACAACCATCTGCCGCGTCAGCAGCAGGCGCAGCTTACCGGTTACGGAGCCCGGGCACTGGCGGCGCATCAGAACAGCATCGAAGCATTCATTCTGTTTGCGGTGGGTGTGCTGATGGCGCATACCACTCAGACAGTGGGTTGGCTGATCGATACCCTGGCGATCATCTTCGTGATCGCCCGAATTCTCTATTTGTGGTTTTACCTCGCGGATATCCCCAAGCTGCGCAGTCTGGTGTGGCTGGTCGGCCTGGTGTGCTCGCTGTTGCTGATGGTCAGTCCGACTTTTAGAACCGCACTGCTCTAAGACGGCACTGCCAAAAAATCGCAGGCAAAAGAAAACCCGCACTTGGCGGGTTTTCTTTTTTGGGCTTCCAGAAGCGGCTTATTGCTTCTTGGCAGCTTCGTCCGCAGCGGCTGCGTTCGATTCGGCCTGATCTTTGGCGGCTTCGGCGTTTTCTTTCGCCGCTTCGTTCACTTTATCCTGTGCTTCATTCATTTTCTGCTGAGCTTGTTCAGCATGTTGATTGGCATCTTGAGCTTTGTCCTCGGATTTTTTATCGCAGGCAGCGAGACCGAGGGAAGCGGTCAACATCAAGGCAATAGCTAAAGTCTTACGCATGGGGTGTTTCTCCTTATGGAAAATAACTACTGGCCTTAAGAACGCGACCCCCAAGATTAAGTTCCTCGTTTCCATCAGATATATAAGTTTGTTATCCAATGGAACTTTTGCCGTTCCGGTCACTACCGGAAAGAGCGATTTGGAAGAGTAATTATCACATGGCCGAAAACCCTGTTTTTGAGCGTGCGACCCGCTTTCTTTCGGCACTGCGCCATTGTCAGGTGTTAGGCCTGAAAGTGCACAGCGCCAACAGCGAAGGCCTGACGGTGGTCTTGCCGTACAGCGCGCAAATCGTTGGCAACCCGCTGACCGGCGTGGTTCATGGCGGCGCGATCACGTCGCTGATGGACACCGCATGTGGCATGGCCACCTTGTGTGTTTTGCCCGAATTCGAAGTCTGTCCGACCCTGGATTTGCGCGTTGACTATATGCACGCGGCCGAACCGCACAAGGATGTGTATGGCTTCGCCCAATGCTATCGCGTCACCACGGACGTGATCTTTGCCCGGGGTTTTGCCTACCAGGACGATCCCGGACAGCCGATTGCCCACGTCGTCGGCACTTTCATGCGTATGGGCAAGGGCCTCAAGGGGACCAAAGGCTTTGCTGGTGCGATCAAGGGAGAAAGCCCATGAGTGATGATTTCAAACGGCAACTGCAAGATGCTCACGAGAAGGGTGACTACGCGCCGTTGCTGAAGCTGATTCCCTATGCCGGCCTGATCGGCGTCGAGTGCTCGCGGGTCGGTGATGACTTGCTGTTCAAGCTGCCGGCGAACAAGGACAACATTGGTAACCCTTTATTGCCGGCCATTCATGGCGGGGTGATTGCCGGGTTCATGGAGCTGTCCGCCGCCCTGCACCTGCTGATTTTCACCGGCGCGCCCGGTGTGCCGAAGATCATCGATTTCTCCCTCGATTACCTGCGGGCCGGGCAGTTTCGCGATACCTGGGCCCGGTGCCAGGTCTGCCGTCAGGGGCGGCGGGTGGCCAACGTTGCGGTCACGGCCTGGCAGAGCACCGAAGGCGAGCCGATTGCTACTGCTCGTGCCCACTTCAAGATCGACGAGCCCTTGAAATCCTGAACACCGTCCCCAACTCAATGAGCAACCCGTCGCAGACCATCAGGGTCGCGGCCAATGCCATCTGATTGGAGTTTGATGACCATGAGTGTGGAAACTCAAAAGGAAACCCTGGGCTTCCAGACCGAGGTGAAGCAACTGCTGCACCTCATGATCCATTCGCTGTATTCCAACAAGGAAATCTTCCTTCGCGAATTGATCTCGAACGCCTCTGACGCCGTCGACAAATTGCGCTTCGAAGCCCTGGCCAAGCCTGAGTTGCTCGAAGGTGGCGCTGAACTGAAAATCCGTGTGAGCTTCGACAAGGACGCCAAGACCGTCACCCTCGAAGACAACGGCATCGGCATGAACCGCGACGATGTGATCACCCACCTGGGGACCATCGCCAAATCCGGCACCGCCGATTTCATGAAAAACCTGACGGGCGACCAGAAGAAGGATTCGCACCTGATCGGTCAGTTCGGCGTGGGTTTCTATTCCGCTTTCATCGTTGCCGACCAGGTTGACGTGTACAGCCGTCGCGCCGGCACTGCTGCCAGCGAAGGCGTGCACTGGTCGTCGAAAGGCGAGGGCGAATTCGAAGTCGCCACCATCGACAAGCCGGAACGCGGTACCCGCATCGTCCTGCACCTGAAATCCGGTGAAGTCGAGTTCGCCGATGGCTGGCGTCTGCGCAACATCATCAAGAAGTACTCCGACCACATCGCGCTGCCGATCGAGCTGCCCAAAGAAGTGGCCGCTGCCGAGGGCGAAGACAAGCCAGCCGTTGAATGGGAAACCGTCAACCGCGCCAGCGCCCTGTGGACCCGTCCTCGCACCGAAGTGAAGGACGAGGAATACCAGGAGTTCTACAAGCACATCGCCCACGACTTCGAAAACCCGCTGTCGTGGAGCCACAACAAGGTCGAAGGCAAACTCGAATACAGCTCGCTGCTGTACGTGCCGGCCCGCGCACCGTTCGATCTGTACCAGCGTGAAGCACCGAAAGGCCTGAAGCTTTACGTGCAGCGCGTGTTCGTGATGGATCAGGCCGAGTCGTTCCTGCCGCTGTACCTGCGCTTCATCAAGGGCGTGGTCGATTCCAACGACCTGTCGCTGAACGTGTCGCGGGAAATTCTGCAGAAAGACCCGATCATCGACTCGATGAAGTCGGCGCTGACCAAACGCGTGCTGGACATGCTGGAAAAACTGGCGAAGAACGAGCCTGAGCAATACAAGGGCTTCTGGAAAAACTTCGGTCAGGTCATGAAAGAAGGCCCGGCAGAAGATTTCGCCAACAAGGAAAAAATCGCCGGTCTGCTGCGCTTCGCATCGACCACCGAGGGCGACGGCGAGCAGATCGTCGGTCTGGCCGACTACCTGGCCCGCGCCAAGGAAGGTCAGGACAAGATCTACTACCTCACCGGCGAGACCTACGCGCAGGTCAAGAACAGCCCGCACCTGGAAGTCTTCCGCAAGAAAGGCATCGAAGTGCTGCTGCTGACCGACCGCATCGACGAGTGGCTGATGAGCTACCTGAGCGAATTCGACGGCAAGAACTTTGTCGACGTCGCCCGCGGTGACTTGGACCTGGGCAACTTGGACTCGGAAGAGGACAAGAAAGCCGCAGAGGAAGTCGCCAAGTCGAAGGAAGGTCTGGTCGAGCGCCTGAAAACCGCACTGGGCGAGTCCGTTGCCGAAGTCCGCGTTTCCCATCGCCTGACCGATTCGCCAGCCATTCTGGCCATCGGCGAGCAGGACCTGGGTCTGCAAATGCGTCAGATCCTCGAGGCCAGCGGGCAGAAGGTGCCGGATTCGAAGCCGATCTTCGAATTCAACCCGACTCACCCGCTGATCGAGAAACTCGACAACGAGACCAGCGAAGATCGCTTCAGCGACCTGTCGCACATTCTCTTCGATCAAGCTGCACTGGCGGCTGGCGACAGCCTGAAAGACCCGGCTGCTTACGTGAGCCGTCTGAACAAGCTGCTGGTCGAGCTGTCAGCGTAATCAAGATGCAGAAAAACCCGCTTCGGCGGGTTTTTTCATTCTGGGATTCAATCCATCAGGAGTCAGAAATGAGCCAAGTCACTGTACGTTCCGTGGTCTATCAGATTGACGGCCAGCCTTATGAAGGGCGCCTGGCGTTCGACGCCGAGCACAAAGGGGCGCGCCCGGGCCTGCTGATGGCACCGAACTGGATGGGGGTCAGCGCTGGCGCGGAAGAAATCGCCAGGTCCGTGGCGGCCAAGGGTTATGTCGTGCTGATCGCCGACGTGTACGGACAAGCCGTGCGTCCGCAGAATGCCGATCAGGCTGGCGCGGCGATGATGCCACTGAAGAATGACCGCGCGCTGCTTCGCAAGCGTATGCAGGCAGCCTTCGAACAGTTGCAGAAGCAGGGTGAAGCGGCAGTCGATACCTCGAAACTGGCGGTGTTCGGCTTCTGCTTCGGCGGCTGCTGTGCGCTGGATCTGGCCCGTACCGGTGCGGCGGTGAAGGCCGCTGTGTCGTTCCACGGTACGCTGGATTCGCCGAACCCGGCGGACGCGAAGAACATCAAGGGCTCGGTGCTGGTGCTGCACGGCGCTTCCGATCCTCTGGTGCCGAAAGAGCAACTGCCGGCATTCGAGGAGGAAATGAATGCGGCTGGTGTGGACTGGCAGTTGCTGAGCTACGGCGGCGCGGTGCATTCGTTCACTGACCCGCACGCCAATGTTCCGGGCAAGATGATGTATGACGCGAAGACGCTGCGCGGGCGTTCAAGTCGATGCATGACTTGCTGGAGGAAGTGTTCAAGGGCTGATTCGGTTGAAAGCACTCCCACGCCTGGCGTGGGAGTGTTCGTTTACAACGGTGTCGGCTCGCTGCGGGATTTCGGCAGTTCGATCCGCTCGACTTCCCCCGGCACCGTCGGCCAATCCCCGGCCGCCCATTTGCGCCGGGCCTCATCGATGGCCGCCGGATCGCTCGCGACGAAATTCCAGTTGATCCGCCGGGGCCCATCCAGCGGCGCGCCGCCGAACAGCACGGCATGACTGTCGCTCTCGGCGAACAGACTCATTTCTTCTCCGGCCGGTAACACCACCAGATCGTGGGGTTCCACGTTTTCCCCATTCAACTGCACATCACCGCTCAGCACATACAGAGCCCGCTCTTCATGTTCGTTCGGGATGAGCAGTGTGGTCGCCGTTTGCATCTTCAGTTCGGCGTACAGCGTCGGAGAAAGCACTGGCACCGGCGATTCCAGGCAAAAGCCTGACCCGGCGATCATGCGGATCTGTACGCCGAGGTTATCGCTGACCGGCAATGTCGATGCCGGGTGATGGCTGTAATGGCCAGGGCCCCGTTCGTGCTCCTTGGGCGAAGCGAGCCAGATTTGCAGCCCGTGCATTGTGAAATCTTGTTCCCACAGTGGTCCGGGCGTGCGCTCGACGTGAGCGATTGCCGTGCCGGCGGTCATCCAGCTGACATCACCGGCGTTGACCACCTGATCCGACCCCAGGCTGTCCTTGTGCTGGATCTGTCCTTCGAACAGATAGGTCAAGGTCGACAGACCGATGTGCGGATGCTGTCGGATGTTCATCCCTTTGCCTGTGGGATAAACCGTTTCAAGCATGTGATCGAAAAACACGAAAGGCCCGACGCTGCGGCATTTGGCTGACGGCAGCGGGCGCAGGATCGGCTGCCCTTCGACGTCTTCGGCGCGCGGGCGGATGATCAGAGGTTGGGTGTCCATGGTGCGTTCCAGGCTGGGCGGGTGATGCGCGAAGCATAACCCGCCAATGTCATCGTGGTGATTACTGGCTGTCGAAGCCTTGTGGAGCGTGAGTTTCGATGGTGACTTCGCTGGTGGTCATCAGTTTGTGAATCGGGCAGCGATCAGCAACCCGCAGCAACTCTTCACGCTGGGCATCGGTGAGCACGCCTTTGAGTGTCAGGGTGACGTGCAGGGCGTATTTGCCTTTCTGTTCCTGACTGTTGTCGCGCTTGACCTCTACACCGACGCCTGTGAGCGGGATGTCTTTCTTCTTCGCGTACAGCTTCAGGGTCAGGGCCTTGCATGCGCCGAGGGCGGCGTCGAAATAATCGTGGGGTTCAGGTGCGGAGCCTTCGCCGCCCGCTGTGGTCGGGACATCGGTAAACAGTTCGTGCTCATCGATCTGCACGGTGTGACGGAAACCTTCGGCGGACACGGTATTGACGGTAACGGTCATGTGAACCTCGCAAACGGTAGGAAATGTCATTCGATCAAATAAGACCCTGCAGGTATAGAGCATTCCCGCAGGGGCGCGTTCCACTTTCTTGCCGGCGTTAGGCAGGGCGTCAGGTTATGCCGCAATGTCGAAGAATTCTTGTACCTGTGTATTGCCTGCAGGGTGCTTCAGCGTTTTGCAATCTTCCCGTTGATCGTGCTGCGAACGGCGCTCAAGTCCGGCAAACCATCGCTGAATCGTTAATGCCGAAGGTTCGAAGTATCAAGGCCTTTTGATATCACCTTTTCGTCTTACGCAAATTTTCGCCGGGCCGATACCTTCTAAAGCAGCCAGCTGCAGGGTTGATGCAGCGCTTTTGGAAGGAACCAGAGCAATGAGTATCCGCAGTCTCAATATTGCCCCCCGTGCCGGGTTGGGCTTCGGCCTGTTGGCGTTGATGGTGTTTGCCCTCGGAGCGTTCGCCCTGTTGCAGATGTCGAACATGCGGGCGCAGTCCGATGAGGTCGACAAGAACTGGCTGCCCAGCGTGATGGCCGTGGGCGAAATGAGTCAGGACATGCTGCGTCTGCGTGCGCTGACCATGCGTCTGTTGCTCAATCGCGATCCGCAGGCGCTGGATCAGAATGTCGCCAAGCTCAATGAGCTGCGCGGGGTGTTGAGCGAGGCTCAGCAACGCTACGACATCTTGATCGTGCTGCCCGAAGAGCGAACGTTGTTCGATCGCTTCAAGGTCGCCGAGCACAAGTATCTGGAATTGCAGGCGCAGGTGATGACGTTGTCCGCCCAGGGGAAGGTGGAAGAAGCGGCGACCATTCTCAATACTCAGATGAACCCGTTGGCCGATGAAATCGCTGTCACCCTCAAAGAGCTGGTGGAACTGAACAAGCACAACGCCAACCTCGCCACCGAGGCGGCGCGACTGGTGTTCATCAATTCACGGGTCTGGGTCGGGGTGATGATCGGCATCACGGCGCTGATCACTATCGGCCTGGCGTTGTTGCTGACCCGCAGTATCGTGGTGCCGCTCTCGCAGTCGCTGGGGGTGGCTGAAGTGGTGGCCGGCGGCGATCTGACCGGTGATATCAGCGTCACCGGCAAGGATGAACCGGCCCGTCTGCTGCATGCGTTGAAAAGCATGCAGCACAATTTGCGCGACACCATCCGGCAGATCTCAGAGTCTTCCAGTCAGTTGGCTCGGCCTCGGAAGAACTGAGCTGCGTCACCGAAGATGCCACCCGCGGATTGCATCAGCAGAGCCTGGAGATCGAGCAGGCTGCCACGGCGGTGAATCAGATGACCGCTGCAGTGGAGGAGGTCGCCAGCAATGCCGTGGCGACTTCCGAGGCATCGCGTGAGTCGGACCGCATCGCCCAGCATGGCCGGGAGCAAGTGCAGCAGACCGTATCGTCCATTGAGTTGCTGGCGGATGATGTCACCGCCAACGCCGCGCAGGTGGAGGATCTGGCGCAGAAGGTCTACAGCATCAGCAAAGTGCTGGAGGTGATCCGCTCGATTGCCGAGCAGACCAATCTTCTGGCGTTGAACGCTGCCATCGAGGCGGCCCGTGCGGGCGATGCCGGACGTGGCTTCGCGGTGGTGGCCGATGAAGTCCGGGCATTGGCCCATCGCACCCAGCAATCGACTCAGGAAATCGAACAGATGATCGGTGGCATCCAGCAGGGCACCGATTCGGCGGTCAGTTCGATGCAGCAAAGCAATGTTCGCGCGCGCTCGACCCTTGAGCTGGCGAAGGCTGCCGGCATGGCGCTGGAAGAAATTGCCTCGGCGTTTACCTTGATCAACGAACGCAATCTGGTGATCGCCAGCGCTTCGGAAGAGCAGGCTGCCGTAGCGCGGGAGGTGGATCGTAATCTGATGAACATCCGCGATCTGGCGATGCAGACCTCTGCCGGGGCCAACCAGACCAGCGCCGCGAGTCAGGAGTTGTCGCGACTGGCGGTGGATCTGAACAACATGGTGGCGAAGTTCTCCGTCTGATCAGCGAACGACAGGCGAAAAAAAGCCCCGCGTTTGCGGGGCTTTTCAGTGGGTCAGCTGCCTTTGACCGTCTTGCCGTTGACCGTGCCGTCCTGGAGCATGATGTTGTACTCCTTGCCGTCGGTCTCGACCTGTTGCAGGCGAACCAGCAGGTAATCCCAGTCCTTGGCGAACCACATGACGGTGGTGCGCTTGCTTTGTGTCGGATCACGCACGCGCTCGACCTTCACGGCGTCGATCCTGCCGGCCTTGGTCTCGACCTTCTCGGTACCCAGGACGCGGAAGTCATAGGTATCGACGTCGCTGCCATCGACCACCTGGTAGCTCATGGTCTTCTTGCCGGAGGCGACGTCATGCTGCAGTGCCAGCTGGTAAGTCGATTTGTCGACCATGCCACGATTCAGCGGGACTTTGACCGCATCGCCACGGTCGGTGCCGGTGACGAGTTTGTTGTTCCAGTCGAAGTCCAGATCGGCTTTCTTCGCTTTACCCAGACCGCCGCGTTCGAAGTGGTAGGACTGAGGAAGCAGTGTGTCCTTGTCCAGGGTGAGGGTACTTTCCTCGGACAGGCTGGCGATCATCATCGAAGCCTTGAAGCTGAGCTTCCAGACGCCGTTGGCTTCCTTGGTCAGGCTGCGTTCGGCGGTGCCGCTCATGGGCAGCTGTTTCCAGTCGGCGGTGTAGCTGGCGGAGAACGGTTGAAGGTCTGCCGCCTGGGCGAAAGGCAGGGCGAGCAGAGCGCAAGCGAAGAGCAGGGCGCGACGCATAAAATCTCCTAGTTTCGAATCAAGTGACCGCTGGCCCCGAGTAACTGGCCATCCAGTAAAGCACCTTGTTCGCCGAGGGTAAGCCGTCCTTCGGCAAACCAGCGTACGGCCATCGGGTAGATCAGGTGTTCCTGAACGTGAACCCGCTGCGCCAGACTCTGCGGCGAATCGTGCAACTCTACCGGTATTACTGCCTGTACGACCAGTGGTCCGCCATCGAGTTCCTCGGTGACGAAATGCACGGAACAGCCGTGCTCGGCGTCGCCGGCCTCCAGCGCGCGCTGATGAGTGTGTAACCCTTTGTATTTGGGCAGCAGCGACGGATGGATGTTGAGCAGGCGACCCTGATAGTGCCGGACGAAGTCGGCGCTGAGAATGCGCATGAAACCGGCCAGTACCACGAGTTTCGGATTGAATTCGTCGATCAGTTCGATCAGGGCGGCATCGAAGGCCTCGCGACCTTCAAAACCCTTGTGATCCAGAGAGCGGGTAGCAATACCCGCGTCACGGGCGCGCTGCAGGCCGTAGGCGTCAGCGCGGTTGGAAATCACCGCAGCGATGCGAACCGGGCTGTCGCCGGTCCGCGTGCTGTCGATCAGGGCCTGCAAGTTACTGCCGGTGCCGGACAGCAGCACCACGACATCACAGGTATTAGGCATCAGTGAGCCTTGAGGTTTTTCAGCTCGACCTGGGCAGCGCCTTCGGCGGCGACACCGATCTGGCCGATGACCCAAGGCTGTTCGCCGGCTTCGCGCAGGGTGTTCAGGGCAGTTTCAACGTGCTCCTGAGCCACGCAGATCACCATGCCCACGCCGCAGTTCAGTACGCGGTGCATTTCGGTCTCGTCGACGTTGCCTTTCTCCTGCAGCCAGTCGAAGACGGCCGGGCGGGTCCAGCTGGCCACGTCAACCACCGCTTGTGCGCCTTTTGGCAGGACGCGCGGGATGTTGTCCAGCAGGCCGCCACCGGTGATGTGGGCCATGGCCTTGACGGCGCCGGTGTCCTTGATCAGCTTGAGCAGCGGCTTCACGTAGATGCGGGTCGGGGCCATCAGCAGCTCGGTCAGCGGCTTGCCGTCGAGCTGAACGGTTTCGATGTCGGCGCCGGACACTTCGATGATCTTGCGGATCAGCGAGTAGCCGTTGGAGTGCGGGCCGGACGATGGCAGGGCAATCAGGGCGTCACCGGTGGCGACTTTGGAGCCGTCGATGATGTCAGCCTTTTCCACGACGCCGACGCAGAAGCCGGCCAGGTCGTAGTCTTCGCCTTCGTACATGCCAGGCATTTCAGCGGTTTCGCCGCCGACCAGCGAGCAGCCAGCCAGTTCGCAGCCTGCACCGATGCCGGTGACGACGGTGGCGGCGACATCGACGTTCAGCTTGCCGGTGGCGTAGTAGTCGAGGAAGAACAGCGGCTCGGCACCGCACACCACCAGATCGTTGACGCACATGGCGACCAGGTCCTGGCCGATGCTGTCGTGCTTGTTCAGGTTCAGCGCCAGGCGCAGCTTGGTGCCGACGCCGTCGGTGCCGGAAACCAGCACAGGCTGTTTGTAGCCGGCCGGGATTTCGCAGAGGGCGCCGAAACCGCCCAGGCCGCCCATGACTTCAGGGCGCGCAGTGCGCTTGGCGACGCTCTTGATGCGTTCGACCAATGCTTCACCGGCGTCGATGTCTACACCGGCGTCCTTGTAGCTCAGGGAGGGTTGCTTGCTCATGATCCAGGCCTTTAGGGGAGGGGATTCAGGGGTAACGACCGAGTTCAGCGGGAACACTGAAAGCGGCGGGGCGATTGCCTCACGCGAATTTCGGTGTGCCCGGCTGCTGCCGGTCTGCGAAGGCGCGCGATTTTATCAGGCTTGAGGGGCAGCGGCCATCCTCGCGCCGACGGGCAGGGGCATATCGGCCGAAAAATTTTGCAATTGAAGCTGTGGACGACATCGCGGGTGCCTGTATAAGGAAGCGTCTATCGTTAGGGCTGTGCAAAAACTTGGCGCCTGGGTGTGAATGTTTTGCAACGGCCAGTGGTCACAGGCTTGCTCAATCCGGTTCTTGCGGCCTGTTCCAGCCGCCTTTGTCGACGGGAATTCTCCATGCGTTTGTGTAAATTGCTGTTTGTGGGCTGCTTGTCTCTGGTCAGCCTGGCGAGCCAGGCGGAAAACCTCAAAGGTCTTTATCAGGTGCGCGAGCCGGTCAGCGGCCAGTCGCCGCAAGAGCGTGATCGCGCCACGCAGGCGGCGCTGGATACCCTGGTGCTGCGTCTGACGGGCGACCCGAAGGCGCCGCAGAATCCCGGTCTTGCGCCGATCCGCAAGGATCCGCAGCAGATCATCAGTCAGTTCGGTTTCGATGCCGGACCGCCGGAAGTGTTGAAGGTCGACTTCGACCCGGCGACCACCGAGCAGGCGCTGCGCCGTGCCGGGTTGTCGCTGTGGGGTGCCAGTCGTCCGTCGATTCTGAGCTGGTGGCTGAACGATTCCACTGAAGGTTCGAGCCTGGTGGGGGATGGTCAGGCCAGTGCCGCGCCGCTGCGTCGAGCGGCCCAGCATCGCGGGTTGCCATTACGCCTGCCGCTGGCGGATTTGAGCGAGCAACTGGTGGCCACAGCGCCGACTCTGGAAGGCAATGATTCAGCGCCGTTGCATGCGGCTTCCGAGCGCTATGGCGCGGATGCGCTGCTCGCCGTGCATGCTCGTGAAGAAGGTGGTCAGTGGCAGGCCAAGTGGCATTTGTGGCTGGGGGATCAAAAAGAAGCGGGAAGCGTACAGGGCGCCGATCAGGCTGCGGTTGCCGATGCGGTGATGCTGGCGGTGGCCGAACGCCTGGCGCCGCGTTTTGTTGCCAGGCCGGGTGCCGCGGGGCAGCAGACCCTGGAAGTGCAGGGCATGAACCTGGAACATTACGCGACCTTGCTTCGGATGCTCGAGCCGTTTGGCGTACGTCTTGAAAGCGCCGATGCCGATCGTATCGTCTATCGGGTCAATGGCAGTGCCGATCAGTTGCGGGCGCAGTTGTCGCTGGCGAGGTTACAGGAGTTGCCGGCCGAAACACCGGCTCCTGTGACACCTCAGTCCGGGGTGGCGGGTGCAGCACCTGCTGCGGCCCCGGCGCCGACGGCGCCGTCGCTGCGGTTTCGCTGGTAAGTCTTTCTTATATATAAGCAATGGAGTGTTACATGGCCGATACGCGGCGTTGGTTCTGGCTCGGTGGGGTGCTCCTGCTTTGCACGTTTGTCTGGTTGCTGCATCCGATCCTCATGCCGTTTCTGGTGGCGCTGTTGCTCGCGTATCTGTTCGACCCGCTGGTGGATCGGCTGGAGCGCCTGGGTCTGTCCCGTACCTGGGGCGTGATTGCGGTGTTTGCCTTGTTCACCTTGATTGTCACCGCGCTGTTGCTGGTGCTGGTGCCGATGCTCGCCAAGCAGTTGCTGCGTCTGTATGAGCTGGCGCCACAGATGCTCGACTGGCTGCAGCACACGGCATTGCCTTGGGCGCAGTCGAAGCTGGGGTTGTCGGATGGTTTCTGGAAATTCGACAAGGTCAAGGCGGCGATCAGCGAACACATGGGGCAGACCACCGACATCGTCGGGGTGGTGCTGAGTCAGGCCACGGCTTCAAGTCTTGCGTTGATCGGCTGGCTGGCGAATCTGGTGCTGATTCCGGTGGTGAGCTTCTATTTGCTGCGCGACTGGGACGTGATGATGGCCAAGATCCGCAGCCTGTTGCCGCGGGACCGCGAAGAGCGCGTGGTGGCGCTGGCTGGCGAGTGTCACGAAGTGCTCGGCGCTTTCGTGCGCGGGCAGTTGCTGGTGATGTTGGCGTTGGGCGTGATCTATGCGGCGGGGCTGATGATTGTCGGCCTGGAGCTGGGCCTGTTGATTGGTCTGATCGCCGGACTGGCGGCCATCGTGCCTTATATGGGTTTCGTGATCGGTATTGGCGCGGCGCTGATTGCCGGGTTGTTCCAGTTCGGTGGCGACCTGTACCCGATGCTAGGGATCGTGGCGGTGTTCATGGTCGGTCAGGCTCTGGAGGGAATGGTGCTGACGCCGTTGCTGGTCGGCGATCGAATCGGTCTGCATCCGGTGGCGGTGATTTTCGCGATCCTGGCGGGTGGAGAACTGTTCGGTTTTACCGGTGTGTTGCTGGCGTTGCCGGTGGCGGCGGTAATCATGGTGCTGGTGCGTCACGTCCATGATCTGTACAAGGATTCCGATATGTATAGCGGAGTGGATGATCCGAAGCTGTAATGGGGCAGGGCCGCCCGGTGGATCAGCGGGTTGGCCCGTCCCGTGCAGACGATGCCGGCGCGCAGGTGCCAAAGAAACTGTCATGAAACCAGTGTGTTAACGCAAACCTTTGATTTTGCTTGGAGTCTGTCGCATTGTGCGCTCCGCTTCACGGGTATAAACTTCGCACACTTTACACAGAGGCCACTAACGGTTCCTTGAGAACTGTTCAGTCAGCATGAAACCGATTCAGCTGCCCCTAGGTGTGCGTCTGCGTGACGACGCCACCTTCATCAATTACTACCCAGGCGCCAACGCCGCTGCACTCGGCTATGTCGAGCGCCTTTGCGAAGCCGACGCCGGCTGGACCGAAAGTCTGATCTATCTGTGGGGCAAGCACGGGGTAGGGCGTACGCATCTGTTGCAGGCCGCTTGCCTGCGTTTCGAACAGATGGGCGAGCCGGCGGTGTATCTGCCACTGGCCGAATTGCTGGATCGCGGCATCGAAATTCTCGACAACCTGGAACAATACGAACTGGTCTGCCTGGATGACTTGCAGGTGATTGCCGGCAAACCCGATTGGGAAGAGGCGATGTTCCATCTGTTCAATCGCCTGCGTGACAGCGGTCGGCGGTTGTTGATTGCCGCTTCTACCTCGCCTCGGGAGCTGCCGGTAAAGTTGGCGGACCTGAAATCACGGCTGACCCTGGCGCTGATTTTCCAGATGCGTCCTCTCTCCGATGAAGACAAATTGCGCGCCCTTCAATTGCGCGCATCCCGTCGCGGTCTGCACCTGACCGATGAAGTGGGGCATTTTATTTTGACTCGCGGCACCCGCAGCATGAGCGCGCTTTTTGACCTGCTCGAGCAACTCGATCAGGCCTCCTTGCAGGCTCAGCGCAAGCTGACCATTCCCTTCCTCAAAGAAACCCTGGGCTGGTAAAACCGGGGCTTTCAGCGAGTTTTGGCAAATTTCAGGCGCCAGAAAATCCGCTTTCCTGTGCATTGCGCAGGCCGCGTCTCGATTCAAACAGGCTTAAGCGCTTAGATGTAAACGAGGAACCGGGAAGTCACAAAAAGATCGATTGAATTTGCAAATGAGGCTGATAGCGGGCATAGTCTCGACTTCTTTACAACTAACAGCCACGGTCGTGCCCATGCTAAAGCGCTTCGCACCCCTCGTGCCTCTCGCACTCGTCACCCTGTTGTTCGGTTGCGCTGCTCATTCACCTGTCAATCAAGAGCAGCAACAACAGGTTAAAAATTCTGCTACCGCCCAGTCTTCCGTCATTTACCAGGAAGAGCTGGACACCGAAAAGGAACTGGCTGCCTTCAACGGCAAGAAGCCTTACCAGCTTCCGGTTCTGGCCGACAGTATTCTTGAACGCGGCATGTCCCTGATCGGCACCCGTTACCGTTTTGGCGGCACCTCCGAAGCCGGGTTCGATTGCAGCGGTTTCATCGGCTACCTGTTCCGCGAAGAGGCTGGCATGAATCTGCCGCGTTCCACTCGCGAAATGATCAACGTGGATGCGCCGCTGGTAGCTCGCAGCAACCTCGAACCAGGTGATCTGCTGTTCTTCGCCACCAATGGTCGTCGCGGTCGTGTCAGCCACGCCGGGATCTACCTGGGCGACAACCAGTTCATCCACTCCAGCAGTCGTCGCAGCGGCGGTGTCCGTATCGACAGTCTGGGTGACAGCTACTGGAGCAAGTCCTTCATCGAAGCCAAGCGCGCTTTGGCGAACGCTCCAACCGTGGTTACCGCTCGCAAGTAATCACGCCTTTGTCGCCACGTTCGTGGCGACAAGCGGTACCTCCGGGGTAATAGACATGAACTTTACAAGGTGAAGTTAAAGTCTTACTTGAAGTTTGCCGCGTAGCCGCTAGAATCCTGATCTATATTGATGGCAAACCGCCTGCGTCCCGACGCAGGCGGTTTTGTTTTCTGTCGAATCGGCAGTAAAAGCCGCAGCCAGATCAGGATGTTCTGCTTATGACGATGCCGGCCCGCCTCACCCTGATATTCTTTTCAGCGCTGCTCAGCGCCTGCGCCAGCCGTACTCCGCCGCCAGCCCCTGTGGTTCGCGCGCCGATTGTGTTCGGATCCTCCCAGGCCTTTTCTCCCGCTGCCGAAGACGTGCTGTTCCGTGCGCTCGGACTGGTGGGTACGCCTTATCGCTGGGGTGGCAACACACCCGATTCCGGTTTCGATTGCAGCGGCCTGATCGGTTTCGTGTACCGCGACGCTGCCGGCATCAGCCTGCCGCGTTCGACGCGCGAGATGATCGTCATGCAGGCGCCGAATGTCGGCAAGGAAGGGCTGCAGACCGGTGACCTGATCTTCTTTGCCACCAACGGCGGCTCTCAGGTCAGCCATGCAGGGATTTATGTCGGGGAAGGGCGCTTTGTTCATGCGCCGGCCACGGGGGGTACGGTGAAGCTGGACAGCCTGTCGAAAGCTTATTGGCAGAAAGCCTATCTGAGCGCCAAGCGCGTTTTGCAACCGGAGCATCTGGCGCACAACCCGTAACGCTGCGAACCAAGAAAAACCGTGGGAGCCCATTGGCTCCCACGGTTTTTTTGTTTCAGGGCCACGCTATTTAGCCGCAGAAACTCGCCACACCTTGTTCCCCACATCGTCCGCCACCAGCAATCCACCTTGCTGGTCGATCGCCACGCCGACCGGGCGACCCATGGCGTTCTCGTCCTTGTCGAGAAAGCCGGTCAGAACATCCACTGGCGTTCCGCTCGGCTTGCCGGCCGCAAAGGGCACGAAGATCACCTTGTAACCACTGTGCGGTTTGCGGTTCCACGAACCGTGCTGGCCGATGAACGCACCTTCCTTGAATTGGGCCGGCAGCGTGTTGCCCTCGGCGAAGGACAGGCCCAGTGAGGCCGTGTGTGGCCCGACGGCGTAGTCCGGTGCAATGGCCTTGGCCACCAGGTCCAGGTTTTGCGGTTTCACGCGCACATCGACGTGCTGGCCGTAATAGCTGAAGGGCCAGCCATAGAACCCGCCGTCCTTGACCGAGGTGATGTAGTCCGGCACCAGATCACTGCCGATTTCGTCCCGTTCGTTGACGGCGGTCCACAGTGCGCCACTTTTCGGTTCCCAGGCCAGGCCATTGGGGTTACGGAGGCCAGAGGCGAAGATCCGGTGATTGCCGCTGGCGCGATCCACTTCCCAGATTGCGGCGCGGCCTTCTTCCTGATCCAGGCCGTTTTCGCCGACGTTGCTGTTCGAGCCGACAGTGACGTAAAGCTTGCTGCCGTCCTTGCTGGCGATGACGTTTTTGGTCCAGTGGTGGTTGAGCGGGCCGCCCGGCAGATCCACGATCTTGATCGGCTGGCTCTTGATTTCCGTGGCGCCGGGTTCGTAGTGAAAACGCAGCAAGCGGTCGGTGTCGGCCACGTACAGGTCATTGCCGACCAATGTCATCCCGAACGGCGAATTGAGATTCTGCAGGAACACCGTACGCGTCTCGGCCACGCCGTCGTGATCGGCATCGCGCAGCAGGGTGATGCGGTTCGGGCTCGGTACGCCGGCGCCGGCGCGGCCCATGACTTTCTTCATCACCCAGCCGCGAATGCCTTTGCTGTCCTCTGGTTTCGGCGGGGCATTGGTTTCGGCCACCAGTACGTCGCCATTGGGCAGCACGTATAGCCAGCGCGGGTGATCAAGGTTCTCGGCAAATGCCGCGACCTGAGTGCCTGCCGCCGGCGTCGGTTTTGCGCCGGCCGGCCAGCCGATCGCCGGGGCGATGTTCACCGTCGGGATCAGGGTTTTGTTCGGTTCGGGCAGTTTGGGAGACGGGCCGGTGCCGTCCGAGACTTGCAGGCTGGAGGATTCGCCGCAGGCGCTGAGCCCGCCGGCGAGTGCGATGACGAAAAGGAGGTGGGGCTTGCGCATTGCTGATCTTCCCTATGAATGCATTCCTGATCATAGAGAAGAGCGCGAGCCCGATGGTTCAACTCCTCAGCCGCGAGCTTCCTTGAACAGCACGGCAATGCCGGGGTGATAGTTGCCGGCCTCGCTGCGCAATTTGCGGTAGGCGTAGGGGAAATACCAGGCGACGGCGCAGGTGTGTTCCTTTTGCAGGTCGTCGACCATGTCCTGCAGTTCTTCCGGGCTGGCGCTGTGCTGGGCTTTCTGTGGAGCGACGAACAGGCAGCCGAGCTTGAGATCGCTGGCGTAGCTGATGCGCTTTGCGTCACTGGTGATATCGGCCAGCGCCTGGGTCAGGTGCAGGCTGTTGACCCGCGGCCAGCGCTGGGTCGCCTGGATGTAGGCGCGATCTTCGGCGCCGGCCAGGAACAGGTCGGCCCGGGCATTGCGTTCGCCTTCTTCATTCTGTTTGCGTGTGGCGGTGTCGCGCAGGGTCACCAGTTCGGCCATCCAGGCGGCGGCGGACAGCAGGCCGAGGTTGGCTTTCTCGTCGTGCCAGTAGGGTGTGTCGTTGTCGCCGCGCACGGCGTTGTAGCGGTCGATGCAGTCGAACCAGCGTTCCAGCACCGGGCGCAGGAATTCCAGCCGCGGATTGCTGATGATCATGCCTTGCATGGTGCTCTCCCTTGTTATTGTGATGTGCTCTCTGCAGTCAAAAAGCATGGCTCTTTGATATCACTGCTGACAGTGTGGCACAAGATTGGCGTCAGATAATTGATCGGCGGCAGTTATTTGCCGCGCAGAGCCCTCTTCATTTGACGCTCCACCCCCAACCCTCTAACCTTCGCGGCTTGTTTCAGGTGCTCTGTGACCCCTGTCGACAGAGTGAAACAGGGAAGCCGGTGAGGATTGTCTTCACGCGAAGAGCCATCACGATCCCGGCGCTGCCCCCGCAACGGTAAATGAGTGAAAGCTGCGTTCGATGCCACTGCTGCAAAGCGGGAAGGCGCGCAGCCAGGCGCGAGCCGCTCATGAGCCCGGAGACCGGCCTGATCCATCCAGCGGCATCACGGTGGGCGATGCCAGGCTTGTTGCCGTCTATTCTTGTGCCTGCCCGCCGTTACCCAGCCTCAACGGAGAGCTCCCCCATGACTGATTCCCTCGAACGCGACGAGCGTCACCTGGCGCGCATGCAGCGCAAAAAAGCCGTGATCGACGAGCGCATCGCCAATTCGCCAGACGAATGCGGCCTGGTGCTGGTGCTGACCGGCAACGGCAAAGGCAAAAGCAGCTCGGCGTTCGGCATGCTTGCCCGCGCCATGGGCCACGGTATGCAGTGCGGCGTGGTGCAGTTCATCAAGGGTCGCAACAGCACCGGGGAAGAGCTGTTCTTCCGCCGCTTCCCCGAGCAGGTGCGTTTTCATGTGATGGGCGAAGGCTTCACCTGGGAAACCCAGGACCGCCAGCGCGACATCGCTGCCGCCGAGGCTGCCTGGGAGGTCTCCCGCGAGTTGCTGCGTGATCCGTCGATCGGTCTGGTGGTGCTCGATGAGCTGAACATCGCCCTCAAGCACGGTTACCTCGACCTGGATCGGGTGCTCAGCGATCTGCAGGCCCGCCCGCCGATGCAACACGTGATCGTCACCGGCCGCGCCGCCAAATCGGAAATGATCGAGATGGGCGACACCGTCACCGAAATGGGCATGATCAAGCACGCCTTCCAGGCCGGTATCAAAGCGCAGAAAGGCGTCGAACTTTGAATCAGCCTCGTCACTGTCCGGCGGTCCTGATCGCCGCGCCGGCCTCCGGCCAGGGCAAGACCACCGTCACCGCCGCGCTGGCCCGCCTGCACCGCAATCAGGGGCGCAAGGTCCGGGTGTTCAAGTGCGGGCCGGATTTTCTCGATCCGATGATCCTCGAGCGCGCCAGCGGTGCACCGGTCTATCAACTGGACATGTGGATGGTCGGCGAGCAGGAAAGCCGTCGCCTGTTGTGGAAAGCCGCCGCCGAGGCCGATCTGATCCTGATCGAAGGTGTGATGGGCTTGTTCGATGGCACACCGTCGAGCGCCGATCTGGCCCGGCATTTCGGTGTTCCCGTGCTCGGCGTGATCGACGGCACCGCCATGGCCCAGACGTTCGGTGCACTGGCCCTGGGCCTGGCGCGCTATCAGCCGGATTTGCCGTTCGCCGGCGTGCTGGCCAATCGCGTCGGCACCGTGCGCCATGCGCAATTGCTCGAAGGCAGTCTCACTGAAGGTTTGCGCTGGTACGGCGCGCTGTCCCGGGAAACCGGGATCGAGTTGCCAAGCCGCCATCTCGGCCTGGTGCAGGCCAGCGAACTCAATGACCTCGATGTGCGGCTCGACGCCGCCGCCGAAGCGCTGGCCGGCACGTGCGAGGTCGCGCTGCCGCCGGCCGTCGAATTCGCCGCGCCTGAAATCGTGAAGACCGAAAGACTGCTCGAAGGAGTGCGCATTGCTGTCGCCCGTGACGAAGCCTTCGCTTTCACTTATGGCGCCAGTCTCGATCTGTTGCGGGCGATGGGCGCGCAGTTGAATTTCTTCTCGCCGATCCACGACACGGCGTTGCCCGAGGCCGACAGTCTGTATCTGCCTGGCGGTTATCCTGAACTGCACCACGTTGCCTTGGCGCAAAACACCGAAATGCTCGAAGCCATCCGCGCGCATCACGCCGCCGGCAAACCCTTGCTCGCCGAGTGTGGCGGCATGCTCTATCTGCTGGATTCGCTGACCGATGTCGAAGGCACCCGCGCCGAGCTGGTCGGTTTGCTCAAGGGGGATGCGGTGATGCAAAAGCGTCTGGCGGCACTGGCGTTGCAGTCCGTTGAACTGCCGGAAGGCCTGCTGCGCGGTCACACCTATCACCATTCCCTGACCACCACCGAACTGACACCGATTGCCCGAGGCCACAGCCCCAACGGTGGGCGCGGGGCGGAAGCGGTGTATCGCGAAGGAAGGATGACAGCCTCCTACGTGCACTTTTATTTCCCGTCGAATCCGTCGGCGATCGCTGCGCTGTTGGTGCCATGACCGACAACGCATTCACTGAGCCCGAGCGCGCAGCGGTTTACCGCGCCATCGCCGAACGCCGCGATATGCGCCACTTCATCGGCGGCACGGTCGAGCCCCGATTACTGCGCCGATTGCTTGAGGCCGCGCATCAGGCACCGAGCGTCGGCCTGATGCAGCCGTGGCGCTTCATCCGCATCAGCGACCGCGCCTTGCGTGGTCAGATCCGCAATCTTGTAGAGGAAGAACGCGTGCGCACCGCCGAGGCCCTTGGCGAGCGCAGTGACGAGTTCATGAAACTCAAGGTCGAAGGCATCAATGACTGCGCCGAAGTGCTGGTTGCTGCCTTGATGGACGACCGCGAACGGCACATTTTCGGCCGCCGCACACTGCCGGAAATGGACATGGCGTCGCTGTCCTGCGCGATCCAGAACCTGTGGCTGGCGGCGCGTGCCGAAGGCCTGGGCATGGGCTGGGTGTCGCTGTTCGAACCGCAGGCGCTGGCCGATCTGCTGCAACTGCCGGCCGGAGCCAAGCCGCTGGCGGTGCTTTGCCTGGGGCCGGTCGAGGCATTCTATCCGGCGCCGATGCTGGTACTCGACGGCTGGGCGCAGGAGCGTCCGCTCAGTGAACTGCTGTATGAAAATGTTTGGGGAGTGAATCAATGAGTGTGGCGTTGCTGAGTGTCGCCGCGGTCGCGCTGGACGCGCTGCTGGGTGAACCGAAGCGCTGGCATCCGCTGGTGGCGTTCGGCAATTTCGCCGGGCGCATCGAGCAACGATTCAACACCGGCGGGCGCGGCTGGCGCAGCCATGGCGTCACCGCGTGGGTGATTGCCGTGCTGCCGCTGACCCTGCTCGCCACGGCATTGTCCTGGGCGCCGTATGTGGGCTGGATCGTCGAGATCGTTGCGCTTTACTGCGCCCTCGGCATGCGCAGCCTCGGTGAGCACGTCGAGCCGGTGGCCAAGGCCCTGCGCAGCGATGATCTGGAGGAGGCGCGCAAGCGTGTGGGTTACCTGGTCAGCCGTCAGACCAGTGAGCTGGACCGCACCGCTGTCGCCCGCGCCGCCACCGAGTCGGTGCTGGAAAACGGCAGTGATGCAGTGTTCGCCGCGATCTTCTGGTTTGTCGTGGCCGGTGCGCCGGGCGTGGTGCTCTATCGCTTGAGCAACACCCTCGACGCAATGTGGGGTTATCGCAACGAACGTTTCGAGCGTTTCGGCTGGGCCGCGGCAAAAATCGACGATGTCCTCAATTACATGCCTGCGCGTCTGGTGGCGTTGACCTATGCGCTGCTGGGCAAGACCCGGCTCGCGCTGAAATGCTGGCGTACCCAGGGCCCGAAATGGGACAGCCCGAACGCCGGTCCAGTGATGGCTGCCGGCGCAGGTGCCTTGGGCGTCGAGCTGGGCGGCCCGGCGATCTATCACGGAGAGCTGCACGAGCGTCCGCAATTGGGCGAAGGTGCGCCGGCGGATGCCGATTCCATTGATCGCGGCTGGCAATTGGTTCAGCGCGGGGTATGGTTATGGCTGCTGATTCTCTGCGTGGGGGCTGAATTCTATGCTTGAGCACGGTGGCCGGCTGCGCAGGGCGGCGCGCGAATACGGCATCGCGGAAGAAGACTGGCTCGACCTGTCCACCGGACTGGCGCCGTGGCCGTTCCCGGTGCCGGAGATTCCGTTGCGGGCCTGGGCCCGTTTGCCGGAAACCGATGACGGTCTGGAGCAGGCGGCGTGTGACTACTACGGTGCTGCGCAGGTATTGCCGGTGGCCGGTTCGCAGATGGCCATCCAGTTGCTGCCGCGATTGCGCCGGGCCGGCAAGGTTGGCGTGCTGTCGCCGTGTTATGCCGAGCATGCCGAGGCCTGGCGGCGCAGCGGTTATATCGTTCGCGAAGTGTTGGAGCAGGAAGTCGAGTTTTTCCTCGACAGCCTCGACGTGCTGGTGGTGGTCAACCCGAACAATCCGACGGGCCTGAGCCTGACCCCGGCGCGTCTGCTCGACTGGCACGCGCGGCTGGCCCAGCGCGGTGGCTGGCTGGTGGTCGATGAAGCGTTCATGGACAACACGCCGCAACTGAGTCTGGCGCCGCATACCCATCAGGTCGGGCTGATCGTGTTGCGTTCGTTCGGCAAGTTCTTCGGGCTGGCCGGTGTTCGACTCGGATTCGTGCTGGCCGAGCGCAAGTTGCTCAGGTTGCTGGCCGAGCAGGTGGGGCCCTGGGCTGTCAGCGGGCCGACCCGGGTGCTGGGGCAGGCGTGCCTGCAAGACACTGAAGGCCACACCCGCCAGCGGATCCGCAGCGACGAAGCCAGCGAGCGCTTGGCGGCGCTCCTCGAGCGCCATGGCTTCAAGCCTCAGGGCGGCTGCGCGCTGTTTCAGTGGCTGATCACCGAGCATGCTTACGCACTGCATGAATTCATGGCCCGGCGCGGCATCCTGCTGCGTCTCTTCACGCACAACAGCAGCCTGCGTTTCGGCCTGCCGGCCAATGCCGCCGATGAGGTGCGTCTTGAACAGGCCCTGCAAGCTTTCGCCGTGGACCGCTCGATGGAAAAGACACCCGCATGACCACTTTAATGGTGCAGGGCACCACCTCCGACGCCGGCAAAAGTACGCTGGTGACCGCGCTGTGCCGCTGGGCCACCCGTCAGGGCGTCGCCGTGGTGCCATTCAAACCGCAGAACATGGCGCTCAACAGCGCGGTGACCGCCGACGGCGGCGAGATCGGCCGGGCGCAAGCGGTGCAGGCGCAGGCCTGCGGTCTTGAACCGCACACCGACATGAACCCGGTGCTGCTCAAGCCCAACAGCGACACCGGCGCCCAGGTCATCATCCATGGGCGTGCAGTCACCAGCATGAACGCTGTCGCCTATCACGACTACAAAGCCATCGCCATGCAGGCCGTGCTGGCCTCTCACGAGCGCTTGAGCGCTGCGTATCCGCTGGTGATGGTCGAGGGCGCGGGCTCGCCGGCAGAAATCAATCTGCGCGCCGGCGACATCGCCAACATGGGCTTCGCTGAAGCGGTGGATTGCCCGGTGCTGCTGATCGCCGACATCAACCGTGGCGGCGTATTTGCCCATCTGGTGGGCACGCTGGAATTGCTGTCGCCGAGCGAGCAGGCGCGGGTGAAGGGCTTTGTCATCAATCGCTTTCGTGGCGACATCGCTTTGCTGCAACCGGGCCTCGGCTGGCTGGAGCAGCGCACCGGCAAACCGGTGGTGGGCGTGCTGCCTTACGTGATGGATCTGCATCTGGAAGCCGAGGACGGCATCGACCGGCGTCAGACCGACAAGGTCGAGCAAGTCCTGAAAGTGGTGGTGCCGGTGCTGCCGCGCATCAGCAACCACACCGATTTCGATCCGCTGCGGCTGCATCCGCAAGTGGACCTGCAATTCATCGGCCCCGGGCAGACGATTCCGCCAGCCGATCTGATCATCCTGCCGGGCTCGAAAAGCGTGCGCAGCGATCTGGCCTGTCTGCGTGCCAATGGCTGGGAAACCGCCATTCGTCGTCATCTGCGTTATGGCGGCAAGCTGCTGGGGATTTGCGGCGGCCTGCAAATGCTCGGCGAGCAGGTGCATGATCCGCTGGGCCTTGAAGGCGCGCCAGGTTCCAGCACAGGTTTCGGTCTGCTGGCATTTGAAACGCAGCTTGAAGCCGAGAAGCAGTTGCGCAATGTGCGCGGGCGTCTGGCGCTGGAAGATGCCGAGGTCAGCGGTTATGAAATTCATGCCGGTGTGACGACGGGGCCAGCGCTGGAAAATGCCGCTGTCCATCTGGATGACGGTCGCTGTGATGGAGCGCAAAGTTTCGACGGGCAGATTTTCGGCACCTATCTGCATGGTCTGTTCGAATCGCCGGCTGCCAGTGCGGCACTGTTGCGCTGGGCCGGTTTGAACGATGTGCAGGAGGTGGATTACCACGGCCTGCGCGAGCGCGATATCGAGCGGCTGGCGGATCTGGTGGAAAAGCATCTGGATACCGATTTTTTGCGTCAACTCTGTGGAATGTGATTTGCCCATGCCGTCCTCATCGCGAGCAGTGAAATGCGTTCTATTGTGGGAGCGAGCCTGCTCGCGAAGACGGTCGTTGTAGCACCCGATATTTATAGGATGTATTCATGCTCCAATTGATCCTGGGTGGCGCCCGCTCCGGCAAAAGTCGCCTGGCCGAGAAACTCGCCACTGACAGCGCGCTGGCCGTGACGTACATCGCCACCAGCCAGCCGCTGGACGGTGAGATGAATGAACGCGTCGCCCATCACCGGGCGCGACGTCCCGCCGAATGGGCATTGATCGAAGAGCCGCTGGAACTGGCTCGAGTGCTGCGCGAAACCGCCCGCACCGAGCGTTGCCTGCTGGTGGATTGCCTGACGCTGTGGCTGACCAATCTGCTGATGCTCGAAGACGCCGAACGTCTCGCCGCCGAACGCGAAGCCCTGCTTGAATGCCTGGCATCGCTGCCGGGTGAAATCATTTTTGTCAGCAACGAGACCGGAATGGGTGTCGTGCCGCTGGGCGAATTGACTCGCCGCTACGTCGATGAAGCCGGTTGGCTGCATCAAGCTCTGGCCGAGCGTTGTCAGCGAGTCGTCCTGACCGTCGCCGGCCTGCCCCTGACCTTGAAAGGACCTGCGTTATGACCCAAGCCTGGTGGCTGAACCCGTGCAAACCGGTGGATACGTACGCTGTTAAAAACGCGGCGGCGCGTCAGCAGCAATTGACCAAACCTGCCGGCTCTCTCGGGCAGCTCGAATCGGTGGCAGTGCAACTGGCCGGGTTACAGGGCCGGATCAAGCCGACACTCGATCAGGTCTGGATCGCGATTTTTGCTGGCGACCACGGTGTTGTGGCCGAAGGGGTTTCGGCGTTTCCGCAGGAAGTCACCGGGCAGATGCTGCTGAACTTTGTCAGCGGCGGCGCGGCGATCAGCGTGCTGGCGCGGCAGCTCGGCGCACAGCTTGAGGTCGTGGATCTGGGCACCGTGACCTCGTCGCTGAACCTGCCGGGCGTGCGTCACTTGAATATTGGCCCGGGCACGGCGAATTTCGCCAAGGGGCCGGCAATGACCCCGGCTCAGGGCGAACTCGCTTTGCAGGCCGGCCGCGACAGCGTGTTGCGGGCGAAGGCAGCCGGCGCGCAATTGTTCATCGGTGGCGAAATGGGCATCGGCAACACCACGGCCGCCAGTGCGCTGGCCTGTGCGCTGCTCGATTGCCCGGTCGCCCATTTGACCGGCCCTGGCACCGGGCTGAATGCCGAAGGCGTCAGCCACAAGGCGCAGGTGATCGAGCGGGCGCTGGCGTTGCACGCTTCGCAACGTGAGGATGTGTTACAGACTCTGTGCAATCTCGGCGGCTTTGAGATTGCGGCTTTGGTCGGTGCGTATCTGGCGTGCGCTCAGGAAGGTGTGGCGGTGTTGGTGGACGGTTTCATCTGCACCGTCGCGGCGCTGGTGGCGGTGCGGCTGAATCCGGCCTGTCGTGAATGGCTGCTGTTCGGTCATCGCGGAGCCGAGCCGGGCCATCGTCATGTGCTGGAAACCCTTGGCGCCGAGCCGCTGTTGGAGCTGGGCCTGCGCCTGGGCGAGGGCAGTGGCGCCGCGCTGGCGGTGCCGTTGCTGCGTCTGGCCTGTGATCTGCACGGGCAGATGGCGACCTTCGCCGAAGCGGCGGTGGCGGACCGCCCGGCATGACGCTGCGTCTGGACCTGCTGCGCCACGGTGAAACCGAACTCGGCGGCGGCCTGCGCGGCAGCCTCGACGATGCCTTGACCGAACAGGGTTGGGCACAGATGCGCGAGGCGGTGATCGGGCAGGGGCCCTGGCATCGGCTGGTCAGTTCGCCGTTGCAGCGGTGCGCGCGTTTCGCCGAAGAGCTCGGCAGGCAATTGAGTTTGCCGGTCTCGCAAGACAAGGACCTGCAAGAGCTGCATTTCGGTAGCTGGGAAGGGCAGAGCGCAGCGGCGCTGATGGAGACCGATGCCGAAGCGCTCGGGCTGTTCTGGGCTGATCCGTATGGGTTCACCCCGCCTCGGGGCGAGCCGGTTGCCGAGTTTTCGGCGCGGGTGCTGGCGGCCATCACGCGTTTGCATGCGGCGCATGCGGGGGAGCGGCTGTTGCTGGTCAGTCACGGCGGCGTCATGCGCCTGTTGCTGGCCCGCGCCCGTGGCTTGCCCCGCGAGCAGTTACTGAATGTCGAAGTCGCTCATGGCGCGCTGTTTTCACTGGTTGTCGAAGCGGATGGTTCGCTCAAGGAAGTGTGCTGACATGCTGCCCCTGTGGATCGCTTTGCAGTTTCTCAGCAGCCTGCCGATTCGTCTGCCGGGCATGCCGGCGCCTGAAGAACTCGGTCGCTCGCTGCTGTTCTATCCGCTGGTGGGCTTGCTGTTCGGCCTGATTCTCTGGGCGTTGAACATCGCTCTGGCCGGCGCTCCCTTGCTGTTGCATGCTGCGTTGCTGCTGACGGTGTGGGTGCTGCTCAGCGGCGCCCTGCACCTTGACGGCCTGGCGGACAGCGCCGATGCGTGGCTCGGTGGTTTTGGTGATCGTGAGCGAACCCTGACGATCATGAAGGATCCACGCAGCGGGCCGATCGCAGTGGTGACGCTGGTGCTGGTCCTGCTGCTCAAGTTCGCGGCATTGCTGGCGTTGATCGAAAAACAGCAAGGCATGGCGCTGATCATCGTGCCGCTGTTGGGGCGGGCGGCGCTGCTTGGGCTGTTTCTCACCACGACCTATGTGCGGGCCGGCGGGTTGGGGCAGGCGCTGGCCGATCATTTGCCGCGCAAGGCAGGCTGGCGGGTGCTGCTGGGCAGTGCACTGGCGTGTGTGCCGATCGCCGGTTTCAAGGCTGTCGTTGCACTGTCGCTGGCGGTCGTCGTGTTCATCTGGTTGCGGAATCTGATGGTGCGGCGGCTGGGTGGAACCACGGGGGATACGGCGGGAGCGTTACTGGAATTGCTGGAGATGGCCGTGCTCGTCGGGCTGGCTTTGTGTTGATCTGTAACTTGATTTAACAGACTCGCGGGTATATACACGCATCATGCTTCCTTCTCAGTGTTTGTGCACCAACCTGCGTCGCGCCGCCCGTGGCGTCAGCAGGCATTACGACGGCGCTCTCGACGGCTTCGGGATCAACGTTGCCCAGTATTCTCTGCTGTGCAATCTGCAGCGTCTGGATCAACCGAGCATTTCCGAACTGGCTGAAGCCATGGGGCTGGATCGCAGCACCCTCGGGCGCAATCTGCGGGTGCTGGAGGGCGAGGGGCTGGTGGCGCTGGCCGAGGGCGAAGACATGCGCAACCGCATCGTCCGGCTCACCGAAACCGGTGTACAACGCCTGGCAGCAGCCCTGCCGGCCTGGGAAGCGGCGCAACAGCGGTTGATCGACCGTCTCGGCGCCGAAAAGCGTGAAACCTTGCTGCGGCTATTGGATGAACTGGCCTGAGGGTCGGTTTTTCCGAATCTAAGCGGGTATATACCCGCGACTGGAGAATAACAATGAGTTCGATGTGGCGTACGTGCGGTTGGGTGTTGCTGGGGAGTGCGCTGATTCTGGCGTTGTCATTGGGCGTTCGGCACGGCTTCGGCCTGTTCCTGTCGCCGATGAGCGCCCAGTTCGGTTGGGGGCGTGAAGTGTTTGCCTTTGCCATCGCGTTGCAAAACCTGATCTGGGGCCTGGCGCAACCCTTCACCGGCGCACTGGCTGACCGCTTCGGCGCGGCGAAAGTGGTGCTGATCGGTGGTGTGCTCTACGCCTTGGGCCTGGTGTTCATGGGCCTGTCGGAAACGGCGTTGGGCCTGTCCCTGAGCGCTGGTTTGCTGATCGGTATCGGTTTGTCTGGCACTTCCTTCTCGGTGATTCTGGGCGTGGTCGGCCGTGCTGTGCCGCCGGAAAAACGCAGCATGGGCATGGGCATCGCAAGTGCTGCCGGTTCTTTCGGCCAGTTCGCGATGCTGCCGGGCACCCTGGGGCTGATCGGCTGGCTGGGCTGGTCGGCGGCGTTGCTGGCGCTGGGCCTGCTGGTGGTGCTGATCGTGCCGCTGGTGAGTATGCTCAAGGATAAGCCGCTGCCGGTGCTCGGGCATGAACAAACCCTGTCCGAAGCCTTGCGTGAAGCCTGCTCGCATTCCGGGTTCTGGCTGCTGGCGTTCGGTTTCTTCGTCTGCGGTTTCCAGGTGGTGTTCATCGGCGTGCACTTGCCGGCGTATCTGGTCGATCAGCATCTGCCGGCCACCGTCGGCACCACGGTGCTGGCCTTGATCGGGCTGTTCAACATCTTCGGCACCTATACCGCCGGCTGGCTCGGCGGGCGCATGTCCAAGCCACGTCTTTTGACTGGCCTTTATCTGCTGCGGGCGGTGGTGATCGTGCTGTTCCTCTGGCTGCCGGTGACGACGACCACGGCGTATCTGTTCGGCATGGCGATGGGTTTCCTGTGGCTGTCGACCGTGCCGTTGACCAACGGTACGGTGGCGACCTTGTTTGGCGTGCGAAACCTGTCCATGCTCGGCGGGATCGTGTTCCTGTTCCATCAGCTCGGCTCGTTCCTCGGCGGCTGGCTGGGCGGGGTGGTGTATGACCGGACCGGGAGTTATGACTTGATCTGGCAAGTGGCGATTCTCTTGAGCCTGTTGGCGGCCGCGCTGAACTGGCCGGTGCGCGAGCGTCCGGTCGAGCGTCTGCAGGCCCGTGCGAGCGCGGCATGATGCGAATCTGGCCGCGAATCGCCATCACCGCACTCGGCGCTGCCTTCCTGGCGCTGGTGTGGTGGGGCTGGCATCAGGGTGGCCTGGCGCTGATGCAGTTGGGCATGGGCGCTTGCGTGTAGGCTTGGAGGGCGAGTAACGTCGGGTTCTGATGACTGCTCAAGGAGGCCCGACATGCTCAAGCGCTGGTGTGCTGTTCCCGCGTTGCTGATGGCGTTGACCGGACTGGCCCGGGCCGCGGACTGCCCGGAATTGCTGCAAGGCTCGCTGCCCAAATTGCGGGCCAAGGAATCCATCGACCTGTGCCAGCGCTACGCCGACAAGCCGCTGGTGGTCATCAACACCGCCAGCTTCTGTGGTTTCGCTCCGCAGTTCGAAGGCCTCGAAGCGCTCAATCAGCGCTACAAGGGCCAAGGGCTGGAAATGCTTGGCGTGCCCTCCAATGACTTCAAGCAGGAGTCCAGGGACAGCGCCGAGACCGCCAAGGTCTGCTACGCCAACTACGGCGTGACGTTCACCATGACCGAGCCGCAGAAGGTTCGTGGCGACGATGCCACCCACCTGTTCCAGGTCCTGGCCGCGCAAAGCAGCGCGCCGAAATGGAATTTCTACAAATATGTGGTCGATCGCCAGGGCAAGGTAATCGCCAATTTCTCCAGCCTGACCAAGCCGGATGATCCGGAGTTTCTTGCGGCCATCGAAAAAGCCATTGCGTCTAAACCGCTGAAACCCTGATCGATGCCTACTAAAAAGCCCCGCCTCTACAAAGAGAGCGGGGCTTTTTGGTGGGCGAGGGCTCAGAGGGTAAAGCGCTCAGCCTCGTCGTGCAGCATCAGAAGCGGTAGGTCGCACCGACACCGAAACCGTTTGCCGAGTTTTCATACTTGGCATCGTAGCTCTGGCCACGATTGTTTTCGTTGCGGACTTTGACCGATTCTTCCTGCAGGTACGAGTAGGCGACGTCGATGGTCAGGTCTTCGGTTGGGCTCCAGCCGGCACCGATGCTGAAGATGGTCCGGTCACCGGTAGGAATGCGCGGCGAACGGTCGACGTTGTTGGTCGGTGCCTGGTCGAAGGTCAGACCGGTACGCAGTACCCATTCCTTGTTCAACTGGTAGGAAGTACCGATGGCGTAAGCCCAGCTGTCATGCCAGTTCTGATCTTCGGTGATCTCGCCGAACTGGCCGGCCAGCAGCGGCTGTACACCGGAGTTCTTGACGGTGATCTTTTCCAGCTGGCTCCAGCGGGTCCAGGTGGTACCGGCGTAGACGTTCCAGCGATCGTTGATCTCTTGGGTGACCGAGAAGTCCACGGATTCAGGCGTGGTGATCTTCAGCGAAGCGTCGTACTTCTGGCTGGCGCCCAGGCCGACGGCGGCCAGTGCGCCGTAGTTGACCTTGGTGTTGCCTTCGAGCTTGTAGTCGACCTTGGAGTGGTAGGTCAGGCCCAGGCGTGTGGTGTCGGTCGCTTGAACCAGCACACCGACGTTGTAGCCCAGCGCGGTGTCGTCACCCTTGATCTTGACCTTGCCGTCCGGCAGGGCCTGAGTGATCGACAGGTTGGACTCCAGCGAGCCATCGATACGGTTGATGGTCGGACCGAAACCAACCGAAACCACGTCGTTGAACTTGTAGCTGACGGTTGGCTGGAAGGTGATGACCTGGACTTTGGACTTGCTGCCGAAGTAACGGCCGGCAAAGCCTTTTTCATAGTCGGTAATCAGGCCGAAGGGTACATACACACCCAGGCCGAATGCCCAATGCTCGTCGATCGGCTTGACGTAGTAGCCCATAGGTACGGAGGTGAAGGGCACCATGTCGCCTTTATTGCTGCCGCCGTTAGGGCTGGAGCTGGCGTGGCTGATATCGGTCTTGGCATCGAGGAATGCAACACCACCGGTGACTTGTTCGCGTGTCAGGCGCGACATGCCGGCAGGGTTGCCGTATACAGTGCTTGCGTCGTCGGCAGAAGAAGATCGCCCGGCGTAACCAGTCCCCATGCCGCTGATGCTGTGTTCGTTGATGGCAAAGCCAGCGGCGAAAATCTGCGTGGATGCCAGGGAAACGGCGAGGCTGATGGTGGTTTTGAGCATTACTTTTTTCATTATTAGAACTCCTGGTGATCACCGGGGCGAAAATTACCAACATTTTCGTTCCAGCGCTATAGTCCGTATTGCTTGAGTTAGAGCGGTTTTGTAGGACAATCCGACCAGATTCGCGACCTGTTGGGCGATCTTCCGGAACCGGCCGGTCAGCAAGCGACCTGATTCAGCGGTGAAACACAGGTTTGCCAGGCACAGGTGAAGTCGCGCAGGCGGCCCTGGGGCTGGAAGGTCTGACGCCAGATGCGCGCCATGGCGAGCAGGTCGTCGGACTCGGGGAGGGTGGGGCTCTGTTCTTCCACCAGCAGCCAGGCGATGGCGGTGGCGTAACGCAGATTGACGGTCAATTCGAGGTGCGGACTGCTGAGAAACGCATGTTGGCTGGCAAGGCCGCGAACCAGGCTGGCGCGCTCCGGATCCAGCGCCAGGTAATGGTCCCAGAGTGCCTGATGGCGTTGCTCGGCGATCCGGTACAGACCATGGCCGCGGCGGTCGTGCAGAGCGGAACCCAGGGCGGACTGGCTGGCGGCGATGCCCAGCAGCAGGGATTCGGCGGTGGCGCAGTGACGTCCCAGATAGATCAGTGTCGGACGGATCACATAGCGGCACAGTTCGCTGGCAGCGATACCCATAAAACCCTCGGTTCTTGTTATTGGGCGGCGAGGCCTGAAGGGGAGCTTGGCAGCTGTGAATCGAATCAGGCCCGCCGAAAGCGGATCAAGCCGCTTGAGTTGAAGTGTAGTGTCATATTCACGACGTAAAGGCCTGTTTTTAAAATATTACCGGCGTCCAGTTATATCCCTTATACCGGTTGGTGCTTAACCGTGATCGATAAAAAGAGAAACATCGGGCAATAAAAAGCCCCGCATTTTCGGCGGGGCTTTTGCTTTTGCAGCCATTTCGGCCTCTCAGGCAATCAACGCCTGGCGGGTGCGGTCGATCACGGCCTGCAGCGGTTCAGCGCTGGAGTACTGATCGGGATACAGGCGCTCGCTGTGGCGGGCGATCCCGTGTTCATTGACCACGGTGAAGCTGAAGCAGCCTTTGCGAGCGGCCATGATCAGGCAGTTCATTGGAGCAAAAGCGTTGGTCAGGGTGCGAATGGCATCCTCGGTCTGGATTTGAGTAGACATAGTTATCAGGTGTTCCTACAAATGACACGGATAAGAACCGTGCAACGTTAAAACGTTCCAGTAACGCAGACCACCATGGGTCGAACGAAGAACCTGACTGGAACAAGGCAGCCAGATTGAAGCGCTGAAAAGTTGGCGCGCTTGGGCTGGCAGGTAGGTACTTAGGAGGACAGGCAACACATCGAGGGCAGAGGTTCCGGGCCCGGGGTGAAGATCCTGATCAATTTGCAGGTTGGTTCGGTCAGAGTAACGAGTCCTTGCAACATCCTTTGATTCATTTCAAAGGCTGTGTCGTTGCAGGCGTTACCTGGAAACCATCGAGAGGTCGGGCCCGTTTTATCGGTGGCTTCTCGACGAGAAGACTGACCGTGGGGGTTGTTCGACCGGAATTGACTTTCAGCTTGGTACTAACGGCGCAGATGGTAACGGAGCACATTGAAAAAGGCAAACCTGAATTTCAGAGTGAGCGCAAGCCATTTTCTTCAGGCTCTGGTGTTGCTCCGAATTGGTTCAGTCTTTGACCGCTGGTCGACTCGCAGGATTGGCGAGGCAGACGCATCGTAGCCGCCAGTTCCCCTCCCGGATGTTGAAACGACCCGAAAAAGCGCACCGATATAACCGCGTAACAGGTACTTGTGCACATTAGTTGCGCGGACGGTAACGCCACTGTCACATCATTCCTGAACCTGATGGCTGCCCGTATCGAAAGTTTAAGTCAATGAAAAACATCGCTTTTTTTTACTGGTGAAAAAATCGTCAGTTTGACTGCGAGCCCCATTCCACAAGGCTTTGCGACGTATCGGGAGGGGTTGTCCACTGAGTTATCCACAGCTTCTGTGGATTGTCCCTGGCGCTTGCTCTAGGACGGGCGTGCCGGGTTTTTTTCGACTTTACCTGTGCGAAAAAGAGAGTAGAGTGGCGCGCCTTCCGATTTGTCCCACAGTGCTTTATGAAGTTTCGCTCAGCTCCAGAATCTGTTACTTCCCGACCCCTGCATGTTACTGCTCCTAAGCGATTTTCCGTACGTGTGGCCGAATGGCTGCTCGACAGCCCGCGCCTGAGCGAAAGCCGCAACGCCAAGCATCTTGCCGGTCGGCTGCTCAAGCAACCGGCCCGGGAGGGTGTGGTTGTGGCGCAAAGCCGCCTCGGTCAGTTGATGTGCCGTGAGTGCGGCAACGCCCGCGATCGCCGTATCGGTCAGGATCTGCTGCGTCAGGCCGCCCGTGCGGGTGACCGGCGTGCGCAGCAGGAACTCGGCCTGATCGAAGACTGAGCTGTCCAAGACCTGACGCCTTGGTTAACCTTCAGGCTTTATCGGATCGGCGGAGATGACTATGGCGATGGACTTGACCAGCATCTTGCTCGGGTTGGCAGGCGCGGCCTTGCCGCTGCTGGCACTGGTCTGGCAACTGCAGCGCCGGGCCGGTCAGGGCGAATCGCAAGTCGCGTTGCTCGAAGAGCGACTGGCCATGGCGCAAATGGCACAGGACGGCCTCAACGCCCAGCTCGAAGCCTGTCGTGATGAAATCGCCGACCTCGGTCAGGCCAACGCCGCGAAACAGGCGGATCTTGCCGCCGTGCGCCGTGAGGTGGAACTGTTGCAGATCGAGCGCGACGACGCTCGCGACGCGGCCCACGCCTGGAACCTCGAACGCGCCAACAAGGACACCGAGCTGCGCCGTCTGGACGCCCGGGCGGCTTCGCTGGCCGCCGAACTGCGCGAGCAGCAGGAAAGCCATCAGCAGCGCCTGGATGATCTGCAAGGTTCCCGCGACGAATTGCGCGCCCAGTTTGCCGAACTGGCAGGCAAAATCTTCGACGAGCGTGAACAGCGCTTTGCCGAAACCAGTCAGCAGCGACTCGGGCAATTGCTCGATCCGTTGAAAGAACGTATCCAGTCTTTCGAAAAGCGCGTCGAGGAAAGTTATCAGGCCGAAGCCCGCGAGCGCTTCTCCCTGGCCAGGGAGCTGGAGCGACTGCAACAACTGAACCTGCGCCTGAGCGATGAAGCGACCAACCTGACCCGCGCCCTCAAAGGGCAGAAAACCCAGGGCAACTGGGGCGAGCTGATTCTTGAACGGGTGCTGGAGCATGCCGGGCTGGAGAAAGGCCGCGAGTACCAGACCCAGGTCAATCTCAAAGGTCCGGACGGCGAGCGCTTCCAGCCGGACGTGATCATTTATCTGCCGGGCGACAAGCAGGTGGTGGTCGACTCCAAGGTCAGTCTAACCGCGTATCAGCAATACGTTGCTGCGGACGACGATGCCATCAGCCAGATCGCCATGAAACAGCACGTGCTGTCGCTGCGCAGCCACGTCAAAGGTCTGGCCGGCAAGGACTACAAGCGTCTGGAAGGGTTGCACAGCCTCGATTTCGTCTTGTTGTTCGTGCCGATCGAGGCTGCATTTTCGGCGGCGTTGCAGGCCGAGCCGACGCTGTTCCAGGAGGCTTTCGACCGCAATATCGTGATTGTCAGCCCGACCACGCTGCTCGCCACTTTGCGGGTCATCGACAGTCTGTGGAAGCAGGAGCGCCAGAGTCAGAACGCCCGGGAGATCGCCGAGCGGGCCGGATGGCTGTACGACAAGTTCGTGCTGTTCATTCAGGATCTGGACGAAGTCGGCAATCGTCTGCAGCAACTGGACAAAGCCTACAGCGCAGCGCGAAACAAGCTGACGGAAGGGCGCGGCAATCTGGTCAGTCGCAGCGAGCAGCTCAAAATGCTTGGTGCACGAGCGAGCAAGAGCCTGCCGACGGATCTGCTGGAGCGCGCAATGACCGATGCCGACGGCCTGGTCGAACTGCCTGAATAACCGCCTTTCTAAAGTGGCAGATAGCGACTCAACAACGCCCGCAGCGCGGCCGGTTTTACTGGCTTGGCCAGATAATCCAGGCCTGCGGCGTGCACCAGTGCCACGGTTTCCGGATGCCCGTCGGCGCTGATCACCACGCCGGGCACCGGCTCGCCCAGTCGTGTGCGCAACCAGGCCATCAGGTCGGTGCCGGTTTCGCCGTGATCAAGGTGAAAATCCACCAGCGCCAGTTGCGGCCGCACGCCATCGTCGAGCAGTGCCGCGCATTCCTCGCGGTTGCGCGCCGTCCACACCTGACAGCCCCAGCGCGTCAGCAAGCTGTTCATGCCGATCAGAATGCTGTCTTCGTTGTCGATGCACAGCACCTTTGCGCCGCTGTGCAGTTTGCCGTTGAGTTCGATCGTCGCACCTGGCTGTGCGGCCTGCATCCGCGCCAGCGGCACCCGCACACTGAACACACTGCCGCGCCCCGGCCATGAACGTACGCGCAGAGTATGCCCGAGCACCCGGCACAAGCCGTCGGCGATGGCCAGGCCCAGTCCCAGACCTTTTTCGGCGCGGGTCTGATGACTGTCGAGGCGTTTGAATTCTTCGAAAATCACCTGCTGCTTGTCTTCCGGAATCCCTGGCCCGCGATCCCAGACTTCCAGGCAGAGCTCGCCCTGACGTCGACGTACGCCCAGCAGGACCGGCCCTTTGGCGTAGCGGAAGGCGTTGGTCAGGAAGTTCTGCAGGATCCGCCGCAGCAACTTGATGTCACTGTCGATGCGCAAGTGACTGCCGCGCACCCGGAAACTCAGGCCCTGTTCCTGAGCCAGCGCCGTGAATTCCGCCCCCAGGGTGTCGAACAACTCATTGACCGCAAACGGCTTGCGATCCGGGTTGATCTTGCCGTTTTCCAGGCGGGAAATGTCCAGCAGGTCGCTGATCAGGTCTTCCGCCGAGCGCAGTGAGCTGTCCAGATGCTGCACCAGTTTCTGCGCTTCGCCGCTCAGTCCGTCTTCTTGATGGGAGAGGGCGGCGGAGAACAGCCGCGCGGCATTCAGCGGTTGCATCAAGTCATGGCTGACAGCGGCCAGAAAGCGGGTTTTCGACTGGTTGGCCGCCTCGGCATTGCCTTTGGCTTCCGTCAGCGCGAGGTTGAGTTGCGACAGCTCCTGAGTCCGCTCGCTGACCCGTTGCTCCAGCCCTTCGTTGGCCTCGGTCAGTGCCTGTTCGGCTTCGCGGAACGCGGTGATGTCGGTGAAACTCATGACGAAACCGCCGCCGGGCATCGGGTTGCCGATCAGCTCGATCACCCGGCCGTTGGGGAACAATCGCTCGGAGGTATGGGCGCGACCCTGACGCATCCAGTGCAGGCGTCGGGCGACGTGGACTTCCGCCTCGCCGGGGCCGCACAAGCCGCGCTCGGCGTTGTAGCGAATGATGTCGGCAATCGGCCGGCCGACGCTGATCAAGCCGTCCGGATAATTGAACAGCTCCAGATATCGGCGGTTCCAGGCCACCAGCTTCAGCGACTGGTCGACCACGCTGATGCCCTGGGTGATGTTCTCGATGGCGCCTTGCAGCAGGGCACGGTTGAACTGCAGCACTTCAGAGGCTTCGTCGGCGATCCGGACCACGTCCTCCAACTGCATTTCCCGACCTTCGATGGCGGCTTTTACGACGGCTCGCGTCGAAGAAGCACCGAGGACACCGGCCAACAAGCGTTCCGTGTGGGCGATCCACGCGCTGTCGGCATTCTGATTCGGGTTGAAGCCTTTGCCCTGACGGTAGGCGAAGCGGATGAAGCTTTGTCGTGCACGTTCTTCACCGACAAACCGCGCCGCCAGTTGCAGCAAATCGTCGATCTGCACCGCCAGCATCGAACGCGCACTGGGCCGCGCGCTGATTTCCTGGCCGATGAAGCGGCCCGCCTGCCAGTGTTCCGATACTCGCGTGCGCGACAGCACCGAAACCCAGGCGAACAGGGTGAAGTTGCCGGCCAGTGACAGCACCACGCCTTGGGTCAATGGGCTGATCGGCAGGTTCAGCGGATTGCTGTGCAGCCAGGCCAGGCCGGGGAACGTGTCCAGTGACCAGCCGAGGCTGTGGGCGGCAATCGGCAGAATCAGCGTGTAGAACCAGAGGAAGGTGCCGGCGGCGAGGCCGGCGAACACACCGCGACGGTTGGCCTGTTTCCAGTACAGCGCGCCGAGCATGGCCGGTGCCAGTTGAGTCACGGCGGCGAAGGCGATCTGGCCGATGGTCGCCAGGCTTGCGGTGGAGCCCAGCAAGCGATAGCTGACATAAGCCAGCAACAGAATGACCACGATGCTGACCCGGCGAACCGAGAGCATCCACTGCCGGAACACTTCGAACGGTCGCTCGGCATTGTTGCGGCGCAGCAGCCACGGCAGCAGCATGTCGTTGGACACCATGGTCGACAGCGCCACACTCGCCACGATCACCATGCCGGTGGCTGCCGAGGCGCCGCCAATGAACGCCAGCATCGCCAGCGCCGGATGAGCCTGGGCCAGCGGCAGGCTGATGACGAAGGAGTCCGGGATGACGGAGCTGGGCAGCATCATCTGACCGGCCAGCGCGATCGGGACTACAAACAATGCCGCCAACGCGAGGTAGGCCGGAAACACCCACTTGGCCAGACGCAGATCCTGCGGGTCGATGTTTTCCACCACGGTGACGTGAAACTGCCGGGGCAGGCAGATGATCGCCATCATCGCCACGCCGGTCTGCACCACCATCGAGGGCCAATTGATGGTTTCTTTCCAGTATTCCTCAAGGCGCGGGGCGAGCATCGCCTGATTGAACAGGTCGTCGAAGCCGTCATACAGGCCGAAGGTGACGAAGGCGCCGACGGCAAGGAACGCGAACAGTTTCACCAGTGACTCGAAGGCAATCGCCAGCACCATGCCCCGGTGGTGCTCGGTGGCATCAAGGTTGCGCGTACCGAAAACGATGGTGAACAGCGCCAGCACCAGCGACACGATCAGTGCCGTGTCCTGGGCGCGGGTGCCCATGGCATCGGCGCCGGCACCGATCAACAGGTTTACACCCAGGACGATGCCTTTGAGTTGCAAGGCGATATAAGGCAGGACGCCAACCAGACAGATCAGTGCGACCACCACCGCCAGCGTTTGGGATTTGCCGTAGCGGGCGGCGATGAAGTCGGCGATGGAGGTGATGTTCTCCTGCTTGCTGATCATCACCATTTTCTGCAGGACCCACGGCGCGCCCAGCAACAGCAGGATCGGCCCCAGGTAGATCGGCAGGAATGACCACAGCTGTTCGGCCGCCTGACCGACCGCGCCAAAGAATGTCCAGCTGGTGCAGTAGACCGCCAGCGACAGGCTGTACACCCAGGCACGCATCCGCGGCGGCAACGGCGCACTGCGGCGGTCGCCGTAGAAGGCGATGGCGAACATGATGGCCATATAGGCCAGGGCGACGGCGGCGATCAGCCCGGTGGACAACGACATGGAGCACTCCCGACAAAATACGACCGGACTTGCGCCCGGTCAGACAGTCTCGCATGCGCGCGACGGTTAGTCAGTGTCGACCAAGGTCGTGGCGTGGCGGGGTGTCGCAGGCGCAGAACCGGGCGGTTCCGTGGTCAGTCCGGCTTGAGCGCGATGTCGATCAAGCGGTGAAGTTCTTCGACTTCGAGCGGTGCTGCCGAAAAGAGAATGCGGAACACCACCGGGGACACCACCAGATTGATCAGCCGGTCCACGCTCGGCGCCGGTTCCTCGGGGTGGCGCTCGATGATGGTCTGCAACTGCGTGCCGATGATCGTCACGCAATAACCTGGCGTCGCGCTCGCCTGCACGTCGCGCATCATGTTACGTCCGGGTTCCGAACTCATTTCGTCGAGATATTGTTCGGCCCACGCACGGAGATCGCTGCGCAGGCTGCCGGTTTCAGCCGGCTCGCTGTCAGGGCGCATGCGGGCGAGGGCGACGTCAGCCAGCAAGGCGGCCAGATCTCCCCAGCGTCGATAAATCGTCGATGGCGTCACGCCCGCACGCGCCGCGATTTGCGGGACGGTCACCGTTGAGCGCTCCTGTTCTTGCAGAAGTGCGCGGACTGCCGAATGAATCGACTCTTGTACCCGTGCGCTGCGGCCTCCGGGGCGTAAACCTTCTTTAATAGCCATAGGGCAGACCTTAACACAAAGAATTTGCTTTAAGCGCAAGCCGGGCGCACACTCCGCAAAAGCAAAAAAATAGCTTTTAAAGGAGTGCGCCTATGACCAGCCTTGCTTCCAACCGTTCCAGCCTGTGGTTTCTGGCGATTACCTTACTCAGTTTTCTTGCCGCTTCCACAGCGCCGACGCCTTTGTATCACCTGTATCAGGATCACCTGCATTTTTCGGCAGCGGTGCTGACCCTGATTTTCGGCGTTTATGCGCTGAGTCTTCTGGCCGCACTGCTGACAGTCGGTTCCCTGTCAGACCACCTGGGACGCAAACCGGTGATTTTTACCGCGGTTGTCCTGAATGCCTTGGCGATGTTGTTGTTCATTTATGCTGACAGTGTCGGCTGGCTGATCGGTGCGCGGGTACTGCAAGGATTTGCCACCGGCATGGCCACCGCCGTGTTGAGCGCGACGTTGCTGGACACTGACCGTCAACAGGGGCCACTGATCAACAGCGTGGCGCCGTTGCTCGGCATGGCATTGGGGGCGATGGGCTGCGGTCTGCTGGCGGAGTTCGCGCCCGCGCCATTGCAATTGACCTTTTGGGTATTGTTCGCGCTGTTCGTGGCTCAGGGCATCTATGTCTGGCGCTTGCCGGAAAGTGTCTCGCCGCAGGCCGGAGCGTGGGCCTCGCTGCGGCCGACCTTGCACGTGCCGGTTCAGGCACGCTCGACACTGTGGCGAGTGCTGCCGTTGAACACCGCGACCTGGGCGCTCGGCGGTTTTTATGCCTCGCTGGCGCCATCGCTGGTGCGTACGGCGACCGGATCCACTTCCAATCTGATCGGCGGCGCAACTGTGGCGGCCCTGACCGTGACCGGTGCGTTGATGATTTTCACCCTGCGCAATCGTCCTGCTTCCAGAGCCCTGCAGCTCGGCGCAAGCCTGTTGCCGGCGGGTGTCGTATTGATGCTGCTGGGCGTGCACAGCGCCAGTCTGTCGTTGTTTTTCTTCGGTACGCTGGTCGCCGGCTGTGGATTCGGCTCGGGATTTCTCGGAGCGGTGCGCAGTCTGGTGCCGCTGGCACTGCCTCATGAGCGTGCCGGGTTGATGTCGGCATTTTATGTGCTGAGCTACCTGGCGTTCTGCCTGCCCGCACTGTTGGCAGGGCACTTCACCCACAGCCTTGGCCTGCTGGCGACCACCGATGTGTATGGTGCAGTGCTGATCGTGCTGGCAGTCGGCGCGCTACTGATGAGTTTTCGTGTAAAAGCGGCCAGGACTTGCAGCGCGCCATAGACCTGCGGATTCGGTTAGCCTTGGTCAGCCCATTCTTCTTACGGAACGATCCATGAAGATTATCCGCAGCAAGTCCTTCACCGCCGAGCGTGCCTGGGGCGCGCTCGACATCGCCAACATGAATGGCATCACCACACGTCTGCACTGGACCGACCAGCCATACAAATGGCACGTCAACGACGGCGAGGAAGTGTTTGTAGTGCTTGATGGGCAGGTGCTCATGCACTACCGCGAAGGGAGTGAAGAAAGGCAGGTGCAGCTCGATGTCGGAGACATCTTCTACGCATCCGTCGGTACCGAACATGTTGCTCACCCGCAAGGCGTCGCGCGGATTCTGGTGATCGAAACCGAAGGTAGCGTTTAACTATTTATCTATTGGATAGATAACAGTTAGAGAAATTACCCGTTATATAGATATTCGATTCGGTTCTACCATGGACTCAACCTCACCCGAGGACAGGAGTTCATGATGATTTGCCCCAACAGTGCCAAACCCGGCATCAAGCCCTTCAGCCAGCTTCAGCATCCCCGCGAAGTCATCCGTCAATTCACGCCGAACTGGTTCGCCGCGACCATGGGTACCGGTGTGCTGGCGTTGGCGTTGGCGCAATTGCCCTTCGCCATCGCGGGACTGCACGCGGTGGCCGAAGGATTGTGGATGTTCAACATTCTGTTGTTCGCGCTGTTTACCGCTGCCTACGCTGCGCGCTGGATGCTGTTTTTCGACGAGGCGCGGCGGATTTTCGGCCATTCCACGGTTTCGATGTTCTTCGGCACCATTCCCATGGGGCTGGCGACCATCATCAACGGTTTTCTGCTGTTCGGCCTGCCGCGCTGGGGCGAAGGTGTGATTCATCTGGCCGAAGTGCTGTGGTGGCTGGATGTGGCGATGTCGCTGGCCTGCGGTGTGCTGATTCCCTACATGATGTTCACCCGTCAGGAACACAGCATCGATCAGATGACCGCCGTCTGGCTGTTGCCGGTGGTGGCGGCGGAAGTCGCGGCGGCCAGCGGCGGACTGCTCGCACCGCACCTGGCCGACGCGCATTCGCAACTGGTGGTGCTGACAACCAGCTACGTGCTCTGGGCGTTTTCCCTGCCGGTGGCGTTCAGCATTCTGACCATCCTGCTGTTGCGCATGGCGCTGCACAAACTGCCTCATGAAAGCATGGCCGCATCCAGCTGGCTTGCTTTGGGTCCCATCGGTACCGGTGCCCTGGGGATGTTGCTGCTGGGCGGCGATGCGCCGGTGATCTTCGCGGCCAGCGGCTTGCCCGGAATGGGTGAAATCGCCTCGGGTCTGGGCCTGGTGGCCGGGATCACGCTCTGGGGCTTTGGCCTGTGGTGGATGTTGATGGCGCTGCTGATTACCGTGCGCTACCTGCGTGACGGCATCCCGTTCAACCTCGGCTGGTGGGGATTTATCTTCCCGTTGGGCGTGTATTCGCTGGCGACCCTGAAACTGGGCAGCACCTTGAACCTGACGTTTTTCAGCGTGGCCGGTTCTGTGCTGGTGACGTTGTTGGCAGCCATGTGGCTGATCGTCGGCAAGCGCACCCTGCAAGGTGCCTGGCGTGGCGAGCTGTTCGTCTCACCGTGCATTGCAGGTTTGAAGAAATAACCTGAAAAGTTTAGGTAAGGTGTGGCCTGGATCGCGGATCGACATTCCAATAAGCGTATCCAGGCCACTCGCTACCCAACATCAGGGACACACGGAAGATGAGTCACCCCTCACAGTTCAACCTGCTGCGTACCCGGCGCTTCCTGCCGTTCTTCATCACTCAGTCGCTCGGCGCGTTCAACGACAACGTGTTCAAGCAGTCGCTGATCCTCGCCATTCTCTACCGGCTGACCATCGAAGGTGACCGCTCGATCTGGGTCAATCTGTGTGCGCTGCTGTTCATTCTGCCGTTTTTCCTGTTCTCGGCGCTGGCCGGGCAGTTCGGGGAAAAATTCGCCAAGGATGCGCTGATCCGTCTGATCAAACTTGCAGAAATCGCCATCATGGCCGTGGGATCCGTGGGCTTTCTGTTCGATCACCTGTCGCTGATGCTGGTGGCACTGTTCGCCATGGGCACGCACTCGGCGCTGTTCGGTCCGGTGAAGTACTCGATCCTGCCGCAGGCACTGCATGAGGATGAACTGGTCGGCGGCAACGGTCTGGTGGAAATGGGCACGTTTCTGGCGATCCTGGCCGGCACCATCGGCGCCGGGATCATCATGTCTTCGTCGCACTATGCGCCGTTGGTGTCCTGCGCGATTGTCGGCATCGCGGTACTGGGTTACCTCGCCAGCCGCGGCATTCCCCGGGCGGCGGCCGCTTCGCCGGAAATGCGCTTGAACTGGAATATTTTCAGCCAGTCCTGGGCCACGCTGAAACTCGGGTTGGGCCAGACGCCGGCGGTGTCGCGCTCGATTGTCGGCAACTCGTGGTTCTGGTTTGTCGGGGCGATCTATCTGACGCAGATTCCGGCTTACGCCAAAGAATGGATGCACGGCGACGAAACCGTGGTGACCCTGATCCTCACCGTGTTTTCAGTCGGTATTGCCGTGGGTTCGATGCTTTGCGAGAAGCTGTCCGGGCGCAAGGTCGAAATCGGTCTGGTGCCGTTCGGCTCGTTTGGCCTGACGGTTTTCGGATTGCTGCTTTGGTGGCATTCCGGCGAAATTCCTGAGAGCACCGTTGGCCATAGCTGGACAGAAATCCTCGGCTTTGGCCACACCTGGGCCGTGCTGGTCGACATCCTCGGCCTGGGCATCTTTGGCGGTTTCTACATCGTGCCGCTGTATGCGCTGATCCAGTCGCGCACCGCCGAGAACGAGCGGGCGCGGGTGATTGCGGCCAACAACATTCTCAACGCGCTGTTCATGGTGATTTCGGCCATCGTCTCCATCCTGTTGCTGAGTGTGGTCAAACTGTCGATTCCGCAACTGTTCCTGGCTGTGTCGTTGCTCAACATCGGCGTCAACGCCTACATCTTCAAGATCGTTCCCGAGTTCAGCATGCGCTTCATGATCTGGCTGCTCAGCCATTCCATGTACCGCGTCGAGCATCGCAACCTTGAAGCGATTCCCGACGAGGGTGCGGCGTTGCTGGTGTGCAACCACGTATCGTTCGTCGATGCCTTGCTGATTGGCGGTGCGGTGCGTCGGCCGATTCGCTTTGTCATGTACTACAAGATCTACAACCTGCCGGTACTGAACTTCATCTTCCGCACGGCGGGGGCCATTCCGATTGCCGGACGCCAGGAAGACATTCAGATCTACGAAAAAGCCTTCACCCGTATCGCCCGGTATCTGAAGGACGGTGAGCTGGTGTGCATCTTCCCCGAAGGCAAGTTGACCGCCGACGGCGAGATCAACGAGTTCAAGGGCGGGCTGACGCGGATTCTCGAAGAGACACCGGTGCCGGTGATTCCGCTGGCGTTGCAGGGGTTGTGGGGGAGTTTCTTCAGTCGCGATCCCAATAAGGGACTGTTTCATCGCTTATGGTCGCGGGTGACGCTGGTGGCGGGCTCGCCAGTTGCCGTTGAAGCGGCGCAACCTGCGGAGTTGCAAGCGTTGGTCGGGGAGTTGCGCGGGACAGTCAGGTAGTTGGTGTGGGGTGAAGCCGCCATCCCCGAAGGATGGCGGCAATGGCTCAGGCGCTGACCTTGAGCCCGATCAACCCGGTGATGATCAGCGCAACGCTGACCAGCCGGATCAGCGCCATCGACTCACCGAACAGAATGATCCCGGCAATCACCGTGCCCACGGCACCGACGCCCGTCCAGATCGCATAGGCCGTGCCCAGCGGCAGTTCCTTCATCGCCAGCCCCAGCAAACCAACACTGATGGCCATGGCGGCAACGGTCAGGGCGGTGGGCAATGGACGACTGAAGCCATCGGTGTATTTCAGGCCGACGGCCCAGCCGACTTCGAACAGACCGGCGAAAAACAGAATGATCCAGGACATGAAAACCTCCATCGATTGACGGGGCCGTCCCCGGATTGAAAACTCGATTGAGCCGCAGGGTCGTCCCCGCGTGGCGCACATGGTACCTAAAAATGTGCGCCGGGGACCCGGTCAGTCTGCGGGCTGCTGAGTCAAAGCTTCACGATCTTCCTTCTCGCTCATGCGCCGGAACCAGGTCGATAGCAGCGCCCCGGAAATGTTGTGCCACACACTGAACAGCGCGCTCGGCACCGCCGCCAAAGGCGAAAAGTGTGCACTGGCCAACGCGGCACCCAGCCCCGAGTTCTGCATGCCGACCTCCAGCGCCAGAGATTTGCGCTGGGCCAGTGGCAAACCAAACAGGCGCCCGGTGAAGTAACCCAGCAAATAGCCGAAGCTGTTGTGCAACATCACCACGGCCATGATCAGCAGGCCGGATTCGGCGATTTTCGCCTGACTGGCGGCGACCACCGCGGCGACGATGATCACGATGCTGACCACGGACACCAGTGGGAGTACGTCTACCGCATGCCGGACCTTGTCGCCGAGCAGGCGTTGCGCCACCACCCCGAGAATGATCGGCAACAACACCACTTGCAGGATCGACCAGAACAATTCCATGAACGAAACCGGCAGCCAGGCAGAGGCCAGCAGCCAGATCAGCGCCGGTGTCAGCAACGGGGCGAGGAGGGTGGTAACGGCGGCGATGGCCACCGACAGCGCCAGATCGCCCCGGGCCAGCCAGGTCATGACGTTCGACGAAGTGCCGCTCGGGCAGCACCCGACCAGAATCACCCCGACGGCGATTTCCGGCGGCAGGTGAAAGACCTGGCACAGCAACCATGCCATGCCCGGCATGATCACGAAATGTGCGACCACGCCCAGGGCCACACGCCACGGATGGCGGGCAACGGCGGCGAAATCGTCGAGTTTGAGGGTCAGGCCCATGCCGAACATCACCAGCCCGAGCAGTGGCACGATCGCCCCCTTGAGGTTGAGGAACCATGCCGGTTGCAGAAATGCGAACACGGCGAAGATCAGAACCCAGTAAGCGAAGGTGTTGCCAACAAAACGACTCAGTGCAGCCAGTGCGCGCATGGTCTGTTCCTTATTATGTGAAAACGCCACAAAACGAACTGTGGGAGCGAGCTTGCTTGCGAAAGCATTGTGTCATTCAACTTATATAGTGCCTGACACGGCGCCTTCGCGAGCAAGCTCGCTCCCACAGGTGAAACTCGCAGGCTTTAGATCCCCTGCGGCGTCTCTTCACCACCCAATGCTTCGACCAGCGCCGGCAGGAAATCACCGAAGGTCAGCATCATCAGCGTGAAGCTGGCATCCAGTTGGCCGAGGGCTTCGTCGCCGCCGTCCTGTTCCGCCTGATCCTGCAACAGATCTTCGAACTTCAGGCGTTTGACGGTCATCTTGTCGTCGAGCATGAACGACAGTTTGTCCTGCCAGGCCAACGACAGTTGAGTCACCACTTTGCCGGTGCTCAGGTGCAGCTGGATTTCTTCGCTGGTCAGGTCCTGACGCTTGCAACGCACGATACCGCCATCTTCGTGGGTGTCGCGCAGCTCGCACTCGTCCAGAACGAAGAAGTCAGGGGCGGCTTGCTGGGTGGTAACCCATTCGGTCATCACGGCAGTCGGCGCGGTTTTCACGGTCAGCGGACGAACCGGCAAGGTGCCGATCACTTCCCGCAGGGTGGAGAGCAAGTCTTCAGCGCGTTTCGGGCTGGCCGAGTTGACCAGGATCAGGCCCTGTTTCGGCGCGATGGCGGCGAAGGTCGAGGAGCGGCGGATGAAGGCGCGCGGCAGGAACGCCTGGATGATTTCATCCTTGATCTGATCGCGTTCCTTCTTGTAGACCTTGCGCATCTGCGCGGCCTCGATCTCCTCGACCTTTTCCTTGACCGCGTCACGCACGACGCTGCCCGGCAGGATGCGTTCTTCTTTGCGGGCAGCCACCAGCAGGAAGTCACCGCTGACGTGCACCAATGGAGCGTCCTCGCCCTTGCCGAACGGTGCGACGAAACCGTAGGTGGTCAACTCCTGGCTTGCACATGGACGCGCCAGTTTGGTGGCCAGTGCGGTTTCCAGCGCCTCGGCATCGACAGGCAGGTCTTGGGTCAGGCGATAGATAAGCAGGTTCTTGAACCACATGGGGTGAGTCTCTCCTTTATACAAAGGGGGGCATTATTGTCTTCGCCGGGTCAGAGGCCAACCCTTCTCTAAGCCTTTGGAAGGCCTGAGAAAATTAATTAAAAAAGTGCTTGCCAGAGGGTGGGTCGCTCCGTAGAATGCGCGCCACACCGAAGCGAAGGGTGATTAGCTCAGCTGGGAGAGCGTCTGCCTTACAAGCAGAATGTCGGCGGTTCGATCCCGTCATCACCCACCATTCGTTTCAAGTGTTTAGCGCAGCGGTAGTTCAGTCGGTTAGAATACCGGCCTGTCACGCCGGGGGTCGCGGGTTCGAGTCCCGTCCGCTGCGCCATATTCGGTAACCTGGAACACTGAACGCCAGGTCACCACGGAAGAAACCCGCCAAGGCGGGTTTTTTTCTGCCTCGAGTTGTACAGGCGGAATGTGTGGCTTCACCGGTTTTCGGATTTTTTTGAAAAAAACTTCAATTAAATCAACACGTTACGAAAACTTGTGGCATAATGCATCCCGCAACGAAGCGAAGGGTGATTAGCTCAGCTGGGAGAGCGTCTGCCTTACAAGCAGAATGTCGGCGGTTCGATCCCGTCATCACCCACCATTCGTTTCAAGCGTTTCGCGCAGCGGTAGTTCAGTCGGTTAGAATACCGGCCTGTCACGCCGGGGGTCGCGGGTTCGAGTCCCGTCCGCTGCGCCATATTCGGTAATCTGGAACACTGAACGCCAGGTCACCACGGAAAGCCCGCCCAGTGCGGGCTTTTTGCTGTCCGGGATTTGGCTTTTGCCAGCCATGAACATTGGAAAGCGACCTTTGACGGTCGCTTTTTTCGTTTCCGGCGCTGCTATTGCCCTGCGTTGCGGCTGTGTCGGTAATCGCTGACCGCTTCGTATACCGCTTTACGCAGGCGATTGATCCCGCCAATCGGGCGATGGGCCTCGATACCGAACCAGGGATTGAACGACAGGTTGTCGCATTGCAGGTTCAGCGCCGGGGTATCGAAGTCCTGTGGCGGCAGGGTGATTCTGGCCACTGTCCGGAACGGACTGTCCTGTTCGCGCCACTCGATGCTGGTGTCTTCGATCGGCATGTACTTGTTCGCGTCCTGGCGCTGGATCTGCAGCACGAAACACGCGGGCACCCGATCCGTGGACAGTTGCTGATTCAGTGCGCTGCGCAGGAAATTCGGCAGATCCCGGTTTTGTTTCGGCAGCGTGTAGGCCGGGCAGTTGTCCGGATCCGGCATGACCCGATACTTGGCATTGGCCTCTCCGAACTTGTAGGGCGATACCGAAAAGTAGGTTGTACGCGTCGGACTCTCTGGCGGCGGGGAAAGCGTTGCCAGCGCAATGAATAAATGTCTGATCTGCCAGGTTCGCGGGTCCCAGCCCGGAAAGAACGCCATGACCTTCTTGCCTTCAGCCTGCGCCGCCACATTCTGACGATATTCAGCGACATCGCTGACGAAGAAATTCGGATGGCTGAACATCACGAAATCCTGCTCGTGCAGGTCCTGACGGTCACCCAGCAACTGTTTGCCCGGCACATCGAGCAATTTGATCGCCATGCCCCGGGCATCGCGGATGCTGTCGAACTGCGGGTAGGCGTTGCCGTTGGACAGGCGCATCGTCGCCTGCCAGAACTTGCCGGGTTCGCTGAAAACGCCACGTCGCAGATCCTGGGCCAGATCCGGCAGCACCTGCACCTCTGCCTTCACACAACCGTGAGCCTTGGCATGGGCGTCACGCAGGTAGCGCGTACTTTCCCGGTGCTGATCGACAATTCGCACAGCGGTCTGGATCACGTCCTGCGTCATGGCCGCTTCGCCTTCCGGAATCTGCTCCAGTGCCGATACCGGTCCCCGGTGCTGCCAGGCAAACCAGGCAGCCGCCAAAGCCCAGCCAATCAGGCCGGCCACCAACAAAAACAGCAGGGTTTTACCCAGCAACCGACCCAGCCACAACCAGAACCGAGCCAGCAACGATGGCTTCTTGAACGAATTGAAGATCATGGCAGTTGCGCCTCCAGCGGGCCGCCCAGCACTTTCAGATATTCCAGCAGCGCCCAGCGCTCCTCAGGCTGCAACAATCGCCCGATGACTCCGTTGCCGCGTTCACCGGCGCGGAACTCATGGCCACTGTTGTGGTTACCGGTGATGCGCGTGTCGAACAGGAAAGCGTTGGTAAAGGCTTCGGTGCGATAACCCAGATGCCGCGGGTCGTATTCCAGAGTACCTTTATAAAAAGTGGTGGAGCGTTCATCCTGCGGCGACAGCAGTTGGTACAGGCTTGGCACCGAGCCGTTGTGCAGGAAGGGCGGGGTGGCCCACACACCGGCGAGCGGACGAGCCTTGTAGGCGACTTTCTCGCGGACGCCGATTGGCAGGCCGAACCCGTCGAGCTGCGGTTTTTCTGCCGGTGTCACGCCCGCTTCACGGTAGGCACGGTTTTCCACGAATGCCGTGACATAAGCCAGGCCCTTGGCCACGGACAACTGGCTCAGATTCAACGGTTCTTTGGGCGTGGGATGCAGTTTCACGTCCATTTGCTCCAGCTCCGCCGGACTCCATTGCAGCGCCGTCAGATCGAATCGGTGATTGGCGATGTTGTTGGCTGCGTTCGGATCGGTGCCGATCACATCGACGGGTAGCATGGTCAGATGCTTGACCCAGCGTTCGCCTTCTTGCGTGACTCGCGGAACATGGCAACCGGCGCAGTTCTCGGTAAACAGTGCGCGCCCTTTGGCGGCCAGTGGTTTGTCGACTGCACCCAGCACATCTTCCGGCCAGGCGGGCGGCTGAAGTGTTTGCAGGGTTTCTTCGATCTTGTGCAGATCGCGCACGCGTACGCTCGACGCATAACGTTCATCACCCTGCAGCGGCTGGCCGTTGGCATCGAAGAAATTCAGGGTGGCGCCAACCCCCAGCGCCTCGCCGATATTGCGGGCCATCGGTTGCTGCGCCGAACCGTTCCACTGCACCCAGTCGAACGTCCACATGTCCCATAGTTGCGGGTAATCCACCGGGGCGTTGGCTACGCGGTAATTGCTTGGGGAAATCGCGTCACCGAAGGTGGCATTGGCGATTCGTCCGAAGGCATCGGTGCGGCCAGGGCCTTCCTCGGTGGGGTAGAGTCCGCGATGAGTGTCGTTCCATGCCACCTTCAGGAAGGTGTTCAGCGAGCTTTTGAAGTCTTTGCGCAGTTGTTCGTGGCGCGCATCATAGTCGTTGCCCAATACGTTTCGGGCGAAACGTTCGAATTTCCAGGGGTTGTAGTAAGTGGAAGCCAGACTGGCGACCAACGCCTGTCCGAAACTGCCTCCACGCAATGTAGGAACGCTGGAAGGCAGCACATGTTGAGCCGAGCCCCCATCAATGCGCACGGCCTGACCCTTCAAGTGCAATTCGCCGGTGTGACAGGCCGCGCAAGTGATGTCCAGATAGTGCTCGGTGCTGCCCGGGTTCTGATGTCGGGTAAAGCCCACCGGCAGATTCCCGGGGTTGTCCGATGTCGCTTTCTGCTGCGGGTCGATCAGAAAGCCGAAGCGCGCGAGATAGTCGGGGGACGCGAAACGTTGCTGCGAGAACGGTAGTTCCAGGGCCTGAAACCACTCATAACGCAGGCCTTTGACCTGGGTGCCTTGCGGCGTGAAGTAATAGGTCTGACGCTGTTCGTCACTCCATTGCTGGAGGTAGTGCACCTGTTTTACAGGCGTGGGGAAAGGCAATTTCGGATTGGCGACATAGTAGAGAACCACCGCCAGGAGCAGTCCCAGCAGTATCGCAATCAGCGTCAGCACACGGAATAAGAAGCGCAAGATGAACATCCTTGTCGAGTTTTTTGCGCTGTTATGCCTGAGCCGGCCATGTGGGGCAAGTGGCCATTACTGTGGGGGGGCGTGGGAAGCGTCATCGGTTACTGTCGGCCCAAGATGACAGAAGCTTCATCCTGCCTTTGCCAAAATGCTTTTTAATCCCTGAACTTATCGGAAGATTCCTGCTCTCATGCCGGTAGCCATTGGTCGTGGCGGCCTGATAAGCTCGCGGCTTTACTCGATTGCCCTTTCGGCGCATGAACAAGGAAATAGCATGAAACAGCATCGGTTGGCGGCGGCGGTTGCCCTGGTTAGCCTGGTACTCGCGGGTTGTGACTCGCAGACCAGCGTGGAGCTGAAAACCCCGGCGCAAAAAGCTTCCTACGGTATCGGCCTGAACATGGGCAAGAGCCTTGCTCAGGAAGGCATGGATGATCTGGACTCCAAAGCGGTAGCCCAGGGCATCGAAGATGCCGTCGGCAAGAAAGAACAGAAGCTGAAAGATGAAGAACTGGTCGAAGCCTTCGCCGCACTGCAAAAGCGTGCCGAAGAGCGTATGGCCAAGATGAGCGAAGAGTCGGCAGCCGCCGGCAAGAAATTCCTCGAAGAAAACGGCAAGAAAGCCGGCGTGATCACCACCGCTTCCGGTCTGCAGTACGAAGTGGTCAAGAAAGCCGACGGTCCGCAGCCCAAGCCTACCGACGTAGTGACCGTTCACTACACCGGAAAGCTGACCAACGGCACCGTATTCGACAGCTCCGTCGAGCGCGGCAGCCCGATCGATCTGCCGGTCAGCGGTGTGATTCCGGGTTGGGTCGAAGGTTTGCAATTGATGCACGTTGGCGAGAAGTACAAGCTGTACATCCCTAGCGATCTGGCTTACGGCGCTCAATCGCCAAGCCCGGCCATCCCGGCCAACTCGGTTCTGGTTTTCGACCTGGAACTGCTGGCCATCAAGGACCCAGCCAAAGAAGACGCCGCTGCCAAGTAATTGGCCCCGGTTTCGACGACAACGCCTCGCTAATGCGGGGCGTTGTTGCATCTGGTCGACGCCCGGCGTAAACAGAGCGAACCGACAGGCACCATGACAGTCCTAGACTGTGTAGCTACCCGCGCTAGACGCCCTGAGCTGCCAAGTCAATGAAATATTGGGCTTTTTTATGTGAGTAAAAAACGCCCGATCTGAGCGCAGCCCTTATGGAGCGGGGCTCTCAGCGTTTAAATGCAGCTCTGTTCACAAGGTTATCCACAATTTGTGTGGATAACATTTCAACGGGAGAAATAGATGAAAGCTCCATGGAATTTCGCCCGGTTCCTGCCGCTGGCCGGACGACTCCTGGCACGAGGCCGTTTGCCGACCCTGTTGTTCGCCGTGGCCAGCAAAGGCGCTGCACAAGGCAATCGGCTTGGAAAATTGAAAGATGACCTGCGTCTGCTCCAGGCGTTATGTCTGGCGTACTGGCGTGGTGAGTATCGTGCGATCAGTCCCAAAGCCATTGTTTCGGTGGTGGCGGGGTTGATGTATTTCCTCAGCCCGGTGGATGCGATTCCGGATTTCATTCCTGTTTTCGGCATGCTCGATGACATTGCCGTCCTCGCCTGGCTGATGAAAACCCTCGACGACGAGCTCAGTGCTTTCCGTTTGTGGCGTCAGCGTCAGGCACCGGAAAAGCTCAGGGTTGTCGAGCGTCTGCCCGACACACCCGAGCAACTTCAGCTTCAGGGCCCGAAAAAGTCCTGAATCGCGACAGCCTCTTGTACAGATAGATACCCCCCGCGACCTTGGCCGCTGTTAGGATTACACTTCTAGGGAAAAGTGCCGACTCGCTAAGTGTTGTTGTCCCACGGGGTAGTCATGGATATTCAGATCATTGCACGCGATGGCGAGCCCGAGTATGCGGTTCTGCCATGGGCTCAGTATCAGGCTCTACTGAAAGCGGCAGGCATCAACGAAGCACCGTCGCAAACGGCTCCAGCGCCGCTCGCGGCCACACCGGACCAGATTCTTCCTGGTCTGGATCAGTTACGCAGTTTGCGCGAAGGGAAGGGCATCGCCATCGAGGCGCTGGCCCGCACGGTAGGCATCAGCCCGTCTTATCTGGCCATGATCGAAAGCGGAGAGCGTCTGCCCGACGCTGCGATTCGCCGCAGTCTGGCCTGGGAATTGACGGTGCCAGGGTGGAGGGAACAATCGTGAGCGTACGCATCAGTCGTCAACATTGGGACGGATTGCTGGGGGAGCTGGACCAGGCGCGCAGGCAGCGCCATCTTCTGACTTATCGAGCCTTGCTCGAGCGTCTGCAATTGCCCACGCCGGCGATGCAGACCCTGACCGCTGCACTGGAGCATCTCGCCGCGCTGGATGCGAAAGCCGAGCAGCCATTGCGCAGTTCCCTGGTGATCAGCCAGGGCGCCAGTCGCCTGCCACGCACCGGTTTCTTTGAATGTGTCGAGCGCCTGGGGCGTTTTTCCGGGCCGTCCGATGGTGTTGCCGCCGCTTCCTGGCATGCCTCGGAAGTGGTGCGGGTTTTTGAGTACGAGTACCCGGAATCGGCGGAGGCCTGAGTGTTTTTACGACTCAAGGCGCGGGCAGCTTACTGGCTCGCCCGCAGGCTGTTTCACTGGTCGTGGTTTGTCCGTCAGCCCCGAGGCTGGCGCTGGCTCGAAGGACAGTTTGCGCGTATGGCCAACCTGGGCGATGTCGGCGCGCAAAGCTTTTACGGGCACATCCTGACATTTCGTGGAGTCGGGCTGGGAGCGCGTGAGGAAGGCGTCCGGCTGCTGCGACTGGCAGCGCTGGCCGGGGATGGCAAAGCGGCGTATCAGGTCGGCGCCATCAGTCTGGCGGGCACACCGGGTAAAGCGCCTGATCCCCTGGAAGCAGCTCGCTGGTGGACCATGGCCGCCAAGGCCGGGCATCCATTGGCCGAGTTGAAGTTGAAAGAGCTGGCCGCCGGGGTCTCTTCTCGGTAAGCCATGTGTTCCGTGAGCGGGGCGTGAGGGAGACCTCCCGCCCCGTTTTTGCGTCTGTCCTTCGAAAAAATCAATTACAGACTTCTCCTACAGTCGTCGCCTACTCGCCTGACTTCTTTTCTGATTGATCCCCCGCAAAGTCCTTCGCCTGATTTCTGCGCGAGGGAACGCCCATGTTCGACCCGGTTTTTCATTTCTTTTTGCGCATGGGAATACGCTGATGGAAGCCACCACTCGCATCGAGCAAGCACTCGACAGCTTTCCCCGCACCCTTGATCTCTATCGCGAACAGCTCAGGCACTGGTTCAGCCGCTCGACCGACAGCATCAGCCATGGGGCGGATCTGCCGTCGTTGATGGGAATGGAGCGGATCATACGCTTCGGCGAACACACCACGGTGGTCGCCCTGGACGACAAACGTTTCTCTTCGGCTGTCGTGCAATGCCCGAAAAACGGGCCGATGGAAATCGAGAGCAAGTTCGAGTCGGTGTATGACATTCCCTTGGGCGACATCGTTGTCGATGTGATGGCGGTGGATGGTGGCGAGGTGAAGTCCGTCACGCTCGATGCTCGGGGCAAGGGGCTGTTCACCGGCGAGGCGGGCAAGTTCTATCGGGTGGTGGTGCACGGCGTGGCCAGCGAGAAGCAGATCGATGCACTTTTCGAGTCCTACGATGGCCTGACCCGACAGCTGGATGGCTGGTTGCGCAGCGAGTGGCAGGGCTTCAGGCCACAGTGGTCGCAGTCGGTGGCGACGGCGGCGGGTAATGGCCTGCTGGCCGGGAGCTGGGCGGCGATCGAGGGCGTATGGGACAGCATCGGGTTGCTGTCGGAGATTCTCAAGGATCCTCCCGCGTTTGCCGATCGGCTGGGCGAAAGCGCGACGGCGTTGGCCGAGTTCGCGGCCTCTATGCCGGAGAAAATGGAGCAGCTCCAACTGCTCGTCAGTGACGAGGCAGTGCTCTGTCTGTTGCTGCGCACGGCCAGCCTTTGGCTCGAAATGTTGCCACCCGGCGAGGTCGCAGGGAAAACCGCCGAAGCGGTATCGATGGTCGTGATGCAATTGCTGATCGATGTATTGATCGGCGTTGTATTGACCTTCGTCGGCGCCGGGACAGGGATTGCGTATCTGACCTTGCGCCTGGTCGATCACGGCGCTCAGCTGTTGTCGGCGGTCTCGCGTCTGGTGAAGGCGATGTTTGGCATTGTCAGCACCTTCATCGGCTACGTGAACCAGTACAAATCCGTCGCCGCACGAGGTATCGCAGCCGGCGTGAAGAAGGGCCGCATGCAATTGCGTTGGGATGCCAAACGCAACGCTTCCCTGAAAAAAGACCAGCATCACGACGACAAGCCTGATCAGGCGAAAAACCCCAACGGCGACAGCGCCGATTGCGTCCCCCGCACCTGCACCAACGGCTGCCCGGTGTCGATGGTCACTGGCGAAGAGCTGCTGACCCTGACCGATGGCGTGCTCGACGGGCTGCTGCCGTTCGAGTTCACCCGCCTGTACCGCACCAGCGCGGCGGAAATCGATGTCGGGCTGGGATTTGGCTGGAGTCATTCGCTGGCCCATCGGCTGGAGGTCGAGGGCGACGTTGTGGTCTGGATCGACCATGAAAACCGGCGCACGCGGTTTCCGCTGCCGAGTGTCGAGCGCCCGGCGATTCACAACAGCCTGTCGCGGGCGGCGATCTTTCTCGGGGATGAACCTGAGGAACTGATCGTTGCGCTGGCGGGGAATGCGGCGCGGTTCTATCACTTTCGGGCTGGGCGTCTGACGGCGATCAGC
>NZ_LRUN01000050.1 GCF_001679645.1 Pseudomonas bananamidigenes | reverse complement strand
GTTGGCGTCGTAGTTGTAGCGGCGCTGGAACAGGTTTTTGTCGCGTTGGCTGACGCTGTGGGCCTGCAAGCGGCCTTGTTCGTCATATTGATACTGGCTGAGCAACAGGCCTTGCTGGCGTTGCTGTTCGCGACCACCGCTGAACTGGTGGGACGTCAGGCGCGAGCCATTGAGATCGATGCCGCTGAGCATGCCGCCGGGTTGGTGGCGGTAGTCGAGTTTGCTGCCATCGGGCAGGCGGCAGTGCTTGAGCTGGCCGACGCTGTCGTACTCATAACGCAAGGTGCCCCAGCCCTGATGTTCGGTGACGAGGCGATCTTGCAGGTCGTATTCGTAGGCGAGCGGCCAGTGTCCGTCGTCGACGTTGACCAGGCGGCCAAGGGCGTCGTAGCTGTAGTGAATTTCTTCGCCGTCGGGAAGGGTCTTTACCAGCAACCGGCCTGCGGTGTCGCGTTGGTACTCAGTTACCAACTCGCTACCGTCTTCACCGAATTCGGTTTTCTTCAGCAATTGGCCGTTGAGGTCGTATTCGTATGCGGTGCGACGACCGTCGAAGCCGGTTTCCTGTTGGATTAGGCCATTCGGGAAGTAGTCGAGGTGGTAATGCTCGCCGCGCTCGTTTTCGATCTCGGTCAGCAACAGGCGCGAGTTGTCGTAGCGGTAACGCAGCTGGCTGCCATCCGGGTTGATGCGACGGCTGACAAGGTGCAGTTTATCGGCGTATTCGTAACGGGTGACGCGGCCGAGTTCGTCGCGTTCGGCAGTGACATTGCCGTAGGCGTTGTAGGTGAACGCGCGCGTTGCGCCGCCCGGCAAGATAATTTGTGCGAGGCGGTTAGCGGTATCCCACTGATATTGGGTGATGGCACCTGATTCTTCTTGCCGAGTAATCTGTCGACCCAAAGCATCGTAGCGATATTTGCGTTGACCGCCATCGGGCAGGCGTTCCTCAAGCAATTGACCAAGGTTGTTCCAGCCCAGTTGGTGGCGGCTGCCATCCGGGTGACGGATCTCCAGCAGACGTCCTTGACGATCGTAGCTATAGAACGTCGAATTTCCATCCGGGTCGATTTGCTGAGTGACATCACCCTGTCTGTTGCGTTGATACTTCCAGCTGGCTTTGCCACGGTGAACATCGCTGACGAATCCGTTGCTGTATTCGTACGTGGTGGCTTCATCTTCAGGAGGGATGACAGCGGTCATCAATCCATCATCGTCGTACCGATATTCGGTCACGGCACCGAGAGGATCCTTTTCCGCGATCAATTGGCCTTTGTCGTTATAGGCCTTGAGGTGCTCGGCACCATCCGGATCGATCTTGCTGATCAGTCGCGCCTGATCGTCGTGGGTGTAAACCTCTTCGCTGCCATCGGCGTTGGTAACGGTCACGCTGCCTTTGTCATCCCAGACGTAGTGCGCGTCCATCTGCGAGAAGTTTGCCCAGTGGTGGATGCATCGAGCCAGTTTGCCTTCGTTCTCCCACTCCCAGAAGAAGCTCGCGCCGCCGGCCAGTTGCCGCTCCAGAATCACGTGTTGAGCGTTGTAGCGATAACGCTCGGCTTCCCCGGCGGCGTTCTTTGCTTCAATCAACCGGTGTTGCGCGTCATAGGTGTAGGTGACCAGTGTCTGGACGGTGTGCCAGGCATCCTCAAGATTGTCCGCTGGAAGAAACTGCTGATAGTCGACAGCCACAATATGTTTGCGGTCGTAGCGCAAAAGCAGCGAACGACTGGCGCCGTTGTCGAGGCGTTTTATACGGCCATGTATGTCCCGGGTAATGTGAAGGCGGTTGCCATAGCTGTCGCTGATGGCGATCAGGGTTGCGCCTTTGCTGTTGAAGCGGAAGTGGTAGAACGATGGGCGTTTGCCTGCTTGGGCTAGTACCAGTTCGGACGGGTCATCGCCGAGGAAAATGGCTGCACGCGAGAGACTGTTGGTAATCGCCGGGCGTTGCTCGCTTGGAAGCGGGAACGGTGTTGAGCGGTTTTCGTGGTCGGTCCAGATGACCTCATCGCCCACGATTTCGATGCGGTGGGCAAGGGCGTGACTCCAGCCGTACCCCAGGCCACAGTCGATTTCGACGGCGCTGGTTCTGTACAGGCGCGTCCATTCAAACGGCAGCAAGCCATCAAGTTGGCCATCTGTCAGCGTCAGCAGCTCTTCGCCGGTGACCATCGAGACCGGGCATCCGTTGGTGCAGGTTTCCGAGGCAGGCTCGGCACTTTTTTCTGCGGGCGACTTTGCCTGTCGGGATACATCGTCTCCCGCTTTTCCTCTACCTAGCGTCGCGTTTCTCTTTCCATCAAACCTCAGTTCAGAAACACCATTTCTCACCTTCGCCGTAACCCCACGCGCCGCAACGGCAGTGTACTTGGCGACGTATTCCATGAAGCCCTTGATGATCTTGAATACGGACTCCACAAAACCAGTGACAGCCTTGATGATGATCTGCCCGTACTTTTTCAGGCGTGCGGCGAGATAGATTACGCCCGTACCTTCCGCAGCAATTGTCAGCACGATACCAATCACGATGTCGATGGCGATGCCGACGACTGCCGCAGTTGTCATCTTTGCTGATTCACCAGCCAGTTTCGTTGGTGGCAAACCTGCCAACCAGATCACGGCACTGCGTACCATCAGGAACAGTGCGGCTTCGTCGCTGGCCAGCAACATCGCTTTTTTCATGACGTCCGGGGATTGTTTAGCCAGATCAATCAGCTTCTGGGTACCCGCTCCCAAATCGTTGGCAAATTTTCCCGGATTCTGAAGGATGTCGAGAACCAGACTGATGCCATCCCACACCCCTTTGATAGCCTCCCAGCCGCCCTCAAGGATGCCGCTGCCAACAGCCATCGCCATGCCGGATGCAGACAGATTCGACCATTGCGGTTTGAAACCGGCCCATTCTTTGCGCAGGAAGCCTTCAAGGTCCGCCGTGATGCCTTTGTAGGAATTGAAAAGGGTGTCGATCTGGCCGGGCGTCACTTCGTTGTGAACACGGATTTTGTAAAATTTGCCGGGAATGCCACCTGTCCAACTTGCCTTGCCTTGGGCGTCAAGTTTGACCTTGCTGACTGCGCCACCTTCCACAGCAACGATTTCAACTTCGATATTGCCAAGTGGAATGTCATAAACCGATTCAAACTTGCTCTCGATCAGCAGCGGTCCCTTCAAAGGGCACCGGGCCACGTTCGACGTGAAGTCGCCGTCTGTCATGCTCACCGATTTGCTGGTGTTGCCGACCTTGATCACTCGCTCCATGCCCAGCAGGGAAGGCAGGTCGGCGGCCCGACTGGCCTTGTCGGCAGCTCTCGCATACCAGGTTTTGGTTTGTTCCTGGTACAGCGTCAAGCTGTCCTTGAAGGTGTCAAGTTGCTTGTCAATGAAAGCAATGCGTTCCTTCACGATCATCAGCCTTGCTCCATAATCAGGTGATCCAGCAGTTTTTCTTTGCGGTTTTCAGATGTGTCCGGCCGACGCACGAAACGGGTGATTTTCAACTTCAGATTGTTCTCGGGCCACGCGCTGTAGAGGTCCGGGCGTGCCTCTTCGAGCCATTGCATCAAGTTGCCGACCAGCGTCGTCCGGTCTTCTTCCGCCAACTGATCCAGCAGCTTCTTCGGCACCTCCCACCACGGCCAATCCCTCACCTTCGGCACCACCCTCGGCCCGACTTCCAGCGTTTTGCCATTGATCAGATACCGCTCGAACACCGGCAGCACTTCCCCGGCCGTCTCACCCAGCCCTTCAAGAATCGGATAGATATGCCGCCCGTCCCAGAAGCGGAAAAACACCTCGGTGCCGTCCGGCATTTTCACTTGAGTCAGGCTGCGCAGGTGTTCGAAGACTTCGTTGGGTTCGGAGCGGGAGACGGCCAGCCACCCCCAGTCGAGGGCGTCGGTTTCGGTGATCCAGGGCAGGAAGGCCGAGTTGGCCTTGAGTTCGGCGACGTAGGGCATCACCGGTTGCCAGGTGGCGTAGGGCGTGCCGCCCCAGATGGGAATGGCCTGGACGGTGGGCTCGCTTTGGTAGAGGTTCTTGAGTGCGTCGGCATCGCTGGCGGCGCTGACGATCAGGTACAGGCGTTCGTCTTTTTTCAGCGGCTGTTGTGCCAGCCAGTCCTTGGGTGTCAGTCGATTAGATGGCACAGGCACCTGCCTTGCATTTTTCGCATTCTTCACAGAACGGCGCGTTGCGTTTGAGCGTATTGATTTGCGCCGGGGTCAGTACGGCACCTGCCTTGTCGGCGTCGGCCTGTTTCAGCACGCCGGGCAGCAGCGGGGCGGCGCCGGAGCCGCTGCCCGGGCCACCGCCGGAGTTGATGTTGATCGCCGGCCCGCTCATGGTCACGCCGCCGCCATCGATCTTGATGAAGCTGCCGCCACCGACCAGCGTCAGCTCAGCCCCGGCCTCCAGCACGACTTTCATGCCGCTGCTCAGGTGGATTTCCTGGCCGGCATCGATGAACTGGCCGGTGCCGATCTTGATGTGCTGGTTTACGCCCACGGTCAGGTGGTCGTTGGCGCGGGCTTCGACTTTGCGGTCTTCGTAGACAGTGTGGTGTTCCTCGGCCTTGAATTCCGTGTAGCTGTTCTTTTCCACGATGTCGTGGCGTTCGTTGCCGACGCGGATCTTCTGGTCGTGCTCGATGTTCTCGTCCCAGTCGCGCTGGGCGTGCAGGAAGATCTGTTCCTGGCCTTTCTTGTCTTCGATGCGCAGTTCGTTGAAGCCGCCGCCACCCATGGAGCTCAGGGTCTTGAAGGTGGTGCGGGTCTTGTTCGCCGGCAGGGCATAGGGGACGGTGTTTTCCTTGTGGTACAGGCAGCCGCTGATCAAAGGCTGGTCGGGGTCGCCTTCGAGGAAGGTAACCAGCACTTCCATGCCGATGCGCGGGATGGCGATGCCGCCGTACTGGGCGCCGGCCCAGGCGGAAGACACGCGCAGCCAGCAACTGGTCTTGTCGTCGGCCTGGCCTTCGCGGTCCCAATGAAACTGGACTTTCACGCGACCGTATTCGTCGCAATGGATTTCCTGGCCTTTCGGGCCGGTGACCACGGCGCTCTGGCTGCCGAGGATGCGCGGTTTCGGGTGGCGCAGGGGCGGGCGGTTAGGCACGTCCCATGGGGTAGCCTGGAAGCGGTTGCGATAGCCCTGATGGAAATCGTCTTTCAGCGCCGTGGTGTCACTGGTGACCGACTCTTCCAGCACTTGCGGCTGCTTGCCTTCGTGCAGGACCTCGGTGAGCAGCCACAGATCGTTCCACTTGGCCTTCGGGTGTTCCTTCAGCGCAAGGAAATGGCCGCTGACCAGCAACGGCTGATCGCTGCGACCCTCGGCGAGCTGGAAGTCGCTGCGATGGCGTTCGAGGGCGCGTTTGGCCAGATGCTTGCCGCGCTCGCGGTCGACGAAGCGGCCCGGATAGTCGTAATCCTCGAGGTCGGGCAGGGCATCGCCACGGTTTTCGCTTTCGAGGGTGATGCGCGGTTTTTCGAAGTCATAGTCGCGGCGGGTGGTTCGGCTGGTGCGGGTTTCCAGGCGCAGGTCGAAGCGCTTGATCACCGGGGTGCTGGCGACCATGCCGGAGTCTTGCTGATAGGCCACCGGCGCCAGTTTGCGGAACACCGTCTGGTCATCGCCGAACACCAGCTTGTGGGCCGTGGTGCTGTGCTGGAAGTGGTAATGAATGCCTTCCTCTTCGCACAGGCGCTGGACGAAATGCAGGTCCGATTCGTCGTACTGCACGCAGTAGAGGCGATCGGGGTAGATCGAGCCGGTCTGGAAGGCGTAGGCGTTGCTCTGGATGCCGTGGTCTTCGAGGACCATGCCGATGATCTTCGGCACGCTGAGGTTCTGGAAGATCCGCTGGTTGACCCGGTGCGCCAGGTACGAAAGTTGCGGGCGCAGGGTCACGGAATAGCGCGTCAGGCGCTTGCCGGAGTCGCCTTGCGCGGCGCGGTAGATCAGGCCGTGAATGCCGCTGCCGTCGGGCGACAGCTGCAGGAAGGCCGGTTTGTGCAGCAGGGTTTCGAGGTCCAGCGACGGCTGCTCACTGACCAGCTCCACCTCGAAGGCAAATGGCTGGCTGACGGCTTCCCGACCGGTGACGGTATACACCTGGAAATCAACGGAAAGCCCTTCGATGGTCAGGGCAAAGTGGGTTTCATTGGCCGGCGCGAACATCCCTTGTTCCTCGTGCTGTACAGCGGCGTTCGTCGATGACCGTCAAGCGGATCAACGCACGCGAAATTCTGGAGGGGCGTAAACAACATCGACCAGCAGAGCTGGCCGATGCTTGCAACAGTCAGCCGTAATTAAACGACTGGAGCACGCCAGTCATCGGAACCCGAAGTACCGGATACTTCGTGGGTCCAGGTGATTTTGCGGTAGGTGAACTGCACTTCTTCCAGGTGGGTGAAGTGAGCGTTCGATGGGTCCTGGCAGTTGTGCATCTTGTTGTTGATGGCGACGATGATCGCGTCTTCCAGTTTGGTGGTGTAGTAGTGCTCTTGAGTACCTTGAGCCGAAGTGCGGTACCACTGGATGACGATTTCGCTCATGCGCTCGCCGGAGGTCAGGGCAGCTTGCAGCAGAGGCGAAGACTTGTCGTAGACCTTGGTGATGATCACTGGCTTGTGAACGCGCTGACCGGTTGGCTGACCGGACTGTGGGTCACGCGGGATGATCACGTCGTGGCTGAACGCCTGAACCATGACCTGGTCTTCGTGACCTTCCTGGTAGGTGTTGCCAACGGAGTCGGCGGTGAAAGCGCCGGCAGTGATCAGGCCTTGTTTTTCGCCGGTAACCGACATGTACGCTGGTGTTGCCATGGGAGGTGCTCCTTGCGGATAAAGTTAGGGTGCCCGGGAGGCGAAATCGCCCGGTGGGTGCCTGACTGTTATCAAGGAGCGTGCCAGGTTTTCGCAAGCCCCGTAAAACAAGGGGCGGGCGGGAGGTGTCGGCGGATTTCGATGAAAAGAACGCTGTTTCAGGCAAAAAGTGCGCAAGAAGTTGCGCAGTGCTGCGCAACTTCTTGCGCACTTGGCTGGAGGCCTTGTTAAGCAAGGCCTCCAGCGGTTCGAGAGGCCATTTGTTGCGGGCGACTGCGCAACTTCTTGCGCAGTATGGCCAGGCGCCGTTTCGTCGCTTATCGAGTCAACGCAGCGAGGCATTCTTCGATCGAGCGTCGCTGGGTTTCGGCATAGAGCCCCAGCTCATCGATGGTCGAGCGTCCCAGGGCCTGTTCGAAGGACTGCCGGTTGGAATGTTCGCCATAGTGCGCCTGCGCCGCATCGCCCAGGTTTGACTGAAAAATCCCCGCTGCACTGACAGGCAGGAAATCTTCGTACACCAGCGGTTCGGCTTTCACATACCCGTCGCGCAGCAGTTCTTCCAGCGAGACCTGGGCAGGACGACCCGCCGCCAGCCCTTTGTCCGTCACGAAATAGCGAAAATACGCCAATTCCTGCTCGCGCATGCCATCGAGGCTGTCCGGGAATTCGCTGAAGTGCTGCGCCATCAGCGCGTTGTAGCGCGAGGCATTGGCTTCGTTGGGAAAGTCGCCCAGCTCATCTCGTGCTGCATTCAGCAGGCGGTCGTACAACGCCCGACCCTTGGGTGTCAGCGCTGCGCCCCGTTGTTCGATTTCGCCGAAGCGGGCGCTGTGGCTGCCACGGGTCTGCGTCTGGTCGGTGAAAGCGATCGGCTCGTCCAGCGCCTTGAAACTGGTCTGGCGCAGGAGGATCGGATGTTGCCGACGAGGTGGCCCTTCGATGACCGCTTTCGGGGTGATGCCATGCAGCGGCATCTGCGCCTGAACAATGTCGATGTCCAGGGTGCGCGGGGTCAGGTGGTTGATGTGCGGGCCCTTGAACGCGACGACGTCGGCAATCAGACGATGTTGGGCGCTAAGGGTCTGGTATTGCGCGGCGGTGACGGTCGCGCTGTGGTGCCAGCGAAAAGTCTCCAGCGCTTGCAGGACGAATTCCCCGGCTTCGGATTCATTCAGTCCGCCGACGGATTCGGCCCGTTCAATCAGGCGCAGCGCCTCTGACGTAAAGATCGAACGCTGATCCAGCACCGACCGGGCGAAGGCTCGCAGTTCGGGGTCCTCGATCAATTCCAGCCGCAGCAATGAGGTGAACACCCGGAACGGGCTGACCTGCAGCGCAGCTTCATGCACCGCACGGAATGCCGTGGAATGCACCGGCACCCCGGCGGGCGTCAAGTCGTAATAACCCACGGGTTGCATGCCCATCACCGCAAACAGGCGGGCAAGGGTGGCCAGCTCGGTGGCGGTGCCGACGCGGATTGCCCCGTGGCGTTCCATGTCCAGCCGTTCGATTTCGCCGGTGCTGTGCAATTGACTGGCGAGCTGCGGTTCGCGTGCGAGTACATCGCGGTTGGTCTGCTCCACCAGTTCCATCAGGGCGCCGTACAGAGGCACCTCTTCGCGGTACATGTCGGACATCGCTTTGGAGAAGCGCTGGCGGATCAGGTCGGGGCTGACGAACGGCTGCACGGTCATGAAAAAAATTCCTGGCACGGTCACGTAAAGGGTGGAGGAAAAGATCGCAGCCTTCGCTCACGCGGGCAAACGAAGAATCCTACGGACTTCATTCTGCCAACGACTGATCGTTTACCTGTCCGTGCGCGAATGTTCTCCGAGGAACTCCCGATACAAACGCGCCGTGTTCGATGGCTGTTCGACCATCGGCATATGACCGACCCCGTCCCACACATCCACCCGCAGATTGGTGATGCCTTTGCTCCACACCGGCACGCTGCTGACATCGATCAACCGGTCCTTGCGGCCCCAGAGCAGCAGCGCCGGACACTTGATGTCGGCCAGTCTGGGTTCCATCGGCGGACTGGCGCGGAAATCCCGGAAAATCTCTTCCAGTTCGTCCCGTTGTTGCTCGTAGCGCTGGGCAATGGCGTCCAGCACCAGGCCAGGCACCCATGGCGGTGAGGCCATGGTCATCGCATAGAAGTGTCGGAATTCTTCCCGTGAATTGATCAGGAACGGATTGTGCCCACGAGCCAGGTGACGCTCCATGTCGCTGGCCTCGGGCGCAGTGACGCCTGCCGGGTCGATCAGCGCCACCGAAGCGATACGGTCCGTGTAGGTCGCCGCCAGCCAGGCGGCGATATAGCCGCCCATGGAGTTGCCGATCACGTGGACTTTCTCGACGCCGCAGACATCGAGCAACTGGATCATGCGCTTGGCCTGAAGCGGAATGTCGTAGCCGCCACCGGCCTTGAAGCCGGTTTCGCCGTGGCCGGCGATGTCCGGGATGATCACTCGGTACTGCCCGACAAAATGCCGGGCGAAGCGCAGCCACAGGTTCTTTTCGGCGCTGAAGCCGTGCAGCATCAGAATGCTGCTGGACGCTTCATAGGGGCCGCCTTGCCAGGTCGAGACGGTCATTTCGGTGATCGGCACTTCGATCTTGTGCAAGCGATAGAGTCTGGCCTCCAGGGCCGTGCTCAGATCGTAGAGCCAGTGGCCGACCGCCGGGTAGCTCAACCAGCTCCAGGCCACGAAAACCGCGAGGGCGACAAACAGCAAGAGCATCGGAGGTCTTCCTTGTTCAAGACAGAATGTGGTCGGCCGGTTTCAGCCCACGGGTCAACCGGTAAAAGCTGAAACTGAAGCCGGGGAACATCGCGATCACATGACCGCTCCTGCTTTGATACCAACTGTGGCAGCCGCCGGTTTTCCAGACCGTGCGCTCCATCTCCCGGTGAATCATCTGAGTGTAGGTACGTTCTGCTTCGTGGCGAACTTCGATGCTGCGCAGTCCCTTGGCTTGAACGGTGCGGATGCAGTCGAGGATGTAGTTCATCTGCGATTCGATGATGAACAGTGCCGAGGTGTGACCGATGCCGGTGTTCGGCCCGGTGACGATGAACAGGTTGGGAAAGTCCGGCAGGCTGGTGCCGAGATAGGCGCGGGGATACTGCGCCCAGACGTCGCGCAGTTTAATGCCGTTTTTTCCGCTGACCGGGTAGGAAATCACGCCATCGGTGGCGTCATAACCGGTCGACCAGATGATCAGGTCGACATCAATGTGCTGGCCATCCGTGGTGGTGATGCCGGTTTCGTCGAGGGCGACGATGGCCTGGTCGCGACTGTGCAGCGTGACATTGGCGCGGGTCAGCGCCGGGTAATAAGTGTTGGAGAGCAACACCCTTTTGCAGCCGATGGTGAAGTCCGGTGTGAGTTTTCGCTGCAGTTCGGGATCGGCAACCTGGCGTTTGAGAAATTTCAGCGCCTGGTTCTGCACCATGTGAATCGCCGGCTTCGAATACTTGAAGGCGATGATCCGGGTTTCGAACTGCCAGTAGATCATCCAGCGCAACAGCTTCCAGGCCGGTTTCAGCCCCAGCAGCCAGCGCTGGAAACGTCCGAACTTTCGGTCGGGGCGTGGCAGCACCCAGTGGGGTGTTCGCTGAAAAACGTGCAAATGCGCAACATCCGCTGCAATCGTCGGAATCACTTGCACCGCACTGGCGCCGCTGCCGACGATGGCCACCCGTTTACCGCGATAGTCGTAGCTGTGATCCCAATGGTTTGTATGAAAGGTCTTGCCCTGAAAGCGATCCTGACCGGGGAAGTGCGGGACGACCGGCTGACTCAACGGTCCGGTGGCATTGATCAGGAACTGCGCGTAGTAGGTGCCTTTGGTGCCGGTGTATACGGCCCAGCGCTTTGCGCCGTCGTCCCATTCGATATGTTCGACATTGGCTTGCAGTTCCACCCGGTCGCGCAGACCGAAGCGCTCGATCACCTGTTCGGTGTAGCGATGCAGCTCGGCCTGTCCGGCGAACATCTGTGTCCACGGGAAGGGCGCGAACGACAGCGAATACAGGGGCGACGGCACGTCCACCGCCGCGCCGGGGTAAGTGTTCTGGCACCAGGTGCCGCCGAAAAAGTCCCGCCGTTCCAGCAGGCGAAAATCGTCGATGCCGGCCTTGAGCAGGTTGACCGCCGCACACTGGCCACCAAAGCCGCTGCCGATGATCAACACTTGATAGCTCTGCATGGGGTTCCTTCTTGGAGTCTTTTTTCCGTTTTCTTCCTTTCATGTATAGCCAACCATTTGCCTGACGTGTGCTGGAAATGGTGCGGATCCGGCTTCGCTCTGGACAGGATGGGGGTCGCATCCGGTATGGAGCCCCGGGGCGATGTCAGGTACGGTTCAGTACCCGACACGAAACAAGGATTGATTCATGACGTTCAATTTCCCTCGTTCTCTGCTCGCCGCCGGCCTCGGCCTGACTCTCTCTTTGGCAGCCGCCGGGGCTTTCGCCGAACCGCACAAGCAGATGCTCGCCGACGCCGAACAGTACAAGCCGCAAGCCCTGAAGCTGCTGGAGCGGCTGGTCAACATCGATTCCGGTTCCGGCGATGAAAACGGCCTCAGGCACGTCAGCGAAATCGCCATCGACGAGCTGAAAAAGCTTGGAGCCACCATCGAGCTCGTACCCAACACGCCGGAAAAGACCCACCACGTACTCGCCACGTTCAAAGGCACCGGCAAGGCAAAGATCCTGCTGATCGCGCACATGGACACCGTGTTCAAGGAAGGCTCCGCCGCCGAGCGACCGTTTCACATCAAGGACGGCCGCGCCTACGGGCCAGGGGTGATGGACGACAAGGGCGGCATCGTCGCCGGCATCTATGCGCTGAAAATCCTCAAGAACCTCGACTTCAAGGACTACGCGCAAATCACATTCCTGCTCGACGCCAGCGAGGAAACCGGTTCGGACGTCGCCACCGACCTGATCAAGAAAACCGCCAGACTGCACGACGTGACGCTCAACCTCGAACCGGGTCGCCCGGCGGATGGCCTGGTGGTGTGGCGCAAGGGCAGCGCCACCGCGCTGGTCGAAGTGAAGGGCAAGGCTGCTCACGCCGGCGTCGCACCGGAACTGGGGCGCAATGCTGCGATGGAGGCGGCGCACCAGATCCTGCAACTGGGCAAGCTCGGCGACGAAGCGAAGAAAACCACCATCAACTTCACCGTGCTCAAGGCGGGCGACCGCACCAACGTGATCCCGGATCAGGCCACGGCCAAGGCTGACGTGCGGGCAGCGGTGCCGGAAGAATTCGACCGGATCGAGAAGGATCTGGCGCGGGTGTCGCAGGACAAGTTGATCCCCGAGACTGAAGTGAAGACTACACTGCAACGCGGCCTGCCGCCGATGCCGCAGACGGCGGAGTCGGATCGTTTGATGGCGATGGCCCAAGGGATCTACGGCGAGATCGGCCGCAAGTTGACTGAAGAAGGCAGCGGTGGGGCGGCGGATGCGAGCCTGTCGGCCGGGGTGGGGACGCCGACGCTGGACGGGTTCGGGATTGTTGGCGGCAACATTCACACGCCGGAGGAATATGCCGAGGTGGAAAGCGTGGCGCCGCGGATATATCTGTTGGCGCGGATGATGATGGAGTTGGCGAAGGGGCGGTGAGCAGTGGACTCGGCGGGGTGTCAGGTTTTCCCCTCACCCCAGCCCTCTCCCAGGGGGAGAGGGAGCCGACCGAGGTGTCTTGCGCAATACATCGACCTGAAGCACCCAGTCGATTACGGATTCAGCGCAAATCTTCCACGTCGGTGTATCTCACCAATATCCCCCAATCGGTTCCCTCTCCCTTTGGGAGAGGGCTAGGGTGAGGGGGCATTTGTAGGAAGTGAAGAAGACGTGAGCGGCGCACAACTTTCCAAGACCTTTCCTACAACGTACCCTGTTGTCGCGTTTCGGTGCCGACCCCTATAGTCTGGGCTCGCGGAAAACTCCGCGAACGATCTTGGTCGGTCGGTAACCTGAAACGTAACAGCGCCATCTCTCAGAGCAGTTTCTGGGCAACGTTTTATGGCGGCTGTGCGCGGGACACCTTAGGGTGTGCCGGATCTTTCAGGTATCTGGTCGGCCAACCCGCTCACAGCTGCCACCTTTATTCGCTTGGCCGCGAACGGTGGTTGTCTCACCTGGAGTCACACCAATGTCAGAACAAGTAATCCCCCGCTATCTCCCCATCGACACCTACGACGCCGAATCCCCGGTGCTCTTCATCAATACCCAAAAAGAACTCAGCGATATGGCCGCGTGTGCGATGCACCGTTTTGTGGTCGTGCGCGATCTGGCAGACACCTTTTCCAGTCTCGACCTAAAGGGCATTTCCGATTGTGATCTGACGCGCATGACCAGCGCAGTGCATCTGCTGATGCGAGAGGGCTGCGCCATTCTGAACGTGATTCAGGCGCGGGCATTGCAGCGGGAGGCGGGTTACAAGGCAGCGGTGTAGCGGTTTCGCGGCGGGCGCCATGCGAGTGGACTCGTGATGGCGTCGGGCCGCTCTGCCTCTTTGTCGCGTGGTGCGGGGTTACTCTTTGACGCTCATGTATTCCTTGGCCCAGAGGATGTATTCCTCAGGCTGGGTGTAGGTGTGGGTCAGTTCGGTGGCGCTCAGGTCCGAGGCCTGAGTGAAGATCTGCCGTTGTTCGCGCAGGCTGTCGTAGGTGGCCTTGATCGCCGCGAAGTAAGCACCGTGGCCATCGATGGTCACACGCACACCCAGTTCGGCCAGACGTTTGTCGTCGTGCAGTGCCGGGTTGCCGTAAGTGACGAGCATCAGCGGGACGGTCAGGTGTTCGGCAATTTGCTCGAGCTGGTCGAAGTCCTGGATACCGACCATGCAGATGCCATCGGCGCCTGCGGCCTGGTAATGCTTGGTGCGGCTGATGATTTCCTGGTTGGGCAGGATGCCGGCATTGGTCCGGGCGATGATTGCCATTTCCGAATCGACCCGTGCTTCCAGTGCGGCGCGGATCTTGCCGACGCCTTCGGCGACGGTGATCAGGTCGGTGGATTTGCGGCCGAACTGGGCCGGCAGCAAGGTGTCTTCGATGGTCAGGGCGGCGACGCCGGCGCGCTCCAGTTCGACGATGGTGCGCATCACGTTCAGCGCGTTGCCGTAGCCATGGTCGGCGTCGGCGATTACCGGCAATTGGGCGACGCGGCCGATGCGGGTGGCCTGTTCGGCGAATTCGCTGAGGGTGATCAGGGCAAAGTCCGGAGCGCCCAGCACCTGCAACGAGGCGACCGAGCCGCCGAGAATCCCGACTTCAAAACCCAGGTCAGCGGCGATGCGGGCGGACATCGGATCGAACACCGAGGCGGTGTGATAGCAGGTGTCGGAGGCCAGCAGCTGACGGAAGTTACGGCGCAAATCTTGATGAGAAAGCCTGGTCATACGAGTTCCACCAATACAAAGGAATGGAAAGGCTTGAGCAAAGGTGTCAACGCCGAAGGTGAAAAGGCTATCACGCCAATGGGTCAAGGATCATGACGAATTAACGAGGACGTTAACCAGGAAAAACCTGTTCAGGCTTGCTTGCCGCAGGCTGGGGCGCTCAGGCCGCCACCGCCTGCTGTTGTTGATTGGGCAACGGCACCGCCCGCACCGAGTTGCCCGGCTGCAATTGCAGGCGCTTGGCGGTGAGGCGGTCGACCACCAGACTGCCGCCGACCCGACGCCCCGGCGCCACGGTGATGCGGCAGTTTTCCAGACGCCGGTTGTGGATCAGCCACAGCGGCGCCTGGTCGTCCGGCGTGCCGATGCTCAGGCTCAGTTCCAGGCTGTCGCGCACGGTGCGGATGTTGTGGATCGGCGCCTCGATGACCGGGCCGCCGTCGAAGATATCGATATAACCCTTATGGGCAAAACCTTCGGCCTGAAGGATCTTCAGTGCCGGTTCGGTGTTCGGGTGAGCCTGACCGATTACCGCCTGGGCCTGTTCGGTGAGCAGGCAGGTGTACAGCGGCTGGCGCGGCATCAGTTCGGCGATGAACGACTTGTTGCCCAATCCGGACAAATGGTCGGCGTGGCTGAAGTCCATCTGGAAGAAGTGCCGGCCCAGGCTGTCCCAGAACGGCGAGCAGCCTTGCTCGTCGGCACTTCCGCGCAGTTCGGCAATCATCTTCTCGCCGAACAGATGCGGGAATTCGGCGACGAACAGCAAACGCCCCAATGACAGCAGACGGCCGTTGCTGCCGTGGCGCTGGTCGTGGCGCAGAAACAGCGAACACAGTTCCGATTGGCCGGTCAGTTCATTGTTGAGGAACAGCGTCGGAATCTGTCGCTGAATGCCAAGGTCCGGTGCCGAGCTGACAGTCAGTCCGACCCGGTAGTTGTACCAGGGCTCGCGCAGGCCCACGGCGCCGGTCAGGGCACTGACCCCGACCACCCGGTGCTCATCGTCTTCAAGCACGAACAGGTAATCGGCATCGGCGCGCTCGACCTGTTCGGCGAAGGCGCGTTGGGCCCAGCGTACCCGATGCGACAGGCGATCTTCATTGGCCGGCAGGGTGGTGAACCCGGGCCCGGCCTGCTGCACCAGCGTCATCAGGGCGGGCAGGTCGCTGACTTGGACCGGACGGACAATCATGCTGCAACTCCTTTTGCGCGCCTGCTCGGGCACTGTCGTGAAATACCGGCGCGGTTCACAGGGCGACCACCCGAACATTGCCGCCATGGCTGACCTTCAGCGCGGCACACATCGCCGGCGTCAGCGCCAGGGGCTGGTCGGGCTGGTAATCCAGCTCGGCGACCGTTGCTCTGTATCCATGCAGCGCATCGTTACTCACCAGATAGCGACCACGTGCGTCGATCCGGGGTTCCTCCCGGACCGTGGCGACCCGACTGTCGGCAATCGAACGGATATTGCCGGTGCGTGCGTACAGGGTCGGACCGGCATCGAACAGGTCGATGTAGCTGTTGGTTTCAAAACCTTCCCGTTCGAGGATATCGAAGGCTTCCTGGCCGTCAGGATGCACCCGGCCGATGCACGCCTGCGCCGCTGGCGGCAGCATCGGCACGTAGATCGGGTATTGCGGCATCAGTTCGGCGAGAAATGTACGGCTCTGCAAGCCGCACAGGCGTTCGGCCTCGACGTAGGGCAGGTCGAAGAAGTGTTTGCCCAGCGCATCCCAGAACGGCGACTGCCCCTGTTCGTCGCTGTAACCGACGATCTCGGTGATCACCGCTTCGGCGAAACGTGGCGCATGGGCGGCGATGAACATCAGGCGCGCCCGCGACAGCAGTTCCGAGTACGGCGTGCGTACCAGCGCTGCGTCGATGTGAAAACCGCGCAGCAGCGTGTGGCCGCTCAGGTCGTGGCACAGCGACAGTGCCGGCACGCCGTGTTCGATGTGCAGTTCCCGCGAAGCACTGGTGAAGTGGCGATTGCGCAGGCTGTAGAACGGTTCGTTGAAGCCGGCCGTGGCGAGGATCTCCGAGCAGCCCACCAGACGCTGGTGGTCCTGGTCTTCCAGTACGAAAAAATAATTCTCCGGGCCCTGGGCCGAGGCGTTGCTCTCGAACGACGCGCAGGACGCGGCGATTTTCCCGCCCAGGTGTTCGCGGTCGTCCGGCAGGGACGTGACACCCACCAGGCTGTCCCGGGCCAGTTGTTGCAATTGAGGCAGGTCGGTAGGCTCGACTGGGCGTAAGACCAGCATGGATGCACTCCTGTATCAAAAGGTTCGGCACATTCGCCGAACCTGACTATCACTGTCGGTTTCCACGCGTTAAAGCGGCGGTCGCCTGAATTCTTGTCAGACGCCGCCCTTTTTCTTGTCAGCCATTGCTCGGGTCGGGCAGCGCGGTACTGGCGCCGAGCCTGTTCAGGAAGAACAGGTACACCAGACCCAGGGTGATCCAGATCAGGCCGAGTTTCTGCGCATCGACACCCATGTTGTACATGATGGCCGCGACGATGCCGAAGCCGATCACCGGGCAGATCAGGTGACGGATCACCTGGCCGGACTTCTGCCGGCGCCAGTAGTAATTGATCACGGTCAGGTGCAGCAGCATGAAGCCGCTCAGGGCGCCGAAGTTGACCAGCGAAGTCAGCGTGTCCACCGAATTGATGAACAGGTAGCAGATCACCAGCGACAGCACGGCCACCAGATAGATGCTCAGGTACGGCGTGTTGTGTTTTGGATGCACCCGGGCCAGCACTTTCGGCAGCTTGCCGTCACGGGCCATGCCGAACAGCAGGCGCGAGACGGCGGCTTGCGAAGTGATCGCCACCGCGACGCCCCAGGCCAGGGCCGTGGCGACGCCTGTCAGGGTCGCCAGCCAGCTGCCGGCGGCGATTTCGGCGATTTCATAGAACGCGGTGTCGGCGGACTTGAAGCCCATGCCCGCTGCCAGATCGGTGGCGATCCAGGTCTGCACGACGAAAATCGCGCCCATCACCATCAGAGTGATCAGCGCCGCTTTGCCGACACTGCGGCCCGGATCGCCCTTGATCTCTTCGGCCAGTGTGGAGATCGCATCGAAACCGAGGAACGACAGCACCGCAATCGACACTGCTTGCATCAGCAGGGCGAAGTTGAAGGTTTGCGGGTGATACAGCGGCGCCAGGGTCAACTGGCCGTTGCCGCCACCGTTGTGCAGAGCGTTCCAGGCGTAGAACAGGAAGATCCCCAGAACAACCAGCTGCGCCAGCAGGAACAGGATGTTCATGCGCGCGGTGAAGGTGATGCCGCGCAGGTTGACGAAGGTCGCGCTGACCAGGAACGCGAGAATGAAGCCGACTTTCGGGATGTCCGGGTACAAATGGTTGAGCGCCATCGCCGCATAGACGTAAAGCAGCGGCGGAATCAACAGGTAGTCGAGCAGCATCAGCCAGCCGGCGATGAAGCCGACGTGCTGGTTCAGGCCGCGTTGCGCGTAGGAATAGACCGAGCCGGCAATCGGAAAGGCCCGGGCCATGCTGCCGTAGCTCAGCGCGGTGAAGATCATCGCCACCATGCCGATGATGTACGCCAGCGGCACCATTCCCGGTGCCTCGGCGTTGACGTAGCCATACACGCCGAACGGGGCGATGGGGATCATGAAGATCATCCCGTACACCACCAGGTCGGTCAGCGTCAGGCTACGTTTCAACTCCTGTTTGTAGCCGAACTCTTCTATTTCCATGAAGCGCAACTCCTTGTCAGCCAATCGTTCGTTTTAGTTGTTATGTCGGTCCGTCGTTTACAGCGTCAGCAGTTTTTACAGCCATGTTCAAAGCAGTGGAGCCAGATATTTTGCCCAGCGGGAAACCGCGTCCGGGCTGCGCAGCAGGTCGTTGCGCACTTCGATCAATACCGAGTCGAGGCCCCGGGCATCGCCGTGCACAGGCACGGTCATGTCGCCCAGCGGGTCGATCCTGTACGGCTGGTTGCCGGCCACTTTCAGCGGATGGTGACCGAGCCCGTCGAGCAGTCGCTGGGCATAGGCCTTTGCCTGGCCGAACAGCACACCGGCTTCCAGTTCACGCGGCTGGCCGTAGTAAACCGGGGTGAAACTGTGAATTCCGACCACCCGCACCGACCGACCCTGGGCCAGACGTTCGTCGATCAACTGTTGCAGCCGTGTATGGAATGGCTTGAACAGGCACTGACGTCGGTATTCGCGGGTGGCTTCGTCGAGCTCGCGATTGCCGGGCACCTGATAGATCTCGCTCTGCGCCGGAATGCTGTCCGGGGCATGGCGGGGCCGGTTGAGATCGATCAGCAACCGGGAATAGTTGGCGCTCAGCAGCGTGGCGCCGATCTCTTCCGACAGTCGCTCGGCCAGCTCCAGCGCACCGATGTCCCAGGCGATGTGTTCACGCGCCGCCGCGTCATCCAGACCCAGGTTGTTCAGGGCGTCGGGGATGTAGCGGCTGGCGTGCTCGCACACCAGAATCAGCGGGTGCGTCGAATCTTCGCGGATCAGGTTGTAGACCGGTCGGGTGTACAACCCAAGCTCGGTGGATTCAGTACAGGCGTGCATAGTGCTCACACAGGTCAGCGGGCGAGAGCTGTTCCGTCAGCGCCAGTTCCTCGGTTTTAAGGGCGAAATAGGTGTCGAGCAACGGTGCCGGCAGCGCTGCCGTCAGCGCTTCGCTGTGACGCAGGCAATCCAGCGCCTGAGCCAGTGAGGCGGGCAGGGCAACGATGCCCCGGGCCGCCCGTTGTTCCTGGTTGAGTGAATCGGGGATTTCATCGGTGATCGCGTTCAGCGCCAGACGCTGTTCGATGCCCAGACGCCCGGCGATCAGCAGCGCGGCCATCGCCAGGTGCGGCGAGGCGGTGGCGTCCATGGCGCGGAACTCCAGGTTGTATTGCCTGGCGACGGGTTTGTTGCCCAGGCTCACGGTCGGGCAGATGCGCAGCGCCGCTTCGCGGTTCTGCTGGCCCAGGCAGGCGTAGGACGCGCTCCAGTGGTGCGGCTGCAAGCGCTCGTAGGACACCGGCGTCGGCGCAGTGAACGCACACAGCGCCGGCAAATAATGCAGCACGCCTGCCGCCCAGTGCTGGCCGAGGGTCGACAGGCCGTTGCTGGTGCCGGCGTCATAGAGCATCGGCTGGCCCGCGAGGTCCAGCAGGCTGACGTGCAGGTGTACACCGTTGCACACCGCATCGGCGGCGGTCTTGGGCGCGAAGCTCAGGTCAAGGCCCATTTGCCGGGCGATCTCGCGAGTGATCTCGCGCACGTTCACTGCACGATCCGCCGCCGCCACGCCGAGGGTCGGGCGGCAGGTGATTTCGTATTGATGCTTGCCGTATTCGGGCAGGAACATTTCCGGCTCGACACCGCCGGCGCGCAGGGCGCTGAGCAGCCAGCCGCCGAACTCCGCGCCCTGGCGCTGGGACTCCAGCGAAAAGGCCAGGTGTTCGGCGAAGCCGGCGTGCAGGTTGAATTCGTGTTCGAACGCGGCGTTGACCTGCAAGCCGAGCTGATCGCGATAACGCTCGACCTCATCGCTCAGCAGGGTGCGCGGGCAGGCGCCCCACGGGCGTCCGTCGGTCTCGCGGATGTCGCCGTGGATGAAATCCAGCGCCGGGGCGGCGGCGTCCGGGCCGTTGCCGACGGTGACGCGGCTGGCCAGGTCGGGAATCAGCCGCAGATCGCCGTAAGCGCCCCATGGGTTGGTCGAGGCAATGATGTCCTGCGGGGTCAGTGCGCTGTTGGCCGGCACCCAGCCGCAACCGGCCGCCTGATAGTGTTCCAGTTCATCGCTGGGAAACGAGCGGCCACGGGTGATGCCGATCAGATCGGTGGTGACGATGGTGGTCATCGGCAGTGGCGACAGGCGCTCGCTCATGGCGTCATCTCCCGCAGACGAACGAGCACGGTGTCGGTGTCGGTGATCCAGCAGTAGCCCTTGATCGCGTTCAGGCAGGCGTCATGGCGTGCTTCGGTGTAGGTCGCGCAGGCGTCCGCCACCAGCGTCACCAGATAGCCCCGGTCGGCGGCGTCGCGCACGGCCATGTCCACGCACTGGTCGGTGACGATGCCGGCGATGATCAGGTGACGGGTTTGCAGATTGCGCAGCACGTAGTCGATGTTGGTCGAGTTGAAGACCCCGGAAGAGGTCTTGGGCAGCACGATTTCATTTTCTGTCGGAGTCAGTTCAGCGATGACCTGTGCCTGCGGGCTGCCCTTGGGCAGGTGCATGTCCGACAGTTTGTGATCCAGCGAGCGGTCACGACCATCGGCGGTCAGGCTTTCGATCAGGGTGTGCAGTACGTTCTGCCGTGCATCGCGGAAGGCGTTGAGCAGGCGCACCTGATTGGGCACCACCCGCGAGCGTGTGCGATGGAGGAAGTAAGCGGCGTCCGGGCCTTCGAGGTGCGGGTCGAACTGCGGCTCGAGCCAGGCACGCTGCATGTCCACCAGCAACAGCGCGGTGTGATCGGTGACAAACGGCAGGTCCCGTGGCGAGCGATGGGGAAGGCTGAACATCCTTATTTATCCTCCAGCAAATGGGTGTCGAAGTCGTTGCGCAAGGCATCGATGCCTTCCAGGCGGTCCGCCAGGTCCGGGCTGCGCAGGGTCAGGCAGGCGATCAGCGCTTCGACCTGGGCCAGCGCCGGGACCATGGTGTCGAATGGCGACGCCGACTCCACCGGGGCGCTGATGATCATGTCGGCCAGTTCCCGCAGTGGCGAGGCGTAGATGTCGGTGAACAACACGACCCGCGCATTGTTGTGCTTCGCCGCCGTGGCCACGCGCAGGGCCTGGGTCTGGTAGCGGCGATAGTCGAACACCAGCACCACGTCCTGACGTTGCAGGTCGAACAGGCGATCGGGCAGTTGCGCGTTGTCTTCCAGGGCAAAACAACCGGGGCGCAGCAGTCGCAAGTGATTGAGCAGGTAGGTGGCCATCAGGCTGCTGAAGCGCCCGCCGAAGCAGTAGACCTGGTGACGGGTGTCCAGCAGCCATTGCGACAGGATCCGCACGTCTTCGGGTTGAGTCAGAGCCTGGGTTTCCGCCAGCAGGCTGTGGCTGTGGGCCAGATAGTGGCTCCAGGCATCGTCCCGGTTCAGGTTCGAACGGGGTTGCAGCAGCGTGCGTGGCGATCGCAGGCGATGGTCCATGTCGCTGAGCAGGGCGTCCTGAAACTCGGCATAACCGCCAAAGCCGAGTTTTTTGACCAGACGCACGATGGTCGGATCGCTGACACCGGCGTGCTCTGCCAGACGCGCCATCGGGCCAAGCCCGTTGCGCGGGTACTGATCGAGCAAGGCCCGGACGACTTTGCGCTCTGACGGCGTAAGGTCCAGGCCGGGATCGGTAATCAGGTCTCTGAGAGGGGGCATCCGGGCTCCTGCTGGATGGGGGGTGTTGAATTCGCTTCACAATCCGTTAAAACAGTATTTATGTAACTGACGTTACATGTCTAGTGAATTTTCCGCGGCGTCGGTGAAGCCCCAAAATGGGGCGAAATGCCCGTGTAGCAAGGGCTACATGGATATCCATGGGTCTTGTAGTCCATTGCCCATTGTTGTGTCAGAAATTACCGCTTTGTTATGAGGGAGCGATTTCGGGGCTGTCACCAAGGAGCCCGGTTTACGGCACAATTACGACTCTGTCGGCGCTTTGCCGGATGTTTTTTACTTTCTGACCGAGTGACTCAGCGTGCAAGCCACCCGTTTGACCTTGATTTGCCACGCCAGAACCGTCTCACAAAAATTGGCGCGCTTTCCTACGGACGAGCCCGTTGAAAAAAGGGTCGTTGCATCTGACTCCCTGGCCACCCGGTTCGAGTTACCGCGTCGTTTGATCTGCGGTCCGGAACTGCGCACGCGCCAGACCGCCGCATGGTTCGGTGCAGACGCGCAGGTTGATGAAGCCTTGCGCGATTGCGACTGGGGCCGTTGGCAGGGGCAGGCGATCAAGGACCTGCAGCGAGATGAACCGCAAGCCTTGCAAGCCTGGCTCGAAGACCCCGGCGTGGCGCTACCCGGCGGTGAGTCGGTGGTCCAGCTCTGTGAGCGGGTGGCCATGTGGCTGGCGGCCCTGCAAACCACGCCCGGTCATGTGGTGGCCGTGACCCATCCGTTCGTTATCCGGGCAGCGCTGATGCAGGTCCTGCAGGGCGAGGCGTTCAACCGGATCGATGTCGAGCCGATGGCGGCCGTCGAGTTGCGTTTCTTCGGGCGCTGGCGACTACGCTTGCCCGGCATCGACCTTGAAGGAGACTGCTCATGAAGCGATTGCTGGTGATCGGCATAGGCGCCGGCAACCCCGACTACATCACGATGCAGGCCGTGAACGCGTTGAATCAGGTGGACGTGTTTTTCCTCATGGACAAGGGCCGGAGCAAGGAAAAGTTGATCGACCTGCGTCGCGAAATCTGCGAACGCTACATCACCGATCGTACCTACCGCTTCGCCGAAGCCCGCAGTCCGGAGCGGGAGCGCGGGGACGTGGATTACGGGGTCAGCGTTGATGATTTGAACCGGGCCAGGCAGCAAACCTTCGAACACCTGATCAATGACGAATTGTCTGACGGTCAGTGCGGTGGTTTTCTGGTGTGGGGCGATCCGGCGCTTTACGACAGCACTATTCGTATCCTGCAGGCGATTCTGGCCTCGGGGCGATGTGCGTTCGAGTTCGACGTGATCCCCGGTATCACCAGCGTTCAGGCCCTGGCGGCGCAACACAAGGTGCCGTTGAACAGCATCGGTCGCTCGATTGAAATCACCACCGGTCGACGTCTGGCGGCGGGGCAGGTGAGCGATACCGACAGCCTGGTGGTGATGCTCGACGCCGAAGATTCCTACCATCGGGTGGCTGATCAGGAGACAGAGATCTACTGGGGGGCCTACCTCGGCACGCCGGATGAAATCCTCATCAGCGGCAAGCTCAAGGATGTCGCCGATGACATCGAGCGGGTGCGCAAGGCGGCACGGGCCGGGCACGGCTGGATCATGGACACCTATTTGTTGCGCAAGCCTTGAGTCACATGTTGTCTGAAATGGCCCATTCGCGAGCAAGCTCGCTCCCACAGAAGTAGGTGGTTATCTGTGGGAGCGAGCTTGCTCGCGAAGAGGGCTGTGAGGTCAACTCATGAAGTGGATCTGATCTCACGCCCAAAGCGTTCGCGATACACCGAGGGCGGCACGCCGACCACGCTGCGAAACGCCACGCGAAAGCTCTCCACCGAACGATAGCCACAGCGCTGGGCGATCTGTTCGGTGTTCTGCGGTGTGCTTTCCAGCAACTCCCGGGCCCGGGCCAGGCGTTCGTGTTGCAGCCAGGCTTTGGGCGACTGACCGCTGGCCTGGGTGAACTTGCGCAGGAAGGTGCGTTCGCTCATCGCCGCCTCGCTGGCCAGATCGCGCACTTCCAGTGGTTCATGCAGGCGCTCGCGGGCCCACTGCATTACACGCGACAGATCGCTGCGCGGCGTCGGGCTGACCGGTGTCGGAATGAACTGCGCCTGACCGCCGGTGCGTTGCGGCGACATCACCAGCCGACGCGCCACTGAATTGGCGACCTGAGTACCGAAGTCCCGCGCCACCAGATGCAGGCAGGCGTCGATCCCCGCCGCGCTGCCGGCCGAAGTGATCAACTGACCTGAATCGACATAAAGCACATCCGGATCGACATCGATGGCCGGGAAGCGCTCGGCCAGCTCCGCGGTGTAGCGCCAATGGGTGGTGGCGCCGTGTCCGTCGAGAAGTCCGCTGGCCGCCAGCACAAAGACGCCGGAACAGATCGACAGCAGCCGGGCACCGCGCGAGTGCGCATCACGCAATGCTTCGAGCAATGCTTGCGGGACCGGCGCGTTGCGGTCACGCCAGCCGGGAATGATGATGGTGCGCGCCTGTGCCAACAGTTCCAGACCGCCATCGGCCAAAACCTGAATCCCGCCCATGGCGCGCATCGGGCCCTGATCGACGGCGGCGATGCAGTGCGTGTACCACGGGAATTCGAATTCCGGTCGGGCCAGGCCGAAGATCTCCACGGCGATGCCGAACTCGAACGTACAGAGGCCGTCGTAGGCCAGGATCGCGACCAATCCAGGTGAATCAGGCATTTGGCGGAAAGTTCCCGGTGAGTGTCTTGTGCGCCACTTTAGCGGCAAGCGACGGCTCGATAAAGTCTGTTCATCCCTTCACAGACGTAGGAGCAACACAACATGCCCAGCCTGGTTCGCCAAATTCCTGCAGCCCCGTCGGCCATTGCCCTGATGCACTTCAGCAACCGTCTGACCTTCGAGACCGACTGTTCCGACGTCTTCAGCAGCCAGGAGGCCGGCGAGGTCGACTTCGTGCTGGTGGACGTGCGCGGGCCGCTGGCCTTCGAGCGCGGTCATGTACCGGGTGCGATCAATATTCCGGGGCGCCTGATGACGGCCGAAGCGCTGGCGGACTACCCGGGCTCCACGCTGTTCGTGGTCTACTGCGCCGGGCCACACTGCAATGGTGCGAACAAGGCTGCGGTGAAACTGGCGGCGCTGGGTTACCCGGTCAAGGAGATGATCGGCGGGGTGACCGGCTGGCTCGATGAGGGTTTCGAATTGAGTGTCCCGGCAACCCGCAGCGTGACGCCTGCGATTGCCTGCGATTGCTGATAACCCGTCGAGTTGCCGCTCTCGGCGGCAACTTTTAATGGCTTTGTCCTACAGCCCTTGCACCGCTCTGGCGCACACTTTTCCTGCGCGACGACAATCGCCGATTTTCTGTAAGTATTTGTCGCTTAAACACAATTTGCCCCGTGCGCGGCGCCATAGACTGCCGGCCACTTCGGTTTCTTTGCGCTCACCAGCCCGAGACCGGACCTGACAATCGAAAGCTGCCAATAAAAGCCTCCGCACACGGGAGTAATAAATGAAAAAGCTGGTTATGTTCGGTGCCCTGGCACTGTCGATGTTGTCCCTGACCGCCGTGGCCGAAGACGCCAAACCGATCCGTATCGGTATCGAAGCCGGTTACCCGCCATTCTCGATGAAAACCCCTGACGGCAAACTGGCCGGTTTCGACGTGGACATCGGCGACGCGCTGTGTGAGCAGATGAAAGTCAAATGCACCTGGGTCGAGCAAGAATTCGACGGTCTGATCCCGGCGCTGAAAGTGAAGAAGATCGACGCGATCCTGTCCTCGATGACCATCACTGACGATCGCAAGAAAAACGTCGATTTCACCATCAAGTACTACCACACCCCGGCGCGCTTCGTGATGAAGCAAGGCTCCGGCGTGAAAGACCCGCTGGTCGAGCTCAAGGGCAAGAAAGTCGGCGTGTTGCGCGCCAGTACCCACGACCGCTACGCCACCGAAGTGCTGGTACCGGCCGGGATCGAACTGGTGCGTTACGGCTCGCAGCAGGAAGCCAACCTGGACATGGTGTCCGGTCGTATCGACGCGATGCTGGCCGACTCGGTCAACCTGAGCGACGGCTTCCTGAAAACCGACGCCGGCAAAGGCTTCGAATTCGTCGGCCCGACCTACGAAGACGCCAAGTACTTCGGCGGCGGCGCCGGTATTGCCGTGCGTAAAGGCGATACCGAGCTGGCGGAGAAATTCAACACCGCCATCAATGAAATCCGCGCCAACGGCAAGTACAAGCAAGTGCAGGACAAGTACTTCGACTTTGACGTGTACGGCCATTAATACGCCTTGGAAAAAGTGGCCCCGTTGATGCGGTGGCCACTTTTTTTTCGCCTGTGATTTATCCTGTCAGCACATTTTCAATGCAGTCACTGTGCAGCAGCGACTGCAGAATTTCCGGAGTTCCCCATGCAACGCATCGATCATGTTCTGCCCTGGAGCCACTTGGGCAGCGAGCGCTCTCTCAGCGTCTTTCGTTATGGCACCGGCCCGCGCAAGGTCTACATTCAGGCCAGCCTGCACGCCGATGAGTTGCCGGGCATGCGCACCGCGTGGGAACTGAAACAGCGCCTGAGTGAACTGGAACAGCAAGGCCGGCTGCAAGGTGTGATCGAACTGGTGCCGGTGGCCAATCCCATCGGTCTCGACCAGCACCTGCAAGGCAGTCACATGGGCCGTTTCGAACTGGCGAGCGGCAAGAACTTCAACCGCTCCTTCGTCGAACTCAGCGCCCCGGTGGCCGCGCGCGTCGGCGATCAGTTGGGCAGCGATGCCGAGGCCAACATCGCCCTTATCCGCCAGACCATGGGCCAGGTGCTCGACGACCTGCCGGCCCCGACCTCGCAACTGGAAGCGCTGCATCGTCTGTTGCTGCGCCATGCCTGCGACGCCGACATCACGCTGGACCTGCACTGCGATTTCGAGGCGGCGATTCACCTTTACGCGCTGCCGCAACACTGGCCGCAATGGCAATCCCTGGCCGCTCGCCTGAAAGCCGGCGTGGCGCTGTTGTGTGAAGACTCTGGCGGCAGTTCGTTCGACGAGTCGTGCTCCACGCCCTGGTTGCGTCTGGCACGGCTGTTTCCGAGCGCGGCGATTCCCCCCGCCAACCTCGCCACCACGCTGGAGCTGGGTAGCATGGGCGATACCCGGGTCGAACAGGCACAGGCCAATTGCGAAGCGATCCTGGGCTTTCTGGCAGAGCAGGGCTTCATCAGCGGCGAATGGCCGCAAGCGCTGCAAGCGTGCTGCGAGGGCATGCCGTTCGAAGGCACCGAATACCTGTTCGCCCCGCACCACGGTGTGGTCAGCTTTCTGCGCGACGCCGGTGAATGGGTCGAGCGCGGTGATCCCCTGTTTGAAGTGGTCGATCCGTTGAAGGATCGCGTCACCACCGTGTGCGCCGGCACCAGCGGCGTGCTCTTCGCCATCGACCGTGGGCGTTACACCCAGCCGGGCATCTGGCAGGCGAAAGTGGCGGGGCGCGAGCCGATCAGGGCGGGCAAGCTGATCAACGACTGACCCCTTCGGCCGAACCACAGTGTTAGGCTCTGCCCCGAACCCTGCACTGTGTGAAGGAAGGCTTATGTTGAAAGTGTTTGCGCTGCTGACGCTGCTCGCGTCCACCGCCGTTCAGGCTCAGACCTCGCTGCAGAACGATCTGCCGCTCAACTACCTGGCCCAGGTTCACCCGGACGCCGAACAGCGTCCGCTGGTGATTTTCCTGCATGGCTATGGCAGCAACGAAGCCGACCTGATCGGCATGAAATTTCAATTGCCCGCGCAATACAACTACCTGTCGGTACAGGCGCCGATGGCGTTGGGCGAAGGACGATTCCAGTGGTTTCGCAAGAAGGGCGAAGGAGCCTACAACGGCGAGACCGATGATCTGAAGGCTGCCAGCCAGAAGCTGCGAGCCTTTGTCACCGCCGCCGCGCAGAAATATCACGCCCGACCGGACAAGGTGTACCTGATCGGTTTCAGCCAGGGCGCCATGATGACCTACGAAGTGGGGTTGCGGCAGCCGGCAGCGGTGGGTGGCATTGCGGCGTTGAGCGGGCGGGTGTTGCCGGTGCTCAGGAATGAGTTGGAGTCAGCGCAGCAGCATCCGCCGCTGGCAATCTTCATCGGCCATGGCACGGCGGATGACCGGGTGCCTTACAGTGGCGCCACGTCGGCCAAAACGCTGCTGGAGAAGCTGGATTACACACCGGAATTTCATGCCTATCCCGGCGTCGGCCACAGCATCAGTGCGGCCGAGCTTCGGGATTTGAACGGCTGGTTGCAGCGACTCAATCCGTGACGATCATTTTTCGCTGAGGATGGCTTTCACCAGCGCGTCGTGACCGCTCTTGTCGCTGGCCCGGGAAATCACCTGAACCAGCGCCATGCGGGTGCCGGAGCCGGCCATCAGCGTGGTGTTGAGCGTCTGGCCACCGCCCTGGGTTGCGGTGCTGTCCACCTGACGCAGTCCCAGGCCATTGCTTTTGCGGGTCAGGCTCTTCTCGCTGAGCTTGTTGAAGTCCGGCAGTGCCTTGCGCTGGCCTTCGATGAAGTCGGAGACGGTGCTGTCGAGAAATGCACTGTCGTTGTCCTTGACGTTGTTGCCTTCTGGAATCTGGTTCTCGGCGGTGATGACCACGGTTTTGCTGGTCTGGTTGGTGTACATCGTGCCCTTGGCACCGGTCGGGCCAGCCGGCAGCGGGTCACCGACGAAGCCCTTGGGCAGGACAAAACTGAACTTGCCGTCGAGCATCGAGACTTTCTCGGTGACAGCCTTCTCTTTGGCCTTGGCCGCCTGGGCACCGACGGCGCCGAAACCGGCCACCGCCGCCAGCAGCAGGACGACGGCTTTCTTGCTAAGCAATGACATTCGAATCTCCGAGGGATGGTCGCGCTTGGGCGGCGATCATCCCACGGAGCACACCCGGCACTCCAGAGCGGTTTGTCCGGGCGGATTCAATGGGCCGACGGTGTCGGTGCCGGTCTGGCCAGCAACTGCCGGGTGACCCCGAGCATCGCCACCGAAACGGCCACCGCCACGACGAAGCCGCCATAACCCATACTTGGCACCGTCAGGGCCAACACCAGGCAAAACGCCGAAAACGAATACATCCCCGTGGCCGTCGCCCGCAACAGCGCGGCGGTGAATGCCGGCCCGCGCGTCTGCTGGGAAAACACCGCCATCACGCTGCCCAGCACCGGGAACACCGCGAGCAATCCGCTCCAGCGCTCGCCGACCGTGCTGGCCAGCATCGTCACTACCAGCGTCAACGCCGCGCCGGCAATCATCCGCCAGACCAGTTTGTCCGACTTCGGCGCCGGCCCGCTGGTCACCGGTTGTACCTTGGGAAACAGATTGGGCGCTGCAAGGAGGGCGGTCGCAGCGGCGACGACGGAGAAGGGCAGCGACGCCGGAATCAGCGACAGGATCAGCGCCAACACGGCCCAGACCGAAAGAGAAACCACCAGCGCCAAGGGCCAGTTCGCCCGCTGCGCCACCTGCGCATAAGTGACGCAAAACGCGATCATCGCAAACATGGCCGACAGCGCCGCGACCGCCGATTGCGCGGCAAACGCCGGGCCTTGTTCGATGGCGAGGAAAAAAAGGATCGGCCCGACCACCACCGGCAACCCCGAAAGCCACCCGGCCACACTGGGACCCCAACGTTTGCCCGCCAGGGAAATCAGCAAAAGAAAACCGGGGATCAGCAGCAGTTTGAGGATCAGCACGCGGGTGACTCCGTGGGTGAGAGACGGCCACGGTAGCATTGCCGGTGATGGATTGCTGTAAATGCATGCAATAAATGTATACAAAGTGCCGGGAAGGATCGCCGACTATGCTCTGGTAATCAGGGTTTACCGGAGTCGATGCCGCGATGAGCAGAACACCGAAGGTGTTGCGTGGATGCTGCGGAGTCGGCTTGTGGGCATTGTTGCTGACACCGACCTGGGCCAGTTGGCAGGACGCTGTGCCCGGCGCGCAGATCATCGGCACCGGTGACTTCAGCGTGTTCGGTTTCGACATATATAACGCCCGGTTGTGGAGTGCCGCACGACCATTGGCCGATGGTCAGCCTTTCGCCCTGGAATTGATCTACCGGCGCAACGTGTCCCGCGATGATCTGGTCAAGGCCAGCGTCGACGAAATCAAACGCCTGGCCGGTTCGTCCATCAGCCCTGCGCAATTGGCGGTGTGGCAAGCGCAGATGCAGCAATCGTTCGTCGACGTCCAGGCCGGCACGCGGATTACCGGTGTGTATCTGCCGGGGCAGGGCGCACGCTTCTTTGTCGGCCAACAATTGCAACATGAGATCGACGATCCTCTGTTCGCCCAGGCGTTTTTCAATATCTGGCTGGACCCACGCACGCGCAGTCCCGAATTGCGCCGGCAATTGCTCGGCACTGCCAGACCCTGAGCGCAGCACATCGGCGCTTGGGTGCGCCGACTGAAACGTCTAAGCTGCGCCTTTCGACTTGTTTCTGGATGTGTGCGTGAAATTCAGCCTGCCCAAAATCGCCACTGCGCCGTTCTGCCCGCCGGAAGTGGCCGGCAGCGTCTCGGTTGATCCGAATGCCTCGTTTTTCAAACGCGTTCTGCGTTTTGCCGGCCCCGGTCTGTTGGTGTCCATCGGCTACATGGACCCGGGCAACTGGGCGACGGCCATCGAGGCTGGTTCGCACTTTGGTTACAGCCTGTTGTTCGTGGTGCTGCTCGCGAGCCTGGCGGGAATGGCTGTGCAATGCCTGTGTTCGCGGTTGGGCATCGCCACCGGACGCGATCTGGCGCAACTGTCCCGCGAACGCTACAGCACCGCGACGGCGCGGCTGCAATGGGTGCTGGCGGAAATCTCGATCATTGCCACCGACCTTGCAGAAGTGCTGGGCTGCGCGCTGGCATTTCACTTGTTGCTCGGTTGTTCTCTGAGCTTCGGCATTGCCCTGACCGCATTCGACACCTTGCTGGTGCTGGCCCTGCAAAACCGCGGTTTCCGGCGACTGGAAGCAATCATGCTGGTGTTGGTCGCGACCATTGGCGTGTGCTTCTTCGTTGAGCTGCTGCTGATCAAACCGTACTGGCCGGACGTCGCCCAAGGCTTCAAACCGTCGCTGTCGGCCATCAGTGATGCGGCGCCGCTGTACCTGGCCATCGGCATCCTCGGCGCCACCGTCATGCCGCACAACTTGTACCTGCACACGTCGATCGTACAGACGCGGCTGATCGGCCAGGATCTGGCCAGCAAGCAGGACGCAGTAAAACTGGCGCGCATTGACACCATCGGCTCGTTGGCGCTGGCGTTGCTGGTCAACGCGGCGATCCTGATTCTCGCGGCGGCAGCCTTCCATCAAACCGGCCATTCCGATGTGGTGGACATTCAGGACGCCTACCACTTGCTCGACCCGCTGGTGGGCGGCGCGCTGGCCAGTGTGCTGTTCGGCGTGGCGCTGCTGGCGTCGGGGCAGAGTTCGACCTTCACCGGCACCATCGCCGGCCAGGTGATCATGGAAGGCTATCTGAACCTGCGCATTCCCTGCTGGCAGCGACGCCTGATCACCCGGGGGCTGGCGCTGATCCCGGCGTTCATCGGCGTGTGGCTGATGGGCGATGGTGCGGTGGGCAAATTGCTGGTGCTGAGCCAGGTGGTGTTGAGCCTGCAATTGCCGTTTGCGCTGTATCCGCTGATTCGCATGACCAACGACAAACAGCTGATGGGGCCGTTTGTGAATCGATTGCCGACAAGGATTCTGGCGTGGGGCCTGTTTGGGGTGATCAGCGGTGCCAATGCCTGGCTGATTCTGCAACTGGCGGCGTGATTTTCCGCACGACGGGCAAAAAAACACCCGGTGCGACGTGAGTCGTACCGGGCTTGTTGCCAACGGGCAATGGATGTCGTGGATCCGCCGCCCGCTGTTGAACGCCTTTGTGCTTAAGCGCGTTCCAGCGCCAGAGCCACGCCCTGACCGCCGCCGATGCACAGGGTCGCCAGACCCTTTTTCGCATCACGCTTGATCATTTCGTGCAGCAGGGTCACCAGTACCCGGCAGCCCGATGCACCGATCGGGTGACCGAGGGCGATGGCGCCGCCGTTGACGTTGACCTTGTCCAGATCCCATTGCAGGTCTTTGGCTACTGCCAGGGATTGTGCGGCGAAGGCTTCGTTGGCTTCGATCAGGTCGAGCTGGCCGATGTTCCAGCCGGCCTTGTCCAGGCAGCGACGAGTGGCCGACACCGGGCCGATGCCCATGATCGCCGGGTCCACGCCCGCGTTGGCATAGGCGGCGATTTTCGCCAGCACCGGCAGGCCAAGGGCCTTGGCTTTTTCCGCGCTCATCAGAATGACCGCCGCCGCGCCGTCGTTCAGCGACGAAGCGTTGCCGGCAGTGACGCTGCCGTCCTTCTTGAACGCCGGGCGCAGTTTGGCCAAGGATTCGGCGGTGGTGTCGCCCCGTGGCTGCTCGTCGACCTTGAACGCCACCGGGTCGCCTTTGCGCTGCGGAATCAGGATCGGGGTGATTTCATCGACAAAGCGCCCGGCCTCGATGGCGGCAGCGGCTTTCTGCTGCGACGCGGCAGCGAAGGCGTCCTGCTGCTCGCGGCTGATCTGGTATTTCTCGACCAGATTTTCGGCGGTGATGCCCATGTGGTAATCGTTGAACGCATCCCACAGACCATCGCTGATCATGGTGTCGACGATTTGCGCATGACCCATACGCAAACCGGTGCGCGCGCCCGGCATCACATAGTTGGCCAGGCTCATGTTTTCCTGGCCGCCGGCGATGATCACGTCGGCGTCGCCGCAACGGATCGCCTGGGCGCCGAGGTGCAGGGCCTTGAGGCCCGAGCCGCAGACCTTGTTCAGGGTCATGGCCGGCACGGCGTGGGGCAGGCCGGCCTTGATCGCCGCCTGGCGCGCCGGGTTCTGGCCGGCGCCGGCGGTCAGAACCTGGCCCATGATCACTTCATCGACCTGGGCACCGTCCAGACCGGTCTGCTCCAGCAACTGACGGATGACCGCCGCGCCCAGATCCACGGCGGAAACGGTGGCCAGCGATCCCTGGAAACTGCCGATCGCGGTGCGCGTGGCGGCAACAATGACGACGTCTTGCATTTTCGAATTCCTCACTCGGCAGCGAACTGCATTTCCGGTACGTGATCCGGGACGACAAGTTTACCAGCGGTTTTGGCGACGATTTCCTCGACGCTGACGCCAGGTGCGCGTTCCTTGAGGACAAAAGCGCCATTTTCGATTTCCAGGTACGCAAGGTCGGTCAGGACGCGCTTGATGCAACCGGCGCCGGTCAGCGGCAGGCTGCACTGGCTCAGCAACTTGGACTCGCCGTCCTTGGACGCGTGGGTCATGATGACGATGATGTTGTCGGCGCCGGCCACCAGGTCCATCGCGCCGCCCATGCCCTTGACCAGTTTGCCCGGTATCATCCACGAGGCGATGTTGCCTTGTACGTCCACTTCGAAGGCGCCCAGCACGGTCAGATCGACGTGACCGCCACGGATCATCGCGAAGGATTCGGCAGAGTTGAAGATCGATGCGCCGATGCGCGCGGTCACGGTCTGTTTGCCGGCGTTGATCATGTCGGCGTCGATGGTGTCTTCGGTCGGGAACGGGCCCATGCCGAGCAGGCCGTTTTCCGATTGCAGCATGACTTCCATGCCTTCGGGGATGTAGTTGGCGACCAGGGTCGGAATGCCGATGCCCAGGTTCACGTAGAAGCCGTCCTGCATTTCGCGGGCGACGCGTTGAGCCATTTGTTCGCGGGTAAGTGCCATGTTCTTGTTCTCCGTCAGCCTGGATTATTTGCGGATGGTGCGTTGTTCGATGCGTTTTTCGAACGTGCCGCAAATGACCCGGTCGACGTAGATGCCGGGGGTGTGGATCTGCGACGGATCCAGTTCGCCGGGTTCGACGATTTCTTCGACTTCGACCACGGTGATCTTGCCGGCAGTGGCGGCCAGCGGGTTGAAGTTCTGCGCGGTGTGGCGGTAGATGACGTTGCCGAAGTGGTCGGCTTTCCAGCCTTTGACGATGGCGAAGTCGCCGGTGATGGATTCTTCCATCAGGTATTTGCGACCGTGGAACTCACGCACTTCCTTGCCTTCGGCGACCGGCGTGCCGACGCCGGTGGCGGTGAAGAAGGCCGGGATGCCGGCGCCGCCTGCGCGCATTTTTTCGGCGAGGGTGCCTTGCGGGGTCAGAACGACTTCGATGTCGCCCTTGAGCAGTTGCTCTTCGAACAGCTTGTTTTCGCCGACGTAGGAGCGACCACCTTGCGGATCTGGCGGTCGGTCAGCAGCACGCCGAGACCGAAGCCATCGACGCCGCAGTTGTTGGAAACGACGGTGAGGTCGCGGGTGCCCTTGCGTTTGATCTCGGCGATCAGGTTCTCCGGAATGCCGCACAGGCCGAAGCCCCCGGCGATCACGGTCATGCCGTCTTCAAGGCCCGCCATGGCTTCCTCGTAGGAATACACGCGTTTGTCGAAACCTGCCATATGCACCTCTTTTATTGTTTGTCGGGCGGCTGGCTAGCCGAATGACTGGAGTGTCTCGCTGCTGGATATATTTGTTAAGTTGATTTTTAAGGTGGATTGATTGATAAATCTCAATAGTCGGCCTCGTTGATCGTTCCCATGCTCCGCGTGGGAATGCCTCCGGGGACGCTCCGCGTCCCAGTGACGCGGAGCGTCACGGGCTGCGTTACCCCGCAGACGGTTCGACGCCTCGACTTGGGAACGATCAAAACTCTGATACGGAAGCATAGCGTTCATGACCATCAAGCAGATCCGCGCCTTTCTCGCCGTGGCCCAGAGCCTGAGTTTTGCCGTGGCCTGCGAGCGCCTGCACCTGTCGCAATCGGCGCTGAGCCTGACCATCAAGGCGCTGGAGGAGGGACTGGGCGGGCGCCTGTTCAGCCGCAACACGCGCAACGTGGCGCTGACGCCGGAAGGCGAATCGCTGCTGCCCCTGGCCCGGCGCCTGATTGCCGATTGGGACAACGCCGAAGATGAAATGCGCCAGCGCTTCAGCCTGCAACGCGGGCGAGTCACGCTGGCGGCAATGCCGTCGTTCGCCGGCAACCTGCTGCCGCCGATCCTCAAGACTTTCCGTGCGCGCTACCCGAACGTCAACGTCACGGTCAACGACGTGATCAACGAGCAGGTACTGGAAATGGTCCGTGATCGCCAGGTCGAACTCGGCGTGGCGTTCGAGCCGTTGCAGAACACCTCGTTGACCTTCACACCGCTTTACCGGGATCGCTTCGTCGCCGTGGTGCCCCGGGATTCACCGTTGGCCCGGCGTACCGATGTCGACTGGCCGACCTTGCTCGAAGAACCCTTCATCACTCTGCAGCGACCTTCGACAGTGCGGGTGATGCTTGAGGAACACTTGCACGCCCGAGGGATGGAATTGCCGGTGGAGTTTGAAAGCCATCAACTGGCGACCGTCGGGCGGATGGTGGCCAGCGGACTGGGTGTCAGCGCGGTGCCGGCCCTGTGCGCGGAGCAGATGCGCGAGCTGGGAGCGCACTGCCTGACCCTGCATGAGCCCGTGGTGGAGCGGGCGATTGGCGTGTTGACTGATTCCGGGAATGAATTGTCGACGGCGGCGCAGGCGCTTTTTGACATTCTCAAGGCTGGGCACTGAGGCGTTGAGCCAATGACGGCAGAATGTGTTCGCAGGACGCCTCGATCTTCAAATCCAGCAGATCATCCGCCCGGGTCTTGCCCAGATTGATCGCGATCAACGGCTTGCCCCGATCCGCAATCACCCGGCACAGGCGAAACGCCGAATACGCCATCAGCGACGAGCCGACCACCAGCATTCCCCCCGCATTCTCCACTGCCGCCATGGCACGTGCCGCTGTTGGTTGGGCCACGTTCTCGCCAAAAAACACCACATCCGGCTTCATCCGTTCGCTTTCACAATACGGACAGTGCGGCACCTGGAAACGTGCCTCGAAAGCCCGATCGAGCAGGGTGTCGCCGTCCGGCGCCTGCACCGCATCGACGCCCGCCAGATACGGATTCTGCGTTTCCATCACGCGCTGGATCGAATCCCGCTCGCTGCGCCGGCCACAATCCAGGCACAGCACCCGGTGCAGGCTGCCGTGCAGCTCGATGACATCGTGACTGCCGGCCTGATCGTGCAAGGTATCCACGTTCTGGGTGATCAATCCACCGATACGGCCCTGGCTTTGCAGGCTGGCCAGTGCCTCGTGGGCCGCATTCGGTTGAGCCTGGCGTACACGTGGCCAGCCGAGCATGGCCCGGGCCCAGTAGCGACGGCGCGACTCGGGCGCCGACAGAAACTCCTGATACATCATCGGCTGACGCCCCCGGCGCACGCCGTTGGTGTCGCGGTAGTCGGGGATGCCCGACGCCGTGCTGATGCCGGCGCCGGTCAGCACCACGAAATCGCCGTCGGCCATGATCCGTTGCAGATAATCGAGATATTCGTCAGAAGGGTGGTCGAGCATGTTCGGTGTTCCGCAGGCTGCGAGTGCCTTGCAGGTTAGCACCGCCGGGCGCCTCTTGCGGGGCGCCCGGTGCCGACATTTATTTGCGTGCCTCCAGAATCAGGTTGAACGGCGTCTGTGTCGCCCGCCGGAACTGCTTGAACCCGGCCTCATTGAACACCTTGCGCAAGCGCAGCTCACCGGCCTGTGCCCCGAGCCCCAGACCCACTTCCTGGGACAGCGAGTTCGGCGTGCAGATGAACGTCGATGCCGCATAGAACAGGCGCCCGACCGGGTTGATGTTGTCGTCCAGGGTGTCGTTGGCAAACGGCTCCACCAACAGCACGGTGCCGTCGTCTTTCAGGCAATCGTAGGCATGCCGTGCTGCGCCGACCGGGTCGCCCATGTCGTGCAGGCAGTCGAAGTAGCAGATCAAGTCATAGTCATCGCCAGGAAAGCTTTTCGCCGTGCCCTGAAAAAACTTCGCCCGGCTGCTGACGCCGCCTTCTTCGGCGCGTTGGGTGGCGACACTTACCGAGGGCGCGTGATAGTCGAAACCGACGAAACGCGAGTTGGGATAGGCCTGGGCCATGATCACCGTGGAGGCGCCATGACCGCAGCCGACATCGGCGACCTTGGCGCCGTCTTCGAGTTTGGCCACCACGCCGTCCAGCGCCGGCAGCCATTCTGCAATCAAATGCCCTTTGTAGCCGGGGCGGAAGAACCGCTCGGTGCCGGTGAACATGCACGGATGGTGATCGCCCCAGGGCAAGGCACCATTGCCGCGCATGGCTTTGACCAGTTTGTCCTTGTCGTGGAAAAACGACGCCACCACACCGAGCCCGCCGGCCACGTAGACCGGCGATTCGTCCTTGGCCAGGGCCATGGCCTGTTCTTCCGGCAAACGGAATTTGCCGTCCAGGTGTTCCATGTAGCCGGACGCCGCATGGGCGCTGAGCCATTCGCGCACCAGGCGGGTGTTGCAGGCGGTTTTTTCGGCGAGGGTTTCCGGGGAGATCGGCTGGCTGTCGGCCATGGCCTTATACAAGCCAAGTTCTTCACCGACGATGACATTGGCCAGCATCGCTGCGCCGCCCATGTCGTTGACCAGTTTGCCCATGAACTCGTTGAGTCTGGCCTCGTCCATGTCATGTGCTCCTGTCAGGGATCACAGTCCGGTGATGATGAGGGTCGAGGCATTCACCACCGGGCGGTGGTCGTGGAAACGGGCAGGGCGCCGATGGCGTCTGCGGCCCCCTCGACTGGGTACTGATTGAGTCTAGTCGGTGTTGGGCGGCTCTTTGTATCTGCATGTATCAAAAGTGGCCGGGGATACACAGCCCTGCAAATGCCAGGGCGGGGGAACACAGCCGTGATACAGCGTGCGCATTCACTGGTCCTCTGGTCGCCACTGTCGGCGGCTCATTTACAGAGGTCTTGCCCCATGCAGATTCCCCACCCCACCTTGCAGGCCAGCGTCGGGCTCGGCCTGCGTCGCGGCCTGATGAAGGATCTAAAAGCCGCCCGCACCGGCGATTTCGACTTCCTCGAAGTCGCACCGGAAAACTGGATCGGCGTTGGCGGTGCCCACGGTGCCGCGCTGCGTGAACTGGCCGAGCGTTACCCGCTGTCCTGTCACGGCCTGTCGCTTTCGCTTGGCGGATCGGCGCCGCTGGACGTCGATTTCCTTCGGGAAGTCCGGGTGTTTCTCGATCATTACAACGTGCCGCTGTACAGCGAACACTTGAGCTATTGCAGCGATGACGGTCACCTATACGATCTGCTGCCATTACCGTTCACCGAAGAGGCGGTGCACCACGTGGCTGCGCGGATCCGGCAAGCCCAGGACATCCTCGGTCGGCGACTGGCAGTGGAAAACGTTTCCTATTACGCCGCCCCCCGGCAGGACATGGACGAGGTGGCCTTTACCAACGCCGTGCTGCGCGAGGCTGATTGCGACTTGTTGCTGGATGTCAACAACGTCTACGTCAACTCGATCAACCACGGGTTCGACCCGCAGACGTTTCTGGCCGGGATCGAACCGGGCCGGGTGGTCGGGATGCACGTGGCGGGACATTTCGACGAGTCCGACACACTGAAAATCGACACCCACGGCGCGTCTGTGAAACCGGTGGTCTGGTCGTTGCTGGCAGATGCCTATTCGCGATTTGGTGCCCAGCCGACATTGCTTGAACGCGATTTCAACTTCCCGGCCTTCTCCGAGCTGGTGGCGGAGTTGCAGACCATTCGCCGCTTGCAGATTCAGGGAGGTCAGCGTGGATAACCTTGAGCAGCAACAACGGGCCCTGACGCGCTACCTGCGCGACCCCGAAAACCAGACGCCCCCGGCCGACATGAATGCGGCACGGGTCAATGTCTATCGCGATCTGGTGTTCAACAATGTCTCGCAACTTCTGGGCGGGACCTTTCCGGTGCTGATCCGGATCATCGGTCAGGAGCGCTGGTGCACATTGATTCGCGGCTTTCTGCGGGACTACCGCGCGCAGACGCCGAAATTCGGTGAGATCGCCGAAGAGTTTGTCGGTTACCTCGCCTCGGAGCCCGCAGCGTTGAGCGCCGGCGAGTGGCCGGCGTTTCTGGTGGAACTGGCGCATTACGAATGGGTGGAAATGGTGTTGCAGCAGTCCGACGCCGAACCACTGCCACAAAGTGATCCCGCGTTGTTGCTGGAGCGGCCATTGCAGGTTTCGGCGCTGGCCTGGCCATTGGCGTATACGTGGCCGGTACAAATTCTCAGCCCTGAATATCAGCCGCCTACGCCACCGGCCCAGCCAACCTTGTTGCTGGTGCGGCGTGCGGCGGATTTCAGTGTGAAGTTTTCCGAGCTGAGCCCGTTGGCGTGGCGGTTGCTGCAGCGGGTTGGGGAGCTACCGCTGCTGAGCGGTCATGAGCAACTGGAGGGTTTGGCGATGGAGGCGGGTTTGCCGGGAACTGCGTCGTTCATGGACAGCGGACTGGTGTTGTTGCAGCAGATGCATGCAGACGGTGTGATCGGAATCAACTGATCCCACAAACACCGCAAGTCCTGTGGGAGCGAGCCTGCTCGCGAAGAGGCCGGTACAGTCAATAGATTCATCGACTGAACGGACGCCTTCGCGGGCAAGCCCGCTCCCACAGTTTTTGTGTTTGGTTCAGGTGTGCAGAGGCAACTTGAGTTCAGCACACAACCCGCCCCCTTCACGGTTGCTCAGATTCAGCGACCCCCCCAGCGCCATCGCCAGTTGCTGGGCAATCGCCAGCCCCAGCCCGGTTCCGCCGGTACTGCGGTTGCGCGAGTTTTCCACGCGGTAGAACGGCTCCATCACCTGGGCCAGTTCTTCTTCGGCGATGCCCGGTCCGCGATCCATGACCTTGATCGAAAGGCCGGTCTTCTCTCGCTGGATCAGCAGCTCTGCGGCACCGGCAAATTTCAGCGCATTGTCGGTCAGGTTCACAAGCACCCGGCGCAGGGCGTGGGGGCGGGTGTCGATGACCGCTTCGCTCTTGCCGCTCAACTGCACTTGCTTGCCCATGTCCTGATAGTCGAACACCAGACTGTCGAGGAACGAATCGAGGTTGGTGCGCCGGCTTTCTTCGGTCGCGCCATGGATGCTGCGGGCGTAGGCCACGCCTTCTCGCACCAGATGCTCCATCTCGCCGAGGTCGTTCCACAGTTTGTCCTTTTCCGCCGAATCGTCCATGAACTCCGCGCGCAGCTTCATTCGGGTGATCGGGGTTTGCAGGTCATGGGAGATGGCCGCCAGCAACTGCATGCGCTCCTTCAGGTACGCGGCGATGCGCGCCTGCATGGTGTTGAACGCACGGGCGGCGTAGACCACTTCGTTCGGACCCTGTTCATCCAGATTGATCGGATGGGCGTTGGGGTCGAGGGTTTCCACCGCATTGGCCAGCCGGGTCAGCGGGCGGATGGCGATACGCACCGCCAGCCAGGTACAGGCAATCATCAGCGCCAGTTGCCCGAGCAGCACCACCGGTAGCCAGGGTGACAGCGGCACCATCGACGGTCGTACATCGATGGTCACCGGGCTGCCGTCGCTCAGGCGCAGATGGCCCTGAAAGTGCTTTTTCGGCCCGGGAATGTCGGTGAAGGTCAGCGGATAGTTTTCGCCGATGGCGTCGGTGATCGAGGTGACCGCAATCGGCACTTCGCCCGCATTGATCGGCGTACCCGGTTCGCCTTCGCCCAGCAGGTAGCCGTAGTTGGGCCGGGCCAGGCGTTCGAGCCATTGCGGGCGCTCGGCTGCGGGCAGGCGGTCGAGGATCGCGATCGAGGTCGACACGTCGGTTTCCAGGTTGCCCAGCATGGTGTTCTTCGCGCTTTCATAGCGCTCGTAATACTGAGCACCGAATGAAAGCGCCTGGGCGAGGATCAGGCCGATCAGGAAAATCAGCGACAGCCGCGAGGCGAGGGTGCGCGGCCAGTGCAGCGCGATCTTCATGCCGGGGCTCCGAGGATTTCCACCGGCAGCGAAAACACGTAACCCTCGCTGCGCACGGTCTTGATGTAGGCCGGTTCGCGGGCGTCATCGAGCAGTCGCTGGCGCAGCCGGCTGACCAGCAGGTCGATGGAGCGGTCGAACAGATCGGCGTCGCGGCCCTGGGTCAGGTTGAGCAACTGATCGCGGCTCAACACCCGCTGCGGATGATCGAGGAATACCCGCAACAGGCGGTATTCCGCACCGCTCAGGGCGACCATGGTGCCATCGCTGTCCAGCAGGTGCCGGGCCGAAGTGTCGAGCTGCCAGCGACCGAAGGCCAGCAAGCGGCCGCTTTCGGTGACCACCAGATTGGGCGGCAGCATTCGCGTGCGGCGCAGCACGGCATTGATCCGTGCCAGCAGTTCGCGGGCGGCGAAGGGTTTGGTCAGGTAATCGTCGGCGCCCATTTCCAGGCCGATGATGCGATCGGTCTCATCGTTGCGTGCGGTGAGCATCAAGACCGGCGTGGCCTTGTGTTTACCGGCGCGCAATTCGCGGCACAGCAGCAGGCCGTCATCGCCGGGCATCATGATGTCGAGCACGATCAGGTCGACGGTGTTGGCTTCCAGAAAACTGCGCATCTGCCGGCCATCGGCGACCACGGTGGTGCGCAGGCCATTCTTTTTCAGGTAGTTGCCAACCAGTTCGCGAATCTCGCGGTCGTCATCGACGATGAGAATGTGATCGACATGATCCATGGAGCCAAACCTCTATCAAGTGGGGGAATGTCTCGCAGTCTATAGAGCCCGTACCGGCTCGCCTGCCTGCCTTTGTATTGCAGTGTATCTGCCGCGATGGCTGATACATGTGGACGCAAAATCACGATTTTTTCCGGGTTTTGTATCGCTGTGTATCCCCCGGCGGGCGAGATACGTAGCGATTTATACCGGCCGTTTTCCGACACAGACGGGATACCTCGCGAGCTTTAAATGAGCTCCATCGAGGCACACCACAGCGCCTCGGCTCAAACAACCGACTACACATTGAAGCCTTGAGGAAAACGCCATGACTCACAAATCCGCAATCGCCGCCTGCCTGTTTGCCGCTCTGAACATCTGCACCCTGTCGGCCCGCGCCGAAGCAGCTGCCCCGCAAACCTACACCTACGGCACGCATCTGGATATCCAGAAAGTGATCTCGATGAAAGAAGACAAATCGATGACCTGCGGCATCGTCGACGCCCGCATGACCTATCTCGATTCGGCCGGTCAGACCCGCGTGCTTGATTACAGCAAATTCGCCGACGGCTGCAACAACGAAAACTGATTGCCACTTCTATCAAAGGACTCTCGCCATGATCAACGTAACTCGCTTTCTGACGGCTGTTGCTTTCTCCTTCGCCGGCGTCGCCGCCCATGCCAACGCCGCCGTCGAACAGAACACCTGTGGCAGCAGCACTTGCTTTCAACTGGCCCCGGTGGCCAAGCCGGGCCACGATGGCCTGATAGCCTCCGACGGCTCCAGCCGTACGCCGCAAGGACAAATGGTGGCTGCCGATGGTGCCAGCCACACGCCACAAGGGCAGATGGTCGCGGCAGACGGCTCAAGCCATACACCGCAAGGCCAGATGGTTGCCGAAAATGGCGCCAGCCGGACCCCGCAGAGCCAATGGCTGGACAGCCAGACGGCTTGAACCGCAAAGGTGTCTGCCGGTGAACGGCAGACACCTCTTTGATCGGCAGACCGCCCACATTTCAAAAGGTGAACCCCATGTTCCTCATCGCTTTCCTGGGCGGTCTGTTGACTGTCCTCAGTCCCTGCATCCTGCCGGTGGTGCCGTTTCTGTTTGCCGGCGCCGACCGCTCGCGTTCCTCGATCCTGCTGACCCTCGGCGGCATGGCCCTGACCTTCGCCCTGATCTCCAGTCTCGCCGTGGTCAGCAGCGAGTGGGTGATTCAGGCCAACAATACTGGCCGTCATGTCGCGCTGATTGTGATGGTGCTGTTTGCGCTGTCGCTGATCTCCGCCCGTATCGGTGACTGGCTGGCACGTCCGTTCGTGTTGCTCGGCAATCGCCTGGGCCCGGACACCCGCAAGAAGGCCGGCCCCATGGCTCCGGTCATGATCGGCGTGGCCACCGGTCTGTTGTGGGCGCCCTGCGCCGGGCCGATTCTCGGGGTGATCCTCACCGGTGCAATGTTGCAGGGCGCCAGCGCCCAGACCAGTCTGCTGTTGCTGGCTTACGGCGCGGGCAGTGCGCTGTCGCTCGGGACGCTCATTTTTGCCGGTCGCGGCCTGGTCAACCGGTTGAAACCGTCGATTCCTTTCACCGGCTGGTTCCGCCGTGGCGCAGGTGTCGCCGTGCTGGCGGCGGCAGTGGTGATTTCCACCGGGGCCGATCGGACCCTGCTGGCCGGCACATCGTCCGAAGGCGTCGCCAGTGTCGAGAAAAACGTGCTGGAAAACGCGCCGAAAGTGATCGACTACTTCATCAGCAAAGTGCGGGCGGACTCGACTTCGGACGAGCAGGGTAAAGGCGCGATGCCGTCGCTGGCCGGCGCGGTGCAATGGCTGAACTCACCGGAGCTGAACGCCGAATCCCTGCGCGGCAAAGTGGTGCTGGTGGACTTCTGGACCTACGACTGCATCAACTGCCAGCACACGCTGCCCTATGTGAAAGCGTGGGAAAAGAAATACGGCAAGGACGGCTTCGTGGTGATTGGCGTCCACACCCCGGAATACGGCTACGAGCGCATCATCGACAACGTCAAGGATCAGGTGAAGAAGCTCGGCATTACCTATCCGGTGGCCATCGACAACAACTACGCGATCTGGCGTAACTTCGACAACCAGTACTGGCCGGCGCATTACCTGATCGATGCCAAGGGGCAAGTGCGCTACACCCACTTCGGCGAGGGGCGCTACGACGCTCAGGAGCAGATGATTCAGCAGTTGCTGAAGGAGGCCAAGGCACCTTCTGCGTGAACCTGATCGATGACGGCCCGGCGACGAATGTCCCGGGCCTTTTTCGTTTGCCGGGAATCTGTTTCGAGTGCTTTACAAAATCCCGCCACTCATCGGCGAAGTCCCGGTTTACGGGGCTCTCCAGACGATTGGCAGGGACGGCGCACAGTCTCGGGACGATAGTGAAAGGGCAGGGCCGTATCCGCCCTGTCACTGATAAAAAGAAAGCGAGGTTGCCATGCCGAAATTCGTGATTGAACGCGAGATTCCAGGAGCCGGAAACCTTTCGGAGCAAGAACTCAAGGCGGTATCGCAAACGTCCTGTCAGGTGTTGCGCGAACTCGGACCACAGGTGCAGTGGCTGCAGAGTTACGTCACCGCCGACAAGATCTACTGCGTGTACATCGCCCCTGATGAGGAGCAGGTGCGCGAGCACGCGCGGCTGGGCGGGTTTCCGGCCAACAGCGTATCCCGGGTGATGAGCGTCATCGACCCGACGACCGCCGAGTGACGCCCATGAGCACCCCCATCGATCTCAATGCCCTCAAGGAACGCCAGAAGGTCGCCTGGGCCAGCGGCGACTACGCGGTGATCGGCACCACCTTGCAGATTGTCGGTGAGAACCTCGCCGAAGCCTGCGATTTGCGCTGCGATGAAGAAGTGCTGGACGTGGCGGCCGGCAATGGCAATGCCACGCTGGCGGCGGCGCGTCGGGGTTGTCGGGTGTTGTCCACCGATTATGTCGCGGCGCTGCTGGAGCGCGGTCAGGACCGGGCGCGGGCCGAACATCTGGACGTGACCTTCCAGGTGGCCGACGCCGAAGCGCTGCCGTTCGACGACGCCAGTTTCGATGCGGTGCTGTCGACCTTCGGTGTGATGTTCGCCCCGGATCAGGCCAGGGCGGCGCAGGAACTGGCCAGGGTCTGTCGCCCCGGCGGGCGGATCGGGCTGGCCAACTGGACACCGGAAGGTTTCGTCGGCCAGATGTTCAAGACCCTTGGCCGCCACCTGCCGCCGCCACCCGGTGCGCAGCCGCCGTCGAACTGGGGCGCGCAAGCGTGGCTGCATTCGCAGTTCGATGATCGCCAGTTCCGGTTACAGGTGACTCGCCGCCACTTCAATTTTCGTTATCGCTCGGCGGCACACTTCATTGACATTTTTCGCCACTGGTACGGACCGGTGCACAAGGCGTTCGCCGTGTTGCCACCGGAAACCGGGCAGGCACTGGAAAGGGATCTGACGCAACTGATCGACGGGCTGAACCGGGCTGGGCCGGAGTCGATGGTGGTGCCGAGCGAGTATCTGGAGGTAGTAATAACCAAGCGTTGAGCGCAAACCCCTGTGGGAGCGAGCTTGCTCGCGAATGCAGACTGACATTCAACATGTTTGTTGACTGACACACAGCATTCGCGAGAAAGCTCGCTCCCACAGGTTTTTCTATTTCAGATGGGCACCGTCAAACCATTCAAGCGCCGTGCGCCAGAAGCAGATGCCGAGGAAATAAGCCGATGCCAGCAGCCACAAGCCCATCACCAGCGGGTTGATCACCGGGTGATTGAGCACCAGCGACAGGCTGCATAACAGCCAGATTGCCGTCACCGCAATATTGATCGGCATGAAGCGGCGCACGCGAAACGGGTGCAGGAATTTCATCCGGGTCACGGTCAGCAGTGCCAGACCGATCACGGTCAGGAAGGTGATCCACGGACCGGGTTCGATGATGTACAGACACAGCGCGACCACGTTCCACGCAGCAGGGAAACCGACGAAGTAGTTGTCCTTGCTCTTCATGTTGACGTTACAGAAGCAGAACAGCGACGACACCAGAATCAGCGACACGGTCAGCAAAAGGGTGTAGTCGGGCAGGGGAATGTAGCGATAGATGAACAGCGCCGGAATGAACACGTAGGTCAGGTAATCGATCACCAGATCGAGGATCGAGCCGTCGAAACTTGGCAACACCGATTGCACGTTGACCTTGCGCGCCAGCGCCCCGTCGAGGCCGTCGACGATCAGCGCCACGCCCAACCACATCAGGCAGTGGGTCGCCTGGTTTTCCAGCAGGGCGAGTGTGGCGAGGAAGGCGGTGACCACGCCGGTCGCGGTGAAACCATGGGCGCCCCAGGCCTTGAGCCTGGCGATGTGAACGGTCGATATCACGGAGGCGGTCTCCAGAAAGTGAAGCAGGCCGGGAACCAGCAACAGGCATGCGGCCAACCGGGTCGGGTTGCAGCTATCGACCGGCCGGGCCGGGATAAGGTTCACCCACTCATGAATGTTAGCTGGCAACGGGATTTTTTCGACGCACAAATCGCCTGCCCGCCCCGGTGTCGGCCAAACGGTGCTGGCACAAGCCGCAGGCGGGTCTATCGTTGCCTGACGCTGTTATGCCTTTGCTTGAGGATGACGTCATGAACACCAGTGATCTGCTCGAACAACTGCTGCGAGGCCGGGCCTCGGCGGGACAACAAAGTGGCGCCTCGGCCGGCGACGGTCCGGGCGGGCTCGGCGGTCTGCTGGGCGGGCTGCTCGGTGGCGGTGGCAGCAGCGGTGGTGGTGCGCCTGCCGGCGGACTGGGTGGCTTGCTCGGTGGCTTGCTCGGCGGCGCAGGACTGGGCGGTGGTACGCAAGGTCGTTCCGGGGGGACCAACTACGCGGCACTGGCTTCGCTGGGGATGATGGCGTTCCAGGCTTACCAGGCCTGGCAACGCAATCAGGCGTCAGCGACCCCGCAACAGACACCGCAGACTGCGGACCTGCTGGCCGGTCCGCAAGTCGAGGAACACAGCCATGCGGTGTTGCGCGCATTGATTGCGGCGGCCAAGGCCGATGGACGAATCGACGAGACGGAAAAACGCTTGATCGGCAGTGAAATCGGCCGCCACACCGATGACCCGAATCTTCAGCAATGGCTGGACGCCGAAGTCGCCAAACCTCTCGATGCCCGCGAAGTTGCGCAGGCGGCGAACAGCGATCCGGCCGTGGCTGCCGAAATGTATATCGCCAGTGTGATGCTGGTGGACGATCAGCAGGACGCCGAACGCAATTACCTGGATGAGCTGGCAGCGGCGCTGCAGATCGATCCCGAATTACAGGTGCATCTGGAGCAGCAGGCCAAAGGTACAGCGTGAAATGGGTCATCACCCGGGCCCCGGACGTTTCCATCCGTCCGGGGCTTTTTTACACCGATTGAATTTTTCCGTGCCGGCGTCGCTCTTCTGCATAACAGCAGCCGATTGCAGCCGGAGCCGCCATGAACAGGAACCTCGACGACTACAACCGCATGCGCGACTTCTCGGCAACCTCGGAGCCGGCAGCGGTCAAGCGTCGGGGCCGGAAGGCCGGGACCGACCACGCGTTACAGTTCTGCATTCAGAAGCACGATGCCTCGCACCTGCATTACGACTTTCGCCTGGAGCTCGACGGTGCGCTCAAAAGCTGGGCGGTGCCCAAAGGCCCGTCGCTCGATCCCAAGGTCAAGCGTCTGGCGATCCACGTCGAAGACCATCCGCTGGATTACGCCACTTTCGAAGGCAACATTCCCGAAGGGCACTACGGCGCAGGGGATGTGATCGTCTGGGATCGCGGCGTGTGGATTCCGCTGGAGGATCCGCAAAAGGCCTACGCCGGGGGCAAGCTCAAGTTCGAGTTGCAGGGTGAAAAACTCGCAGGCGTGTGGAATCTGGTTCGTACCCATATGCCGGGCAAGAAGGAACAGTGGTTCCTGATCAAACATCAGGACGGCGCCGCCCGGTCGCAAGACGAATACGACGTACTGGACGCCGAACCGGACAGCGTGCTCAGCGAGCGCACGCTGGTCGACAAACCGAAGCTCGACGCTAGGCAAGTCAAACCGCTGAAGCCGGCACCGCGCAAGTCCGCGTCGGGCAAGCTTGTCGGCGCGCACAAGGCACGGCTCCCCGCACTGTTGAAGCCACAACTGGCCACGCTGGTAGACAGTGCGCCCCAAGGGGAATGGAGCTACGAAATCAAGTTCGATGGCTACCGGATCATGGCGCGCATCGATCGTGAGAAGGTGCAGTTGTTCACCCGTAACGGCCATGACTGGACGCATAAACTGCCGGAACATGCCCGGGCGCTCGCCGCCCTGGGACTGGAGTCGGCATGGCTTGACGGTGAAGTGGTGGTCGCCAACGAAAACGGCGTCCCGGATTTTCAGGCGCTGCAGAACGCCTTCGACGCCAACCGCAGTGCCGACATCCTTTATTACCTGTTCGACCTGCCTTACCTCAACGGCGTCGACCTGCGCGAAGTTCCGGTGCAAGAGCGCCGGGCTGCGCTGGCCACGGTATTGAAGGCGCACGAGCAGCCGTTGCTGCGTTTCTCCGAAGCCTTCGACGAAACCCCGCAGGCGTTGCTCAACAGCGCCTGCCAGATGCAGATGGAAGGCCTGATCGGCAAACGTCTCGGCTCACCCTATGTGTCCCGGCGCAGCAGTGACTGGATCAAGCTCAAGTGCAAGCATCGCCAGGAGTTCGTGATCGTTGGCTACACCGATCCGAGAGGGGCGCGCAGTGCCTTTGGTGCGCTGCTGCTCGGCCTGCATGACCGCGACAGCGGCGAGCTGCGTTATGCCGGCAAGGTCGGCACCGGCTTCAATGAGGTCACCCTGAAAACACTGCTGGCCCGGCTCAAGCCGTTGCGGGCAAAAAAGACTGCACTGGCCAACCCGCCCACTGGTTTCGAGGCCAAGGGAGTGCACTGGCTCAAGCCGCAGCTGCTGGCGGAGGTGGCGTTTGCCGAAATGACCCGGGAAGGTTCGGTTCGCCATGCCGTGTTCCATGGTCTGCGCGACGACAAACCGGCGGCGCAAATTACCGAGGAGCGAGCAAAGCCAATGACAACTTCAGCCACCAGGACCTCCGCGAAAAAACCTGCGACCACCGCCAGGGCAGCGTCGCAAACCGGACTGGTCAGCGGCAAGGTCAGAATCACCCACCCGGACCGGGTGATCGACGCCACCAGCGGCACCACCAAGCTGCAACTGGCCGAGTATTACGCCAGCGTCGCCGACTGGATTCTGCCGCAGCTCAAGGATCGGCCCGTGGCGCTGGTGCGGGCGCCGGATGGCATCGCCGGCGAACTGTTCTTCCAGAAAAACGCCGAACACCTGGCGATCCCCGGTATCCGCACCCTGGACAAGCATGTCACCGGGCAACCGGTGATGTTGATCAACAACGCCGAAGCGCTGATCGGCGCGGTGCAGATGAGCACCGTCGAACTGCACACCTGGAATGCCACCACGGTAGACCTGGAGAAACCCGACCGCTTCGTTCTCGACCTCGACCCGGATCCGGCGCTGCCGTGGAAGAGCATGGTGGAAGCCACAGCGCTGACCTTGAGCGTGCTGGACGAACTGGGTCTCAAGGCTTTTCTCAAGACCAGCGGCGGCAAGGGCATTCACTTGGTGGTGCCGTTGACCCGCAAGCATGGCTGGGACGAAGTGAAGGATTTCAGCCATGCCATCGTCAGCCATATGGCCCGCTTGCTGCCCGAGCGATTCTCGGCGGTGTCGGGGCCGAAAAATCGCGTGGGACGGATTTTCATCGATTACCTGCGCAACGGTCTGGGCGCCACGACCATTTGCGCCTACGCCGCCCGTACCCGGGAAGGGCTGCCGGTCTCGGTGCCGCTGTTTCGGGAGGAAGTCGGCGAAATCAAGGGCGCTGATCACTGGAATGTGCGCAATGTTCATGAGCGGCTGGCGGATGTCGGCGACGAGCCCTGGGCCGACATGACGAAAACCCGTCAGAGCATCACTGTCGAGATGCGCAAACGGGTTGGTATGAAAAAATGATCAGGCATCACGCAACAAGTCGTGGGCGTTGAGCAGTTCGAAGGCGATTTCCGGGTGCTTTTCCAGGCCTCGGCGAATGGCGGCCGGGATCGCCTGGCGAGTCTTGCGGCACATGCCCGGCAGTTCGTCGATTTCGATGGCGATGCCGCGCATGGTTCGTACTTCATTGAAGCCTGGAGCGATGTCCAGGCGAATTCCCAACTGCTCGAACATCCGTTGTTGCAGGCGTTCGAGATCGGCCAGGCTTTGCAGGTTTTCCAGACGCTCGAGCAGACGCTTTTCCTCCTGGCGCGTCAGCAACAGGATGCGCAGATCCGCGCCGGGCATTTCCAGCAACGGATCACGCCCGCAGATGCAGGCGCCGGGCGGGCAGGGGGAGCGGATCGGGGCGGAAATCGTCATGGCCTCCATCATAGAGGCCGTTCGACGATTTTGCCCATGGTCGCCCGGCTGCCGTCCATCGGCAGAGCGCGGAGGTGGCAAATCCGTCCGCCACCGTCGTCGAGCATGGGGCTGTTACTGCGACAGGCCTTCGTAATGGGCCAGGATCGCATTGGCCAGCTCTTCGTCACTGGCGTTCAGTCCCGGGTTGGCCTGACGAACCTGTTGCAGCGCCGACTCCAGGTACGCGCCACGGATCGCTCCGCCGCTGGCGACAAACGCGGACAGGTCGTCACGGGCCGGAATCACCATTTTGTGATCCTTGAAGGTGGAATACAGCGATGCGGAAACACCTGCCGAAGTAGCGACATCTCCCGCATCCACGCGGGCGAAGGCCGAGCCGAATGGCAGGCAGAGCACAAGAGACGAAACAAGTAATAAACGACGCATGACGGTGTTCCTCCAGCAGCGTAAAGCGAAAAGGAATTACCACATAATGTGAGAGGTGCCTCATGGCTCGGGAGTTCCATGCGCTGGAACAAGTTCTCGGGGCTGTAAACCGATAACTGCCGCACAGTATTCTTTTTTACCGGATGTGACGACACACGTTGCGACGCTCTAACCCGGCGGGTTCGCGGAAATAGGCTTAACTGAAGCTTTGAAAGCGCTGTGCGGCGCGACCAGGGAGGAAATCACCGTGTCGATCAAACTGCGTTTGGTGTTGCTGATTGCGACCAGTCTGCTGACGGCGCTGATCGTGAGTCTGGTCAGTTATGTCGGTAATCAGCGGATGGCGTCGGCGGTCAGTGACAACGCGGTCAGCATGAGCGCACTGCGCAATCACATGGAAGCCGACATGATGCATGACGCCCTGCGTGCCGACGTCTATTCGGCCATGCTGGTGGGGCTGGGCAAAGGCGCCGGCACGGCGGACGAGGTGCGCCGCTCCGTCGAAGAGCATGCCGCGCATTTTCGCGAAGTCCTCGGCGAAAACCTCAAACTGCCTCTGGACGCCTCGATCCGTACGGCGCTGGAACATATCCGGCCGAGTCTCGATACTTACATCAACGCCGGCGAGCGGATTGTCGGGCTGGCGCTGGACAACCCGGACACGGCGCAGCAGGAACTCGGTACGTTCAGTGCCGCGTTCAGCCAGCTCGAAGAACAGATGGCCTCCTTGAGCGAACTGATCGAAAGCAATACCCGGCAGACCAGCCAGGGCACCGAAGCCGCGATCCGCAATGCCAACATGGCCCTTGGCATTGTGCTGATCGCCAGCCTGTTGCTGCTGGCGGTTCAGGGGCGCTGGGTGATCCTGAGCATCACCGGTCCGTTGAAAACCGCCAGCCGCATTGCCGAAAGCATCGCCCATGGCAACCTCGGCGAGCCCATCGCCGAGCCATCGGGCAAGGACGAGGCCAGCGCGCTGATCCGTACGCTGGCAACCATGCAGCGGGATCTGCGCGAGATGATCGACGTGGTACGGCGCAATGCCCACGGCGTCAGTGGCATGAGCGAGCAACTGAGCCACGGTTGCCATCGGGTGGCCGACAGCAGCCAGCAGCAAAGCGCCGCGGCAGGCACCATGGCCGCCGCCGCGAGCCAGATGACCGCCAGCATCGAAGAAATCACCCGGCATGCCGAGCGGGCCCTGAGCATGGCCAGTCAGGCCGAGGCGCTGGCCAAGAATGGCGGGCAGGTCATTCATCAGGTGGTCAGCGACATGGATGACATCGCCCGTTCCGCCCAGCAGTCGGCGCAGGTGATTCGCACCCTGGATCATGAGTCCGAGGGCATTTTCAACATCATCCAGGTGATCAAGAGCATCGCCGACCAGACCAACCTGCTGGCGCTCAACGCGGCCATCGAAGCCGCACGGGCGGGGGAGCAGGGCAGAGGGTTTGCGGTGGTCGCCGACGAGGTGCGCAGCCTGGCTGCCCGTACCAGCGCCTCCACTCAGGAAATCGCCGCGATGGTCGCCCGCATCCAGAACAGCACCCGCGAAGCGGTCAGCAGCATGGAGGCGGGCGTGGCCCAGGTCGACAAAGGCATGGCCGTCACCGCCGATGTCGAGCGCGCCATCCGTGAAATCCTCGATGCCACCCTCAACACCACACAACTGGTCAACGACATCACCCGCACCATCGGTGAGCAAAGTCAGGCCAGCAACGAAATCGCCCATCAGGTGGAAATGATCGCCGGCATGTCGGAAGGCAACAGCAAGGTGATCGGCGAAACGGCGAATACGACGGATGAACTGTCCAGTCTGGCGGGGCGGCTGGCGCAGTCGGTGGATCGGTTTCGGTTGTGAGGGGAATACAGTTTTTTGTTCAAGGTGGGCTCAGTAAGCGGATCACTGATCCGCTTTTCGCCGCACGTTGATAGTAGCCTCAACCTTTAGTCTGAAATTGTACCTTGAGTTGAAACGATTCTTGGCGTTGAGTTCTGGTTTAACGAAGGGGGACTTTTTGTTGCAGACGTAGGCGATTTTTGGGTGGTAGTTAGCCAGGAATTGCTCGCCGTGTGCATCAATCAAAAATTGAATTGTCGACTCCAACTGTTTGATCCCTTGTCCTTGCCAGCCCCCTCCATCTCGGTCTTTCAACTCAACGAGGTACAGCGCGTCATCAGTCCTCAGCATGCAGTCACATCGATCCCGACCTTTTTCTTCACCGTCTTTGATCACGCATTTGTCAATCGCGGTAAATACAATCGACTTTTGAAGGGGATTCAATACCGAGGCTATCCATTCTTTCCGGTTTCCTGTGTCGATATAAGCCACTGGAAACTCTTGATCGTCACGTAGCCAAAATTCGGCATCAGTAAACGGACCTGTCTGACAGCGGATATCAAGAAAATTCATCCTTTCAGCTCATCCTCGATATCAAGGAGCGCATCAAATAAATCATTGCCTTCTTGCAAGGATCTGTTCAGAAAATTGTCATCGGAAGGAATGCCATCAACCATTGGCAGCTTCTTGATAGATCCGGTTTTTTCGTCGGCTTGGTAAATCGCCAACTCATTGATGTCCACTAGCGCATGCAAGGGGATAACCGCTGCGAGTTTAGGGAGCAGCTCCTTACCGCGTTTTTCCTTGAGAATGTTGTCCTGCAGGTGTTTGCCTTGTACGGCAATCGTCAGGTAATTCACCACATACGGGCTATGAGTTGTCATCACCAGGCGGTTGTTCTGTCCGTGATTAAATTGCAAGAGGCTCTGCAAAACACTCCATTGCGACTGTGGGTACAGATTCTGCTCGGGCTCTTCGACGATATTGATAAACGCTGATTTGTTGAATCTGGAAGACAATGTGGAGAGCGCGATACGTCTTTGCTCTTCAGTCAGCGAATCAATGGAAAAGATCTGTTTAACCTCTTTTCTGAACCGATCCAGTTCATCAGCACTCATGGTCTCTTGTCGCTCTTCGCTGCGTTCTTGAACCGCGTTGGACAGGTAGTGGCTCACCAGATGCAATGGCACGGCAGACTGAAAACCACTGGAAGCGTCTGCCAGCCTGAGTTTGTAGTTTGATTCACGAATATTGAGGATATCGTTCAGTTTGTCATATTCGAGTTCTGCCTGATTGATAGGCAGCAGCAGAGCGCCTTTCATATTGGCTTTGGCTGCATCGAATTCGGTCAGGAATTCCTTGAGGGAATCCGAGGACAGTTTCAGCTCGCGAGGGTGCCTGACATAGGAAATGAAATTGCGCTCGGCAGGTACGTACATGATCTGAGGCAGATGGTAGCTACCACCTTTTGATTCAGAGATATGCAACTGTCCCCGCAGAAAATGGATCGAGTAGGCCTCGCCCTCGTATTCGATCTCTGTTGCATCAGTGAGGTAGTGCTCCAGCCTGTGATAAGTCAAAAAAGGCTTGATGAACTTGTTCTTTCTCTCGAACCATTTTTTTTCGTAATCACCCCGAACCAACGCCTTTTCGATCCAAGAAAAGGTCGAGTAGAGCTTGGCCAGTGTACTTTTGCCGGAGCCCTGGTTGCCCACGAATACGGTCACGCGTTTGAACTCTATCCAGTCGTCGTTCTTCACACCATCGCGGATAGGGCCAAAATGCTTGACGCGTAGTCGGGTCATTGATCACTCCATAAGGACGAGCTTTTGCGGTATAGCTGTGCAGCATATCAGGGCGGGGAATAAACGGGAGTGTCAAATCGGAACGAAAAGTACAGATACGGACAGGTTTTTTTGAAAACATAAAGGCTCTGGCGAAGCAATGGCCAGAGCCTTTATGTTTTCATCAGAACTTGTAAGCCTGTCGCCCAACCAGCAGCCACTTGCCATCCTGCTTCTGCCAGATCTGGAAGTTCTCGATTTCGGTTGTTACGATCTCGATCCCTTTGATGGCCTGCCCGAAAAATGGTGGCGAACCAGCGCGGTGTCACCGGCAAGGGTGATGGTCTGTTTCTGCATTTCCAGTGTATTGAATGCGCTCTTGCCGCTTTCGATATCGGCAATGAAATCCTTTTTGTCCTGAATCTTGCCGCTGGAATGGCCGTAGGTGAGGTTGTCAGCAGTCAGGGCGTTCAGTGCGGCAATATCCTTGTGCAGCATCGCCTGGGTAAGGTGGTCAACTGCCTGGGCGACCTCTTGCTCCGCCGGCGCAGCGGCGACATAACCACTGAAGAGGCAGAACAGACCGAGCAGCATTTTGGTTTTGTTCATGGTTTTTCCTTTTTGTTGTAGATCATCGAAGTGGCTGAATGATTTATCAGTCGTCGTACAACCTGGCGGGATTGTTGCCGCGGTTGAAAGTGCCTCTGGAGCCCATCGAAAACTATCCGGTCGCGAACAGACGCGCGGGTTTGCCCTGACGTGATATTCTTCGCGCCACTTGGTTTGACCCCATTCAGTCTGGCGCGCTTTTCGGCGGGCCGACCGAACCCCTGTCGCTCAAGTAGCTGAAGCCAATAATGATAAAAAGTCAGTTCAGAAGGGACATATAACTGAGGTCGACGCAGCCTGTCGGCCTTGTGTGCCCACCCGTCAAAATTGAAGTGTGCCGGACTCCGCGATGCTGGCCTGAGTGTCGCGAGAACAGGGGAACGCATACGCACAACAGCGGCGGGCGGAAGACGTTTTATCATAGGTGCAACAGATGTTTAAAAAAGTGAACACAGCCCTGCTGGGGCTGGCTTTGGCGATGGGGATGTCGTCCGCCAATGCCGAAGAAGCAAAGAAAGTCGACGTCCTGCTGATCGGCGGCGGCATCATGAGCACCACCCTGGGTGTGTGGATCAATGAGCTGGAGCCGAGCTGGTCGATGGAAATGGTCGAGCGCCTCGACGGCGTCGCCCTGGAAAGCTCCAACGGCTGGAACAACGCCGGTACCGGTCACTCCGCCCTGGCCGAGCTGAACTACACCCCGGAAGACGATAAAGGCAACGTCACGATCCCGAAAGCCGTCGAGATCAACGAAGCGTTCCAGGTCTCCCGTCAGTTCTGGGCCTGGCAGGTTCAGCAAGGCGTTCTGAAGAACCCTCGCTCGTTCATCAACACCACGCCGCACATGAGCTTCGTGTGGGGCGATGACAACATCAAGTTCCTGAAAAAGCGCTACGAAGCCCTGCAGGCGAGCCCGCTGTTCGCCGGCATGCAGTACTCCGAAGACCCGGAAGTGATCAAGAAGTGGGTCCCGCTGATGATGGAAGGGCGTGACCCGAACCAGAAGATTGCGGCCACCTGGAGCCCGCTGGGCACCGACATGAACTTCGGCGAAATCACCCGCCAGTTCGCCGGTTACCTGCAGACCAAGCCTAACTTCGACCTGAAACTGTCGAGCGAAGTACAGGACATCACCAAGAACGCCGACGGCACCTGGCGTGTCAGCTACAAGAACCTGAAAGACGGCACCAAGACCGAAACCGACGCCAAGTTCGTGTTCATCGGCGCCGGCGGCGGTGCCCTGCACCTGCTGCAGAAGTCCGGTATCGAAGAAGCCAGGGAATACGCCGGCTTCCCGGTAGGCGGCTCGTTCCTGGTGACCGATAACCCGGCCATCGCCGAGCAGCACCTGGCCAAGGCCTACGGTAAAGCATCGGTCGGCGCACCGCCGATGTCCGTTCCGCACCTGGACACCCGTGTTCTGGACGGCAAGCGCGTCATCCTGTTTGGCCCGTTCGCGACCTTCAGCACCAAGTTCCTGAAGGAAGGTTCGTACCTGGACCTGCTGACCAGCACCACCACCCACAACATCTGGCCCATGACCAAGGTCGGCATCAAGGAATACCCGCTGGTCGAGTACCTGGCCGGTCAACTGATGCTGTCGGATGAAGACCGCCTGAACGCGCTGAAGGAATACTTCCCGAACGCGAAAGCCGAAGACTGGCGCCTGTGGCAAGCCGGCCAGCGCGTGCAGATCATCAAGCGTGATGAAGCCGCTGGCGGCGTGCTGAAACTGGGCACCGAAATCGTTGCTTCGAAAGACGGCTCCATCGCCGGTCTGCTGGGCGCATCCCCAGGCGCATCGACCGCTGCACCGATCATGCTGAGCGTGCTGCAGAAAGTCTTCAAGGACAAGGTCGCTACCCCTGAGTGGCAAGCCAAGCTGCACCAGATCGTTCCAAGCTACGGCACCCAGCTGAACAACGATCCAGCCAAAGTGGCCGAAGAGTGGGCCTACACCGCCAAAATCCTGCAACTGCCAACTCCACCGGTGATTGGCCAGGCTGCACCTGCGGCGGCACCTGCTTCGGCTGAAAAGCCACAGGCTCCGAAAGAAAGCGCTGCACGTGACATGGCGCTGTAATTCAGACGCCTGACACACTAAGCCCACTGAACCGATAACGGTCAGTGGGCTTTTTTGTGCCCGGAGTTCAGGCCTTGGCGTTGGCCAGATAAGCCCCAAGCCGCCGCCCCATCTCTTCCCCCAACGCCTGCAACCCGCTCAACGGCCGCACCATCACCTCGAACTCGACGATCTTGCCCTGTTCATCGAAGCGGATCATGTCGATGCCTTTCAGCTCTCTGGTCCCGACCTTGGCGCTGAATTCCAGCACCACGTTCAAGCCGTCCGCCGTCGCCAGTTCACGGTGGTATTTGAAGTCTTCGAATACGTTGGACACGGTGTTGAGGATCATCGAGACCACTGGCGCGCCGGGGTAAGGCGTGTGGGCCATCGGCGAGCGGAACACGGCTTGCGGATCGAGCAGGTCGGGCAGGGCCTTCAGGTTGCCGGTACGGATCATGTCGTGCCAGCGGTTCAGGGATTCGGCGGCGTTGGGATGCAGGTTCAGTTCGGACATGGTTTCACTCCTGTATTTTTGTTGTTCTTGGCCTGGCGCCAATGACTCTAGATCAAAGCGGCGCAAGGGAAACCAACCGTACCGATCTGAATATCGCAACATGCACGGGTCAGATCCATCTGATCCGCTTTTTCCTGTTGAATCTGCATCTGTAACCGTCTCAGCCAGGCGCCCAGAATAGCCCTGCGGTTCGGCCACACAGCACGCGCTTCATTCCGAAGCGCCCGGTGCGCCGGACATTCAGTATTCAGGAGGCCTGTATGGCTAAGATGGCGATTTTCCTCGGCGGCTTTCTCGTGTTGACCATTATGATCGGTGTTCTGGCCACGATTTCACCGGTCTGAGCCATTCCGTGCCAGTCGGTCTTGCGCGGGCCGTGACTGGTATCTGCGCAGAATCTGGTCTAAACCGGGGTATCCCTTCACTGGAGTACCCACCGTGGCGCCTATGTCATGGACTCGCTGATCAACGCCGCAGGCCACGCCCTGGCGGTGGGTGATCCGTTGGCGGCGCTGAATTTCGTGGCCCTGCGCGAAGATCCGCCCGCCCTGGCTCTGCGCGGAATCGCCATGGCCCAGCTCGGCGACATGGCGCGGGCCAAGGCCTTGCTGCAACGGGCGGTAAAAGCGTTCGGTGCCAACGAGCCGTTGTCCCGGGTGCGCTGCGTGGTGGCCGAGGCAGAAGTGGCGCTGGCGGCGCGGGATCTGGGCTGGCCGGTGAAGGCGCTGGAAGCAGCGCAGCAGACACTGCACGATCACGGCGACCGGCTCAATGCAGCGCACGCGCGCTATCTGCAGATCCGTCGGTTGCTGTTGATCGGGCAGTTGAATGAGGCTGATGCGCTGCTCGATGAACAGGATTCTGCGCCCTGGCCCCCGGCCTTGCGCGCCGCCCATGAACTGATGTCAGCCGGGATTGCGCTGCGGCGAGTGCAGGCGCACAAGGCGCAAGCGGCGCTGGAGCGTGCGCAACGGGCGGCGCAGCTGGCCGACATTCCGGCGCTGCTGGCGGAGATCGAACACGCCCGGCAAACCCTCGACGCTCCCGCCGCCCGATTGCGCATTGCCGGTGACGTGAAAACGGTGACGCTCGCACAGGTCGAAGCCTTGTTTGCGTCTGCGACGCTGGTGGTGGATGCCTGTCGCTACAGCGTGCGCGGCGCCGGCATGACGGTGGCGCTGGCTACACGACCGGTGCTGTTCAATCTGCTGCAACTGCTCGCTGAAGCCTGGCCGGGGGATGTTCCCCGAGAGACGCTGATCGCCAAGGCCTTTCGTTTGAAACTGGATGATGAATCCCACCGCGTCCGATTGCGGGTCGAGATCGGACGGCTGCGCGCCGCACTTAAGCCGTTGGCCGGAATCACGGCGACGTCCCGTGGCTATGCGCTGGTCGCGCAAGACGTGGCGCTGCTGACATTGCCGCTCGAAGACAGACACGCCGCACTGTTGGCCCTGCTCGCCGACGGCGAGGCGTGGTCGAGTTCGGCGCTGGCGCTGGCCTTGGGCGGCAGTCAGCGTCAGGTACAACGGGCGCTGGAAACGTTGGCCGGGCAAGACAAGGTCCAGGCGTTCGGTGTCGGCCGGGCACGACGCTGGCTGACGCCGCCGGTGCCGGGTTTCGCGACGATCTTGTTACTCCCGGTGTCGTTGGGCAATGGCTAGGCTGGACTCACCCACTCAACGAGGTAGTCAGCATGAAACAGGCAAACGCAGAAATCCTTCGGGAATACGGCCCGTTTGAAGGCATCCATGGCGTCCATGGTGTGACCTTCGACGGCCAGCAGGTCTGGTTCGCCAGCGACGGCCAGCTCAATGCACTGGACCCGGCCAGCGGCGAAACGGTGCGCACGATCAAGGTCGGCGCCGATGGTGGCACGGCGTTCGATGGCAAGCATCTGTATCAGATTGCCGACCGCCGTATCCTCAAGATCGATCCGGCCTCCGGCAAGGTGCTCCATACCATCGCGGCGCCCGGCGGTGGAGGCGATTCGGGCATGGCCTGGGCGGAGGGCACGTTGTGGGTCGGGCAGTATCGCGAGCGCAAGATCCATCAGATCGACCCGGAAACCGGCAAGATCCTTCGCACGCTGGAGTCGAACCGCTTTGTCACCGGCGTGACCTGGGTCGACGGTGCGCTGTGGCACGGGACGTGGGAGGGCGACGAGAGCGAGATCCGGCGCATCGATCCGGGCAACGGCGAAGTGCTCGAAAGCCTTGCGTTGCCGGTCGGCATCGGTGTCTCGGGACTGGAAGCCGATGGCGGTGAGCGTTTCTACTGTGGCGGTGGGAACACCAGCAGTGTGAAGGCGGTGCGCCGGCCCAAGTGAAACCTCACGGCGCGCCGAACAGCATCGTCCAGTACACGCCGTTGTCACTGCGGGCGTCACTGGCAAAACCGGCGCCGACCTGGGTGAACATCGGGTTCATCAGGTTGGCGCAATGCCCGGGGCTGGCGAGCCAGCCGGCCATTGCACTGCTCGGCGAACTTTGCCCGGCGGCGATGTTCTCGCCGATCTGCCGGCCACGGTAGCCGGCGGCGCGGGCCCGGTCGGCCGGCATATCGCCGTCCGGGTCCTGATGGGCGAAATAGTTGCCGTAGGCCATGGCCTTGCTGTGGCCCTGGGCAGCGGCGCCGAGGGAAGGGTTCCAGCTCAAGGGCCGGGCAGCGGCGAAACGCTGGCGTCCGCACAGGCGCGGCCGGGCGCGGGCAGCGTTGACTTGTGCCAGCAGGGCCTTGCCGACACTGCGGTTGTCGCCCATGTGACTGTCAATGACTGGCCGCGCCAGTACTACCTGCCATTCGTTGCGGGCGCGGCTGATGCCGATGTCGGCGTACTGCGCATCGACCAGTGCGCTGCAATGTTCGTCCTGCAACTGATCGAACGCCTCTTCGGCATCCTCGGCCCCGACAATGCGGATGCTGCGCACGGCCACCGCCGAATAACCGGAAGCCTTCAACTGCTCGCGCAATCCACCGCCGTAGCCATAGCCGATGGGCAACGCAATATTCTGTTTGAGCGCCAGGGGTGCCAGACGTTGTGCCGCACGCCGGTCACAGCGTTGCGGATGGGCGCGCAGGTCATTGATGGCGGCCGCCAGTTGGCGTTCCGCGCCGGCATGGGCAGAGGAGGCGAGCAAAGGAGAGAGGATCAACAGGCACAGCGAAACGAAGCGAGACGAACGAACGGCGTGGCGCATGGGACGCAAGACTCTGAAAAAAGACAGCGCTGACAGGGAGTTAACCGCGAATGCGCGCGGGTAGGACTGGCCTTTTTGTGCTTGGTTCACGAAGAGGCGGGGGCTTTCGCCGGCTGCCGACGAAGTGCACAAATGCCGTTCAGCGATTCAGCATTTCCTTCATCGATTGCAGGTATTGCGGCCGCTCGGAAATCGAGTTGTGCGCCGAATCCTTCACGGCTTCGAGCGTCGCCACACCGTCGGGAAAGCTGTGCAGCAGGCGCTCCGTGCTGGCCCGGGGGACGACCTCGTCATCGCTCGCTGCCAACAGCAGCGTCGGCACACGGATGTGCGCCGCATATCTGCCCGACTCGAAACGCTCCTTCAGCAGCCACTTCACCGGCACCCACGGGTAATGCTCGACGGCGAGTTCTACAAGGCCGTTGAACGGCGTGACCAGAACCAGCCGCGTCACCGGTCGTTGGCTGGCCAGCCGTACCGCAACGCCGGAGCCCAGGCTGCGCCCGATCAGGGCGACCTGCGGATGCCTGGCAAACACCTGATCGAACAACGCGAGGGCATCCCGGGCAATCGCTTCTTCGGATGGGGAACCGCCACTGCCACCGAAGCCGCGATAATGCAGCAGGTAGATCGCGTAGTCGGGAAACGCCTCGGCAAAGGCCGGCAGATTGCGCGAGACGTCCTCGGCATTGCCACCGAAATAGATCAACGCCCGCGCCCCTGAATGCTCGCGGACACTGACGCGAATGTCTGCATCGGGCATTGTCAGGGTCATCCGCGATTGCGCCGAATCCACTGAGCCCGCCTGCGGAAAATAGATCAGCGAGCGCTGGAACACGAACAGCGCTGCACACAGGATCAGGTACAGCGCCAGCAGCAAAGCGACGAGTGACATCAGGATTCTGGACATTCGACTAACTTTAACGGGACGTGAAGGTTCGCCCATGCAGTGTAGTTGAGCCTTCCCTGGCGACCGCCGCCGCACACAAGGTGCAACAACAGAGAGGCGAGCATGAGCCACACTGAGGGTTGTTCACGTCGCCGTCTGCTCAAACTGGCAGCCGGTGTTACCGCACTTATCACCGTTGACCGGGCGTTGGCTGCCGCCACGTCGTCGAGTGCCCCCGGAGGCCTGAGCATGCAGACCCGCGCCATCCCTTCCAGCTCCGAGCTGCTGCCTGTGGTAGGGCTGGGCACCTATCGCGGCTTCGACGTCGCGCCGGGCGAGCCGGCCTATAGACAATTGCCGGCGGTACTCGACGAGTTGTTCAGAAAGGGCGGCACGCTGATCGACAGTTCACCGATGTATGGCCGCGCCGAAGAAACCACCGGCGAGCTGCTGTCGATTCACGAACCGCGTTCACCGGCGTTTCTGGCGACCAAGGTGTGGACCCGCGGGCGCGAGGAGGGCATCGCGCAGATGGAAAACTCCTTTCGCCTGCTGCGTACCGAGCGTATCGACCTGATGCAGATCCACAATCTGCTGGACTGGCAGACTCACCTGCCGACCCTGCGTGAATGGAAGGAGCAGAGTCGCATCCGCTACATCGGCATCACCCATTACACGCCCTCGGCCTATGACGAAGTGGAAGCGGTGCTGAAGGCCGAACCGTTCGACTTCCTGCAGATCAACTACGCCCTGGACGACCGTGGCGTGGAAAAACGCATTCTGCCGTTGTGCCGCGAACGGGGTGTGGCGGTGATCTGCAACCGGCCGTTTGGCGGTGGCGGGCTGCTGGCCCGGCTCAAGGGTAAACCGTTGCCGGGCTGGGTGTCGGACGTGCAGGTCAACAGCTGGCCGCAACTGGCGCTGAAGTTTTTGTTGTCGAACACGGCAGTGACTTGCGTGATCCCCGGCACCGGCAACCCGCGTTACATGGCCGACAATGCCGGCGCCGGGTTCGGGCCGATGCTGACCGATGCACAGCGCCAGCAATTGATTGCACTGGTCGGGTAATTTCCATCGCGAGCGGATTCAGATCATCGGTGGCAGCGAGTCCAGAATTTTGTCCAGGGTAATCGGATACTCCCGCACTCGTGCCCCGGTGGCGTTGTAGATGGCATTCGCCACCGCCGCACTGACCCCGCAGATGCCCAGTTCGCCCACGCCCTTGGCCTTCATCGGCGAAGAAATCGGGTCGGTTTCATCGAGGAAGATCACCTCCTGATGCGGGATGTCGGCATGCACCGGCACTTCGTAACCGGCCAGATCGTGATTGACGAAAAAGCCCAGGCGTTTGTCCACCGCCAGCTCTTCCATCAGTGCTGCACCGACCCCCATGGTCATGGCACCGATCACCTGGCTGCGGGCGGTTTTCGGGTTGAGGATCCGCCCCGCAGAGCAGACCGCGAGCATGCGCCGCACGCGCACTTCCCCGGTAAAGGCATCGACCGCGACTTCGACGAAATGCGCACCGAAGGTCGACTGCTGATACTGCTTGGCGAGGTCGGCGAACTCGATGCTGTCCTCGGCTTCGATCGCGCCGTTTTGCGCGGCATTACGCAATGGCACCTGTCGGCTGCCGAGCTGCACGTGACCCTCGGCGAACACCGCTTCGCCTTCGGTCATGCCCAGTTTCTTCGTCACCGCTTCGCGCAGTTTCATGCACGCAGCGTAGACCCCTGCAGTCGAGCAATTGGCGCCGAACTGACCGCCGGAGCCGGACGACACCGGAAAATTCGAATCCCCCAGATGCACTGTCACGTCCGCCAGTTCCACGCCCATCATTTCGGCTGCGGTCTGCGCGATGATCGTGTAGCTGCCGGTGCCGATATCGGTCATGTCGGTTTCCACTGTGATCTTGCCGTCACGCTCCAGCCGCACCTTGGCGCCGGATTTCACCAGCAGGTTATTGCGAATCGCTGCCGCCACGCCCATGCCGATCAGCCAGCGACCTTCGCGACGGGTGCCGGGTGTTGCGTTGCGCTTGTCCCAGCCGAAGTGTTCGGCGCCGGTTTGCAGGCATTCGATCAGGCGTCGTCGGGAGAACGGTCGCTCGGTTTTCACCGGATCGACCTGGGTGTCGTTGAGGATGCGGAACTGGATCGGGTCGAGTTTGAGCTTTTCCGCCATCTCGTCCATGGCGATTTCCAGCACCATCAGGCCGGGGGCTTCGCCGGGGGCGCGCATGGCATTGCCTTCCGGCAGGTCCAGCGGCGCGAGACGCATGCTCACCAGACGATTTTCCCCGGCGTAGAGCAACTGGCTCGGTTGCGCGGCCAGTTCGACCTTGCCCTCGGCCAGGTTGCCCGACCAGCCTTCGTGGGCGATGGCGGTGAGTTTGCCGTCCGTCGTGGCCCCCAAACGAATACGCTGGAGGGTGGCCGGGCGGTGCGTGGTGTTGTTGGCCATCTGTGGACGGGCGAGGGCGACCTTCACCGGGCGGCTGGCCAGACGTGCGCCGAGGGCGGCCAGGATCGCGTCGGCGCGGATGAACAGCTTGCCGCCGAAACCGCCGCCAATATAGGGCGAAATCAACCGCACCTTGTCTTTGGGCAGGCCCAGTGTGGCGGCGATGTCACCGACGCTCCAGGCGATCATCTGGTTCGAGGTCCACAGGGTCAGATGATCGCCTTGCCAGGCGGCGAGGGTTGCGTGGGGCTCCATCATGGCGTGGGACTGGTCCGGGGTGCTGTAGGTCTGGTCGAACTGCACCGCAGCGGCGGCGAAGGCCGTGTCGAAGTCGCCGTGCCTCACGTCCGGCAACTCGTCCTTCGGCTCTACGCCTTGATCGCGCACGGCGGCCAGATCGAACCGGCCTTTGTCGACGCTGTACTCGACATGGACCAACTGCGCCGCAGCGCGGGCCTGTTCGAAGGTTTCGGCAACCACCAGCGCCACGGCCTGGTGATAATGCTGCACCTCGGGGCCGGCCAGCAGATGCGCGGCGTTGTACTTGCCCTTGCCGAGCTTGCCGGCATTGGCCGCCGTGACGATGGCCAGCACGCCGGGTGCGGCGCGAGCCTGATCCAGGTCCATGCGCGTGATGCGGCCCTTGGCGATGGCGGAGCCGACCATGAAACCGTAGGCCTGATGCTGCGCGGCTTCATGCTGCTCGTAAGCGTAGGGCGCCTGGCCGCAGGTTTTCAGCGGGCCTTCGATGCGGTCGGTGGGCTGGCCGATGACCTTCAATCGGTCAATGGGGTTGGTGGTGGCGGGTGTGTCGAATTTCATGCTTCGTCCCTCGCTTGGGCCAGCACCGAGGCGAGCGTGCGCTCCACCAGCGTTACCTTGAACCGGTTGTCAGGGGTGGGGGTGGCACCGTCGAGCAGGCGCGCACTGACGGCTTTCGCGCCCTGCGGCAACAGCGTTTCGGCGGCTTCTACCCGCCAGGGTTTCGGCGCGATGCCACCGACGGCGACGCGGCCGCTGCCATCCTTTTGCAGGATCAGACCGACGGACACCAACGCGAAGGCATAGGACGAGCGATCCCGCACCTTGTGATAAATGTGAGTGCCGCCAATCGGCGCGGGCAGGGTGACGCCGGTGATCAATTCGCCGGGCGTGAGCGCGGTTTCGATATGCGGCGTACTGCCGGGCAACGAATGAAAATCGGCCATGGCGATGCGCCGGGTGTTGCCATCGGGGTTGAGGGTTTCGATCTGCGCATCCAGCGCCCGCAGGGCAATCGCCATGTCGCTCGGGTGCGTGGCAATGCACGCGTCGCTGACGCCGATGATGCCCAGTTGCCGAGTGACGCCACCCATCGCCGCGCAGCCACTGCCGGGAGTGCGTTTGTTGCAGGCCTGATTAGTGTCGTAGAAGTACGGGCAACGGGTGCGTTGCAACAGGTTGCCGGCGGTGGTTGCCATGTTGCGCAACTGCCCCGAGGCCCCGGCCAGCAAGGCCCGGGAGAGCAGGGCGTAGTCCTTGCGTACACGCGGGTCGGCGGCCAGGTCGGTGTTGCGCACCAGCGCGCCGATGCGCAGACCGCCCTCGGGGGTGGCCTCGGTCTGGTCGAGGCCCAAGTGATTGATGTCGATCAACTGCTGCGGCGTTTCGATGCCGAGCTTCATCAAGTCCAGCAGGTTGGTGCCGCCGGCGATGAACCGCGTACCTTGTGCTAGCGCCGCTTGCGCAGCGGCGGCGGGAGAGTCGGCTCGACTGTAATTGAACGCTCTCATGCCGAGACCTCCGCGACTTCGCTGATGGCTTCGATGATGTTGGAGTACGCACCACAACGGCAGATGTTGCCGCTCATGCGTTCCTGCAACTCGCTGGTGATCAGTTGCGGCGGCTCGGTCAGGCTGGGGCTGGCGTGACTGGGTATGCCGTCGCGAATTTCCTTGAGCGCCGCCACCGCCGAGCAGATTTGCCCGGGCGTGCAATAGCCGCATTGATAACCATCATGTTTGATGAACGCGGCCTGCATCGGATGCAGCCGGTCCGGCAAGCCGAGGCCTTCGACGGTGGTGACTTTGGCGCCGTCCTGCATCACGGCCAGGGTCAGGCAGGAATTGATTCGCCGGCCATCGACGATCACCGTGCAGGCGCCGCACTGGCCGTGGTCGCAGCCCTTTTTGCTGCCGGTCAGGTGCAGGTGTTCGCGCAGGGCGTCGAGCAATGTGGTGCGGTTATCGACTTCAAGGGCCTGGGGTTTGCCGTTGACCTCAAACGTTACGTTGGCCATGGCCGGTTGCTCCAGATGGGCCGCATAGGCCTTGAGACTGATGAAGGGTGGCAACGCAAACGCGGTGGCGGTCACGGCGCCGAGAATCAGAAACCGGCGTCGGGACAGCCCCGAGGGCGGATGATCGTTCATGGCTGGTAGTCCTCTGATCAGGTCGGGCGGGCGACAAATGACCCGCGCGTGAACGCCGGCGTGGTGGCCAGTCTTGGTCTGTTCTAGGAGTGACCGCAGGGGGGAGGAAAAGGTTTTGTCGGATTTTGGCCCCGGCGCCAGGCTTGAAAACGGGGCGATCAACGGTCATGGACCGTCAGTGAATCATCGGCGTTTTCCTCGGTCGAAGTCGCGGCTGCGCACCGCGCTGACCATTTCCGTCGTCAAGACCCAGGTTTTAGGGAAATTCCGAATGATGCGTGCAACAACCCTGCTGCTGACTGTTTCCGCTGCCGTTTTGCTCGGCGGCTGTGTGGCGGACTTTGATGATGACTATCGCCATGGCCGGCATTACGACCGCGATCATGGCCGTTACTACGATCATGACCGGCGTTGGGATGATCGCGACTATGACCGTCGCGACGGGCGTCGCTATCATCGTGGTGATAACGACGACCAGTAATGAGCAAAAAGGGGCGCTCCCGCACGGGAACGCCCTTTGGCATTAAAAATGAGCGTTCGCCCGGACGCTGGATCGCGCAGGCACGGAGGCCTCGATGTCCAGCAAATGGGTGGCGAGTATGTCGCTCAGAAAGCGGAACTGATCGTTGAGGCCCACCACTTCATTGCTGAAATGATTGCTCGCGGCGGGCATCAGCAGATCTTCGAAATCTTCGTTGAACACCAAGGCCTGTGTCTTCAGCGACACCGGATGCTGGTCGTAATAGTTGTTGCCGAAGACCGGGAAGCTCACGGCGAGGGTGACGGTATGACTCATGATGTGAACTCCTCGTGGTGTGTGTCTCGGATGGGTGAATCCTGCGCCGGACGCGTCTGATGCGGAAGGCAATCGTCGTAATGGTGATCATCGACGTCAGTGATGGTTGGAACAAAAGCTGAAATCCCGCGCCCGGATCGAGGATCGATACAACCGGACAAACGGCTGAAACCCACACCTATACTCAAGTCGTTACCTCCAGATCTGACCCACCAAAGGACACCGCCACCGTGAACCTGCGTGCGCTGATCGTCGCCGCACTGATGTTGCTGGCCGGTTGCGCAACCACGGCGCGGGGCCCGGCGAGCGCGCCGGCGGTGGTGGTATCGCCGGCCACCTGGCAGCAGATCGACCGGGACATCGTTGCAGCGTCCCGGCAGTCCACCGAGCAGGTCAAGGCTTTCGCCCGTGGTTCGATGGAACATTGGCGCATTCGGGTCTACGAGCAAACTGAAGAAAAATTCATCCCGTGGTTCAGCAGCTACTGGACCCAGGAATGGCTGTCGATGAAGGTCAGCTGGTACACCCTCAGCGCCGGTGGCGAGCAGGATGCCTCTTCAAAACGTCTGGCCGCGTATTTGCTGGAGCAATATCAGGAGCGGGTGCTGGCGCCGGTGGCGCTGGAGATTGACCCGGACGCGATCCTCGCCCAATCCACCGCGTTCTACGCGCAACTGATGGCACAGCAGATGCCGGTCATCGCCCAGCGCTATGGCGTGCCTGTCGCCCAGCTCAACGGCCACTTGCAGAAAATCCCCGCCATTGCCCTCGGCCCGCCGCCGGCCCGGGATGCCTCGCTGTACCAGGTGCTCAGCACCGAGCCGCTGAACACCTTGCCGGCCTATGCCGCGTTGATCGACAAGATCCACACCGAAGGCGGAGCCAGGGGCATCGCTTCGACCGATGCCGGCATGGCTCCGGTGGCCAGGCGTGCCAGCCAGCGCATGGAAGCGGAAATGGCCCCCCGTGGGGCCGCCAGTGCAGTGGCAGCAGCGGCAGGCAAGCTTGTCGGCGGGCTGATTTCGGCGGGCGTGGCAGGCATCCGCGCCATCCTTCAGGCCAATGATCGCCCGGACAGCGAAGCGCTGATCCGCAGCAGCCTGGGCAACACGTTCGACAAGAGCTGGCTGAAACTGCTGCAGAACCCGACGACCGGTGTGATGGCCGGCACGCTGCACATGGCGGCGCAGGTGGAGGGAAGTCTGGGCAGGTCGGACGAACCGTCGGTCGGATCGGGTGCAACACCCGTCGAATGGCACCCGCCCGAGTCGACTATCCAGCAGATGGATCCCTAAACCCGCAGGAGAACGACCATGGCTTACATCGATGTTTTTGTCGCACCCATCCCGAATGCCAATCGCGACCAGTACAGGAAACACTGCGAAATCGCCGCCAAGCTGTTCAAGGAGTACGGCGCACTGGAGGTGGTTCAAGGCTGGGGTGATGACGTGCCGGACGGCAAGGTCACCTCATTTCCGATGGCCGTGAAACTCAAGGACGGAGAAACCGTGTCGGCCGGCTGGCTGGTCTGGCCGGACAAGGCCACCCGCGACGCCGGCATGGGCAAAATGATGGAAGACCCGCGCATGCAACCGGACGTCAATCCGATGCCGTTCGATGGGCAGCGAATGATCTTCGGCGGCTTCAAGGACATTCTCGAGTCTTGATGCAGCGCTGCCGGATCACTCCGCCGACGGGGTGATCCGGCAGCCTTTTCGATTGCGGATCTGCTCGTCCGTCGGCCGCTCGCGGACAAATTCGAAACGCGGTTCTCCCTCGCTGTAATGCACCAGCCAGCCCCATTCCAGTTCCTTCTCATCCTGTCCGGGATTCGGTGGCCGGGCCCACCAGGGTTCTTTGCTGAGGACCTCGCGCATGGCGTTCTCCAATTGACGGCAATCGTTGAACTATAAACCCCAGGCCGAGAGTCGCCAGAAACGGGCGTGTAGAATCCAGAGATCTCGACGAACGAAGGAGCGTGGCCATGACGGACGAAACACGCGAGGATCAACCGTTCAAGCGGCTGTTCTTCGCCCTCGACTGCCCACCGGCACAACGCAAGGCGATTGCCCAGTGGCGCAGCGAGCTGGGCTTGCGTACCGGCAAACCGGTGCCGGCGGACAATTTTCACCTGACGCTGCTGTTTCTCGGCGCGGTGCCGTTGGCACAGATTGGTGAAGTCTGTGAGGCAGCGTCCAAAGTGAGTACTCCGGGCGAGGTGCTGAGGATTTCGCTGGATCGCTTGCAGGTGTGGCGGCGTGCCGGGGTGTTGTCGTTGGCGCCGGAGCAGGCACCGGCAGGCTTGTTGCGGCTGGTTTACGGACTGGAGCAGGCGATGTTGCCGTTCGGGTTTGAAGAGGCGACGCGAGAGTATCGTCCGCACCTGACACTGGTCCGGGACTATCGGGCGCCGGAGCCGGAATCCGCCACGCCACCGGAGTTCTTCCTGCGGGCTGAACGCTTTGCGCTGTTCGAATCCCACAAGGGCCGTTATCGAATTGTTCAGGATTGGCCGCTGACCTGAGCTCACAAAAAAAGGCGCCCGAGGGCGCCTGAATCACCTGAACCGAGGGAGGCCAGGTGAGGCCGTTCAGAGCGAGGGTGCAGCGGTGGTAAGGCGCTGCGTGAACGGAAAACATAGATTTCGGTGGGGCATGCTGACCTTGTGGGAGCGAGCTTGCTCGCGAAGTCGGTCTTCCAGTAAAGGATATGTTGACTGACATACCCTCTTCGCGAGCAAGCTCGCTCCCACAGGTTTATCCAGTTACTTGCCGAGTTTCACGCGAGTCCAGCCCCGGGTCATGATCCGTTGCGTGGCAATCGGTTGATCTGGCACCGCATACAGCGTGGCCATCACTTCCTGCGACGGGTACGAGCCCGGATCGTTGCGGATCGCTTCGTCCACCAGCGGCGTCGCTGCCGCGTTGGCATTGCTGTAGCCGTTGCTGTTGGTGATCTCGGCGATGATGTCCGGCCGCATCAGGAAGTCCATGAACAGGTAAGCGTTCTCGACGTTCGCCGCATCGCGCGGGATGGCGACCATGTCGTAGAAACTGCCGGCACCTTCCTTGGGAATGCTGTAGTCGATCACCACCTTGTTGCCCGATTCCACTGCGCGGGCCTTGGCCTGCAATACGTCACCGGAATAACCGACCGCCACGCAGATGTTGCCGTTGGCCAGATCCGAGATGTACTTCGAAGAGTGGAAGTACGCCACGTTCGGGCGAATCTTCATGAACAGCGCCTCGGCTTCCTTGATGTGCGCGGTGTCCTTGTCGTTCACCGGATAGCCCAGGTAGTGCAGGGCCGCCGGGATCATTTCGGTCGGCGAGTCGAGGAAACTGATGCCGCAAGCCTTGAGCTTCTCGGCGTTCTCCGGTTTGAACAGCAGGTCCCAGGAGTTGGTCGGCGCATTCTGGCCGAGCACTTCCCTGACTTTGGCCGGGTTGAACCCGATGCCGATCGAGCCCCACATGTACGGGAACGCATGGGCGTTGCCCGGATCACTGGCAGAGGCGTTTTTCAGCAGCACCGGGTTGAGATTCTTCCAGTTCGGCAGTTTCGATTTGTCCAGGGTCTGGTAGACCCCGGCCTTGATCTGCTTGGCCAGGAAACTGTTGGACGGCACCACGATGTCGTAGCCGGACTTGCCCGCGAGCAAACGCGCTTCGAGGGTTTCGTTGCTGTCGAACACATCGTAGGTCACGCGGATGCCGGTCTCGTCCTCGAACTTCTTGACGGTGTCCGGGGCGATGTAGTCCGACCAGTTGTAAACGCGCAGCACCTTGTCGTTGGCCTGGACGCCCGTGGCGATTGCGCCCATTAAGGACAGTGTCAGCAGAGTCCTGCCAAACATTTTCATCGGTACAACTCCATTCTTTTTATTCAAAACATTGGTGCACGTAAAACCCTGTGGCGAGGGAGCTTGCTCCCGCTTGAGTGCGCAGCACTCACAAGTTTCCGGGGCTGCTGCGCAGCCCGGCGGGAGCAAGCTCCCTCGCCACAAAAGCGGTAACTCTTCAAGCAGTGGCGGCGCGTTGCGGTTGCTGCCACGATTCGTTGGCGGTCTGATCCATCGCTTCCTGAATCGCACGCTTGCGGTTGGCTTCTGCCTTGCGACCGAAGTACCAGACCAGGAAGGTCACCAGCGACACCGCCAGCAGAATCAGGCTGGCCACGGCGTTGATCTCGGGCTTCACGCCCAGACGAACGGCCGAGAACACTTCCATCGGCAGAGTCGTCGAACCGGGGCCGGAGACGAAGCTCGCCAGCACCAGATCGTCCAGCGACAGAGCGAACGACATCATGCCGCCCGCTGCCAGCGACGGCGCGATCATCGGGATGGTGATCAGGAAAAACACCTTGAACGGTTTTGCGCCCAGATCCATCGCCGCTTCTTCGATCGACAGGTCCAGTTCACGCAGGCGGGCGGAGACTACCACCGCCACATAAGCGGCACAAAACGTGGTGTGGGCGATCCAGATCGTGACGATGCCACGCTCCTGCGGCCAGCCGATCAATTGCGCCATGGCCACGAACAGCAGCAACAGCGACAGACCGGTGATCACCTCGGGCATAACGAGCGGCGCGGTCACCAGGCCGCCGAACAGCGTACGGCCCTTGAAGCGCGTGACGCGGGTCAGCACGAACGCGGCGAGGGTGCCCAGTGCCACTGCCGCGACGGCGGTGTAGCAGGCGATCTCCAGCGAGCGCACCACCGAGCCCATCAGTTGTGTGTTGTCGAGCAGACCGACGTACCACTTCACCGACCAGCCGCCCCAGACCGTCACCAGTTTCGAGGCGTTGAACGAATAGATCACCAGAATCAGCATCGGCAGGTAGATGAACAGCAGGCCGAAGATCAGCATGAACTTTGAAAATCCGAAGCGTTTCATCCCCGTCCCTCCATCTCTTTGGCCTGGCTGCGGTTGAACAGCAGGATCGGCACAATCAGGATCAACAGCATCACCACCGCCAGGGCGGACGCCACCGGCCAGTCGCGGTTATTGAAGAACTCTTGCCACAGCACGCGACCGATCATCAGGGTCTCCGGGCCGCCCAGCAGTTCCGGAATCACGAACTCGCCCACCACCGGAATGAACACCAGCATGCAGCCGGCGATGATGCCGTTCTTGGCCAGCGGCACGGTGATTTTCCAGAAGTTGTTGAAGTTGCTCGAACCCAGATCCTGCGCGGCTTCCAGCAGGCTGCCATCATGCTTCACCAGGTTGGCGTAGAGCGGCAGCACCATGAACGGCAGATACGCGTAGACCACGCCGATATACACGGCGGTGTTGGTGTTGAGGATCTCGATCGGGTGATCGGTGAGCCCGGTCCACATCAGGAACGCGTTGAGCAGACCGTTGTTGCTGAGGATGCCCATCCACGCATACACGCGGATCAGGATCGCGGTCCAGGTCGGCATCATGATCAACAGCAGCAGGACGTTCTGCGCTTCCTTGCTGGCCTTGGTGATCGCGTAAGCCATCGGAAAGCCGATCACCAGGCACATCAGCGTGCTCAGTGCCGCGACCTTCAGCGAACCGAGGTAGGCCGACAGGTACAGCTCGTCTTCGCCGAGCATGGTGTAGTTGCCGAGGTTCAGGAACAGCTGAAATTTCTGTTCGGCGTAGGTGTAGATCTCCGAGTACGGCGGGATCGACAGCGCGGCTTCCGAGAAACTGATCTTCATCACCAGAAAGAACGGCAGCATGAAGAACAGGAACAGCCAGATGAACGGGATGCCGATGACGAACTTTCGCCCGCTGGGCACCAGACGCAGGCATTGCTGATTGAAGGTTCTCATGAGCGCAGTACCACGCCGCTGTCGTCTTCCCACCAGACGTAGACCTTGTCGTCCCAGGTCGGACGCGCGCCACGGCGTTCGGCGTTGGCCATGAACGACTGGACGATCTTGCCGCTCGGCAACTCGACGTAGAACACCGAGTGGCCGCCGAGGTAGGCGATGTCATGCACCTTGCCTTCGGACCAGTTGTAGCGGGTCTCGGGCTTGAGGGTGCTGACCAGCATTTTTTCCGGGCGGATCGCGTAGGTGATGGATTTGTCCTGCACCGAGGTGCTGACGCCATGACCGACGTAGATCTTTTGCTGCAGGTCCGGGCTGTGAATGATCGCGTGACCTTCGAGGTCCTCGACCACGGTGCCGTCGAAGGCGTTCACGTTGCCGATGAATTCGCAGACCATGCGGTTGACCGGCGCCTCGTAAATGTCGACCGGGCTGCCGACCTGAGCGATCCAGCCCAGGTGCATGATCGCGATGCGCTCGGCCATGGTCATGGCTTCTTCCTGATCGTGGGTCACCATCACGCAGGTCACGCCGACGCGCTCGATGATCTCCACCAGCTCAAGCTGCATCTGCGAGCGCAGCTTTTTATCCAGCGCGCCCATCGGTTCGTCGAGCAGCAACAGCTTCGGACGCTTGGCCAGGGAGCGGGCGAGGGCCACGCGCTGACGCTGACCACCGGACAGTTGATGCGGGCGGCGTTTGGCGTATTGGGTCATGTGTACCAGACGCAGCATCTCTTCGACGCGGGCATCGATTTCGCTGGCCGGCAAACGGTCCTGCTTGAGGCCGAAGGCGATGTTCTGCGCCACCGTCATGTGCGGGAACAGGGCGTAGGACTGGAACATCATGTTGATCGGGCGCTCGTACGGCGGCATGTCGGTGATGTCGACACCGTCGAGCAGAATGCGTCCTTCAGTCGGCCGTTCGAAACCGGCGAGCATGCGCAGCAGGGTCGATTTGCCCGAGCCGGAGCCGCCGAGCAGGGCGAAAATCTCGCCCTGATGGATCTCCAGGGACACATCGTCCACCGCAGTGGTTTCGTCGAACTTCTTGGTGACTCGATCGACTTTCACCAGAACCTTTTTCGGTTGCTGATGACCTTCAAGAGCCTTCCTGTAAGTGCTGGAGGCGTTTGCCATGTGAAACTCCCAACAGGTTTCAGTCGCCGGGCCAACGCGGCCTGGCTTAAGAGTGGATTGCAGAGCTGTGCGAGATGTCCGTCAGTTATGGCGCAGAACCTGTGGGAGCGAGCCTGCTCGCGAAAGCGGAGTGTCAGTCGACATCGTTGTTTGCTGATACACCGCTTTCGCGAGCAGGCTCGCTCCCACAAGGGGAATGCGTTTACCTGGCTGGCATTGCCCGCACCGATCCGGCTTGGTCGGCGCCGCCGTCCTGGCTGCCTGGGTAGTACTTGTTGTTATTACGGTTTGTTGTTTTCACGGATGACGGATGCGCAAGCGCGCAGCCGCCGACCCCGCGGGGGCAGTAAATGGTTTTGCAATCGTTGGGTGGCGTCAGCGCAGGTTGCGTCGCGCCGCACGCTGGCGGCAGGCCTCGCCGAACGCCTGGAAAATCCGCAGGTAGTTCGGGTTGTCCAGCACCTGCCATTCCGGGTGCCATTGCACGCCGAGGGCGAAGGTCGGGCTGTGCTCCACCGAGACCGCCTCGATCAGGCCGTCCGGCGCCACGGCTTCGGCGCGCAGGCCGGGAGCGAGGCGGTCGATGCCCTGACTGTGAATCGAGTTGACCTGGAATTCGTCCGGCAGCTCCAGCGCTTCGAATACGCCGCCCGGCAGTACCGACACAGCGTGGGCCGGGGCGTATTGCACGGCGACATCCGGGCTGTCGGCCTCGCGGTGATCGAGCATGCCCGGCAGTTCATGCACCTTCTGGTGCAGGCTGCCGCCGAACGCCACGTTCATTTCCTGGAAACCCCGGCAAATGCCGAGTACCGGAACGCCCGCCGCGATGGCTGCACGCAATAGAGGAAGGGTAGTGGCATCCCGCGCCGGATCGTGATCCGTACCGGGAGCGCTGGCCGGGCCCTGATAGTGGAAAGGCTCCACATTGGACGGCGAGCCGGTCAGCAGCAGACCGTCGAGCTGACCCAGCAGGTCGTCGATTTCAGTCAGTTTGCCAAGGGAAGGAATGACGACAGGCAACCCCAGCGCCGCAACGCTGACAGCGCGAACGTACTTGTCGCCGCTGATGTGATAGGGGTGCAGGCCAATCTGTTTGACGCACGCAGTAACGCCGATCAATGGCTTGAATGCCATTTTTATTCACCTCGAAGTTTGACACTTGAACGAGCTTTTCCGGAGCTTAGCCTCGTTGATTTTAATTAACAACTCCCATGTAAAAAATTCTAAACGCCGTTCATCAAATCGTCATCAAGGCCGGGGCTCTGGCGCCTGCTTTGGCACGAGAGTGTTAAAAAAAGCCTGAAAAATAAACGCTGAACGGCCCTGTGTTCGCTATTGACTTCACTTTGCCGTTCGGGTTGACTGGCTCCGCGAAACAGCAGTGAACATAATAATTAACAGCTAAATAGGTGCATCATGTCGGTCCCTCTGCGTGCCGTTCAACTCAACGAAGCAAACGCATTCCTTAAGAAACATCCTGAGGTTTTGTACGTCGACCTTCTGATTGCAGACATGAACGGTGTGGTGCGCGGCAAGCGCATCGAGCGCACCAGTCTTCACAAGGTTTACGAGAAAGGCATCAACCTGCCGGCCTCGCTCTTTGCCCTCGACATCAACGGCTCCACGGTGGAAAGCACCGGCCTGGGCCTGGACATCGGCGACGCCGACCGCATCTGCTACCCGATCCCCGGCACCCTGAGCATCGAACCCTGGCAGAAGCGCCCGACCGCTCAACTGCTGATGACCATGCACGAACTGGAAGGCGAGCCGTTCTTCGCCGACCCGCGTGAAGTGCTGGCCAACGTGGTGCGCAAATTCGACGAACTGGGCCTGACCATCTGCGCCGCGTTCGAACTCGAGTTCTACCTGATCGACCAGGACAACGTGAACGGCCGTCCGCAATCGCCGCGTTCACCGGTGTCGGGCAAGCGTCCGGTGTCGACCCAGGTTTACCTGATCGATGACCTCGACGAATACGTCGACTGCCTGCAGGACATCCTCGAAGGCGCGAAAGAGCAGGGCATTCCGGCTGACGCCATCGTCAAGGAAAGCGCCCCGGCGCAGTTCGAAGTCAACCTGCACCACGTGTCCGACCCGATCAAGGCCTGCGAATACGCGATCCTGCTCAAGCGTCTGGTGAAAAACATCGCCTACGACCACGAGATGGACACCACCTTCATGGCCAAGCCGTATCCGGGCCAGGCGGGCAACGGTCTGCACGTACACATTTCGATTCTGGACAAGGAAGGCAACAACATCTTCGCCAGTGAGGATCCCGAGCAGAACGTCGCGCTGCGTCACGCGATCGGCGGTGTGCTGGAGACCCTGCCGGCGCAAATGGCTTTCCTGTGCCCCAACGTCAACTCCTACCGTCGTTTCGGTGCGCAGTTCTATGTGCCGAATTCGCCGAGCTGGGGCATCGACAACCGCACCGTGGCCGTGCGCGTACCGACCGGTTCGCCGGATGCCGTGCGCATCGAGCACCGCGTGGCCGGTGCCGACGCCAACCCGTACCTGCTGATGGCATCGGTGCTGGCGGGCGTGCATCACGGCCTGACCAACAAGATCGAGCCGCCGGCCCCGACCGAAGGCAACTCTTACGAACAGAACGAGCAGAGCCTGCCGAACAACCTGCGTGACGCCCTGCGTGTGCTGGACGACAGCGAAGTCATGGCGAAATACATCGACCCGATGTACATCGACGTCTTCGTCGCGTGCAAGGAAAGCGAGCTGGCGGAGTTCGAAAATTCGATCTCTGACCTTGAGTACAACTGGTATCTGCATACGGTGTGAGGCCTTCAAAAGCCCCTCACCCTAACCCTCTCCCGAAGGGAGAGGGGACTGACCGAGTTGTCTCGGGATTTCCGGCGACCTGACCGATCCAGTCGATTATGGATTCGGCAAAGATTTTTCAGGTCGGCGGAGCTCTCCAGCATCCCCCGGTCGGTCCCCTCTCCCCCCGGGAGAGGGCTAGGGTGAGGGCAGCCCTCTCAAGCCGAACACAGACCCTGACACCCCCAAATTCCCCCGCGTCGAGCCACCCCCATGACCATGACCCGCAACGACTGGGAACAACGCTTCCAGTCCCTGACCATTGAATCCCGCGCCTTCATCAACGGCGAATACCGCCCGGCCATCAGCGGCGCCACCTTCGAGTGCCTGAGCCCCGTCGACGGCCGTTTCCTGGCCTCCGTGGCCAGCACCGATGAAGCCGATGCCAACCTCGCCGTCGAAGTCGCGCGCCAGTCCTTCAATTCCGGCGTGTGGGCCAACAAGGCCCCGGCCGAGCGCAAGCGCATCCTGATCCGCTTTGCCGACCTGATCCTGCAACACCAGGAAGAACTGGCGCTGCTCGAAACCCTCGACATGGGCAAACCGATCAGCGATTCGATGAGCATCGACATCCCGGCGACCGCCAACGCGATCCGCTGGAGCGCCGAGGCCATCGACAAGATCTACGACGAAGTCGCCGCCACCCCGCACGATCAGCTCGGTCTGGTGACCCGCGAGCCGTCCGGCGTGGTCGCGGCCATCGTGCCGTGGAACTTCCCGCTGATCATGGCCAGCTGGAAATTCGCCCCGGCGCTGGCGGCAGGCAACTCGTTCATCCTCAAGCCTTCGGAAAAATCCCCGTTGACCGCGATCCGCATCGCGCAACTGGCGCTGGATGCCGGCATTCCGAAAGGCGTGTTCAACGTCCTGCCAGGCTTCGGTCATACCGTCGGCAAGGCGTTGGCGCTGCACATGGACGTCGACGTGCTGGCCTTCACCGGCTCCACGGCAATTGCCAAGCAACTGATGATTTATGCCGGCCAAAGCAACATGAAACGCGTCTGGCTCGAAGCCGGGGGCAAGAGCCCGAACGTGGTGTTCGCCGATGCACCGGACTTGCGCGCGGCAGCACAAGCGGCGGCTGGCGCCATTGCATTCAACCAGGGTGAAGTCTGCACCGCCGGCTCGCGCCTGCTGGTGGAGCGCTCGATTCGCGAGCAATTCATCCCGCTGCTGGTGGAAGCACTGCAAGCTTGGAAGCCGGGCCACGCCCTCGATCCGGCAACCAATGTCGGCGCCGTGGTCGATCAGCGTCAACTGGACAACGTGCTGCGCTACATCAGCATTGGCCGGGAGCAGGGCGCCGAACTGATCGCCGGTGGCCGACGCGCCCTCGAAGAGACCGGTGGCACCTACGTCGAGCCGACGATTTTCGACGGCGTGACCAATGCCATGACCATCGCCAAGGAAGAAATCTTCGGCCCCGTGCTGTCGCTGATCACCTTCGACACTGTCGAGGAAGCGCTGCAGATCGCCAACGACAGTATCTTCGGCCTCGCCGCCGGGGTCTGGACCAGCAACCTGAGCAAGGCCCACACCTTCGCCCGTGGCCTGCGCGCCGGCAGCGTGTGGGTCAACCAGTACGACGGCGGCGACATGACCGCGCCGTTCGGTGGTTTCAAACAGTCGGGCAACGGGCGCGACAAATCGCTGCACGCGTTCGACAAGTACACCGAGCTGAAAGCGACCTGGATCAAGCTCTGACTCTTTTACAACGGTGGCCGCCTGCAACCGGCGGCCTTCGGAGAATAAAAAAATGAAGCAACAACACGTGAACAGCTACTACGCCGCCACCCGCAACGAAGTGATCGATTTCCCGGTCCTCGAAGAGTCGGTGGAGTGCGACGTCTGCATCATCGGCGCCGGCTACACCGGCCTGTCCTCGGCGCTGTTCCTGAGCGAAGCCGGCTATAAAGTGACGGTGCTGGAAGCGGCGAAAGTCGGCTACGGCGCCAGCGGTCGCAATGGCGGTCAACTGGTCAACTCCTACAGCCGCGATGTCGACGTGATCGAAGAGCGCTACGGCGACAAGACCGCCGAAATCCTCGGCAGCATGATCTTCGAAGGCGCCGACATCATCCGTTCGCGCATCAAGGAATACGACATCAAGTGCGACTACCGCCCGGGCGGTATCTTCGCCGCGATGAACAAGAAACAGCTCAATGGTCTGGCCGAGCAGAAACGCAACTGGGAGCGGTACGGCAACCGTAATCTGAAGCTGCTCGACGCGGCGGACATCCGTCGCGAAGTCGGTTCCGACGCCTATGTCGGCGGGCTGCTGGACATGCAGGGCGGCCACATTCACCCGCTGAACCTGGCCCTCGGTGAGGCCGCGGCCATCGTGCGTCTGGGTGGCAAGATCTACGAGCAATCCGCTGCGGTGGAAATCAAGTACGGTGAGCCGAACGTCGTGCGCACCGCCAAAGGCCAGGTCCGCGCCAAGTACCTGCTGATCGCCGGCAACGCCTACCTGCCGCAAGGCCTCGATAACCGCGTGACCGCCAAGAGCATGCCGTGCGGCTCGCAGATCTGCGTCACCGAACCGCTGACCGAAAAGCAGGCCCGCAGCCTGATCACCAATAACTACTGCGTCGAAGATTGCAACTACCTGCTCGACTACTACCGTCTGACCGCCGACAACCGTCTGCTTTACGGCGGCGGTGTGGTGTATGGCGCCCGTGAACCGGACGACATCGAAACCCTGATCCGTCCGAAAATGCTCAAGACCTTCCCGCAGCTCAAGGACGTGAAAATCGACTACCGCTGGACCGGCAACTTCCTGCTGACCATGTCGCGCATGCCGCAATTCGGCCGTATCGAGAAAAATGCCTACTACATGCAGGGCTACAGCGGCCACGGCGTCACCTGTTCGCACCTGGCCGGCAAACTGATCTCGGAAATGATCCGCGGCGACGCCGAACGCTTCGATGCTTTCGCCTCGCTTCCGCACATGCCGATGATCGGCGGTCGCACGTTCTCCGCGCCGCTGACCGCCCTTGGCGCGGTGTATTACTCGCTGCGTGACCGTTTCGGCATCTGATTTACCTCCCCGGCGGTGGCCCCGCACAGGCGCCGCCGGTTTTTTACTTGGCAAGCAACACCACAAACCCTGTGGGAGCGAGCTTGCTCGCGAAAGCGGTCTATCAGCAAAAGGGATGTTGAATGTGCCGCCCAATCGCGAGCAAGCTCGCTCCCACAGGTCTTGTGCCTGACCCGCAATTACCAGCAGCAGGCTCTTTTCACCCACCGTCCATCGAACCTGCTGAGCAACACCGACAAACGTGATTTAATAGCCGCCTTTCACGGTTCCGGGACACGGGAGCAACGTGATCCGCGCGCCTTGCGCGGCACCCGCCACCCACCCCCATTACCCTTAAGTCGTTCTCACATAAGGCTGTCATGGATACGGGTTCTCGACTCAAACTAGTACGCGAAAGCTACAAACTCTCCCAGCGCGAGCTGGCCCGGCGTAGCGGCGTGACCAATGCCACCATCTCCCTGATCGAACAGAATCGTGTCAGTCCTTCCGTCAGCTCCCTGAAAAAGCTGCTCGAAGGCATTCCGATGTCCCTGGCCGACTTCTTCACCTTCGACCAGCCGCCGCGCGAACACCAATACGTCTTCCGCGCCAACGAACAACCCGACCTCGGCCGCCACGGCCTGCGCCTGCTGCTCATCGGCGCCTCGGTGCCCAGCCGCCAGATGCGCCTGCTGCGCGAGCAATACGCGCCGGGCGCGAGCTCCGGGGAAGAGCCGATTGTTCACACCGAGGGTGAGGAGTGCGGACTGGTGACCCGTGGCACGGTCGAGTTGACGGTGGACGGGCAGGTGAGCGTGTTGAGTGCGGGGGACGGGTATTACTTTCCGACGACGCTGCCGCACAAGTTCCGGAATATCGGGGCGGATGAGGCGGAAATTATCAGTGCGAATACGCCGGCGAATTTTTGATTCGGATAATTCGTCAACGCAAAATGCGATGCCCAGTAGAAACCGCAGAGATGCGGTTTCTCTTTTTCATATGCAGGCCTGCTTCGCAGTCCAGCGGGAGCAAGCTCCCTCGCCACGGGTACAAGGCTTTCAGATCGCGAAACTCGGTACTTCACTCGTCTCGGAACTTTCCTCAAAACTGATGTCAATTTGATGGCGTGTCGCGACGCCCATTTTGAACGAGTCAACCAGTGCCAGGCTGTTTCCCGGCAAGCCCAAGGAAGTGTGAGATGAAACTGATTCTTGCGATGTTGTTGCTGTTCAGCGGTTACGTTTGCGCCAGTTGTTCCAGCATCAGTGATCACGACAAGCGCAGTTATTGTGAGGCCACGCAGGAAGGCAGCAGTTGTTCTTCCATCGGCGACCATGACATGCGTTCAGCCTGTGAAGCGGAGAAAGGCAGTTCCTGCTCAAGCATCGGCGATCATGACCAGCGCGCCTATTGCGAGGCCAGAAAAGGCAGCAGTTGTTCGTCCATCGGTGATCACGACATGCGTGCAGCCTGCGAAGCGGAGAAAGGCAGTTCCTGTTCAAGCATCGGCGATCACGACCAGCGCGCCTTTTGTGAGGCGAAGAAGGGCAGCAGTTGTTCGTCCATCGGCGATCATGACCTGCGCAACCAGTGCGAAGCCATGAAACGCTGAATCCACGCGCAATTCAGAGCAGAAAGGGACACCCGTCGGTGTCCCTTTTTCATGGGCGCATAATCGCCGTTATTTCGCCTTCCAATGCCCACCCCCGTTCTCACAATCGATCCGCGCCTGCGCCAGATGCTCCATGTCGTAGTAATACGTGGTCACTTGCGCGCTGTCCGGGATGTTCAGGGCTTTGGCGTTGTTGTCCTTGCTGGTGGAGTGCGGGTTCGCCAGGGATTCCTGTGTGAGGGTGGCGATACACGACGCCTGATAATGGTCGGCGCAGTGTTTGACCCTGGTTTTGCTGCTGTTGAGCATGTCCTTGCTTTCGTTGCTGCATGACCAGTCGATCGCGTTGACCGGCATGCCTTCGTATTCGTAGCAGCTGTGCGTCTCCACGGCGGGCACCGAGGGGCTGGAGGAGCGGGTCCTGACGTCGCAGCCCTCGGCCATGACGCACGTGGGAATGACGCCGAAAGTGGCGATCAGGAGCAACAGTCGGATGTTCATCGCGGAACTCTCCCATGGCGCCTTATTTGATCGTGAGTGGGGGCGCTTATGGTTTCGAGATTGGGCGGGTACGGGAGGTTCCATCAGGATTTTGATTTGCGCGGCGTGTACAGAGTGAGAAACAATCGAACGTACTTAGCGCCCAAGGATTGGAACCGCCCATGATTCAGATCGGTCACCGCAACAACGCCCCCACGCCGCAGCACAAGACCCATGACATCTACATCTTCAGCATCGACCTGTCCCGACCGGCGACGCCGTTCTGTTTCGAGCAATCGATTGGCGGCGGGCATGTCGAGCAGGGTGGTGCGCGGTGGCTGGCGCTGGATGAGCTGGATGGCTGGCCCGGTGAATGGCGTGAGCATTTGAAGAAGGCCAATTGCCCCTGGGTGGCCGAGTTGCTGGATGCGCACCCGGGCAAAAGACAGGAGGAGCTGGTTTCGCTGATTCTTCAGCGCTATGCAGACCCTGCGCAGCCAACCGGGCGTTTGCAGGCGATCGGGCGCTGGTTCAAGCGTCATTTTTATATTGGCGGCCGGTATGGCGTCTGACCCGAGGAAACGCCCATGACTCAGACTCTGGAACGCGCCATCGCCATTGCCGCCACGGCCCACGCCGGGCAGATGGACAAGGGCGGGGCGCCGTACATTTTGCATCCGCTGAAAGTCATGCTGCGCATGAGCAGCCTGGAAGAACGCATCGTCGCGGTGCTGCACGATGTGGTCGAGGATTGCGGCATCAGCCTTGAAGATTTGCGCAAGGAAGGTTTCAGCGAAGAGGTGCTGTCCGCCATCGAATCGGTGACCAAATTGCCCGGCGAGTCCTACGAGGATTTCGTCGAGCGTGCGGCGCAGAACCCCATCGGCAGGGTGGTGAAACTGGCGGATCTGGAAGAGAACAGCGACCTGTCGCGGATCGCCTCGCCAAGTTGGGAGGATCTGGAGCGGATCGAAAAGTATCGGCGGGCGATCGGACGGTTGCGCGCCTGACGTCATTTGAATAGCCAGGAAGGCGACCATGAAATCCATTCTGTGTCTGTTGATCGCTGCCGGATTCGGCGCGCTGTTGCAGTTCGAAGGCGTGCCCCACGGCTTGCTGCTGGGCTCGATCCTTGTCACCGCGCTTGCGGCCACTCGATTCGGCTTCGCGCCCAGGACTCCTTATGGCCTGGGTTACATCCAGGTCACCCTGGGCATCGCCACCGGGCTGATGTTCGAAGCCTGGGACAGTGCGACCGTCTCGACAATGTTGCCAAGCCTCGGCGTGTTGCTGCTGTGCCTGGCGCTGCAAGTGATGTTGTCGGCCTGGTGGCTGGCGCGCGGAGCCGGATGGAACCGCACGGATGCGTTGCTGGCGGTGTATCCCGGGGCGCTGGCGGCGGTGTTCGATTTACTGGAATCGCATCAGGCGTCGAGCAAGGTCATCATCGTGCATCTGATGCGTTTGCTGCTGATCACGGTGCTGGTGAGTCTGCTGATTCCCGGTCAGGCAACGGTCGCGGTGGCCGATGTCGATCCGCTGTCCACGGGCATGGCGTTGACCGTATTCGGGCTGATCCTGTTGAGTGTGATCGTCGGGCGTTTGCTGCTGGCCATAGGCGTGCCGGCGCCGTTCATGTTGACGGCGATTATCCTGACCGCCGTGTTCCTGAAGTCGGGATGGCTGCACGGTTTTCACATGCCGGACTGGAGCCTCGATCTGGCGGCCGTGATTCTCGGGGCGCGCATCGGCTCACGTTTCCAGGGCCTCGGTCTTGCGGAGCTGGCACGGCATGGGCGAGCGGCGCTGGTGTCGGTGGGGTTGATGATTCTGGTCGCGGCGGGATTCGCCGAAGTGGCGGCGCGATTGCTGGGCAGTGATGCGTTGTCGCTGTGGCTGGCCTACATGCCGGGTGCAATCGAAACCATTGCCATCGTGGCATTCGGTGGCGGGTTGAACGTGGTGTTTATCCTCACTCACCATCTGGTGCGGATGGTGGTGTTGCACTTTACGCCGGCGTTGCTGGTGCAGTTACGCAGAGCCCCCAAGCCAGACTGAATCACGCATGCCCCAACGCAATCGCGAACGACACGACGATCATGCAAGCAAACGCAAAATTCAGATTCATGAGCTGTTCATCCTGAGCCTTGTTGAAGTGGTGCCATTGTGAACAGGCTGAAAGCAAAGAAAAAATTCGGCTTCATGATTTCAAAGATCGAAACAATTGATACCTGCCGGTTTGTGTTTGGCAAAGGCTTTGGTTAGGCTCGCCAAACCTGCAACTACAAGCACAAACAGGCAAAACCATGCACGATCATTCCGCTTCCGAGCTGCCCTCCCTGCGTCGGCAGAAAATCCTGCTGATCCTCGAACGAGACGGCAAGGTCATGGCCTCCGAGTTGAGCCAGCATTTTTCGGTGTCCGAAGACACTATTCGCCGGGATCTGGCGGAACTGGACAATGCCGGGCTGGTGCAGCGGGTGCACGGCGGGGCGCTGCCGCGGCCGAAGGACACTGGCAAGGATTACTTCACGCGGATCAGTGAGACCGACGAGGTGAAAACCAGCCTCGCGCAGCTCGCGGCCGCAAGGGTGAAAGACGGGCAGATCGTGTTGTTCGATTCCGGCACCACCACATTGCAGATCGCCCGTTCGTTGCCCCCGGAGATCTCGATCACCGCCGTGACCACGTCACCGATGACGGCGATCACCCTGGCCGAATACAAGGGGATCAAGGTGATTCTGGCGGGCGGGCAACTGAATCTGGCGACGATGTCGGTCAGTGGCCACGAAACGGTACGACTGCTGCAAAGCATCAAGGCTGACGTGTTGTTTACCGGGGTGTGCGCGATTCATCCGGAGGTGGGGCTGAGTTCGCTGTATTTCGATGAAGTGCCGGTGAAACAGGCGTTGTTCGACAGTGCGGCGCAGGTGATTGCCGTGACCACGGCGGACAAGCTGGGGGCGGTGGAGCCGTTTGTGGTGGCGCCGTGCAGCCGGGTGCATACGTTGATTACCGAGCGGCATCTGGCATCGGGGAGTGCCGAGGATTATCGGCGGTTGGGGATTGAGGTTGAACAGTTGCAGGACTGACGTTTTGCAGCGAGTCGAAAGGCCCCACCGCAAGCGATGGGGCCCGTTCAATCAGCGCAACTTTTCCAGCATCTGGTAGTACCACATCCCCGCCGCCAGCATCGGATTCCCCAGCAGATCCCCCATCGGCACGCGAATGTGCGAGCACGCGGCAAACGTGTCGAACTGCTGCATCTGCCCGGTGATCGCCCGGCTCATGATTTCACCCATGATGTGGGTCGTGGCGATGCCGTGGCCGGAGTAGCCCTGGCAATACCAGACGTTGTCCGAGAGCTTGCCCAGTTGCGGGATGCGGTTGATGACGATGCCCATCGCACAGCTCCATTGGTAGTCGATCTTCACCCCTTTGAGCGCCGGGAAGGTCTGTTCGATGCACGGGCGCAGTTCGCCGGCGATGTCCCTTGAGTCCTTGCCGCTGTAGTTGGCGCCGCCGCCGAACAACAGGCGACCGTCGGCGGTGAGGCGGTAGTAGTCGAGGACGAAACGGCAGTCGTAAACGGCCAGGTCTTCGGGGTTGATCTGCCGGGCCAGCGCCCCCAGCGGCTCGGTGGTGACGATGCCGCCCATGGCCGGGAAGATCTTGCCCTTGAGCTGGCCCGGTTCGAGTCTGTGATAGACATCGCCGGCGAGCAGCACCTGATTGGCGTCGATCCGGCCATGGGCCGTGCGAACGCCCGGGCTATCGCCGTGGATGATCTCCAGCACTTCGCTGTTTTCGAAGATCAGCGCGCCAAGGCTTTCTGCCGCCCGCGCCTCGCCGATGCACAGGTTGAGCGGGTGCAGATGCATGTTGCGGGTATTCTTGATTGCGCCGTGATAGAGGTCGCTTTGCAGCAGATCGCGCACCTGGCTGCGGTCCAGCAGGCTGACGTCATCACCCATCCCGCGTCGCACGGCCTCTTCGTAATCGCTGCGCAAACCGGCCATATGGCTCGGCTTGTAGGCGGCGTGCAGGTGCCCGTGCTTGAGGTCGCACTCGATGCCGTATTTCTCGACGCGCTGCTTGATGATTTCGTGGCCGCGCCAGCGCAAGTGCCAGATGAAGTCGTCGACGTCGTCGCCCAATGTGTTGCGCATCTGTTTGCGCATTGCGCCGTCGCCGGACAGGCTGCCGGTGACCTGGCCGCCATTGCGCCCGGTGGCGCCCCAGCCGATCTTGTGGCTTTCGACGATGGCGACTTTCAGGCCTTTTTCCGCCAGTTCCACGGCGGTGGCGACCCCGGTGAAGCCGCCGCCGATGATTACCACATCGACCTTGTGCCGGCCTTGCAGCGTCGGGTAGTCGGTGTCGCGGTTGAGGGTGGCGGTGTAATAGGAATTGCTGCGTTCAGTCATGTCAGTGTCCAGATTCGGGAGTCGGTGCACGGACCCTGTGGGAGCGAGCTTGCTCGCGAAAAGCGTTGTGTCAGTCACCTGAAATGTTGAATGTGACGACGCTTTCGCGAGCAAGCTCGCTCCCACAAGGGGCGGAGTGATTAATCAGGCTTCGGTCAGATACCAGCGCCAGTCCTGCTCACCCACTTCGGCCATGAACTGCCGGTATTCCGCACGCTTCACCGCCAGATAAACCCCGAGAAATTCCTGCCCCAGCGCCTCCCGTGCCCACGCCGATTTTTCCAGCGCCGTGAGCGAAGTCAGCCAATCGGTCGGTAGCAACTCCTTCGCCTGCGCATAGCCGTTGCCTTGCACCGGTTCGCCCGGATCGATGTCTTCTTTTATCCCGCGATGAATGCCCGCCAGGATCGCCGCAGCCGCCAGATACGGGTTGGCATCGGCACCACAGATACGGTGTTCAATGTGCCGGGTATTGGCCGGACCGCCGGGCACGCGCAGGCTGACGGTGCGGTTGTCGACGCCCCAGGTCGGCGCCAGCGGCGCATAGCTGTTGGCCTGGAAGCGACGGTAGGAGTTGGCGTTGGGGCAGAACAGAAGCAACGAGTCCAGCAACGACGCGAGCATCCCGCCAATCGCCGTGCGCAACAGCGGCGTGCCCGCCGGGTCTTCGGAAGCAAACAGATTGCGCCCCTCGGCATCGGCGAGGCTGACGTGCATGTGCATGCCGGTGCCCGCCAGGTGATCGAACGGCTTGGCCATGAACGTCGCCTGCATCCCGTGCTTGTGCGCTACGGCTTTGACCAGCCGTTTGTAGCGCACGGCCTGATCCATCGCCTCCAGCGCATCGCCGTGTTCGAGGGTGATTTCCACCTGGCCCGGCGCGTATTCCGAGATCGCGGTACGAGCCGGAATGCCGTGCAGTTTACAGGCGCTGTAGAGGTCGGCGAGGAAAGGCTCGATCTGCTCCAGCTCACGCAAACCGTAGACTTGCGTGTGTCGCGGTCGACCACCGTCGGCATCCAGCGCCGGTTGTGGGCGACCGTTGTGATCGCGTCTGGCGTCGAGCAGGTAGAACTCCAGTTCGCAGGCCATCACCGGGTGATAACCCTCGGCCTTGAGGGCGTCGATGACCTTGATCAGCAGGTGACGCGGGTCGCGATGCTCGCCGGCAGGCCTTGTTCCGGGTGCATGCTGACCTGCACCGCAGCGGTGGGAATCTGCCGCCACGGCAGGCGCACCAGACTGCCCTCCAGCGGGTAGGCACGGCAGTCGATGTCGCCGACATCCCACACCAGACCGGAGTTTTCCACGTCTTCGCCGTGCACGGTCAGACCAAGGATGGTACTCGGCAGCGGGCGGCCGCTTTCGTACACGGCGAGCAGTTCTTCGCGGTGCAACAGCTTGCCGCGTGGCACGCCGTTGGCGTCGAGGATGAACAGCTCGATCATGTCGATGTCGGGGTTCTGTTCGAGAAAGCGACGGGCGTCTTCAATGGCTGCGAATTTCATGATCAATCACTCACGATGGCGCCGCACAGGCGCGCAGATTCTGGCCGGACGCAGCTCGGCAAAAGGCGCGGGCGTCCTGGCAGGGATATCGAAAAAGAATTCAGGCTTGTGGCGAGGGAGCTTGCTCCCGCTGGACTGCGCAGCAGTCATTTCTGTTCTGGGGACACTGCGTATCCCGGCGGGAGCAAGCTCCCTCGCCACAGGATCAGCGGATATCCGGCGGGCGTGCGGAGTGACGCAGCTTGGAACGGCTCAGGGCCATGGGGAGATTGACGATGCGATTCATGCGCGGCCCCTGTGAAGGAGGGCGCACAGTGCAGAGACGTTCAACGGTTCTGATTGTTGTAGTGACGTGCTCATGACGCGTGTTTCCGTTGGCGGAAAACGTCGGCGGCGGGTGTGTCCCGCCATGCCGGTGTGGCTGGATAGTAAGGGGGAAGTCCGGCACAAGTAAACGCCTGATTCCGATGTCAGGCTTTTGTTGCCGTCGATAGTGCCGTGTCAGGCGTGCGCCAGGCTCCAGCGAAACGCCGCATTCCGATCACTGTCCCGCGCCTCGACCCAATGCGAACCCTCTGGCGTCGTCTCACGCTTCCAGAACGGCGCACGGGTCTTCAGTACATCCATGATGAAGGCACAGGCTTCGAACGCTGCATGCCGGTGTTTGCTGCTGACGCCGACGAATACGATCGGCTCGGCCACCGACAGCGCACCGACCCGATGCACGATCTCCACCGCCAGCAGCGGCCAGCGCTCACGAGCCTGTTCGGCGATCTGCTCCAGGGCCTTTTCGGTCATGCCCGGATAGTGCTCCAGAAACAGCTCGGTCACCGACTGCCCGACGTTCAGATCCCGCACATAACCAATGAAATTCACCACCGCACCCACCCGTGGGTTGCGCGCATGCAGATCGGCAATCAATTGACCGGCATCGAAACTTTTACGCTGGACTCGAACACCCATGACTCAACCCCCCGTGACCGGTGGGAAAAAAGCGATCTCGTCGAAATCCTCGATGGCCTGGTCCGGCTGGCACAACTCCTGATTCACCGCACACATCAGGTTGCCGGCCCCCAATACTTCACGCCACAGATCGCCCCGGGCCATGAGCATTTGCCGCACGTCCTCGACACAGGTGAGGTCGGCGGTTGCGGGAATCTTTTCCCCGCCCAGATTGAGCCGGTCACGGTAGCTGGCGAAATAATTGATCAGAATCACTGCGGGTTCTCCCATTGAAAATGGCCGGAGCGGCCGCCCTGTTTGCTCAGCAGACGGATGTCGCCGATGACCATCGCCCGGTCCACCGCTTTGCACATGTCATAGATCGTCAGCGCGGCGACGCTGGCGGCGGTCAGGGCTTCGAGTTCGACCCCGGTCTGGCCGGTGAGGCGGCAGGTGCTGGTGATCTGTACGCGGTCCGGTTCGCAGGCCTTGAGTTCGACGTGGATCGAACTGAGCAACAGCGCATGACACAACGGAATCAGTTCGTGAGTGCGCTTGGCCGCCTGAATCCCGGCGATCCGCGCCACGGCGAACACGTCGCCCTTGGGGTGACCGTTGGCCTGGATCATTTGCAGCGTTTGCGGACGCATTTGTACCCAGGCCTGTGCGGTGGCTTCGCGGCGGGTGGCGGCTTTATCGCCGACATCGACCATGTTGGCGCGGCCCTGATCGTCGAGGTGGGTGAGGGTGTCGCTCATGGGGTTGGCTCCTGGATCGGGCTGTAGATTCGCGGGGCGTTGCGGTGCGGAACATGGATCAGGTTCAAGCGGTGCTTGAGGGCCCAGCGCACCGTCAGCGCAGTAGGGGCGGACAGACTGACGAGCGTGCCGAGGCGGGCACGCACGGCTTTGTGAATCAGTTCGAGGCTGCAGCGGCTGGTGACCACGACGAAGCCCTGACGCGCATCGAGGCGTTCGAATTGCAGGGCGCCGATCAGCTTGTCGAGGGCGTTGTGGCGGCCGATGTCTTCGCGGCACAGCAGCGCTTCGCCGTCGGCGTCGAAATACAACGCCGCGTGCAGGGCGCCGCTGCTGCGGGCCAGTTGCTGGGCCTGTTCGATGCGTTGGCGAATGCCGTCGAAGTGCGTGGCGGGCGGCAACGGTGCCGGCGTCAGGATTTCCAGTGGCGGCAGCGCCTGCTCAAGGGCTTCCACACCGCAAAGGCCGCATCCGCTGGTGCCCGCCATCTGCCGACGATGGTCCTTCAGGGTCCAGAACGCCCGGCTGGAAATCTGCACCTCGGCCTGACAGGCCTGATCGAAATGGGTCAGGCGGATGTCATGGATATCGTCAAGGCTGCCGACGATGGCATTGCTCAGGCTGAAGCCGCGAATGAAATCTTCGATGTTGCCCGGCGAAACCATCATCACGGCCTGGTTCAGGCCGTTGTAGCTGATGGCCAGCGCGATCTCCGCTGCCAGCGCCGCGTGGGATACCGGCGCATCGTCGAGGTATTCGCGATAAGCCACTTGCGCCGGTTGTGGCGCGGGGGCGTTCGCATCGCCCGTTTCGATGGGTGGTTCAACCTGGCACAGCATCTTGAAAATCCCCGAAGCGCTGAAGTGGGTTCAGGCTACGGGGCGGGGAAAAGTGCGTCCAATCGCTTGTTCCGATGCCGTGATTGGATTGGTCGATCACCGTTCCGGCCCTTTCGCGAGCAAGCTCGCTCCCACAGGTATCGAGTCGCGCCACATATCTGTGAGCGCCACGAAACAATGTGGGAGCGAGCTTGCTCCGGGCGGCGATCCGACGAAGGCAGACTGAAGCGCAATGATTTAAACGGCAGGCGCCTCGATCCCGAACATCTTGCGCGCCTCGGCAAAACACTTTTCGGCAATCGCCGAGCGTGGTTCGGTCTTGCGCATCACCAGCCCCAGGGGCGCGAGTACGCTGGCGTCCGGCAGGTTGATGAAAGCCAGGTGCTCGATCGGTTCTTCAAGGCCGCTGTCCAGCGGCATGATCGAGCAGCAGAAACCCTGGTGAATCGCCTGCAACAGCTGATAGGTCGAATCGCTTTCCATGATCGGCTGCGGGTTGAGACCGCGACTTCGGAAACTCAGGTCGATGGATTTTCGGTAATGCATGCCGGAGGTGATCATCCCCAGCGGCAGTTCGGCGGCCTCTTCCCAGCTCATTTCCGGGCCCTCGAAATGGAAATGACGGGTGTCGTAGAGCAGGCCGACGCGGGTTTCGCCGATCTCGAAAAACTCGAAATAGTTCGGGTTGACGTGGTCCAGATAACACACGCCAAGGTCCAGCTGATTGTTGCCCAGCCCTTCGATGATCTCGTCCGAACTGAGCGACGACAGGCTGTATTTCAGCTCGGGAAATATCCCCGACAAACCCTGAATGTAATTCACCGCATTGAAGTTGCTCAGCGGCACCAGCCCCAGACGCAGGCTGCCGACCAGTTGCCCGCGGCAGGCGGCAGCTTCGGCGAACAGTCCGTCGTGGGCTGCCAGCAGGGTGCGGGCCCAGGCCAGAACCCGTTCCCCGGCCTGGGTGAAACCTTCGAAACGCTGACCGCGATTGACCAGCACCAGATCCAGCTCGTCTTCCAGATTGCGCAGGCGCATCGACAGGGTCGGCTGGGTGATGTGGCAGCGCGCGGCGGCCTGGCCGAAGTGGCGGGTTTCGTCCAGCGCGATCAGGAACTTGAGTTGTTTGATGTCCACGATGGCACCTGCTCGAATGGGAAATTTGATTGAGTATTGACGCAGATGCGTACGACGCACGAAAAGCGCAGGCGGCGACGATCCCACTGATCGGCGTTTTCGTCCAATCGGAAGCGTTGAAGAGATTATCGAGGGATTCAATCATGGCCGGTTTCATTGGCTGGAACTGTGTTTTCGGTCCACTGAAAAAACGCCGATAGAGCGGGTCGATAACGTGGTTGGTGAGAGTGATTAGACAGTCTCGACAGGTGGCACTTAGGCTCTGGCCCAATTGAATTGGCGAAGGCCGGAGAGTGCCATGAGTGTGAAAGCGGATGCCCTGTTTGTTCCCTTGAATATTGCCGTGCTGACGGTCAGCGATACCCGTGATTACGCCAGCGATACCTCCGGCCAGTTGCTGGTCAGCCGTCTGCTCGAAGCGGGTCACACCTTGAGTGAACGCAACCTGCTCAAGGACGACTTGTACAAGATCCGCGCCCAGGTCGCGCACTGGATCGCCGACGACAACATTCAGGTCGTGCTGATCACCGGCGGTACCGGTTTCACCGGACGCGACAGCACCCCGGAAGCGGTGGCCTGCCTGCTGGACAAGCAGATCGACGGCTTTGGCGAACTGTTTCGCGCCATCTCGATTCTCGACATCGGCACCTCCACTGTTCAAAGCCGCGCACTGGCGGGGCTGTCCAACGGCACGCTGGTGTGCTGCCTGCCGGGCTCCACCGGCGCATGCCGCACCGCATGGGAAGGCATCCTCGCCGAGCAACTGGATAACCGTCACCGCCCGTGCAACTTCGTCCCGCACCTCAAACCGGTGCAAGCCTGCGGGCCACGCGGATGAACAAGCCGGGGTTGATGCCGGTCGAGGACGCACTCGACCAGTTGCTGGCGATGGCCAACGAACAACGCCTGCCGGACAGTGAATCGGTGCCGCTCAATGAGGCGCGCGGTCGAGTGCTGGCCAGCGATCTGGTCGCCACCCTCGATCTGCCGCCATGGCCGAACAGCGCCATGGACGGTTACGCCTTGAACCTGGCCGATCTGCATCGACAGCCGTTGAGGGTGTCGCAGCGCGTCTACGCCGGGCTGGCGCCGGACGCCTTGCTGCCCGGCACCTGCGCGCGGATCTTCACCGGCGCGCTGTTGCCACTGGGGGCCAACTGTGTGGAGATGCAGGAAAACACCGAAGTGCTGGAGGACGGTCGCGTGCGTTTTTTGCAACCGCTGAAAGTGGGTCAGAACATCCGCGCCCAGGGCCAGGAGAACCGCGTCGGCGATACACTGCTGCGCGCCGGCAAACGCCTCGGTCCGTTCGAACTGGCAGTGGCCGCCGGGCAGGGCATGACTCACCTGCCGGTGGTGCGTCGTCCGCGGGTGGCGTTGCTGTCGACCGGTGACGAACTGGTGGAACCGGGCCAGCCGTTGCGTCCCGGCAGCATCTACAACAGTAACCGCACCTTGCTCGATCATTGGCTGCGCGAACTGGGTTGCGAGGTGATCGACGCCGGAATTCTTCCGGATCGCCCGGCGCAAACCCGGCTCAAGCTCGAGCAGTTGCAGGTGGCCGCCGACCTGATTCTGACCACCGGCGGCGTCTCTGCCGGTGACGCAGACTGCCTTGGCCAGGTGCTGCGTGACAACGGCAAACCGCTGCTGTGGAAGCTCGCGATCAAACCCGGCAAACCATTGACGGTCGGCCATTTCGGCACGGTGCCGGTGATCGGCCTGCCAGGTAACCCGACCTCGGCGCTGGTGACCTTCGGCCTGCTGGCGCGCCCGTACCTGCTGCGCATTCAAGGCGTGGAAGAGGTGCTGCCGCTGAGCTTCACCGTCAACGCCGGGTTCGACTGGCCGAAACCCGGCAGCCGACGCGAATACCTGCGAGTGCGTCTGGAGGGCGGGCAGGCAGCGCTGTATCCGAATCAGAGTTCCGGCGTGCTGCTCGGCGCGACCTGGGCCGACGGGCTGGTGGAAATCCCGCAGAACAGCACGTTGCGAATGGGCGATCCGCTGCGCTTCATTCCGTTCAGCGAGCTGTTCTGAGCGGGATCAAAAGGAGTAGATCACTTGCCCGGCAAGAGAGGTCTGCATCCTGCGCTCGACAATCGGGCTGTCGCCCGCCTCGTGGTTCAGGTATTGCACTGCCAGCACTGTCGAGACGCTCCATTGTTTGTCCAGCGGCAATGACCACGTCAGGTCTGCGCCACGGCTGATCAACCCGGCCCGGGCCTTGTAGGCGTGGAACTGGCTGCGGGAGGCCTGGGCATCGCTGACGCCGTACCAGGTGCGCATGAAGTTGCTGTCGCCGAACTGGCTGTTGAGGCCACCGGTCACCTTGCCGAACCGTCCTTCGTAGAGCGACGCGCTGATGCTCAGCTTGAGGCGGTTCCAGGATGAGCCGGTGTCGTGGTCATCGTCGTCCTTTTCCAGCGCATGTTCGAAACTGGCGCCGAGAATGAGTGGGCCCAGGTGATACGTCCCGTCGAGCCCGATTATCGGGCGCGACTTGATCGAGCCCATGCCGTTGAGTTTGTCCGAGCCTTTGTAACCGGTCTTGCGATCCTTGCGCACATCGCTGGCGCCGATGTAGACGCTGAGGCCGAAATCCTCTTCATCGAAACCCCAGCCCAGGCCTCGGCCAGTGTCGAGAAACACGCCGTAGGGGCTGACGATTTCAACACCTGCCAATGGCGCTATCGACCGCTCGTCACTGCCGCTGTAGCGCGGAGCACTGGTGGCCCCGGCACGTAATGTGGTGTGCCAGTCCTCGGCACGCAGAGTGACGCCCGGCAGCAGCAGGCAAAGGGAGGTCAGGGACAGCGATAATGTACGTAGCGAAACCGGCATGGGGCACCCGATGAGGAATATGGATGCGCCATGCTAGGCGGGTACTCTCCGGCAATCTTTGGCAGCTTTGTCGGGAAACTGTCAAAGACTGTGAAGGCGGCTATCGGGTCAATTTCAGCCGTTCGTGCCATTGCGCGATGGACTCTTCGGGGTAAACCTCGAATTGTTGATCCTTCGCGCTCGCCTGTACCTCGACCCACGGCGCTTTCGAGCCGAGCATCAGGTGAGTGTGTTCCGGGGGCACCGGCAGCGGTGTGTCGATGGCCGAGGCGAACGGGTGGATCAGTTCCGGCCATTGCGGGCTGAACAGCCACAGACCGCTGCCGCACAACGAGCAGAAGTGCCGCTCGGCGCTGCTGCGGTGGGCACGTTTGTCGCCATCGTCTTTCATTTTCGCGTGGTAGATCGTGATGTGTTTGCGCCCGCGCACCTTGAGGCTGGCCGCGTTGCCGCCAAGGTTGATCGCGTAGCCGCCACCGCCCTGGGTCTTGCGGCAGATCGAGCAGTAGCAGCGCTGATAAGGGTAGGGGTGGGCGCTGTCGAGGGTGAATGAAACCGCGCCGCAGTGGCAGGAGCCTTCGAGATGCATGGTGGCCTCCGGTTTGGCGTTGTCGATGCGGTTCAGCCTAGAAGAGATGTTGCGCCTGTGCCGCCGCTATCGCGAGCAAGCTCGCTCCCACAGGTTTTGCGGTGTGCCCTCAATCTTTCAAACTCCGAATAGCCTTGTGGGAGCGAGCTTGCTCCCGAAGAACGATAACGCGGTGCAACTGGACGCCCGCGAAAAGCCCGGTCAGCATGTCCGCAAAAAAAGGGACCCAAACCCATGCGCCGACTACCTTCCCTGGCCGCCCTGCGAACCTTCGAATGCGCCGCCCGCCATGCGCATTTCGGTCGGGCCGCCGCCGAGCTGTGCGTCACCGACAGTGCTGTCAGCCATCAGATCCGCCAGCTCGAAGAGCAACTGGGCGTGTCGCTGTTCATCCGCGAGGGCCGGCAGATCCGCCCGACCATCGCCGCCGGGCGCCTGATGCAGAGCCTGCAACAGGCTTTCGAACTGATCGGCGATGCCTGCGATGAATTACGCGATCCATCCTCGCTCGCCGTGCTGCGGCTGGCGGTCACGGCGGAGTTGGCGCAGAAGTGGCTGATGAACCGTCTCACCGATTTCTACGCGCGTTATCCGCACATCACCTTGCACCTCTACGAGCAACCGATCGACGCCACGGCGCCCGGCGAAGACATCGATCTGGCGATCACCTACGGCACCGGCCCGGTGGACAGCAGCGCGTATTTCGTCCGCCCGTTGCCGGCGCTGCAGTTCTTCCCGGTGTGCAGCCCCGGCCTGTTCAACCAGGGCAACCTGAAAACCCCGAAGGACCTGGCCCGGCATTGCCTGCTGCACGACGATCAGGACGGCAAGACCTGGACCGCCTGGCTGACCAGCCATGCCGGCGACTTGCGCCCGGAACGTCAATTGTATTTCGCTCACGCCGGCCTGGCGCTGGAAGCGGCGGCGCAAGGGCAGGGCGTGGCGATGGGCGATAACCTCACCGCGCAGGAGGATTTACAGAGCGGGCGTCTGGTACGGCCATTCACCTCCAGCATGACCGCGCTGGGCCAATACGCGCTGGTCTGCGAGCGGATGCGGCTGGAGCGTCCGGCGGTGACGCAGATGCTGGAATGGTTCAACGATCAATTGGCGGATTGATGAGTTGAATTCAACTGTTCCGAAATAATCATCGTTGGCCGGCTGACTGCCCGCGACCGTAGCCTGAGGTCATTCCCATCCCGATGACGAGGTTTGACCATGGCACGTTTGCTCGACTCCACCCCGAAACACGACGGCTTCCGCCTGCCCGGCGAATTCGAAGCCAAGTCCGGTTGCTGGCTCGGCTGGCCGGAGCGCACCGACGTCTGGCGCAACGGTGCCAAGCCTGCGCAGAAAGTCTGGGTGCAAATCGTCACCGCGATTTCCCAGAGCGAACCGGTGACGGTCTGCGCTTCGGCGGCCCAGTTCGCCACTGCCCGTCGCCAGTTGCCGCCGCAAGTGCGCGTGGTCGAGATGACCTGCAACGACACCTGGTTCCGCGACAGCGGCCCGTGCTTCGTGGTCAACGACCAGAGCGGTGAAGTGCGTGGCGTCGACTTCGAATTCAACGCCTACGGCGGCCTCGATGGCGGGCTCTACTACCCATGGGACAAGGACGATCAGATCGCCAGCAAGATCCTCGAAATCGAACGTTTCGACCGCTATCGCGCGCCGTTGATCGCCGAACTCGGCGGCATCCAGAGTGACGGCCAGGGCAGCATCCTCACCACCGAGCAATGCCTGCTCAACCGCAATCGCAACCAGCACCTGGGCAAGGACGAAGTCACTCGGCGGCTGACCGATTACCTCGGCGCCGAGCAAGCGATCTGGTTGCCGCGCGGTTGCAAGTTCGACGAAACCGATGGCCATGTCGACGACCTCGCGTGCTTCGTGCGCCCCGGCGAAGTGGTGCTGCAATGGACCGACAACCGTGACGACCCGCAGTGGGAAATCTATCAGGAGGCCTACGACATTCTGCGCAGCACCCGCGACAGCCGTGGCCGCGAACTGATCGTGCACAAGCTGCCGCAACCGGATGTGCTGGAGTGGACCGCCGAAGAAGCCGAAGGCCTTGATCAGCAGGACAGCACCCACACCCGCCAGGCCGGCACCAAAATCTGCGCCTCGTACATCAACTACTACGCCGGCAACAGCTCGATCGTGGTGCCGCTGTTCGGTGATCGCAACGATCAGGTGGCGCTGGCGACCCTCGCCGAACTGTTCCCGCAGCACAAGATCGTCGGTATCGAAAACTCCCGGGAAATCCTGCTCGGTGGCGGCAACGTCGCGTGCATCACCATGCCGCAATACGCCGGCCAGAAAAAAGGAGCCTGACCATGGGCCTGCACAAACTGAGTAAAGCGTTATTGCTGGTGCTTGCACCCCTGTGTGTGCAGGCCGCCGAGACGGCGAAACCGGTGGTCAATCTGTATATCTGGGGCGAGTACCTGGCCCCGGACACCCTGAAGAATTTCGAGGCGAAAACCGGGATTCAGGTGGTCGCCGATCACTTCGATTCACTGGAAACCGTCGAAACCAAACTACTCACCGGTCGCAGCGGCTACGACCTGGTGCTGACCGCTGGCCAGCACCTGTCGCGGGCCATCGAGAGCGGCGCGATCCAGACGCTGAACAAGCAGCAGCTCCCGCACTTTGCCGGAGTCGGTGAAGAGTTCCGTCAGCACATGGCGGTGTTCGATCCGGGCAACCGCTACGCCGGGATTTACGCCTGGGGCACCACCGGCGTCGGCTATCAGGAGGAGGCCGTGAGGCAGCGCCTGCCGGAGGCGCCACGGGGCAGTTGGGCGATGCTGTTCGATCCGGCAGTGGTGTCGAAATTCGCCGATTGCGGGGTGAGCCTGCTTAACGATCCGAACGAAGTGTTCGCGGCGGTCATGAAGTACATGGGCCTGGACATCAACCGCCAGAGCCTGGATGACCTGAAACTTGCCGAGCAGCAACTGGCGAAGATCCGCCCGTACATCCGCTACCTCGACAACGACCTGAACATCAGCGACCTGGCTAACGGCAACACCTGCGTGGCGATGTCGTGGAACGGCAACGTCGCCATCGCTGCGGGGCAGGCCGAAGCGGCCCACAAGCCGTTCAAGTTGAATTACCGGATTCCGAAGGAGGGCACGCTGATCTGGTTCGATGCGATGGTCATTCCCAAGGATGCACCGCACCCCGAGGCCGGACTGGCATTGATGGATTATTTGATGACGCCTGAAGTGATTGCGCCAATCACCGACACGATTCACTACGCCAATGCGATCACGGCGGCGGATAGTTTGATCGATCCGGCGATTCGCAATGATCCGGGGACTTATCCGCCGCAGACGGTGAGGGCTTCGTTGTATAGCAAGAACGATAATGGCAAGGCGTTCAACCGGGCTTTGATTCGGGCGTTCAGTCGGTTGAAGTCAGGCCTTTGATGCAACATTGAACAGTCTGACGCAATCGCGAGCAAGCTCGCTCCCACACTTGAAATGCGATCCAACTGTGGGAGCGAGCTTGCTCGCGATGAACGATAACGCGGCCTACGGCTTGGCTACTCGCCACAAATACCACGCCGCCACGGTGCGAAACGGACTCCACCCCAGCCCGATCTCAATCATCTGCTTGCGCGTAGGCTGCACCTCCAGCCCCTTCAACCGCCGATACCCCTCGCGCACGCCAAAATCATCCGCCGGCAGGATGTCCGGGCGCTCCAGGCTGTAGATCAACAGCATCTCCACTGTCCAGCGCCCGACGCCGCGCAGGCTGACCAGGCGCTCGATCAGCGCTTCATCCTCCATCGCCTGCGCAGTCGAGTAATCCGGCACCACGCCGTCCAGAGTGGCCCGGGCAATCCCCTGAATCGTCGCAATCTTGCTCGCTGAAAAGCCGCAACTGCGCAAGCGGTCGAAATCCGTCGCCAGAATCTGTTCGGGGCGCGGAAACGATTGTTGGGGAAACAACCTCACCAGTCGCCCGACAATCGCATCGCCTGCCCTGGCGTGCAGTTGCTGATAGGCAATCGCCCGTACCAGCGATTCATAAGGATCCCGCGCCGGATGCGGTTGATGCAGACATGGGCCGACCGCCGCGATGTGGCGCTGCCAGTCGGCGTCGAGGCTGGCCAGAAACTCGCTGGCCGGTTGATATGGATCAGGCATGTTTATGGTCGGTTTGTCAGAAAGCCAGCGGTTGCGTGAGCTGCACGGCGGCATTTTCCAGCCTGAGCAAAAACGCCTTGCGCGGTTGCCCGCCACCATAGCCGGTCAGCGAGCCGTCTGCACCGATCACCCGATGGCATGGCACCACGATCGCCAGCCGATTTTGCCCGTTGGCCAGCCCCACCGCGCGACTGGCGCCGGGTTTGCCCAGCCGTGCAGCGATGCTGCCATAGGTGCTGGTGTGGCCGTAGGGTATTTGCTGCAGTTCGGCCCAGACCTGACGGGCAAATTCGCTGCCGGGCAGGTGCAACGGCACGCTGAATTCGCTCAGCTGGCCGGCGAAGTACAGTGCCAGTTCGTGTTCAATTTGCTGCAAATGCGCGTTGTGTCCCGGTGCAACGACATAGTGGTAACGGCTTTGCAACTCTTCGACTTCCCGGGTCAACGCCGGGCGGTCGAGAAACTCCAGCAACACCAGGCCGCGTCGCTCGGCCATGGCAATCATCGGTCCCAGCGGCGTGGTCAGGCGGGTGAACAGCAGCGGTTCGCTGGTCGCTGCGCGTCCCGGTGTGATGTGGAAGGACTTCTGGAATGCATCGCGAAAACCGCTGAGGGATTCATAACCGGAATCGAACGCCGCATGGTCGATGGACGTGCCTTGCTTGATCCCGCCCAACGCCACGCCAAGCCGGCGAGTGCGCAGCCACGCATGGAAAGTCATGCCGAAATGCTGTTTGAACCAGCGCCGCAGCTTCAGGGGTTCGATACCCTCGGCGAGCAATTGCGCGTCGCTCCATCGCAGCTCGGGATCGGCGTCCACGGCCTTGAGCAGCCGCTGCACCCAGTCCGGGGCGATGGCGGCAGCGTCCAGCGGCTTGCAGCGCAGGCAGGCGCGGTAGCCGGCGGACAGGCAGTCGTCGGCGTGGGCGAAGAACTCGACGTTTTCCGGTTTCGGCTTGCGCGCCGTGCAGGTCGGGCGGCAAAAGATCCCGGTGGTTTTCACGGCCGTGAAGAACACGCCTTCATAGGCAGTGTCGCTGGCGAGCATGGCGCGAACCATTTCGGCGTGAGGGGGCAGGAGAGCGGGCTGTATGTTCATGGGCCGAGGATAAAACCAGTTATTCGATGGCTCCACCGAAAAATCGACAGTGAATTTTCCGGACGCTGCACTACAGTGACCGGGTCGCTACAACTCGGGAATTGCCTGTATGCCACCGTTCACGATTCACCACATCGATCACATCGTGCTGCGTGTTGCCGACCTGCAACGCAGCATCGATTTCTACGACCGGGTCTCGGCGCCGAAGTGGTCAAGCACAACGAAAAACTGGGCCTGGTGCACCTGCGGGCCGGTACGTCGATGATCGACCTGGTCGATCTTGACGGGGAAATCGGTCGCAAGGGCGGCGCCGCTGCCGGCAGCGAGCGGCGCAATGTCGATCACTTCTGCCTGCGCATCGAGCCGTTCGATGAAGCGGCGCTGATCAGCCATTTGCAATCCTGCGGCCTGAGCGTGGAAAAGGCCGAGACCCGTTTCGGCGCCGAGGGCAACGGCCTGTCGCTGTACTGCTTCGACCCCGACGGCAATCAGGTCGAACTCAAAGGCCCGTCCGAGGCCTAGGCCCGTTTGGCCATCAGCAACACTGAAGCCGCCGCTGACAGCAGCCCCGCGCAGCAGCGATTGAAAATCCGCTTGCCGCGCGGCTCGGCGAACCAGCGACGCATGTGCAGCCCCATGTAGGCGTACGCGCTGATGGCGATCCATTCCAGCAGCAGGAACAGCACCCCCAGCAACATGAACTGCGGGGTGATGGCGCGGTTCGGGTCGACGAACTGCGGCAGGAAGGCAGTGAAGATGAGGATTGCCTTGGGATTTCCTGCGGCCACTAAAAACTCCTGACGTGCCAAGGCCAGAAGTCCACTGGCCGGCGCGGTAACGGTGTCTTCTGCAGCAGGGTTGGCCCGCCACAGCTGCCACGCCAGATACAGCAGGTACCCCGCGCCGACAATCTTGATCCCGTAAAACAGCAACTCGGATGTCTGCAGTACCACTGCCAGCCCTGCCGCCGCGAGGGCGATCATCCCGGCGAACGCCAGCAACCGTCCGATCCCCGCCAGGCAGGCGCACCGATAGCCATAACGGGTGGCGTTGCTGACCGACAGCAGGTTGTTCGGGCCGGGCGCCATGTTCAAGGCGAAACAGGCGGGCAGAAACAGCGAGAGGGTGGCGAGATCCATGGCGCGGGCTCCGGTGGCGGGAGCGTCATTTTTATCATGGGATCATGCGGGCCGGACCGTACAGTCGTGTTGCAGAGTCACAGTACAGCGCTGCGGGAGGGGAAATGACTTCGAACTTTCTCCCGTTGCGTCAACTCTCAACTTCTTGCAGGGAGGCGGAATCGGCTGAAAACCGAATCAATCGGTCAGAAAGCGTCATAGCCGTGTAAGCTTGTTTCCATTCCCCATGGCCCCGACGGCCCACTGCACGAGCGACTACATGCAAGCAAAGGCCCGCGAGGTTCATGTACCACCAGTGTTGCAGGATCTGCGCGCCGGCACGGCCGAACTGCACATTGCACTGGAAAAGCGTCTTCCTTTCTTCTCCGACACCCTTGATCTGCGCGCTTTCGAGCGATTGATGCGCGCCTATCACGGCTTTTATCACCCTCTTGAAGCCGCGTTACGGGACAGCGGTGCGCTCCCTGCCGATTTCGATCTGGATACGCGCCTCAAGGCACCGACCCTGCAACGGGATCTGCAAGCGCTGGGCGCCAACGGTACGGACTTCTCCGACTGCCGGCAGTTACCCGTCATCGACTCCGCCGCCGCAGCGCTGGGCGTTTTATATGTGCTGGAGGGCGCGACCCTCGGCGGGCAAATCCTGCGCCGGGAAATCGCCGCACGACTGGGCCTTGGCGCAGACAACGGCGCAGCGTTCCTGGACATCTACGGTGCTGCCACCGGCCGACGCTGGCGCGACTTCATCGAATACCTGGGCAGCCGCCCGATGGACACCGACGAGCGTGAAGCCGTCGTGGCGGCTGCCCACACCACATTCAGCTGTTTCGAGCGCTGGCTCGAGAGCCAGGAGGTTCTGGTATGACACCGCAAGACAAAGAAGCCTTTGAAGAGTTGCTGGCCAACTGTGCCGACGAGCCGATCCGTTTTCCCGGCGCGATCCAGCCCCACGGTCTGCTGTTGACCCTGAGCGAGCCGGACCTTTCGATCATCCAGATCAGCGCCAACGTCGAGACCTTGCTCGCACGCCCGGCTCAGGAACTGATCGGCCAGCCGCTGCAAAGCCTGATCGGCGATGCCCACGCGGTGCAGGTTCGCGAGGCCTTGCAGCAGCCGATCCTGACCGACGCGCCGCCGCTGCATTTTCGCCTCAACGGCACGGCGTTCGAAGGTTTGCTGCACCGGCATCAGGATGTGTTGATCCTGGAGCTGGAAATCCACGTCGAAAACTTCCAGCCGCGCAACGTCGCCGGTACCGAAACCCACCTGGGGCGGATGCTCGCGCGCCTGCAAAAGGCCCAGAGCCTGCAGGCGCTGTACGACATCAGCGTCAAGGAAATCCAGGCCATGACCGGTTACGACCGGGTGCTGATCTATCGCTTCGAAGAAGAGGGTCATGGCCAGGTCATCGCCGAAGCGTCCGACCCGTCGATGGAAGTGTTCAACGGCTTGTTCTTCCCGGCGTCCGATATCCCCGAGCAGGCCCGGGAGCTGTACCGCACCAACTGGTTGCGGATCATTCCGAACGCCGACTACCAGCCGGTTCCGCTGATGCCCAAGCTGCGCCCGGACACCCAGACCCCGCTGGACCTGAGTTTCGCCACCTTGCGCAGTGTGTCGCCGATTCACTGTCAGTACATGAAGAACATGGGCGTGTTGTCGTCGATGAGCATTTCCCTGCTCAAGGGCGACAAGCTTTGGGGCCTGATCAGTTGCGGCAACCGCCAGCCGCTGCACGTGCCGCACGAATTGCGCACGGCGTGCCAGACCATCGGCCAGGTGCTGTCGTTGCAGATCAGCGCGATGGAAGCGCTGGAAGTCAGCCGCCAGCGTGAGGAAAAGGTCGAAGCGCTGGCACTGCTCAATCAGGCAATGATCGACTCACCGCAAAACGTCTTCGATGGCCTGGCCAACCAGCCACAGGTGCTGATGGCGCTGACCAACGCCGGCGGTATCGCGATCATCGAGGACAAGCAATTGCATCGTTACGGCAATTGCCCGGAGCCGGAGGAGATTCGTGCCCTGCACAAGTGGTTGCAGGAGCGTGGCGAGCCGGTGTTCGCCAGCCATCACCTGGCCAGCGTTTATCCGCCAGCCGCGCAGTATCAGCAGGTCGCCAGCGGTGTGCTCGCCATGAGCCTGCCCAAACCGGTGGACAACGGCGTGCTGTGGTTCCGCCCCGAAGTCAAAGAGAACATCAACTGGAGTGGCGATCCGCGCAAGCCGCTGGATCTGGAGAACTCCGACGCCGGCCTGCGCCTGCGTCCGCGTACCTCGTTCGAGATCTGGAAGGTCGAGATGGCCGGGATTTCCACCAAGTGGAGCCACGGCGACCTGTTTGCCGCCAACGACCTGCGCCGCTCGGCACTGGAAAACGACCTGGCCCGCCAGGTGCGCCGCGAGCAGGAAGCGGTGCGGGCCCGCGATGAGCTGGTGGCGGTGGTTTCCCATGACCTGCGCAACCCGATGACCGTCATTTCGATGCTGTGCGGCATGATGCAGAAGGCCTTCAGCTCCGACGGCCCGCATACCTCGCGACGCATTTCCACCGCCATCGACACCATGCAGCAAGCCGCCGGGCGCATGAACACGTTGCTGGAAGACTTGCTCGACACTTCGAAAATCGACGCCGGGCGCTACACCATCGCGCCACAGAAACTCGATGTCGCGCAGATGTTCGAAGAGGCGCAATCTCTGCTGGCGCCGCTGGCGCTGGACAAGGACATCAGCATCTCGTTCGAGGCCGACCCCGATCTGAGCATCCATGCCGACCCCGAGCGGCTGTTTCAGGTGCTGTCGAATCTGGTCGGCAATGCGATCAAGTTTACGCCGCGCCTGGGCACGGTCGATGTGGTGGCCAAATCGGTCGGCGACGACATCGTCTTCACCGTGCGTGACAGCGGTGAAGGCATTCCCAAGGACCACTTGCCGCACGTTTTTGATCGCTACTGGACGGTGAAGGAAGGCAACCCGAACGGCACCGGGCTTGGCCTGTACATCACGCAGGGTATCGTCGAAGCCCATGGCGGGCGGATCGTGGCCGAGAGCGAGCCGGGGCAGGGCAGCGAGTTCCGCTTTACCGTGCCACGTCTGGACTGAGCAGCGGATCGCGCCGGGTGGCTTGCAACATGGCCACCCATTCGGCGGCGAAGCGATGGCAGTCGCCGGGCCAGCGGGCCGTCAGCAATTGGCCGTCGCGCACCGCAAATCCGGCTTGGGGTTTCTGCGCGCAATCGCGTTTGGCGATCAGCGGCCCGCGTACAAAATCGGCCTTGCTGGCCAGTGCGGTTTTCACTTCTGCCTCGACCGTCTGTTTGTAGGTGCGGTAGTAGCGTCCCAGCCACGCAGCGGTCATCAGCCACGCCGGCAATTCCATGGTTGCCGCGAGCAACGTCGTGACTTTGCGCCCGAACAACACCGAACGCCCGGTGTTCGGATCGAGGGTGCGGGCCAGCAACAGCACGCCGTGACACACCGCCGCCACGGGTTTTCCGGCCTTGAAAAATTGCAGGGCGATCTGCCGGGCCTGCGTGGACTCCAGCAGCGTGCGCATCCCCTTGGCATGGCCGCCGGGAATCAGCAGACCCTCGAACTGGCTCGTGTCGACATCGGCGTAGGCAAGGGGTTGCTTGAACGCTTCGGACTCGATCATCCGGGTGTAACTATCCAGATCGGCCTTGCGCGTCATCAGCATCGAACTGAGCAGGCCGAAGCCGATATCCACCAATCGTGGATCGGCGTGGGCGGGCAAGCCCTGCGGCGTGGCAAAGCGCACTTCGATGCCCGCATTGCGCATCGCCTGCCAGGGCACGCTGCTTTCGGTGGGATCGTAATCGGCGGCTGGCAACAGCATCAGAATCATGGAGGCGACGTCCTGGTCGAGAGTGGTCACTGAGGTAGAGCGTAGTGGGTCTGCGGGCGCGGGGGTAATTTCGTTCAATACCGTTCGCTGGGTGCTGGCTAATGTGTGCGCCTTGTTCCTCGATTTGAAGCAGGTGTGCGATGAGTCTGATTGTGTCGATGGCGGCGTTTGCCCTGGCCGCGTCCATTACCCCGGGGCCGGTGAATATCGTGGCGTTGAGTTCGGGGGCGCAGTTCGGCTTTCGCGCCAGCCAGCGGCATGTGGCCGGGGCGACGCTGGGGTTTGTGTTGTTGCTGGTGTTGATGGGACTCGGTCTTCACGAAGTGTTGAAACTGTGGCCGGCGCTGACCCGCGTGGTGCAACTGGCCGGGGTGGCGTTTCTGCTGTTCATGGCCTGGAAACTGGCCACCGATAATGGTCAGCTGAATACAGGAGAGTCGGGCAGGGCGCCGTCGATGCTCTATGGCGCGGTGATGCAATGGCTCAACCCCAAGGCCTGGCTGGCCTGCGTGGCGGGGATGGGCGCGTTTGTCGCCGATGGCGAGGCGCGGCTGGTGTGGCAGTTTGCGGCGGTGTATCTGGTGATCTGTTATCTGTCGGTCGGGTGCTGGGTGTATGCCGGGACGTTTCTTCGCGGCTATCTCGGCAACCCGGCGGGGATGCGCTTGTTCAACCGGGTGATGGCGGGGTTGCTGGCGGTGAGTGCGGTGTATCTGTTGCTGCCGTAAGCATGACGGGCCTTGGGTTTAAAAGTGTTTAAGGATGCTTCCGGCAAGCCACAACTTCTTGCGCCTTTGCCTACGCATCCGCCAGAATCCGCCTGCTTGTGGGCCTTGGGGGCGGGTTTTATCGTGTGCCGGTCGCTGACGAATCAGCGATCGGGTTTCGCAGCCCGGATCAATCAAGGCGCCCAGAGCGTCGTTTCCGTTCAGTTTTTTTGGCTGATCGCGTAATGGCGGTTGTGCGCGGGATACCCTCGGGTATGCCGGGTTCCTTGATTCCCGGTCTGCGAACCCGCGTACAGCTGCCACCTCCATTCGTTTCGCAGCGAACCGTGGCAGCTCCATCAATCAGGGAGCTTCACAATGATCAAACCAACGCCAAACCCGCCCGAAACCGATACCACCTCGCCCTACGAAACCCTCGATTCCAAGAAATTCCACGAAGCCGCCGAGCGCGCCCTCGATCACTACCTCAATCCGTTCCACCCCAGAAAACCGCTGCTCAAACCCGGCACCCGCTACCTAATCGCCCCTGGCATCGCGAACGAAGAACTGCTGGCCGACGCCTGCGAGACCCTGACCTCGGCCAAAACCATGGCCAGCGATTTCGCCGGGATGATCGATGCGCCCCAGCGGCATGTGCTGCTGGGCATCGGGCAACTGATCATGCTGGGGGAACTGGCGGTGAATCGGGTGCTGGATAATCTGGAACTGAAGGCTGATTCAAACCTGTAGCCAGGGAGCGATTGTGGCGAGGGAGCTTGCTCCCGCCGGGGTGCGAAGCAGCCCCCGAAAAGTATTGCGAGCGCTTCGCACTCGAGCGGGAGCGAGCTCCCTCGCCACAGATTTCGCCAGACAAAAATTGCCGACAGGGCCTTTTGGTGTCTGCAGATAAATCCTTCACCGAACACCATTCGTCTTTTTATCGGGCTCACCTGTCAGATCTGACAGGTGACGATGCTCTGCTTTCACGGTGTCATGAACCCTCCCGCAGAGGGGTTCTCAGCGCACGCCAGGAGAGCAACATGAGCATCAACGTCAACTCGGTAGAGATCACCAGATTGCTACAGCTGTTTCCGATGGCCATTCCGGGAGCAGAACAAAACGTGCTCCCGCCCGGGGTCTATCATTTCGGCATTCCCCTGAGCATCCATTCACCGTCCATCCCGCTGTTCATGGTGATCGATCCGATCACGACACTGGCCACCACACTGGCGGTGGGGGATTCCGTCAGGCTGTGGGTCAACGGTCAGGCGACTTCCGTGATCAAGCCTATCAAGCCGGGTGAAGAGAACAACCGCATTTTGATGGAGTTGCTTTGGGGAGTGTTGAAGGATGGCCTCAATACGCTGTACTACGAAGTCACCCGGGTCAGCGGTAATAAAGATCAATCCACGCCGATACTCAACGTGCTGTTCAACAACCCGGCCTCCGGCATTACGGTCAGCCATCCGGCCAGCATCGGCTCGGGCCAGCCGGCCACGTTCACCTTTACCCGCAGCTATCCGCGCGAATATGACGTGGTGACGCTGGCTGTGGGGACGTGGAGCAAAACCATTCCCTACGTCCATCCTGCCAACCCGATCACCTACACCCTGACGACTGCTGACCTTCAGCAGATCGGTGACGGAACCCATCCGGTCAGTGCCACGGTGGTCGATCAGTTGAGCAACCGCAATGTGTCGCCAACAACGCCCATCACCATTTCCGCCAATCAGAAAATCTACAACCCGCCGATCATCGTGGAGGCAGAACCGGGCAAGATTCTCGACGTCGCAGCACTGAACGGCAGAGACGCCACGATTCACGGCCGGACGTGGACGGGAATCTCGGCGGGGCAGCAGGTCTGGCTCAAGCTCACCGGGCGCAAACCCGATGGCTCGACCGTCACCTTGCAGATCTGGGATGGTGGTGCCAGTCAGGTCAATGCGATCTGGGTCAGCCAGGGCTTCTGGCCCAAACCATTGCCCGGCACTTTTCTGTCCCAGTTGGTGGATGGCTCCAGTTTGCTGATGGAGTTCTGGGTGTCGGAGGACAGGAGCAACAACTTTGCGACGGCGACGAAGTTTGCGGATCAGGTGTATTCCGTTGCTGCTGTGACATGGGTAGATCCGACAATTATTTCGGTAAAGGCCGGTACCGCCGCCGGGCCGGATATTCCAAACGGAGGGTTCACTACAGAAACCACACTTGTTTTCAATGGAAGAGGAACCGCAAGTCAACAACTTGATTTGCTCGACAACGGTACACGGATCGATACGATCACGGTGAGTGCGACGAGTGGTTATTCACATACCCTGACGGGGCAAGTGCCGGGTAAGCACAATTACACTGTTAGGGATCGCCGCGGGATAGAGTCGGACACACACAATTTAACAATCGTTGGTGAATTGATAGTCGATCAAAGCCCGGCATTTATATTGGGGCGAAATGTCTATTTGGCAACAAGTGCCAAAAATTACTGGGCTGCAACGGAATATCGGATGATCGGTCCTGAAAATACGACTTATATACGCACCCCTGTATCAGGCCTTCCACCTTATTCCTATCGTTCTGGAAATGTTCTTGTTGCAACGGTTGACTCAAATTCTGGCCTTGTAAGCAGTACAGGCAACGGCACCACTGAAATCACTGTCACCGACGCCTTGCAGCGCACACAAACATATCCAATTACCTGTGGAAATGTTCAGTTCGTCCACACCAGTCCCGGAAGGTACTCTTTATCACCAACAGCTTCGAGCACTGAACTGGATAAATGGATTGATGGAAAGTTTTTGACATTCAATGATCAGGAATTGAAATCCATACTGGATAATCGATATTTTTTTGGCGATTCTGATTGGGAACAATACGCGATTATCGGTAAAGGGAAACCCGAGCCTGCCTTTCCTGGCTACTATTACTGGCGTACCCTCCATGCGGGAGCCGACAGAAAACTTTACTTCGCGCAAAGGTACGGCGGTCGTGTCGAAGGTTATCCGGCGATCAAGATCACCTCAGAAAGAAATTAGAAGTAAAGGATTAAAGGGGACGCATCCATTTACTTGCGACAAAGTCGTGACTGACAACTTTGCCGATTCCCCCACGCCCGCAGCAACGCGGGCCGTTTTGTTGTTATCCCCGATACTGCCCCGGCGTAGCCGCCAGATGCTGCTTGAACGCCCGCTGGAAATGCGCCTGATCAGCAAACCCTGCCTCCAGTGCCACATCCGCGATCAACTGCCCACGTCGCAGACACTCGCGGGCAAACTGAATGCGCTGGTTGACCAAAAACGCATGAGGCGTCATGCCGAAGTGGTGTTTGAAGGCGCGAATCAGGTACGACGGTGACAATTCGGCAGCGGCGCAGATGTCGTCGAGGCTGAGCAGTTCCGTGCAGTGCTGGCGAATGAAATCGGCGGCGCGTTCGAGTTTGAAGTTGGGTTCGCGCAACGGGTATTTGATGGGGTTCAGGCGCCGTTGCAGGTCGCTGAAGAATTCTACGGCGGCGCTCTGTTTGCGCAGCAGGTCTTGCTGCTCGTCGACCAATACCGCGTATAGCGCATTCAAGTCGCGAAACAGGCGAACGTCATGCAAATGGGTATCGGAAAACCGTCGAAACTCAAGTTCCGCATTGAAGCCCAACTGATGCTGCAGATCGGTCAGCCACGGCGTTTCCACGTATAGCATCAGATAAGACCACGGCTGATCATCGATGGGGTTGCACGCGTGGACATCCCCCGGATTCATCAGCACCACGGTGCCGGCCGCCACTTCAAACGAGGATTGCTCATGCACGTAAGTGCTGCGCCCGGCGGTGATCGCACCGATTGAAAAGTGCGCGTGGGAATGTCGGGAATAACAGACCTCACGCCCATCGGCGATGGCCCGCGCTTCGATGAAGGGCAGGGCGTCGTCGCGCCAGAAGCGTGGGGCTTGTTCGGTTTTTTTGGCGGCAGCGTGTTTCATCGTTATGGTTCTCGGCAGGCCAGTGCCCGAGTGTATTAGCTCTGGCCGGCGAAGGCTCGCTCGAGTTCTGCGATGTCGAGTTTTTTCATCCCGAGCATGGCCTGCATCGCCCGTTGGGCCTTGGTCTGGTCGGCGTCGGTCATCATGTGCATGAAGGCAACCGGCACGATCTGCCACGACACGCCGAACTTGTCCTTGAGCCAGCCGCATTGCTGCGCTTGCACCGGCCCGCCGGCGCTTAGGTTGCCCCAGAAATGGTCGACTTCCTCTTGGTTCTGGCAGTTGACCTGAAACGACACCGCCTCATTGAACGTGAACACCGGCCCGCCATTGAGGCCGGTGAAGGTTTGACCGTCGAGTTCAAAACTGACGGTCATCACCGAGCCTTCCGGGCGGCCGTGAAACTCCTGGCCGGCCTTGCCGTAGTGGGTGACGGCGGTGATTTTCGAGTGGTCGAAGATCGAGCAGTAGAACTTCGCCGCTGCTTCGGCCTGATCGTCGAACCACAGGCACGGTGTGATTTTCTGGAAACGTTGCATGGCAGTCATCCTCGGCAGGTTGGACACGCTGGATTGACAGTCTAGTCCGCTTGGCAGCTGCGGGATGGCGGTTGCCGTGTTCAGCTCAGGCCCGGGGCCGACGATGGGTCTCTTCGCTCGGCCACCAGCAACAAGGATTGCGGTGCAGGGCTTTGCGGATGTTGTGGTTCCCGCAGGCTGGTCAACTGAAACCCGGCCATGTCCAGCGCATTCAGCCAGCTGGACAAGGTGCGGAAATACCACGGCATCGGCTGCCACTGGCCCTTGAAGCCGTCGAAGGTTTCCTCCCGCCAGCCATCCTGATAATCACCGGCGGCCACCGACCACGGATGCAGCGTCTGGATCACCAGCGCACCGCCAGGCACGAGCAGGGCGTGCATGGCGGCAAGCAGCGGGATGATGTCCTGATGCAGCAGAGAAAAATTGGCGCAAATCAGGTCGTAATCGCGGCCGATGTCGACTTTCGCTTCTGCCAGCTCTTCATAGCTGGCGACGTACACGGGAGACGATCCCGCCGCTTGCGCTGCCTCGACCAGTGTGGCATCACCGTCCACGCCGATTGCTTCGATTCCCCGTTCCGCCAGTGCCCGCAACAGCCAGCCTTCGCCGCATCCCAGATCGAGTACACGTTCAGGTTGGCGCCCCATCACCGCCAACAGAATCGCCTGATCGGTGACTTGTTGACGGCTTTCGATGGCACCGCTGCGGATGGCTTGCGTCCAGGCCTGAGCGTTGTGGCTCCAGCTCTGGAGGAGGGTGGATTCAGGCGAAGACATGACGAACTCCGGCGTATCGGGATGCAGGCAAGGATAGGTCAGGTGCAGTCCACCAGACGAATCCGGTTGCGTCCGCCGCGCTTGGATTCGTAGAGCGCACTGTCACCCTGTTCGATCAACGCCGCGAGGCTCACCGGCGGCTGATCGAACACCTTGGCGCCAATGCTCAGGGTGACGGCTTCAGGCGTGATGTAGGCCTGCGCAGTCATTTCCTGAAACTGCACACGCAGCTCGCTGCCCAGCACCATGATCTGTTCGTGAGCGGCATCGCCCAGCAACATGACGAATTCGTCACCGCCCAGCCTTGCCGCCAGCGCGCCCTGGGGCAGCTGTGAGCGGATCATTTCGCTGAGCGAGATCAGCAGGCGGTCGCCGGCGGTGTGGCCATACAGATCGTTGATCAGTTTGAAGTTGTCGATGTCGATCAACAGCAGGGCGCCGGGGTGATCGCTGGACACTTGATCGAACAGGCGCGGGGCGCGGACTTCGAGGGCGCGGCGGTTGTACAGCGCGGTCAGCGGGTCCCGGGCGGCCAGTTCGGCGATCTGTTTTTCCCGGCGGTAGCGCTCGGTCCCGGTCATCGACAGCGCGATCAGCATGATTGCCATCGCGCCTTCGACCAGGGAAATCTGGATGATCGTGCCGCGAAACGCCGCCAGGTCGATCAGCGTGCCGGGAATCACGGCGATGATCGCCTTGCTGAAATAAAACAGGCCGTGAATCAGCAAGACGTAACGCAGTTGCACCGCGCCGATGCTCAGCGACTTGCCATGCGGGCGCAGCAACAGGCTGGCTCGCACCATCAACAAGGCCACCAGCAGCGAGTTGGCCATCAGCATGATCTTCGACCACGACGGGTCATCCGGTAACAGCAGCAACGCCAGCCAGAGCAGGAACATCAAGTACCAGGCTCGCGTTAACGAGCGCTGGGTAAACCGCGCAACACCCAGCAGGAACAACCAGTGAGCGACCACCAGCAAGCCGTTGGCGAACCAGATACCGAGCAGCGGAAAACCGTTGGCGCGCAAGAGGGCCAGGCTCGAGCCGACGGTGATGGTGGCGAAACCGGCGCTCCAGAACAGCAACGAGGATTCGCGGATGCTGCGCCATTCGACCGCGAGATACAGGGCGGCTGCCGCTGCCAGGGCGACGGAAAGGGTGAGCAGCGTAAGGGGGTCGAGCGCCATGAAGGAAAGGGTCTGTCTGAGTAGTGTTAATGGTCCACGATTGTAAGCGTTCCCCCGGAGGGCTGCTATTTTCACTCACCGGATATTCCATTTTCAGACGAGGTGTCCCAATGGACCGATTGACCGGCGGTTGTCTGTGCGGCGAGGTGCGTATCGAGGCGTCAGGAGAACCCTGGCGGGTTGGTGTCTGTCACTGTCTTGATTGCCGCAAACACCATGGCGCGCTGTTTGCATCGGCGGCGATTTTTCCGGCGGCTGCGGTGACCATCACTGGCGAAACCCGAGACTATGCCGGACGGTTTTTCTGCCCGCGTTGTGGTTCGTCGGTGTTCGGCCGCAGTGGCGATGAAATCGAGATCAGTCTGGGCGCGCTGGATGCGCCCGATCAATTGCAGCCGACTTATGAACTCTGGACGGTGCGTCGCGAGTCGTGGCTGCCAGCCTTTCCCGTGGCCAGACATTACCTGCGTGATCGTGAAGGTACCGGGCGAACCGAAGAATAGCCGGGGCCAGAGAACGCCTGACCCCGGCCAACGGGATCAGCCGCGAATGAAGGCCAGCAGATCCGCGTTGATGGTGGGGGCCTCGGTGGTCGGCATGCCGTGGGGGAAGCCCGGGTAGATTTTCAGCGTGCTGTTTTTCAGCAATTTGGCCGACAGCACGCCGGCGTTTTCGTACGGCACGATCTGATCGTCGTCACCGTGCATCACCAGCACCGGAATCGAAATGCCTTTCAGGTCTTCGGTGAAGTCGGTCTGCGAGAAGGCGACGATGCCGTCATAGTGCGCCTTGGCGCCGCCCATCATGCCCTGACGCCACCAGTTGAGCACGACGGGTTCCGAAGGCTTGGCCCCGGGCCGGTTGTAGCCATAGAACGGGCCAGCCGGGACATCGTGATAGAACTGCGCACGATTGGCCGCCAATTGGGCTTGAAGATCGTCAAACACCGACTTCGGCAGACCACCCGGATTGCTTTCGGTTTTCACCATCAGCGGCGGTACGGCGCTGATGATCGCGGCTTTGGAGACCCGATCCTCACCATGTCGCGCAATGTAATGGATGACTTCACCGCCACCGGTGGAGTGGCCGACGTGCACGGCTTTCTGCGTCCCCAGATGATTGACCACTGCCGCCACGTCGTCGGCGTAGTGATCCATGTCGTGGCCGTCCCAGACCTGGCTCGAACGCCCGTGACCGCGTCGGTCGTGGGCCACCACCCGGAAGCCCTGAGCGAGGAAGAACAGCATCTGCGCATCCCAGTCGTCCGCGCTCAGCGGCCAGCCGTGGTGGAAGTGGATCACCGGGGCGTCTTTCGGGCCCCAGTCCTTGTAGAAGATTTCGACGCCGTCTTTCGTTGTGACATAGCCCATGTTTGCTTCTCCTGAAAATGCGGAACGAAAACGTGAAGGGTGAAGACAAGCGCTATGAACTCTAGGATTGAAGTGAGCTTGAAGGTCAAGCAAGTTCCGAACGGTCATCGCTGGCGTGAATGGTGCGCCATAGCCGTGGTGCGCTTGACCTTGAAGTTCGGTTGAACCTTAGAGTCTTGTTCACCGGCCATCCGCCGGGGCATTCAGCGAGAAGGTCAGCGGACATGAACAAGCGCTTTACAGAGGTGGAATTCGGATCGCACAAGGTCGAGGTGCTGGAGGGCGGTTATTACGACCGTTTCCGCATGAACCCCAACCTCGACGAAGTGGCCCGGGACAAGGCTGCCGGCAACATTGATTTCTTCCGGCGCATTCCCAAGCAGCAGGTGGTGTCCAGAGTCGGACCGACCTGGGCGCCAAACTTCTATTACCGTTCCGGCAGCGTGCAGTTGTTGTTTCTCGCACCGCTGGACCGCTTGCGCGCCACGTTGCCGGCACCGCTTGAGCCGCTGCGGGCGTTTCCCGGTTATGGGCTGGTGGCGCTGACGTTTTTCTCCTATTCGGTCTGCGACAACGACCCGTACGACGAAGTCTCCGTGGCGATTGTCGTGCGTCGCCCCGGCGCCCGAGGCTCCCACGCGCTGGAGCTGATGGACGCCATGCGCCGGCGCAACTTCACCGCCCATGTGCTGGCGCTGCCGGTGAACACGGACATCGCCCGGGTGCGCGGCGTGCACGGCTATCAACTGCCCAAGTGGCGCGCCGATATCAACGTGAACATCGGCAACAGCATCAGCGCCCGCATTGATGGGCCCAAGGGCCTGCCGGATCTGATCCTGAAAGCGCCGCTGCCGACCCTGAAAAACGTCACACCGCAATCACGCATGAGCACCGCGACCATGATTCATCTGGTCGATGGTCTGTGGCATCAGAGCGTGGTGCAGAGCAACACATTGTCCTTTGCCCATCGTCTGTTTCCGCGCGATGTGCAGCTGGATCGCAACGGTGGCCCGCTGAGCCAGTTGCTCGACGGCCTCGGAGCTACGCGAATCTTGCGTCTGGACGTGATCAAGGACGCCCAGATCGTGCTTCATCTGCCGGTACCGCTGACGACGCAGCCATGACCGGTGGTCGCAGCGGCTGGTCGTTGGATGAAAATGCGCTTAGCTGAAAGGGATAAGCCGAGGCAGGCACAGCATTGACGGCTGTAGCCGCGCCCCTTCAGAACACCGTGAGTCTGAGGAAATCCCCGATGCTGACCTTGAACATCAATGGCAAGGATCAGGAGCTCGATGTCCCTGCGGACATGCCGTTGCTCTGGGTTCTGCGCGATGTCGCGCACCTGACCGGCACCAAGTTCGGTTGCGGCATGGCCCAGTGCGGGGCCTGCACCGTGCACGTCGATGGTGCCCCGTTGCGATCCTGCATCACGCCGGCAACCGCTGTTGCCAATGGCCAGAAAATTCTCACTATCGAAGGTCTCTCGAGCGATGGTTCGCACCCGGTGCAACAGGCCTGGGCCGAGCTGGACGTGGTGCAGTGCGGCTACTGCCAGTCCGGGCAGATCATGTCCGCCGCCGCGTTGCTGGCGAAGATCCCCAAACCCACCGACAGCGACATCGATCAGGCGCTCTCCGGCAATATCTGCCGCTGCGGCACGTATCCAAGAATCCGCGCCGCGGTCAAACGTGCCGCCGACATCGGCTGAGCGAGGGGAGGTGAGCGATGAACAGTCCTGTATCCCGTCGCGGATTTCTCAAGGGCAGCGCCGTGCTGGGCGGTGGTCTTGTCGTGGCCTTCATGGTGCCCGGTGCCAACCGGTTTGCCACGGCGGCGGAAAATGAAGGCAAGGCCTTTGCGCCGAACGCGTTTCTGCGGATTGCGGCGGACAACAGCGTCACCGTGCTGCTCGGGCATTCGGAAATGGGCCAGGGCATCTGGACCGGCCTGACCATGCTGATTGCCGAAGAACTGGACGCCGACTGGTCGAAGATCCGTGTCGAGCATTCACCGGCCTCGGCTGCCGACTACGGCATGCCGGCGTTTGGCGGAATGCAGATCACCGGCGGTTCGACCTCGACCTGGATGGAATTCGACCGCTACCGACTCGCGGGCGCCACCGCACGGCAGATGTTGATCGAGGCGGCGGCGAAGCGTTTCAACGTGGCACCTTCGACGATCCGCACCGAATCCGGCGTGGTGATTGCCGGTGACAAGCGCGCCACCTACGGCGAATTGGCGGACGCCGCCGGGCAACTGCCGGTGCCGGATCCGAAGTCGATCACCTTCAAACAGGCCAAGGACTGGAAAGTCATCGGCAAACCCACCAGGCGCCTCGATACCCCGGAGAAAATCACCGGCCGTGCCAGGTTCGGCATGGACGTGCAGTTCGACGGCTTGATGACGGCCATGGTCGCCCGGGCGACGGTGTTCGGGGCCAGCGTCAAATCCTTCGAAGGCGCGCAGGCGCTGGCCATTCCCGGCGTGCGCAAAGTGGTGCAGGTGCCGACCGGGGTGGCGGTGATCGCCGATCATTACTGGGCGGCGAAACTGGGGCGTGATGCGCTGAAAGTCGATTGGGATCTGGGGCCGCACGCGGATCTGAGCAGCGAAAAACTGTTGGAGAGTTTCCGCAAACTCGCCGCGACACCGGGCATTTCCGCCAGTCAGGCGGGCGATGCCAAGGGCCGCTTTGGCAAAGCGGCGAAGAAAATCGATGTCGAGTACAGCGTGCCTTATCTGGCCCACGCGCCGATGGAGCCGCTCAACTGCACGGTGAAAATCACCGCCGACAAATGCGAGATCTGGACTGGCACGCAGTTCCAGACGCTGGATCAGATGATCGCCGGCAAGATCACCGGGCTGAAACCGGAGCAGGTGGAGATCCACACCGAATTCCTCGGCGGCGGCTTCGGGCGCAGGGCCAACCCGACTTCGGATTTCGTCGCCGAAGCGGTGCAAGTGGCGAAGGCTGCTGCGATGCCGGTGAAAACCGTATGGTCGCGGGAGGATGACATTCGCGGCGGTTACTACCGCTCGATGTTCCTGCATCAGGCGCGGATCGGTCTCGGCACCGACGGCATGCCGCTGGCGTGGCAGCACGTGCTGGTCGGGCAATCGATCATGGCCGGCACCATGCTGGAACAAACCATGGTCAAGAACGGCGTCGACCAGACTTCGGTCGAGGGCGTGGCGGACAGCCCATACATTCAGGGGCTGGCCGACCATCAGGTCGAACTGCATTCGCCGGCCACCGGCATCAACGTGCTGTGGCTGCGTTCGGTGGGCCATAGCCACAGCGCGTTTGTCATGGAGTCGTTGATCGATGAAATGGCTGCGGCGGCGGGCAAGGATCCGGTGGAGTACCGTCGAACGCTGCTCAAGGATCATGCCCGGCACCTCGGCGTGTTGAACCTGGCGGTGGAGAAGGCCGACTGGAAAGCGCCGTTGCCGGATGGGCATGCGCTGGGCGTGGCGGTACACGAATCTTTTGGCAGCTACGTGGCGCAAGTGGCCGAGGTATCCCAGGACAATCTGAAGATCCGTGTGCACCGGGTGGTGTGCGCGGTGGATTGCGGGATCGCGGTCAATCCGCAGAGCATCGCGGCGCAGATGGAGTCGTGCATCACTTTCGGTCTGGGCATGGCGCTGCACAGCAAACTGACGCTCAAGGATGGTCAGGTCGTGCAGTCCAACTATCACGACTATCAAGTATTGCGGCTGAACGAGATGCCGGTGGTCGAGGTGCATATCGTGCCGAGCACCGACAAGCCCGGCGGCATCGGCGAGGCCGGTGTGCCGCCCACGGCGCCGGCGGTGGCCAACGCAGTGTTCGCCCTGACCGGGCAGCGTCTGCGGGAACTGCCGCTGCAACTGTCGGGGGTGTGAGATGAAACGTCATTTGCTGTTGGGCACCGTGATCCTGGTCGGTCTGGGCGGTTACGCCTCGGATCTGTTCGCTGACGATCAGGAAGCCTTGAAAGCCTTCGGCACCGTGCAAAAGGTCTTCCAGAGCCCGCGTTGCCAGAACTGCCACATTCCCGGCGATTCACCGTTGCAGTTCGACGCCGGCACGCCTCACGGGATGAACGTGGTGCGTGGTATGGACGGCAAGGGCGCCGCCGGTTTGCCATGCGCCACCTGCCACGCCGAGAGCAATCCGCCGGCCAGCTACGGCCCCCATGCACCGCCCGGTGCGCCGCACTGGAGCCTGCCGCCGGCCTCGCACAAGATGGCCTGGATCGGCCTGCCGCCGGATCGCCTGTGCGCGATGATCAAGGACCGCAGCAGTAACGGAGACCGGGATTTCGCCGCGCTGATCAAGCACGTCAGCGAGGACAAACTGGTGCTCTGGGGCTGGAACCCCGGTGCAGGGCGACAACCGGTGCCGGTGCCCCACGATATCTTCGTGACCCAGTTCAAGCTTTGGGCGGATGCGGGCGGCCCATGCCCGGTCGCGGGGGGATGAGGGTTTGAGTCGCCGTGGAATCGAGCTACGCTGAAGGTCTCTGACAACAAGGGAAACTGTGATGCTGGTCCCAGGCAAACCCGTTAATGAAGCAGCACGTATACAGGCGTTGCACGGATTGAATCTTCTGGACACCGCCCCCGAAGAGCGTTTCGATCGCCTGACCCGTCTGGCCAGGCGCCTGTTCAATGTACCGATCGCGCTGGTCACGCTGGTGGACAAGGAGCGGCAATGGTTCAAGTCCTGCGTGGGCCTGGACACCACCGAAACACCGCGCTCGGTTTCATTCTGCGGCCACGCGATCCTCAAGGATGAACTCCTGCTGGTGCCTGACGCCCGAGAGGACGAGCGTTTTCATGACAACCCGCTGGTGACGGGGGAGCCGAAGATCCGTTTCTATGCCGGTTACCCGCTGACCGTTCCCGACGGCAACAAGATGGGCACCTTGTGCCTGATCGACACCAAACCCCGCGATCTTGACGATGAAGAACGCGCCTTGTTGCGCGATCTGGCCGGCATGGCCGAGCAGGAACTGATGGCCGTGCAGATGGCGAGCATGGACGAACTGACGCTGCTGTCCAACCGGCGCGGCTTCAAGATGCTCGCCCAGCACGCACTGGACGCCTGTGCACGCATGGAAAAACCGGCGACGCTGCTGTTTTTCGATCTGAATGATTTCAAGCAGATCAACGATCTTTATGGGCATGCCGAGGGCGACAGTGCGCTCAAGACGTTCGCCGATGTGCTGCGCATTGCCTTTCGCGAGAGCGATGTGGTGGGGCGGCTGGGTGGCGATGAGTTCGTGGCGTTGCTGACCGGCTCAAGTCACGTGGAAACCACCCGAATCATGGTGCGACTCAAGGAAATTCTCGAAGAGCGCAATGCCACGTTGCACCGGGGTTACGCGATCCGCTTCAGTGTCGGACAGATCGAATACGACCCGCGACGGCATGCAACGGTGGACAAACTGCTGGTGGATGCGGATGCGGCGATGTATGAGCACAAACAGGCCTTGAAGCGTTGTCAATGATCCAGCGAGCAGCAAATGCAGGCTCAATGAAATCGCAGGCATGAAAAAGCCCGCCGGTTCTGGCGGGCTTTTTATCGGCAGTCCGAAGATTACTCTTCGATGTTGCCCATGGCGGTGGTGTTGAAGCCGCCGTCCACGTAGGTGATTTCACCGCTGATGCCGGACGCCAGGTCCGAGCACAGGAAGGCGCCGACGTTGCCGACTTCTTCGATGGTGACGTTGCGACGCAGCGGGGTCTGCGCTTCGTTGGCGGCCAGCATCTTGCGGAAGCTCTTGATGCCGGAAGCGGCCAGGGTGCGGATCGGGCCGGCCGATACGCAGTTGACGCGGGTGCCTTCCGGGCCCAGGGAGCCGGCCAGGTAACGTACGCCGGCTTCCAGCGAAGCCTTGGCCATGCCCATGACGTTGTAGTTCGGCATGGTGCGCTCGGCGCCCAGGTAGGACAGGGTCAGCAGGCTGCCGTTGCGGCCCTTCATCATTTCGCGACCGGCCTTGGCCAGGGCGACGAAGCTGTAGGCGCTGATGTCGTGGGAGATGCGGTAGCCTTCACGGGTGGTGACTTCGGTGAAGTCGCCGTCCAGCTGGTCGCCCGGGGCAAAGCCGACGGAATGCACGATGCAGTCCAGGCCGTCCCACTTCTTGCTCAGTTCTTCGAAGACCTTGGCGATTTCCGCATCGCTGGCCACGTCGCACGGGAAGCACAGTTCAGCGCTGGAGCCCCAGCCTGCTGCGAACTCTTCGACGCGACCTTTCAGTTTTTCGTTCTGATAAGTGAAGGCAAGCTCAGCGCCCTCGCGATGCATGGCGGCAGCGATGCCGGATGCGATGGACAGCTTGCTGGCGACACCGACGATCAGTACGCGCTTACCGGCGAGAAAACCCATGTGTTGCTCCTCTTTCAGGTTATTGCGCAGTGGCTGGTGCCAGAAAAGCGGCTTCCAGCAACTGCTGTGTATACGGATGTTGGGGGGCGGCAAAGATACTTTGCGCGTCTCCCTGTTCGACCACTTGGCCATGCTTGACCACCATCAACTGGTGGCTCAGCGCTTTGACGACAGCCAGGTCATGGCTGATGAACAAATACGTCAGGTTGTACTTGGCTTGCAGTGAACGCAACAGCTCCACCACTTGCCGCTGCACCGTCCGGTCGAGGGCCGAAGTCGGCTCGTCCAGCAGGATCAGCGCCGGCTTGAGCACCAGGGCCCGGGCAATGGCGATACGCTGCCGCTGCCCACCGGAAAATTCGTGGGGGTAGCGGTGTCGGGTTTCCGGATCCAGACCTACCTCCTTCAATGCCGCAATGATTGCCGCTTCCTGCTCGGCGGCGGTGCCCATCCTGTGGATCCGCAAACCTTCGCCAACGATGTCGCTCACGCACATCCGCGGGCTCAGGCTGCCGAACGGGTCCTGAAACACCACCTGCATCTCCCGACGCAACGGGCGAACCTCGTTCTGCGTCAGGCAGTCTAGCTGCTTGCCTTCAAAACGGATCGCGCCCTGGCTGCCGATCAGCCGCAAAATGGCCAGACCGAGGGTGGACTTGCCCGAACCGCTTTCTCCTACGATGCCCAGAGTCTGACCCTGAGGCAGGCTGAAGTTGATGCCGTCCACGGCCTTGACGTGATCCACCGTGCGCTTGAACAGGCCTTTCTTGATCGGGAACCAGACTTTCAAATCCTCGACCTGCAACAGCGGCGCGCCGATTTCATTGCTCGCCGGGCCTCCGCTAGGCTCCGCCGCCAGCAGCTCCCGGGTGTACGGATGCTGCGGAGAACGGAACAGTTCTGCGCACGATGCCTGTTCGACGATGCAACCGCGCTGCATGACACATACGCGATGCGCAATTCTTCGCACCAGGTTCAAATCGTGGCTGATCAGTAGCAGCGCCATGCCCAATCGGGCCTGCAATTGCTTGAGCAGGTCGAGGATTTTCAGCTGAACGGTCACGTCCAGCGCGGTGGTCGGTTCGTCGGCGATCAGCAGTTCCGGCTCGTTGGCCAGCGCCATGGCGATCATCACCCGTTGGCGCTGGCCGCCGGACAACTCGTGGGGCAGGGCCTTGAGCCGTTTGTGCGGCTCGGGGATGCCGACCATTTCCAGCAGCTCCAGCGTGCGTTTGGTCGCGACCTTGCCGGTCAGGCCTTTGTGGATGCCGAGCACTTCATTGATCTGTTTTTCGATCGAGTGCAGCGGGTTGAGCGAGGTCATCGGCTCCTGGAAGATCATCGCGATCCGGTTGCCGCGGATGTGACGAATGGTCTTTTCGCTCAGCTCCAGCAGGTTCTGCCCGGAGTAGGAGATGCTGCCGGCAGGGTGGCGAGCCAGCGGGTAGGGCAGCAGACGCAGGATCGAGTGCGCCGTCACCGATTTGCCCGAGCCGGACTCGCCCACCAGCGCCAGGGTCTCGCCACGCTTGATGTCGAAACTCACACCCTCGACCACCCGGTGCGTGCGGTCACCCGTACCGAACTCGACGGCGAGATTGCGGACTTCGATCAGATTGTCCTGATTCATTTCACTTCCTCGGGTCGAAGGCATCGCGAGCGGACTCGCCGATAAACACCAGCAGGCTCAGCATCAGCGCCAGCACCGCAAACGCGCTCATGCCCAGCCACGGCGCCTGCAGGTTGGATTTGCCCTGGGCCACCAGTTCACCCAGCGACGGACTGCCGGCCGGCAGGCCGAAACCGAGGAAATCCAGGGCGGTGAGGGTGCCGATGGCGCCGGTCAGGATGAACGGCATGAAGGTCATGGTCGAGACCATGGCGTTGGGCAGAATGTGGCGGAACATGATCGCGCCGTTCTGCATCCCCAGCGCCCGGGCCGCCCGCACGTATTCAAGGTTACGCCCGCGCAGGAACTCGGCGCGCACCACGTCCACCAGGCTCATCCACGAGAACAGCAGCATGATCCCCAGCAGCCACCAGAAATTCGGCTGGACAAAGCTGGCGAGGATGATCAGCAGGTACAGCACCGGCAGACCCGACCAGATCTCCAGAAAGCGCTGGCCGGCCAGGTCGACCCAGCCGCCATAGAAGCCCTGCAAGGCGCCGGCGATCACGCCGATGATCGAGCTGAGTACGGTCAGCGTCAGGGCGAACAGCACGGAAATCCGGAAACCGTAGATCACCCGTGCCAGCACATCGCGGCCCTGATCGTCGGTGCCCAGCAGGTTGACCGACGAGGGCGGGGCGGGGGCCGGGACTTTCAAATCGTAGTTGATGCTCTGGTAACTGAATGGAATCGGCGCCCACAGCACCCACGCGTCTTTGACCTTGAGCAGTTCCTGGATGTACGGGCTCTTGTAGTTGGCTTCCAACGGGAATTCGCCGCCGAAGGTGGTTTCCGGGTAGCGCTTGATCGCCGGGAAGTACCAGTTGTTGTCGTAGTGCACCACCAGCGGCTTGTCGTTGGCGATCAGCTCGGCGCCGAGGCTCAGGCCGAACAGAATCAGGAACAGCCACAGCGACCACCAGCCACGCTTGTTGGCCTTGAACAGTTCGAAGCGCCGGCGGTTGAGAGGGGACAGGTTCATCTCAATGCTCCCGGCTGGCGAAGTCGATGCGCGGATCGACGAGGGTATAGGTGAGGTCGCCGATCAGTTTCACCACCAGACCCAGCAGGGTGAAGATGAACAGTGTGCCGAACACCACCGGGTAATCGCGGTTGATCGCCGCTTCGAAACTCATCAGGCCGAGACCGTCGAGGGAGAAGATCACTTCCACCAGCAGGGAGCCGGTGAAGAAGATGCCGATGAATGCCGACGGGAAACCGGCGATCACCAGCAGCATCGCGTTGCGGAACACGTGGCCATAGAGCACGCGGTTACGGGTCAGGCCCTTGGCCTTGGCGGTGACCACGTACTGTTTGTTGATTTCGTCGAGGAAGCTGTTTTTGGTCAGCAGGGTCATGGTGGCGAAGTTGCCGATCACCAGCGCCGTCACCGGCAGCGCCAGGTGCCAGAAGTAATCGAGGACCTTGCCGCCCAGGCTCAGCTCATCGAAGTTGTTGGAGGTCAGGCCGCGCAGCGGGAACCAGTCCAGATAACTGCCGCCGGCAAACACCACGATCAACAGGATGGCGAACAGGAACGCCGGGATCGCGTAGCCGACGATGATCGCCGAACTGGTCCAGACGTCGAAGTGACTGCCGTGCCGCGTGGCCTTGGCGATTCCCAGCGGGATCGACACCAGATACATGATCAGCGTGCTCCACAACCCCAGCGAGATCGACACCGGCATCTTTTCCTTGATCAGGTCGATGACCTTGGCGTCGCGGAAAAAGCTGTCGCCGAAATCCAGCCGGGCGTAGTTCTTGACCATGATCCACAGCCGTTCGGGCGCCGACTTGTCGAAGCCGTACATGTGCTCGATTTCCTTGATCAGCGCCGGGTCCAGACCTTGCGCGCCGCGATAGGCGGAGCCGGCCACCGACACTTCGGCACCGCCGCCGGCAATGCGGCTGGTGGCGCCTTCGAAGCCTTCGAGCTTGGCGATCATCTGTTCCACCGGCCCGCCGGGGGCGGCCTGGATGATCACGAAGTTGATCAGCAGAATGCCGAACAGGGTCGGGATGATCAGCAACAGTCGTCGCAGGATATACGCCAGCATCTGATTACTCCGTGCCCACAGGGTCGGCTTGCAGTTGGGTTTGCACTTCTACCGCCGGCTTCGTGTCGGGTTTGACCCACCAGGTATTAATGCCGATGTCGTATTTTGGGGAGACTTTCGGATGGCCGATGTGGTTCCAGTACGCCACGCGCCAGCTCTTGATGTGCCAGTTGGGGATCACGTAGTAACCCCATTGCAGCACACGGTCCAGCGCCCGGGCGTGGGCCACCAGGCTTTTGCGTGAATCGGCGTTGATCAGGCTCTCCACCAGGTGATCGACGATCGGGTCTTTCAGGCCCATGGAGTTGCGGCTGCTGGGCTTGTCGGCTGCTGCGCTCATCCAGAACTCCCGTTGTTCGTTACCCGGTGAGTTGGACTGCGGAAAGCTGCCGACGATCATGTCGAAATCCCGCGAACGCACACGGTTGACGTATTGCGAGACGTCGACGCGGCGGATCACCAGATCGATGCCCAGATCGGCGAGGTTGCGCTTGAACGGCAGCAACACCCGCTCGAATTCGGTCTGGGCCAGCAGAAACTCGATGACCACCGGTTTGCCGCGGGTGTCGACCATTTTGTCGTCGACGATCTTCCAGCCGGCCTCTTGCAGCAGCTGATATGCCTCGCGTTGCTGCAGGCGGATCATGCCGCTGGCGTCGGTTTTCGGGTTTTCGAAGGCTTCGCTGAACACCTGCGCCGGGAGCTGGCGACGGAACGGGTCGAGGATCGCCAGTTGATCGGCGTCCGGCAGGCCGGTGGCGGCCATTTCCGAGTTTTCGAAATAACTGCGGGTGCGCACGTAAGCGCTGTTGAACAATTGCTTGTTGGTCCATTCGAAGTCGAGCAACAGGCCCAGTGCCTGACGCACCCGGACGTCCTGGAACACCGGGCGGCGCAGGTTGAAGACGAACCCCTGCATGCCGGTCGGGTTGCCGTTGGGGATCAGTTCCTTGACCAGACGGCCCTCGGTGACGGCCGGAATGTTGTAGGCGTTGGCCCAGTTCTTCGCGGTCATTTCCAGCCAGTAGTCGAACTGCCCGGCCTTCAGCGCTTCCAGCGCGACGGTGTTGTCGCGGAAGTAGTCGGTGGTCATCACGTCGAAATTGTAGAACCCGCGATTGACCGGCAGGTCCTTGCCCCAGTAATCCTTGACCCGCTCGTAACGCACCGATCGCCCGGCCTTCACTTCGGCGACCCTGTACGGGCCGCTGCCCAGCGGGATTTCCAGATTGCCCTTGTTGAAATCGCGGCTGGCCCACCAGTGCTTCGGCAGCACCGGCAACTGGCCGAGAATCAGCGGCAGTTCGCGATTGTTGTTGTGCTTGAACTTGAACAGCACCGTCAGCGGATCTTCGGCGACGGCTTCCTCGACATCGCTGTAGTAGCCGCGAAACATCGGTGAGCCTTCTTTCGTCAGGGTCTCGAAGCTGAACACCACGTCTTCGGCGCGCACCGGGTGGCCGTCATGGAAGCGTGCCTCCGGGCGCAGGTAGAAACGCACCCAGCTGTTGTCCGGAGCCTTTTCGATCCTGCCGGCGATCAGGCCGTATTCGGTGAACGGCTCATCGAGGCTGTGCCGGGTCAGGGTGTCGTAGATCTGCCCGACATCGTCGGCCGGCACGCCCTTGCTGATGAACGGATTGAGACTGTCGAAGCCGCCGAAACCGGCTTGACGGAAGATCCCGCCCTTGGGGGCGTCGGGGTCGACGTAATCGAAATGCTTGAAGTCCGCCGGGTATTTCGGTGGCTCGTTGTACAGCGTCACGGCGTGCTGCGGGGCGGCGCAGGCCAGCCCGGCGAACAACAGGCCGCAAGCCTGCACGAGCAGGGTACGGATGGCGTTCATTGATCTTTCTCCGAAGATTTCAGCCACCACGCGCTCAGGCCCAGGGTATAGGGCGGCGTAGTGACGAAAGCGAACCGGTTGCGGTACGCCAGACGGTGATAATTGAGGTACCAGTTGGGAATGCTGTAGTGCTGCCAGAGCAGTACGCGGTCCAGGGCCTTGCCCGCGGCGACTTGTTCATCGCGGGTGCGGGCGGCGAGCAACTGCTCGAGCAGGTGGTCGACCACCGGGTTGGCGATACCCGCGTAATTCTTGCTGCCCTTGACCCCGGCCTGACTGGAGTGGAAGTACTGCCACTGCTCCAGTCCCGGGCTGAGGGTCTGGTTGAGGGTCATCAGGATCATGTCGAAATCGAACTGATCCAGGCGTTGCTTGTACTGGGCGCGATCCACCGTGCGCAGGCGCGCGTCGATGCCGATGCTGTTGAGGTTCTCGATGTATGGCTGGAGGATGCGCTCCAGGTTCGGGTTGACCAGCAGCAGTTCGAAACTCAGCGGCTGGCCGGCAGCGTTCTGCAGGCGCTGACCATTGAGCTTCCAGCCGGCCTCGGCCAGCAGCGCCAGAGCCCTGCGCATGGTCTCCCGGGGGATGCCGCGCCCGTCGGTCTTCGGCAACGTGAACGGCTCGGTGAACAGGCGGGCCGGCAGTTGATCCTTGTAGGGTTTGAGCATCAGCCATTCGTGGCCGACGGGCAGGCCGCCGGCGCTGAATTCGCTGTTCGGGTAGTAGCTGGTGGTGCGCTGGTAGGCGTCGCTGAACAGCGCGCGGTTGGTCCACTCGAAGTCGAACATCAGGCCCAGGGCTTCACGGGTCTTGACGTCCGCGAAGGTGGCTCGCCGGGTGTTCATGAACAGGCCCTGGCTCTGGGTCGGGATCTGATGCGGGATCTGCGCCTTGATCACATCGCCACGGCGTACCGCAGGAAAGTTGTAACCGTTGGCCCAGTTCTTCGCCTGATGCTCGATATAGATGTCGAACTCGCCGGCCTTGAACGCTTCGAAGGCCACGTCGCTGTCGCGGTAGAACTCGACTTCCATGCGATCGAAGTTGTACTTGCCGCGATTGACCGGCAAGTCCTTGCCCCAGTAATCCTTGACCCGCTCGAAAATCAGCTGGCGCCCCGGCGTCACCGAGGTGATGCGGTACGGCCCGCTGCCCAGCGGCGGTTCGAAGGTGGTGGCCTTGAAGTCGCGACCCTTCCAGTAATGCTGGGGCAGCACCGGCAACTCGCCCAGGCGCAGGATCAGCAACGGATTGCCTGAACGCTTCATGATGAAACGGATGCGCTGCGGGTTGAGGATGTCGACCCGAGACACTTCCTGCAGCGCCGTGCGGTACAGCGGATGACCTTCCTTGAGCAGCGTTCGATAGGAGAACGCTACGTCATAAGCGGTGATCGGCGTGCCATCGTGGAAGCGTGCTTCCGGACGCAGGTTGAACACCACCCAGCTGCGATCTTCGCTGTATTCCACCGATTGCGCGATCAGGCCATAGCTCGACGCCGGCTCATCGCCGGACGGCGAGTACTGGCCGGTTCCGACCATCAGCGGTTCGTTCAGCTCGTTGATGCCGTACTGCAGGAAATTCGGGGTGGTGACCGGGCTGGTGCCCTTGAAGGTGTAGGGGTTGAGCGTATCGAAGGTGCCAAACGCCATCACCCGCAATGTGCCGCCCTTGGGCGCTTGCGGGTTGACCCAGTCGAAGTGGGTAAATCTGGCCGGGTACTTGAGCGTGCCGAACTGCGCATAACCGTGGCTTTCGGTGATCGTCGCGCTGACGGGGGAGCTCAAGGCCAGGCTGATCAGGAGCAGGAGGAGGGGACGCTTCAAGTCAGATCCGATCCAGGCGGCTTGGGCTTTGTGGGCCGTACAGTAACAGCTTGTATGGACAGGAAAAAGACAGGTGCCTGATGCGCGGTTGATTGTGGAAGTCGCCTGCCTCGACAGCAAAAAATGACAGACGAAAAAAAGCCCCTGAAATTCAGGGGCTCCGGGTCAGTGCGGCTGGTAGACGGTGAGCATCTGCCCAGGCTTGAGCGCCTTGCCGGCGCCCGGGTTCCAGCGCTTGAGATGCTGCATCTCGACGTTGAAGCGCTTGGCCACCACGTACAGCGTATCGCCGCGCTGGACCTTGTACTGGGTCTGCTGCTTGCTGTCGTCCTTGCCTTTGGCCTTGGTGTTGGCCGCGATCACGGTGTTGATGCGACCGCCGGTCTTGCGCGCCGGGGTGCGTTTGGTGGTGTCCTGCATGACCAGGGTCTGGCCGACCTTGAGGTGCTTGCCGTTCAGCTTGTTCCAGCGTTGCAGGTCCTTGACCTCGACCTTGTTGGCCTTGGCGATGGAACCGAGGTTGTCGCCACGCTTGACCCGGTAGGCACGCTTGAGCTGGGCGACTTCGGTCGGGTCTGCGCCTTCGAACACCGGCTTCAGCGAGCGGGGACTGATCAGCTCTTCAGGACGCATGGTCTGCAGGCTGGCAGTCAGCAGTTGCGCCTTCGAGGTCGGCACCAGCAGATGCTGCGGGCCGTCGATGGTGGTGCGCTGCTTGAACGCCGGATTGAGCTGGAACAGCTCGTCTTCGTCGATGTTGGCCACCGCCGCGACCTTGGACAGGTCCATGCGCTGGTTGATTTCGACGACCTGGAAGTAAGGTTCGTTGGCGATCGGGTTGAGGTTGACCCCGTAGGCCTCAGGCGCCAGCACCACTTGCGACAGCGCCAGCAGTTTCGGCACATAGGCCTGGGTTTCCGCCGGCAGCGGCAGGTTCCAGTAGTCGGTCGGCAAGCCTAGACGTTCGTTGCGTTCGATGGCGCGGCTTACCGTGCCTTCGCCGGCGTTGTAAGCGGCCAGGGCCAGCAGCCAGTCGCCGTTGAACATGTCGTGCAGGCGGGTCAGGTAGTCCATCGCCGCGGTGGTCGAGGCGGTAATGTCGCGACGGCCATCGTAGAACCGGGTCTGACGCAGATTGAAAGAACGCCCGGTAGACGGGATGAACTGCCAAAGGCCCACCGCATCGGCGCGGGAATAGGCCATCGGGTTGTAGGCGCTCTCGATGACCGGCAGCAGCGCCAGTTCCAGCGGCATGTTGCGTTCTTCGAGGCGCTCGACGATGTAATGAATGTAGAGACTGCCGCGTTCGCCGGCGTTTTCGAGAAAGGATGGATTACTGGCGAACCACAGGCGCTGTTGCTCGATGCGCGGGTTCACGCCCAGACCTTCCTGCAGTTGGAAACCGTTGCGCATGCGCGCCCAGATGTCCTGAGGCACCTGCGGGCTGGGCTTTTCGGACAACCAGATGGGTTTCTGCTTGGCTCGCGCAGCAATGTTCGGCGTATGGGTCGCTTCAGTCTGCGGTGCATGGCTTGAGCAGCCCGCCAGCGTGGCGGACACAGCCACCGCGATGGCTTGCGCCAGGCGGGTCAATGCGTCTGAATTGACGGACTTACGTATGGATGACGACATTGGCTGGAAGTAAGTTCCGGGCAAAAATGTCGGGCGATTCTAGAAAGCGCACCCCCTGCGGTCAACCGTTCAAGGTTTTTGTACCAGGCAGTGAACGGCTTAGAACTTATCTTTCCAGGCCCGCAGCGCCGCAAAAACCTCACTTGGCGCCCGGTTTTGAGCGCCGTTCCGTTCGTCCACTTTTTGTGTAACTAATGTTTCACCGGTACGCAGGAACGGGTTTGTGAGTTTTTCCAGGGCAATGGTCGAGGGCAGGGTCATGACGCCGTTCTGCCGCTGATGACTGACTTTTTCCAGACGGGCGGCAATGTCCGGGTTGCCCGGCTCCACGGCGGCAGCGAATTTCAGGTTGCTCAGGGTGTACTCGTGAGTGCAGTAGACCAGCGTGTCTTCCGGCAGGGCTGCCAGGCGACCGAGCGAGCGGTGCATTTGCTCCGGCGTGCCTTCGAACAAGCGGCCACAGCCGGCGGCGAACAGGGTGTCGCCGCAGAACAGCAGCCCGTGATGGTAATAGGCAATGTGCCCCAGGGTATGGCCGGGAACGGCGTAGACGTCGAAATCCCAGCCGAGCACGCGGACCTTGTCGTTGTCCTTGAGCGCCACGTCCCGCCCCGGGATGCTTTCACTGGCCGGCCCGTAGACCGTCGCTCCCGTGGCTTTCTTGAGCGCCTCGACGCCGCCGACATGGTCGTGATGATGATGGGTGATCAGGATGTCGCCCAGCACCCAGCCCGGATGCGCGGTGAGCCACGCCTGCACGGGGG
>NZ_LRUN01000005.1 GCF_001679645.1 Pseudomonas bananamidigenes | reverse complement strand
GGGGGGAGAGGGGACTGATCGAGTTGTTTTGGCGAATTACGCCGACCTGAAATATCGAGTCGAACTCAGGATTTGAAAAACACTTGATCGATGAATCCATAATCGACTCGGTCGTTCAGGTCGATGTATGACGAAAGACAACTCGGTCGGCTCCCTCTCCTGGGGGAGAGGGCTGGGGTGAGGGGTGAGGGCGACTCAGCTTTTACGTCGTAACCAGTCCAGCATCCCCGACCCCGCCGCCAGGCCACTGGCAAAACAAGCCGTCAGCAGATACCCGCCAGTCGGCGCTTCCCAGTCCAGCATTTCCCCCGCACAGAACACTCCCGGTAATTCCTTGAGCATCAAGCGCTCATCCATCGACTCGAACGTCACGCCGCCGGCACTGCTGATCGCTTCATCCAGCGGACGGGTTTTCACCAGCGTCAGTGGCAGAGCCTTGATCGCCCGGGCCAGCAACGCCGGATCGGCAAACGTCGCGGCGTCAGTGAGTTCACGCAGCAACGCCGCTTTCACCCCGTCAATCCCGACCTGACTGTGCAGATGCTTGGCCATCGAGCGCGAACCCCGGGGTTTGCTCAAGGCCGCCTGCAATTTATCCACAGGTCGGCCGGGCAGCAGGTCGATGTGAATGACAGCCGCGCCATATTGATTGATTGCTTCACGAATCGGCGCCGACAGGGCGTAAATCAGGCTGCCCTCGATGCCGGTCGCCGTGATCACGCACTCGCCCAGACGCGGAACGTCGTCGTTCAAACCGATGCCGATGTTTTTCAGCGGCGCGCCGGCGAATTTGCTGACCATCAGTTCGCTCCAGGCCTGCACCTCGAAGCCGCAATTGCTCGGTTGCAAAGGCGCCAGTCCTACGCCGCGCTGCTCCAGCGCCAGCATCCACGCACCGTCGGAGCCCAGTCGCGACCAACTGCCGCCGCCGAGGGCGAGCAGGGTGGCGTCGGGACTGAGGGTTTTCTCGCCGTCCGGGCTGTCGATGCGCAGCGCGCCGTTTTCATCCCAGCCGAGCCAGCGGTGGCGGGTGTGGATAACCACGCCGCTGTCGCGCAGGCGCTTGAGCCAGGCGCGCAGCAACGGCGCGGCTTTCATGTCGGTGGGGAACACCCGGCCGGAGCTGCCGATGAAAGTTTCGATGCCGAGGTCGTGAATCCAGCGGCACAGGGCGTCGGCATCGAACGCACGCAGCAGCGGGGCGATGTTCGGGGCGCGTTCGGCGTAGCGCGAGAGGAAGGCCGGCCAGGCCTCGGAATGGGTGATATTCATGCCGCCGACCCCGGCCAGCAGGAACTTGCGGCCCACCGAAGGCATGCCGTCGTACAGGTCGACGCGCACTCCCGCCTGGCTCAGCACTTCGGCGGCCATCAGGCCGGCGGGGCCACCGCCGATGATGGCGACGTGAGCGGGAAGGGCGGCGGAAGTCTGGGTCATGGCAGCAGCAACAGCGTGGCGGAATAAGCCGCGCATTCTAACAGCAGCGGCCATCGTCAGGCCTGATCAAAAAACAACCAGTGCGCTGCGGGCCATGTTCAGCGTGGGCTGTAGTCCCTTTCGCTCAGGTTATCCACAGGCCGTTCCACAGTCATTGTGGGTAACGCAGCACAACTCAATGACAACCGGATGACTGCCAGACGCGCTGCGCGCTGTGATGCAGGATGCCGTGGCGCCGTGCGAGGGCCCGGCGGTCCTTGCTGTAACCGCCGCCGATGACACCGACCACCGGGATGTCACGGCCCAGGCAATGGCGCATCACGCTTTCGTCACGGGCGGCAACGCCTTCGTCGGTCAGTTGCAGATAACCGAGCGCATCGTCCTTGTGCACGTCGACACCGGCGTCGTACAGCACCAGATCCGGCTGGTACAGCGGCAGCAGATAGTTGAGTGCATCGTCGACGACTTTCAGGTAGTCGGCATCGCCCATGCCGTTGGGCAGCGGAATGTCCCAGTCGCTCTGGGCCTTGCGTGCAGGAAAGTTCTTTTCGCAATGCAGGGAAACAGTGATGGCTTCCTGGGTGTCGTGCAGAATCCGAGCAGTGCCGTCGCCCTGATGCACGTCGCAATCGAAGATCAGCACCCGGTTCACCCGGCCGCTCTGCAGCAGGTAGTGGCTGATGATCGCCAGATCATTGAAGATGCAGAACCCGGCGGGATAGTCGTAGTGGGCGTGGTGGGTGCCGCCGGCCAGGTGACAGGCCAGGCCATGTTCCAGCGCTTTTTCCGCTGCCAGAATCGAGCCGCCCACGGCCCGCACCGTACGTCGGGCCAGGGCTTCGTTCCATGGCAGTCCCAACCGGCGCTGGTCTTCGCGAGACAGTTCGCCGCTCATGTAACGCTCGATGTAGCTGCGGTCATGGGCCAGGGCAAGAATGTCGGCAGGGCACAGTTCAGGGCGCAGCAGGTCTTCGTCGCGGGTCAGGCCGCTGTCCACCAGGTGATCGCGCAGCAAGCGGAACTTGTCCATGGGAAAGCGGTGATCTGCCGGAAATTCCGGGCTGTAGTCTTCGTGGTAGATCAGCGGCAACGGCATGGTGGGCAATTCATAAAAGGCTGCGGAAAGAGTGCAAAGCCTAACAGCGATGTAGACTGACGGCATCAAGCGGAGGGGCGGGATGGAACCGATACTGGAGCTGGAAAGCGCAAGGTTGCTGATGCGCCAGTGGCAAGACACGGATCTGCCGGCATTTGCGGCGATGTGCGCCGATCCACAGGTGATGCGCTACTTTCCGGCGCCTTTGAGCAGGCTGGAAAGCGCAGCACTGATCGGCCGTGTCCGTGGCCATTTCGCCGAGCACGGTTTCGGATTGTGGGCGCTGGAGCGCAAGGACACTGGCCAATTCATCGGTTTTACCGGGCTCGGCGTAGTCGGTTTCGATGCGCCGTTCACTCCGGCGGTGGAGATCGGCTGGCGTCTGGCGAAGGAGCACTGGGGGCTGGGATATGCCAGCGAAGCAGCGTGGACGGCGCTGCGCTGCGGTTTTGACCGGCTGGCTCTGGAGGAGATCGTGTCCTTCACCGCGCAAAGCAATCTGCCGTCGGAAAAAGTCATGCAGGCCATCGGCATGCATCACGATCCGGCCGATGATTTTGATCACCCGAAACTGGCGGTCGACCACCCGTTGCGTCGACATCTGTTGTACCGCATTACCAGGGAGCAATGGCTGCAGACCCTGCATGGCTAAGCCGACACGGACGTTTACAAGGGCGCGACCAAGGCTCGCGCCGGAACCTGAATTGGCCGCCGCAGCCCGGCTGCGCGGCATAGCGTTGTGTGAGGAGAGTCTGAATGAGCCAAGTGTTGGAAGATCTGGTGGATCTGCTGACCCTCGAACCGATCGAGGAAAACCTGTTCCGTGGTCGCAGTCAGGATCTGGGCTTTCGCCAGTTGTTCGGCGGCCAGGTGCTCGGTCAGTCGCTGTCGGCGGCCAGTCAGACGGTTGAGGAAGCACGTCATGTGCATTCGATGCACGGTTACTTCCTGCGTCCGGGCGATGCCAAGTTGCCGGTGGTCTACTCGGTTGATCGCGTGCGTGACGGCGGCAGCTTCAGTACCCGTCGCGTGACCGCGATCCAGAAGGGCCACCCGATTTTCACCTGCAGCGCTTCGTTCCAGTACGACGAAGAAGGCTTCGAACACCAGAGCCGGATGCCGCAAGTGGTCGGTCCGGAGAACCTGCCGTCGGAGCTGGAACTGACCCAGCAACGCGCGCACCTGATCCCGGAACACATGCGCGAAAAACTGCTGTGCCCGAAACCGATCGAAGTGCGCCCGGTTACCGAAAAGGATCCGTACAACCCGCAGCCGGCGGACCCGATCAAGTACGTGTGGTTTCGCGCCGACGGCGCGTTGGCCGACATTCCGGCACTGCACAAATACCTGCTGGCCTACGCTTCGGACTTCGGTCTGCTGACCACGTCGATGCTGCCTCACGGCAAATCGGTCTGGCAGAAGGACATGCAGGTCGCCAGCCTCGACCACGCCTTGTGGTTCCACAACGATCTGCGCGCCGATGACTGGTTGCTCTACGCCATGGACAGCCCATGGGCCGGCAACTCCCGCGGGTTCTCCCGTGGCAGCGTGTTCAACCGTGCCGGGCAACTGGTGGCATCGGTGACTCAGGAAGGTCTGATCCGTCATCGCAAGGATTGGGCATGAGCCTTGCGAATGTGCGGCACTGGGTGTTCGACATGGACGGCACCCTGACCGTTGCCGTGCATGATTTCGCGGCGATCCGTGTGGCGCTGTCGATCCCGCCCGAGGACGACATCCTTACTCACCTCGCCGCGTTACCTGCCCATGAAGCGGCGGCAAAACATGCGTGGTTGCTGGAACATGAGCGGGATCTGGCGCTGGGCTCGATCCCGGCTGTCGGTGCGGTGGAGCTGGTGCGCGACCTGCACGCACGGGGGTATCGTCTTGGCATTCTGACCCGCAATGCGCGAGAGCTGGCCCATGTGACGCTGGAGGCCATCGGGCTGGCTGACTGTTTCGCGGTGGAGGATGTGCTGGGCCGCGATGAAGCACCGCCGAAACCGCATCCCGGTGGCCTGCTGAAACTGGCCGCCGCCTGGCAAGTGCCGGCGAGCGAGATGGTGATGGTTGGCGACTACCGCTTCGATCTCGATTGCGGTCGGGCAGCGGGCACTCACACGGTGCTGGTGAACCTGCCGGACAATCCCTGGCCGGAGCTGAGCGACTGGCATGCGAAGGATTGTGTCGAGTTGCGGCGGATGTTGTTCGCTTGAAAAAACGGGGGTTTTGGCCCCCGTTTTTTATTGGTCGAAGATGGCTTTCTGGCCTTCCGGTGAGGTCAGCATGCCGTCGCCGTTATGCCCGACGCCGGGCACTTCCACCAGGCGCTGATTCACCCCTTCCGGGTGTCGGCGCAGCAGGTAACTGAAAAACATCTTTCCGCGCATCAGGCGATAGGCGCCCTGCGCTTCGGCGGCGCAGCTCTTGTCCAGCGCCGGGTGTTGCGGGTCGGTGTCCTGCTGGCCCAGCAGATAAACCACTTCGCGTTTGATGTAGCGGCCTTCAAGTTGCGCGGGCGTTTGTCCCCCCGAGTAAATGGGCGGATCCACCAGCCCGTACTTCCAGCGATTGAAACCCGGACACTGCGCATGATCGAACGCCACTGGCCGTTGCTCGTTGAAGTAGGCGTAGGACGACGGATTGGCCACCACATAACGCAGGCGAATGCCTTCGGTCTTGAGTGCCGGTTGTTCGCGGGCGAGCAGGGCATAACGCTGCACCACCTGACCACCGCCGGAATGGCCGAAGATCACGATCTGCTTCACGTCCGGAAACTGCTTGCGATCGGTGAGTCGCCCGACGATTTCATCCAGCACAGCGTAGGAACTCAGCGGGTTCGGCCCTGTGGATAACCCGCCGCCCATCCATTCATTGCCTTTCCAGCGCAGCACGTTGGCTGGCAGTGAGTAGAGCGCGACATCGCTTTCATTGAGAAACTGCGGGGCGATCACCAGGGTGTTGGCGGTTTGCCCGGACAGTTCGACGGCGCTCTCGCCACTCTTGCGATAGGTTTCGGCGTTGCGCAACTTGCCATGAATGACGATCAGCACCCGCTCGATTTTTGCCGGTGCCGGGCCGATGCCCACCGCCATTTCACCGGCCTGCAATTGCAGACGCCCGGGACTGATTGCGTCAACGCCGGCCGCTTGCGCGGTGCCACCGATCAACAGTAAAGCCAACAGCCATCTATGCATTTACAGGTTTTTCGCCGCAAAGGTATCGCACTGGCCGACCTGGCCCTGGGCGAATCCGGTTTTGAACCAGCGCACCCTTTGCGCCGACGTACCGTGAGTGAACGAGTCCGGCACCACACGGCCCTGACCCTGTTGTTGCAGGCGATCATCACCGATGGCATTCGCTGCGTTCAAGGCTTCTTCGACGTCGCCCGGCTCCAGCCAGTTCAGGCGCTTCTGCGCATGGTAGGCCCAGACGCCGGCCAGGCAATCGGCCTGCAGTTCCTGGCGCACCAGCAGTCCGCCATCGCCTTGCATCTGCCGACCCTGCTGGCGGGCGGCCTGAATTTTCGCCGAGACGCCCAGCAGCGTCTGCACATGATGTCCGACTTCGTGAGCGATCACGTAGGCCTGGGCGAAGTCGCCGGCCGCCTTGAAGCGCTGGGCCATTTCCTGGAAGAACGCCATGTCCAGATAGACCTTCTGGTCCGCCGGGCAATAGAACGGGCCGGTGGCCGAAGTGGCCATGCCGCAGGCCGAGTTGACCCGATTGCTGAACAGCACCAGGGTCGGCTCTTTATATTGGCGACCGGCCTGTTGGAAAATCGCACCCCAGGTGTCTTCGGTGTCACCCAGGATCGAGCGCACGAATTCAGCCTGCTCATCGTTGGCCGGTGGAGCCTTGCGGGTTTGCGAAGAGGGGGCTGATTGTTCGGTCATCTGTCCGGTGAGTTGACCGAGGATCTGCAGCGGATCCTGTCCGGTGATCCAGCCGATGCCGACGATCAGCAGAATCGCCCCTAGGCTCAGGCCCTTGCCGCCACCGAAGCGCATGCCACCGCCACCGTCCATGTCATCGCCACGGGCGTCGACGACGTTGTCACTGCGTCGGCCTTTTCTCCATAGCATGCGGGAATCCTCGTTCGTGTATGTGGTGATGAGTGTTGCTGGTCAGTCAGTGTGGCGCCAGTCCGGTCGTCAGACACTGGAACGGTGTCGGCAGTTCGATGGTCCGGTCCAGGGGCATGGGACTGATGCGGACTATAACCGTGCGTCAGCAAAAGTTCTGCCTGAGCGAAGTTGTGCGTTGTTCGCCCGGTATTTCGAATGTTATCTGTAAGCGCCACAGCGCTGGCTCTAGATTGTTGCGCAGTCTCTACATGGAGGTCTCATGACCGTCAGCACCCCGCTTTCCGGCGTCAACCAGCCCTTCAAGGGGATCCTGCTGATTGTCGTGGCAACCTTTCTGTTCTCCAGCCACGACGCGCTGTCGAAATACCTCTCCGGTTTTTATCCGATTGTCATGGTGGTGTGGGCGCGGTATCTGGTGCACACGCTGTTGATGGCGGGGATTTTCCTGCCGCAATCCGGGCTGCGTGTGCTGCGCACCCGACGCCCGTTTTGGCAGTTGGCGCGGGCGTTGTGCCTGCTGGGGACCAGCCTGTTTTTCACCACGGCGTTGCTGTACATCCCGCTGGCCGAGGCCACGGCGGTCAACTTTCTCGCACCGGTGCTGGTCACGGCATTGTCGGTGCCGCTGCTCAAGGAGCGGGTGACCCGGGGCCAATGGATTGCCGTGATTTGCGGGTTCATCGGCGTACTGATCATCGTCCATCCCGGCGGTGAACTGTTCACCCCGGCGGTGCTGCTGCCGTTCTGCTCGGCGCTGTTTTTCTGCTTCTATCAGTTGCTGACACGCAAGCTCAGCGAGTTCGACAGCCCCACCACCAGCAACTTTTTCGCCGGGTTGTGCAACACGCTGGTGATGACTGCCCTGGTGCCGTTCTTCTGGCAGGTGCCGAGCCTTGGCCATGGTTTGTTGATGCTGGCGCTGGGCACCTGCGGGATGACGGCGCACCTGTTTCTGACCCAGGCGTTCCGCCATGCCGCACCGGCGCTGCTGGCGCCCTTCGGCTATTGCCAGATCGTGTTTGCGGGGCTGTTGGGCTGGCTGTTGTTCGCGCACACGCCGACCCTGATGACGGTGATCGGGATTGCGGTGATCTGTTGCAGCGGGCTGGCGGCAGCGTGGCAGCAGAGCCGGCGCTGAAAAGCGCTGTGGGAGTGAGCTTGCTCACGAAGGCGGTGTGTCATTCAACGTCAGTGCTGAATGTCAGTCCGCATTCGCGAGCAAGCTCGCTCCCACAAGGAAGGGCAGATTATTCGGTGACGGCAGGAATCTTGCGCGGTGCCATGAAGTACATCCAGGTCAGCGCGATGAAGTACATCGCCGGGATCAGGGTGAACAACACGGTGTAGTTGTTGTTTGTGACGGTGAGGATGTGGCCGACGATCTGGGTCATGAACATCCCGCCGATTGCCGCGCACATGCCGCCGAAACCGAACACCGTGCTCATCATGTGTTTGGGCGTGTAGTCCATCACCAGACTCCAGATGTTCGCTGTCCAGGCCTGATGCGCGCCGATGGCCAGGGAGATGGCCGCTACGGCGATCCACAGATTGGCGGAACCGGCAGCCATGACCACACCGACGATGCAGCAGGCGAACAGGCACATCGACAGCAGACGCGCCTTGATCGAGTTCATGCCGCGACCGATCAGGAACGAAGACAGAATCCCGCCGCCCACGCTGCCGAAGTCGGCAGTCACGTAAATGATGATCAGCGGAATGCCCATCTGGGTGACATTGATGCCCAGGTTGTATTGCTGATTGAGAAACGGCGGCAGCCAGTACAGGTAGAACCAGAACACCGGCGCGGTCAGCGCGTAGGCGAGGGCGAAGGCCCAGGTGCCGCGCATGCGCAGGATGCGCGAGAACGGCACGCCGGCCTGTTCCGGTTCGACTTCTTTCTGGATGTAGTCCAGCTCCGACTGTTTCACGCGCGGGTGATCTTCCGGGTTGAAATACTTCAGGCCCCAGAACAGCAGCCAGATCCCGCCCAGTGCCGACATGCACAGGAACGCGGCCTGCCAGCCCCAGGCATGAAGGATCAGCGGGAGCAGCATCGGGGTGAACATCGCGCCGACGTTGGTGCCGGCGTTGAAGATGCCGGTGGCTACCGCACGTTCGCCGGCCGGGAACCACAGGCGCGTGGTCTTCACGCATGCCGGGTAGTTGGCCGCTTCGGTCAGGCCGAGGATGAACCGGCAGACCATGAAGCCCGCCGCCGAGGTCGCCAGACCATGGGCGCCGGTCGCCAGGCTCCACAGCAGCACGGCGCAGAAGAACACGCGTTTGACGCCGACCCGGTCGATCAGCCGTCCTTGCAGCACGAAGCCTATGGCGTAGCCGACCTGAAACCAGAAGTTGATGTTGGCGTAATCCATCGCCGTCCAGCTCATGTCCCTGGCGAGGATCGGCTGCATGACGCCGAGGGCGGCGCGGTCGATGTAGTTCAGGGTGGTGGCGAAAAACACCAGCGCCAGCATGCCCCAGCGGGTCTTGCCGACGGCCATGGCGCCGCGGAGCTTGTCGCCGATGCCACCGGTGGCAGTGCTCATGGCCGGGGCCATGCGGGAAGTCTGTGAAGGAATCATGTGTTCCACCCGTTTTTGGATTTGTTATTTGGTGTGCTTTTTTTTGCACGCTGCGACCGGTGCTTCAGATCCGGACTCAAGGTGAAAGGGATGTTGGGCAGTGGGCAAAAAATCGTCAATTCGCCGGACCGGCATTGTGTTCGATAATCGCACGCAAAACTAACCGGGTAGTACAGTTTAAATTGCTCATTGAAAAACCGGGACCAATAATTCGCCCACCTTATAAAAGCGGCGCAATCCCCGTAGCCGACGTCTCCACCGGGAGTTGAAACATGCAGCGATCCATTGCCACCGTTTCCCTTAGCGGAACCCTGCCGGAAAAACTCGAAGCCATTGCCGCCGCCGGGTTCGACGGGGTGGAGATCTTCGAGAACGATCTTCTGTATTACGACGGCAGTCCCCGGGAAATCAGGCAGATGTGTTCCGACCTCGGAATTGCCATCACGTTGTTCCAGCCGTTTCGCGATTTCGAAGGCTGTCGCCGTGACCGGCTGGAGCGCAATCTGGAGCGGGCCGAGCGCAAGTTCGATCTGATGCAGGAACTGGGCACCGACCTGGTGCTGGTGTGCAGCAATGCTTCCCCTGACAGCATCGGTGATCGGCAGATTTTGATCGACGATCTGCGTCTGCTGGCCGAGCGCGCCGGTGCCCGAGGCCTGCGCATCGGCTATGAAGCGCTGGCGTGGGGCCGTCACGTCAATACTTATCAACAGGTCTGGGACATTGTCCGCCAGGCCGATCACCCGAGCCTCGGCGTGCTGCTCGACAGCTTCCACACCTTGTCGCTCAAGGGTGATCCGAGGGCGATTGCCGAGATTCCCGGTGACAAGATCTTTTTCGTGCAAATGGCTGACGCGCCGATTCTGGCCATGGACGTGCTGGAGTGGAGCCGGCATTTCCGTTGCTTCCCCGGCCAGGGTGAATTCGATCTGCCGGGGTTTCTCGCACCGATCATTCAAAGTGGTTACACAGGGCCACTGTCGCTGGAGATCTTCAACGACGGCTTTCGCGCCGTGCCACCTCGGGCCAACGCCGCCGACGGTTTGCGTTCGCTGCTGTATCTGGAAGAGAAAACCCGGCAACGTCTGGAGCAGGACATCCGCCCGGTGGATAACCGTGAAATCCTCTTCGAGACGCCGAAGGCCAGCGAATACAACGGCATCGAGTTTCTTGAGTTTGCCGTCGATGAAGCCCTCGGCGCCAAGCTGTCGAACTGGCTGGAACGTTTGGGCTTCGTCAAGGCTGGGCAGCATCGCTCCAAGAGCGTCAGCCTGCTGCGACAGGGTGATATCAACCTGATTCTCAACTCGGAGCCTTATTCGTTCGGCCACAGTTTCTTCGAAGCCCACGGCCCGTCGCTGTGCGCCATCGCCGTGCGGGTCAAGGACAGCGCCAGTGCCCTGGCCCGCGCCGTCGCCTATAAAGGTCAGCCCTATCGCGGACTGGTCGGTCCCAATGAGTTGGAGCTGGCAGCTGTGCGTGCGCCGGATGGCAGCCTGATTTATCTGGTGGATGAGGACGCGGATGTCTATGGCACCGACTTCAATCTGCTGCCGGGCGTGGTGAACCGCTGTGGACTCAAGCGCATCGACCACATGGCCATGGCGCTGCCGGCGGACAGCCTCGACAGTTGGGTGTTGTTCTACAAGAGCCTGCTGGATTTCGAGGCCGACGACGAAGTGGTGTTGCCCGATCCATACGGTCTGGTGAAGAGCCGGGCGCTGCGCAGTCGTGACAGCTCGATCCGTCTGCCGCTGAACATTTCCGAGAACCGCAACACCGCAATCTCACACGCCTTGTCGAGTTATCGCGGCTCCGGGGTGCATCACATCGCCTTCGATTGCGATGACATTTTTGCTCAGGTCCGCCACGCGAAAGAGGCGGGCGTGCCGCTGCTGGATATTCCGCTCAACTATTACGATGACCTCGCGGCGCGTTTCGATTTCGATGACGAGTTTCTCAGTGAACTGGCGTACTACAACGTGCTTTATGACCGCGATGCTCAGGGCGGCGAGTTGTTTCACGTTTATACCGAGCCGTTCGAAGGGCGTTTCTTCTTCGAGATCATCCAGCGCAAGAGTGGTTACGCCGGCTATGGCGCGGCCAACGTCGCGGTGCGGCTGGCGGCGATGGCCAAAGCACGCAGTGGCGCCGTTCGCCAGGCGAAGTTGTAGGAAATTCGTAAACGCGGGATTAAACACGGGCCTCGCGGCTTCCTTCACTGTGCCGCGCGGCCCATAATCGCCTGCCTGTGCAGTGATGGCCGTGAGCCCGCAATGACAATGACTTCAGAACTTTCCGCAGCCCCCGTCGTACCAGTGGCAGAGCCGCGCAAGAGTCGCAAGAACAACCCGGAAAAAACCCGCGAGAACATCCTTCAGGAAGCGATCGTCGAGTTCGTGCAGCAAGGTCTGTCCGGTGCTCGCGTCGATGCGATCGCCGAACGTATCCACACCTCCAAGCGCATGATTTATTACTACTTCGGCAGCAAGGAGCAGCTGTACGTCGAGGTGCTGGAGAAGCTCTACGGCGATATTCGCAGCACCGAGAACCGCCTGCACCTGGCCGAGCTGCCGCCGGTAGAGGCGATCCGGCGCCTGGTGGAATTCACCTTCGATCATCACGACCGCAATGTCGATTTCGTGCGTATCGTCTGCATCGAAAACATCCACAACGCCGAGTACGTGAAGCGTTCCGATGCGATCAAGGCAATGAACAACACGATTCTTGATTCGCTTGGGGAGATCCTGGCGCGGGGGGCCGCTGAGGGCGTCTTCCGCGCCGGGCTCGATGCGCTGGATGTGCATCTGCTGATCAGTTCGTTCTGCTTCTATCGTGTGTCGAACCGCCACACGTTCGGTGAGATCTTTCAGATCGACCTGCCGGACGAAGCCATCAAGCAGCGTCATCGCGAGATGATTTGCGAGTCGGTGCTGCGCTATCTGCAAGCCTGACGCTGTCCTTTGTGGGAGCGAGCAAGCTCGCTCCCACAGGGAGCACAGGTGCGATTCAACCTTTCATGCTTTGAAAATGTGCCAGCATTCGCTGCGCATCCGGCGCCACGCCACTGAACAGTTCAAACGCCTTCACCGCCTGAAACACTGCCATGTTGCCGCCATCCAGAGTCCGGCAGCCCAGAGCACGGGCGTTGCGCAGCAATTCGGTTTCCAGCGGGAAATACACGATCTCCGCCACCCACAGGTCCTTGCGCAGCAACGCCGTCGGTACCGGTGTGCCCGGAAGCTTGGCCATGCCCATTGGTGTGGTGTTCACCAGCCCGTCAGCGTGGCTCAGCGTGCTTGCCAGATCATGCCCGGTCAAGGCGCGACCAGTGCCGAAATGCTGATTGAGGTTGTTGGCCAGGCTTTCGGCGCGCTCCGCATCCACATCAAAAATGTTCAATTGCTGCACGCCTTCGCTCAACAAGGCGTGAGCCACCGCCGCGCCGGCGCCACCGGCACCCATCTGGACCACACGCTCGCGGGCGACGTCTGGCAGGCCACGGCGAAAACCCTCGGCGAATCCCAGACAATCGGTGTTGTGGCCGACGCGTTTGCCGTCCTTGAGCACCACCGTGTTCACGGCACCGATGCCTCGTGCTTCCGCAGACAATGCATCGAGCAGCGGGATAACTGCCTGCTTGCACGGAAAGGTGATGTTCAGCCCGGTGTAGTTCATGCGCTCGGCAGCCAGCAGCAGATCGGGCAGGGCATGGCTGTCCAGTTGCAGTTGATCGAGGTCGATCAAACGGTACAGGTAACGCAGCCCCTGTTCGTCACCCTCATGTTCATGCAGTGCCGGGGTGCGGGAGGCCTGAATGCCGGCGCCGATCAGCCCGGCGAGTATCACGTTTTTGCGGTTCATGCGGTTCACCCCTTCAACCGCTGGCTGAAATGTTCCAGGGCCAGGCGATAGCCGTGGCTGCCGAAGCCGCACATCACGGCCGTGGCGATGGCCGACACGAACGAGTGATGACGGAACGGCTCGCGTGCGTGGACGTTGGAAAGATGCACTTCGATGACCGGTAATTCACTGGCGACCAGGGCATCGCGGATCGCTACCGAGGTGTGCGTCCAGGCCGCCGGGTTGATGATGATGCCGGCGCAGCGTTGACGGGCGCCGTGAATCCAGTCGAGCAGTTCGCCTTCATGGTTGGTCTGACGAAACTCCACGGCCAGGCCGAACTCTTCGGCGGCGCGCCCGCACAGGGCAGAAATGTCGGCCAGGGTTTCGTGACCGTAGGTCGCCGGTTCACGGGTGCCGAGCAGGTTCAGGTTCGGGCCGTTGAGCACCAGAACGATAGGGGGCATGGGGGAAAACTCCACTTATTGTTGTTGGCTTGGGCCGAGGGTTTCGGCTTGTGGAGCTAAATTGTACTAGCTGGTTACTTTAATCAATTGCTCAACATCGACAGCCCTGTTTTGTGTGCGGTGATCGGACGTTATTGCGGCAACTGCTCGACCAGAAAATCGATGAACGCCCGGACGCGCAGCGGCATATGGCGGTTTTGGGGATACAGCAACGTGAACGGTCGCGAACGTCCGCTGTAGGGTTTGAGCACTTCCACCAGCGAACCGTCGGCCAGTTCTTTTTCGACGATGAAGCGATAAGTCTGGAACAGACCGGCGCCGTGTCTGGCCAGGGTCACGCCACCGAGCACGTCGTCGGAGCAGCAGAAATTTCCCTCGGCGAGAATTTCCCGTGGCGTGTCCTCGTCATAGAACAGCCAGGAGATCCGCCGCCCGTTGCTGGGCAATTCATACTGAATGCACTCGTGCTGCCCGAGGTCTTCGAGGGTCTGCGGCGTGCCGGCACGTTTGAGGTAGTCGGGACTGGCAACCACCGCCAACGCTGCGTCTTCCAGATGCCGGGCGATCAGACCCGAATCGGGAATCGCCCGCACGCGGATCGCCATGTCGTAACCCTCACCGACGAAGTCGATGTTGCGGTTGCTGATGTGCATGTCGACCTTCACTTGCGGAAAACGCGCATGAAAGGCCGGCAACATCGGCAGGATCCGATGATGGGCGTAAGTTGTAGGAATACTGATGCGCAGGGTGCCGGACGGTTCCTGCTGCCGGCCCATGACCTCCCGTTGCGCCTCCACCAGTTGCGCCAATGCCTGACGGCATTCTTCGTAGTAGCGCCGGCCACTGTCGGTCAATTTCACGCTGCGGGTGGTTCGCGCGAACAACCGCACCCCCAGGCGTTCCTCCATGCGTGACACCGAGCGGCTGACCGCGGCAGGCGTCACCGAAGCCGCCTGCGCCGCAGCGGTGAAACTGCCGCACTCGGCTGCCAGACAAAACAACTCGATGCTGCCCAGCTGAAGATCGTCGAAGTGTCGCTGCATGATTGATTACACCGGGGAATGAGTCTTCGTGTGTAGCAAATGCGCGGACGTTGCGAAAGAACTGCTTACCATTTTGCCCGTGGCTTGAGTCGTGCCCGCACTAGGCTCGAAAGGTAGCGACCACCGCAATCGTCGGCGCCAGCAATCGGATTTGCCAGGGAATGGCGAATGTTGAAACTCTTGAACCTAACGGATGGGTTAGCATGAAGGTATGCAGTTACAAAGGGCTGTCTGTGGTGATCATGTTGCGTGACGAACATTGTCCGCCCCATGCGCACGTAGATTCAGGTGCATGGAGTGCCCGCTTCAAATTCAGCTTCTGGCACAACGGCGTGGAGTTATGGGATGTGGTGCCCCTGTCGCGACGGCCACCGATTGCAGTGCTTGAGGGGCTGCGCCAGTCGCTGCGTGAAACGGATCATCTGCGGCGGGCCCGTCGAATCTGGTGGACCCGCCTACAGACTGCCTGTCTCGATCACCAATGGTGGGACGGGGACTCGAACGAAGTGGCCATCATGCGCGAAGTCACCGGTGCGACTTTCAGAATTGGATCGGCGTATTACGAACCTGAAGAAAACAGAACCCTGCTGGCCCTGGTCGGTGCCCGGGAAGGTGTGGAGATCGAATTATGAAAACAGTAAAGGCCGGCTTGCATGCTGATCGACCGGTCACGGAAAAGCGCCTTGATGAAGCTGTCGAGCGGGGAGGGCTGCGCCGTCGCAGCAGCTTGCAAGCCGTAGCGGTAACGTTTCAGAAGCCATGCATTGCGATCCATTTCGAAGACGGCAGTGGCGTATTGCTGCCGGTGAGTCTTTACACCGAGTTCGATGACTTCGAGCCGGACGACTTTGCACAGCTGAAAATCGGTTTTGCCGGTATCGCCCTATGCCATGAAGGCAAGGATCTGCAGATCTCCATCGCCGGCATGATCTCGGCCAGTCAGCCCTTGATGTCGATGGCTGCATCGGTGATCGCCTCACGCAACGGGCGTCAGAGCAGCACCGCGAAGGCTGAAGCGGCACGGGCCAACGGCAGGAAGGGCGGGCGTCCGCGCAAGATCGATCCCGTGCCGTGAGCAGGTACAAAAAAGCCGTCGGTCAGGACGGCTTTCTTGTTTCTGGCACCTGCAGATCAACGCCGGGTCAGCAGCACACCGGACTCCATGTGGTGAGTCCACGGGAACTGGTCGAACAGCGCACAGCGGGTGATGCGGTGGGTGTCGTGCAGTTGCGCGATGTTGGCCGCCAGGGTTTCCGGGTTGCAGGAGATGTACAGGATGTTGTCGAAGCGACGGGTCAGTTCGCAGGTGTCCGGGTCCATGCCGGCCCGTGGCGGGTCGACGAACACGCTGCCGAATTCGTAGCTTTTCAGATCGATACCGTGCAGGCGACGGAACGGCCGCACTTCGTTCAGGGCTTCGGTCAGTTCTTCGGCGGACAGGCGCACCAGGGTGACGTTATCCACAGCGTTTTCGGCCAGGTTGCTCAACGCAGCGTTGACCGAAGTCTTGCTGATTTCAGTGGCCAGCACTTTGCGCACACGCGTCGCCAGCGGCAGGGTGAAGTTGCCGTTGCCGCAGTACAACTCCAGCAGATCGTCGCTGCGATCGCCCAGAGCTTCATATGCCCAGTTGAGCATCTTCTGGTTCACGGTACCGTTGGGCTGAGTGAACGCGCCTTCCGGTTGGCGATAGCTGAAGGTGCGTCCGCCGACTTCCAGTTTCTCGACCACATAATCGAGGCCGAGCACTTCGCGCTTACCCTTGGAGCGACCGATGATGCTGACGCCCAGGTCCGCCGCCAGTTGAGTGGCCGCCGCGTGCCAGTGCTCGTCCAGCGGACGGTGATAGCACAGGGTGATCATCGCGTCGCCGGCCAGGGTGGTCAGAAACTCCACCTGGAACAGCTTGTGGCTCAGCGCCGCACTGGCCTGCCATGCCGCCTTCAATTGCGGCATCAACTGGTTGATGCGCAGGCTGGCGATCGGGAATTCCTCGATCAGGATCGGCGTGCGCTTGTCGTCCTGGGAGAACATCGCGTAATGCCGCTCACCGGCCTCTCGCCACAGGCGGAATTCGGCGCGCAGGCGGAAGTTCTGCAGCGGCGAGTCGAATACCGCCGGTTCCGGTGCATCGAACGGGGCCAGCAGGTCACGCAGGCGCGCGACCTTGTCTTCGAGTTGTGCGGCGTAGGCCTGGGAATCAAAAGTCATGCGTTGAACCAACCCAGCTTGATCACGAACAGAATCGACAGGATCACCAGCGCCGGGTTCAGCTCACGGGCGCGGCCGGACAGCAGTTTGATTGCAGTCCAGGCGATGAAACCGAAGGCGATGCCGTTGGCGATGGAATAGGTGAAAGGCATTGCCAGGGCGGTGACCACGACCGGCGCGGCAACGGTGATGTCTTCCCAGTCTATTTCCGCCAGGCCCGACGTCATCAGCACGGCGACGAACAGCAGCGCCGGCGCGGTGGCGAAGGCCGGTACGCTGGCGGCCAGCGGCGAGAAGAACAGCGCCAGCAGAAACAGGATCGCGACGACGATCGCGGTCAGGCCGGTACGGCCCCCGGCGCTTACGCCGGCGGCGGATTCGATGTAGCTGGTGGTGGTCGAGGTGCCCAGCAGCGAGCCGGCCATCGCAGCGGTACTGTCGGCGATCAGCGCACGGCCCATCTTCGGCATGTGGCCGTCCTTGCCCATCAGGCCGGCACGCTTGGCGACGCCGATCAGGGTGCCGGAGTTGTCGAACAGGTCGACGAACAGGAAGGCGAAAATCACGCTGACCAGGCCGATGTCCAGTGCGCCCTTGATGTCCAGTTGCAGGAAGGTCGGGGCCAGCGAAGGTGGCATCGAGGTCACGCCGCCGAACGGGGTGAAGCCCATCACGATCGAAACGATGGTCACGGCGAGAATGCCGATCAACACCGCGCCGCGCACTTTCAGGGCTTCAAGGGCGACGATCAGCGCAAAACCGAGAGTGGCGAGAATCGGTGCCGGTTGCTTCAGATCGCCAAGGCCGACCATGGTGGCCGGGTTGCCGACCACGATACCTGCGTTGTGCAGGGCAATCAGCGCCAGGAACAGGCCGATACCGGCGGCAATCGCCGAACGCAGCGGCAGCGGGATGCTGTTGATGATCCACTCACGGATGCGGAAGATCGACAGCAGGAAGAAACACACGGCCGAGATGAACACGGCACCCAGCGCCACTTGCCAGGTGTGGCCCATGTGCAGCACGACGGTGTAAGTGAAGAAGGCGTTCAGACCCATGCCCGGTGCGAGGGCGATCGGGTAGTTGGCGATCAGGCCCATGACCGTGGAGCCGATGGCGGCTGCCAGACACGTGGCGACGAACACCGCGCCCTTGTCCATGCCGGTCTCGCCGAGGATGCTCGGGTTGACGAACAGAATGTAGGCCATGGCCAGGAAGGTCGTGACGCCCGCCAGAATCTCGGTCCGCACGTTGGTGTTGTGTGCCTTGAGTTGAAACAGCCTTTCCAGCATGTCTGCTCCCCGTGGCGCGCGTGGCGCCGTGAATGTATCGACCTCAACAGCAAAGCACAGACCGTACCAGGCGTCTGGGAAATTGTGGTGGGCCGGAAAAAGCCGCGCATCATACCAGCAGCGTGAGGAATATGGCGGATGTTGGCGTCGATCGTCGGCGAAGTTTTGCACCACGACCAAGTGCGCCATACTGCGCGCTGTTTTTTCGGGGATGGATGGCATGAACAAGGGTTGGATGAAGGCCTGCGGGCTGATCGCACTGCTGATGAGCACAACAAGCGCTGCACTTGCCGCCTCGGCACCGCCGCTGAGCGAAGTGAAAGTCATCAAGGTGCAGTCATCGTCCTGCGGCCTCGAGGACATTTCCGATGGTCAGGTGCAGACCCGTTGCGATCACGGCGGCCCGGGCATCAAGGTCTATGTGCTGGAAATCGGCTATGGCCAGAGCCAGCCTCGGGCGGCACTGGACGGGTTTGAAGTGAACGGTACGCGAAGCCCGGTGTGCGCCTTCGATAACGGCAACCTGACCGAGTGCACGCCCGGCAGCAAAACCGTCGGCTCTCTGTATACCTTCGATCTGGCAGGTCGCCAGGAGGGCACGTTCACGTTCAGCAACACGTCGATCAACGCCCCGCGCAATACATTGTCGACGCAGCTCTATATCAAGTAGTGCTACTGGCTGAGCGGTTCAGCCCAACGCTAAAGTCATGCATGGGCAGCGATTGGCAAAATGGCGGGCTGTTCACGATGCTCGGCCTGCCAAAGGTCGTAATCGGTTTGAACGCCCAGCCACATTCGAGCCTTGCCAATCCCCGCGCGCTCCAGTCTTACGGCCAGATCCGGGCTGATCGGTGCATGGCCGTGCAGGACCCGAGAAAGGTGAGGGCGAGCGAATCCAAGATGTCGAGCCAATTCGGTCACGCTGATGCCGAGTTCCGGCAATACATCCATCAGCAGTGTTTCACCGGGGTGTGGCGGGTTGTGCATGGGCATGAGCCTGCCTCCTGTCAGTGGTAATCCAGATAATCAACCAGTTCGATATCCGGCCCTGCAAATCGAAAGATAACCCGCCAGTTCCCGGACACACTGAGTGACCAATACTCGCAAAGCTCACCTTTCAGTGGATGCAGACGCCAACCGGGGAGATCCAGATCCCCTGGAACGGCAGCCCGATCCATGAACTGCAGCATGCGCGACAGCCGTCTAGCGTGATCGGCACGAATCCCGCGAGTCGAACCGGTTTCATAGAAGCCGCGAAGGCCTTTGTGCTGAAAGGATTTGATCATGCAGCGAGTGTAAGGCGATACATTACACTCAATGCGGTATCCATGTACCGCATCTTTTCAAGTCGATTGTGCCTGGCGGTTGGCTGCTCAGGTGGCAGCGGCGCAGTCAGGCCTTCACCTCGTCCACCGGCACATGCATCCGGTCACGACTGGCCAGGGTCGGGAACAGTTTGATCCAGGTCCCGGTCACCACCAGCGTGCCGATGCCGCCCATCACCACCGCCGGCACGGTGCCGAACCAGTGGGCGGTGAGGCCGGATTCGAACTCGCCCAACTGGTTCGACGCACCGATGAACAGGCCGTTCACCGCGCTGACCCGGCCGCGCATTTCGTCCGGGGTTTCCAGTTGCACGAACGAGGCGCGGATCACCATGCTGATCATGTCCGCCGCGCCGAGCACCACCAGCACCGCCAATGAGAACCAGAACGACGTCGACAGGCCGAAGGCGATGGTGGCGACGCCGAATACGCCGACGGCGGTGAACATCACCCGGCCTACATTGCGCTCGACGGCGAAGCGCGCCAGGAACAGCGACATCATCAACGCGCCCACCGCCGGTGCCGAACGCAGCAGCCCCAACCCCCACGGTCCGGTCAACAGAATGTCCTTGGCGAACACCGGCAACAGTGCGGTGGCTCCGCCGAGCAGTACGGCGAACAGATCCAGTGAGATCGCACCAAGAATGTCCGGCCGACTGCGGATGAAGCGAATCCCCGCCAGCAGCGAGTCCAGTGTCGCCTTGCCCTTGTTCAGCGGGGTCTGTCGGGCAGGCAGGTTGAGCATCAGCGTGCAGGCAATCACATACAGCACAACGGTCGGGCCATACACCCAGACGCTGCCGAAGGCATAAAGCAGACCGCCAAGCGCCGGGGCGACGATGGTTGCCGATTGCTGCGCCGACTGCGCCGCCGCGACCGCTCTGGGGAACAGTGCGCCGGGCACAATACTTGGGAGCAATGCCTGAGTGGTCGGCATCTCGAACGAGCGCGCGGCGCCGAGCAGGAACGCCAGGATAAAAATCATTTCCCGGGTGACATGATCGGTGGCGCTGCCAATGGCCAGAGACAGCGCGATCAATGCCTGCAGCGACTGGCAGATTGCAGCGACCTTGCGTCGATCGTAGCGGTCGGCGACATGCCCGGTGTGCAGCATGAACAGCACCCGCGGCGCGAATTCCACCAGCCCGACCAGGCCCAGGTCGAGCACGTTGCCAGTCAGTTGATAGAGGTTCCAGCCAATCGCCACGGTGAGCATCTGAAAACCGCTGGCGGTGAAGATCCGGGCCAGCCAGAACGCGAGAAATGGACGGTGGTGACGTAACAGCAAGGGCTCTTGGCTGGGCATCTGCGGGCCGGTATTGATCGAGGGGAACCGCGAGATTATCACCAGTCTGTAACAGGGAGTTGCCATGATGAAAAATTTAGTTAGCCAGACATCGAATTTCCGCCGTCAGGACATCGAGCCGGCCAGGGATGTATTTCAGGGCGTTGCCGGGACTGTGAGGCAACTTGTCACGCGGCAATAGACCACGCGGTTTCTCGTCGGAAATGGGACTACTCTTTCTACGTTGATTGATCCAGATCAAGACCCTTCGCGGAACTGATCCGTGACCCGTCGGCAGACTCCCTGCGTCGCGATGCCTGTAAAAAGAAGAACGAATCCGAGTTCGCCGCACTCCATACCCGTGGGGGCAGTGGTTCAAGGTCGCCAGCCCTGGAACCGTTATCTGACAGAGGAAAGCTTATGTTCGGTTTAGAGGCACTCGATCTCGCCCGAATCCAGTTTGCGTTCACCATCTCGTTCCACATCCTGTTTCCGGCGATCACCATCGGTCTTGCGAGCTATCTTGCGGTGCTGGAAGGTCTGTGGCTGAAAACCGGCAATGACACGTACCGCGATCTCTACCATTTCTGGTCGAAGATCTTTGCCGTCAACTTCGGCATGGGCGTGGTCTCGGGGCTGGTCATGGCCTATCAGTTCGGCACCAACTGGAGCCGTTTCTCGGATTTTGCCGGTTCAGTCACCGGGCCTTTGCTGACCTATGAGGTGCTCACGGCGTTCTTCCTCGAAGCCGGTTTCCTCGGGGTGATGCTGTTCGGCTGGAACAAGGTCGGGCGCAAGCTGCACTTCTTTTCCACGGTCATGGTGGCCATCGGTACATTGATCTCGACGTTCTGGATTCTGGCGTCCAACAGCTGGATGCAGACACCGCAGGGTTACGAGATCGTCAACGGCCAGGTGATCCCGACCGACTGGCTGGCCATTGTCTTCAACCCGTCATTCCCTTATCGCCTGATGCACATGGCGACGGCCGCGTTCGTCGCGACGGCGTTCTTCGTCGGCTCGTCGGCGGCGTGGCACCTGCTGCGCGGCAAGGACAACCCGGCCGTTCGCACCATGCTGTCGATGGCGATGTGGATGGCGTTGGTCGTTGCACCGATCCAGGCAGTGATCGGCGATTTCCACGGCCTCAACACCCTCGAACACCAACCGGCGAAAATCGCTGCGATCGAAGGCCACTGGGAAAACGTCGGCAGCGAAGCAACGCCGCTGATCCTGTTCGGCTGGCCGGACATGAAGGAAGAGAAAACCAGATATGCCGTGGAGATCCCGTATCTCGGCAGCCTGATCCTGACTCACTCGCTGGACAAACAGGTGCCGGCACTCAAGGAGTTCCCACCTGAAGACCGGCCGAATTCCACCATTGTGTTCTGGTCGTTCCGGATCATGGTCGGCCTCGGTTTCCTGATGATCTTCACCGGACTCTGGAGCCTGTGGCTGCGCAAGCGCGACACGCTCTACACCTCGCGGCCGTTCCTGTACCTGGCGTTGTGGATGGGACCGTCCGGGCTGATCGCGATCCTGGCCGGCTGGTTCACCACGGAAATCGGCCGTCAGCCCTGGGTGGTCTACGGGCTGATGCGTACGGCGGATGCGTCGTCCAACCACAGTTTCATGCAGATGAGCATCACGCTGATCATGTTCGTAGTGGTGTATTTCGCGCTGTTCGGTGCGGGTCTGGGCTACATGATGCGCCTGGTGCGCAAAGGGCCGAAGACCGACGAAGGCAAGGAAACCAACGACGGTGGTCCCGGCCAGAAACGCACCCCGGCCCGTCCGTTGTCGGCTGCCGATGACGAAGGCGCCGAACACGACCGCACCCTGACCAAGGAGATTTGAACCATGGGTATTGATCTTCCGCTGATCTGGGCCGTGATCATCATCTTCGGCATCATGATGTACGTGGTCATGGACGGCTTCGACCTGGGGATCGGGATTCTCTTCCCGTTCATCCCCGGCAAGACTGATCGCGACGTCATGATGAACACCGTGGCCCCGGTATGGGACGGCAATGAAACCTGGCTGGTACTGGGCGGCGCGGCATTGTTCGGCGCCTTCCCGCTGGCCTATTCGGTGGTGCTGTCGGCGTTGTACCTGCCGCTGATCTTCATGCTGATCGGGCTGATTTTCCGTGGCGTGGCGTTCGAGTTCCGCTTCAAGGCCAAGGACGCCAAGCGTCACCTGTGGGACAAGGCGTTCATCGGTGGTTCGGTGGCGGCGACGTTCTTTCAGGGGGTGGCGCTGGGTGCGTTCATTGACGGGCTGCCGGTGGTCAACCGGCAATACGCGGGCGGTTCACTGGACTGGCTGACACCGTTCACGGTGTTTTGCGGCGCTGCGCTGGTGGTGGCTTACGCCTTGCTCGGTTGCACCTGGCTGATCATGAAGACCGAAGGCAAGCTGCAGGAGCAGATGCATGATCTGGCGCGTCCGCTGGCCTTCGTGTTGCTGGCGGTGATCGGTGTCGTCAGCCTGTGGACACCGCTGGCCCATCCGGAAATCGCGACGCGCTGGTTCAGCATGCCGAATCTGTTCTGGTTCATGCCGGTACCGATTCTGGTGCTGGTAACGATGTACGGTCTGATCCGCGCGGTGGCACGCAATGCCAATTACATGCCGTTCCTGCTGACCCTGGTGCTGATCTTCCTCGGCTACAGCGGTCTGGGCATCAGCCTGTGGCCGAATATCGTGCCGCCGTCGATCTCGATCTGGGACGCCGCCGCACCGCCGCAGAGCCAGGGTTTCATGCTGGTCGGTACGCTGTTCATCATTCCGTTCATCCTGGGGTACACCTTCTGGAGCTACTACGTGTTCCGTGGCAAGGTCACCCACGAGGACGGCTATCACTAGGGACGATCAGGATGGCGCCGGCTGCGGCGCCATCTCCCTCAACCGGAGGATGAAATCATGACCGGCAAACATTCCCTGCATGACATTGAAGAGGCCGAAAAAAAGCCGCTGTGGCAGCGGCTCGGCTGGTTGGCGATGATCTGGATCGGCAGTGTCGGCGCGCTGTTCATCGTCGCCAGCCTGATGCGCCTGTTCATGAACGCTGCGGGCCTGACCACGCACTGAAACTTCCCATCCCGTCGCCATGCGACACGGATTTCTGACCCTCCGAACGGAGGGTTTTTTCTGTCCGGATTATTTGCGCGCCTTGAGGATGACAAATTTCGGCGTGGCCGCAACCTGCTCGACACCTCGGAACAGACGCGCCAGTTTGCTGTGATAACCCAGATGTCGGTTGCCGACGATGTACAGCGCACCGCCGACCACCAGTGCTTCGCGGGCTTGCTGAAACATGCGCCAGGCGAGGAAGTCACCGACCACCTGTTGTTGATGGAACGGCGGATTGCACAGCACGACGTCCAGGGATTGCGCTTGCTGTCCGGCCAGGCCATCGCCGGCGCGCACGATGACTTCTCGTTCACCCAATGCTGCGCGCCAGTTCTGCGCGGCTGATTGCACCGCCATGAACGATTCGTCCACCAGCGTGTAATGCGCATCGGGGTTTTGCAGGGCACTGGCGATGGCCAGCACGCCGTTGCCGCAACCGAGGTCGGCGACTCGCGCCGCGCCGAGGTTTTTTGGCAGGTGCGGGAGGAAGGCACGGGTGCCGATGTCCAGCCCTTCACGGCAGAACACGTTGGCGTGATTGAGCAGTTCGATGGCCGGTTGTTCGAGGCGATAACGGCTGGGGTAGGGCGAAAGCGCGGGCGTCTTCGCCTCGGGAGTGGATATCAGCAATCGTGCCTTTTTCACCGCCAGTGACGCCTGAACCGGTCCGATGTAACGCTCCAGCAGATCACCGGCAGCGCGGGGCAGGTGTTTGACCATGGCGGCGGCCACCACTTGTGCGCCAGGTGCCAATTGCCCTTGCAGACGAATCAGTTGTTCTTCCAGCAGCGCCAGGGTTTTCGGAACACGGATCAGCACCCGGTCGAACGGCCCGACCAGCGGTTCGCTGGCCGGCGTGCCGCGCAGTGCATCGAATGTGTGGCCGTTGCGCAGCAAGTTTTTTTCCAGGCCTTGAAACGCCAGAAACGAATCGCCGCTGGTGCTGACCTGCACTTTGCCCAAAAGGCTGATGGCCAGCGCGCCGAAGCTGTCGTTGAGCACCAGAACCCGGGTCTCGACCGGCAGATTCTGTTCCGCCAGATGATTGAGCAGGTATTCGTCAGCCGCATCGAAGGCTTGCAGCGGTTCGTTCTGCTGTTCGGGCTGGCGGATCAGATCGAGTTGGGCGAAGGGCGTATCGAGCAAAGGCATGGTGCAGGGACTCTGGGTAATCGACGGGTGTCCCGCGGCCCAGGGTAGCGTGCGGCGGAACCGTCCGAGTGGACAGCGGCGCGAGGTTTCGCGTCATCACTCAGGAAGGTCGCAAATGGTACTTTTTTTTCGAAGGCAGCAGTTGTTTGTTTTAGGGGGGCGACTAGATGATCCCGGCCTTGGCGGCGGCGATGACCGCGGAGATCTTGTTGCAGACGTTCATTTTCACAATCACGTTCTGCACGTGATAGTTCACCGTGCGTTCACTCAGGCTGAGAATCCTGGCGGTTTCATAGGCGGTCTTGCCGGAAGCGCAGAGCTTGAGTACTTCGATCTCCCGTGTGGAGAGGCGAGGCGGTCGAACCTTCTCGGGGCGTGAAGGAAGCGTGCGGGCGAAGAGTTCACTCAGATGGCTGGTGACATAGAACATGTAGCCAAAATGCTCGTACAATTCGATCGAACTGATGGGGCAGTGGGGCGGGCCAGACTGAGAATGCTGCACAGACCGCTTTCTTCATGATGAAAGGATTGCGACCAGCCGTGCTCCAGTCCCTGTTCTTTCAACGACGCCCACAATTGAGGTGTTTTTGAGAACAGTTCTTCGCTCCATGTAATGGGCAGCATTGAGCGAAAGCAATGGTCTACAACCGGATCAAACTCCCAGTGTCTCTCTTCTTCATACTGCTGATTCCAGGCCAGGGGATAGTTATTGATACGCAAGGGCTTCGGCAATATGTTCCGGTCAGGGGAGGCGATTGAAATCCCGCAAAACCGGAAACCAAGGTTATTGGCAAATGTCAGCAGAATCGGGTAAGCAGTTTCCACTCTGGTTGTGAAAGTCAGCTGCTTTATTTGCGACTCCTTCCAGATCTCCATTTGAAATTTCTCCGAGAGTTTTCGCTGGGGTGCAATCTTGGATCCAAGGCGAATGCACGGAAAGGAGTGTAGGATATTTCCTATACCGACGTTTGGAATTTTTTGCTCTTAAGGTAGGAGGTAATTAATCGTTTATGATTAGCAACATTTGACTATTAGATTGACTGCATCATTTGATAGTTGTGATATGTCATTTCGCTAGTACTTGATTGCATAACTTTCTCATCAAGAAACTTGGGCTAATTCACTACAAATCGTAGGTTTTTTATTGAGCGTCAGTGCGTGACACTATGGCTATTGCTCATGGAGTTACCGATGACCGCCAGCGCAGAAAAATTCAGTCTCCAGACCCTGCTTGATGTGCACCCGTTGACACCGAGCCTGTTCACCTTGCGAACCACCCGCGATGCCGGCTTTCGCTTTCGCGCCGGTCAGTTTGCCAGGCTCGGCGTGACCAGGGATGACGGCAGTACGGTGTGGCGGGCCTATTCCATGGTGTCTTCGCCGTTCGACGAATTCCTCGAGTTCTTTTCCATCGTGGTGCCGGGCGGTGAATTCACCAGTGAATTGAGCCGGCTCAGGGTGGGCGATATCTTGCTGGTGGATCGTCAGGCCTTTGGCTATCTGACGCTGGATCGTTTCGTCGATGGTCGGGACCTCTGGCTGTTATCCACAGGCACCGGCGTGGCACCGTTTCTATCGATCCTGCAGGACTTCGAGGTCTGGGAACGATTCGACCGAATCATCCTCGTCTATAGCGTTCGGGAGGCGAGGGAGCTGGCTTATCAACAGCTGATCGCCGAACTGATGCAACGCGATTATCTGACCGAATACGCGCACAAGTTCCAGTTCATTCCGGTCGTGACGCGCGAGCCGCACGTCGGGGCGCTGAATGGGCGCATTACCACCCTTATTGAAAACGGCGAGCTTGAGCACGCAGCCGGGGTCAATCTTGATCCGCTTCATTCACGGGTCATGCTGTGTGGCAATCCACAGATGATCGACGACACACGGGCCCTGCTCAAGCAACGGGGCATGAGCCTCAGCCTGACGCGGCGGCCAGGTCAGGTGGCGGTGGAAAACTACTGGTGAAAAAACGGCGCCCTCAGGCGCCGTTCATGGATTTCAGGGCCGATTGTTCTGGGCCTTGAGCAAGTCGCGGATCTCGCCCAGCAACTCTTCTTCCTTGGTCGGAACCGGTGGCAGCGTCGGAGCCACGGCTTCTTCGCGCTTCAGACGGTTGATGGCTTTCACGCCCATGAAGATCGCAAAGGCAACGATCACGAAGTCCAGGACACTCTGGATGAATTTGCCGTAAGCCAGCACCACTGCAGGGGTCGTGCCTTCGGCTGCCTTGAGGGTGATGGCCAGATCACTGAAGTCCACTCCGCCGATCAACAGGCCGATTGGCGGCATGATGACGTCACCGACAAACGACGAAACGATTTTGCCGAAGGCTGCACCGATGATGATACCGACGGCCATGTCGACCACATTGCCTTTGACCGCGAAGGCCTTGAACTCGCTGAGCACGCCCATAGTTATTTCCTTGTTACAGATGAGTTTGGTGTACGCAGTGTAAATCAGCAAAACGCGTCCTGCGCGAAACACCTTCTTACATTGCCCGCTTTTATCGACACATCAATTCGCGATTAGTTTGCAAAGTGCCACTAATCGCGCGCGAATTAATCCGTAAGCCTCTGATGGTAAAGCTGTTTTTCTCAATCGAAGGGGTGTGGATTTTCTATTTATCTTCGCTGTCGTGACTCTCTAGCCTCTGGTTGGCGCACCTGGATGCGCCTCAAACAACAGAGGAATCTGAAATGAACTCCATGCCTGGTCGCCGCAGCGTCGGCGTATTAGCCGCCAGCCTGCTGACTCTTTCCGTGAACGCTGCCCCCCTGACCCGGGATAACGGAGCAGCGGTCGGTGACAACCAGAACTCGCAGACTGCCGGGCCCAGCGGCCCGGTGCTGCTGCAGGACGTGCAGCTGATTCAGAAGCTGCAGCGCTTCGACCGCGAGCGCATTCCCGAACGCGTCGTACATGCCCGTGGCACCGGTGCTCACGGTACATTCACCGTGACCAATGACCTGAGCGATCTGAGCAAGGCCAAGGTCTTCGCCGCGGGCCAGGTCACGCCAGTGTTCGTGCGTTTCTCCTCGGTGGTACACGGCAACCACTCTCCGGAAACGCTGCGTGATCCACGGGGCTTCTCCACCAAGTTCTACACCGCTGACGGCAACTGGGACCTGGTAGGCAATAACTTCCCGACGTTCTTTATCCGCGACGCGATCAAGTTCCCGGACATGGTGCATGCGTTCAAACCTGACCCACGTACCAACCTGGATGATGATTCCCGTCGCTTCGATTTCTTCTCTCACGTTCCGGAAGCCACCCGTACGTTGACCGAGCTGTATTCCAACTCCGGGACGCCAGCCAGTTACCGGGAGATGGATGGCAATAGTGTGCACGCCTATAAGTTGGTCAATGACAAAGGCGATGTGCATTACGTGAAGTTTCACTGGAAAAGTTTGCAAGGGATCAAGAACCTCGATCCGCAGCAAGTCATAAAAGTTCAGGGTCAAGACTACAGTCATATGACACATGATCTGGTGACTCATATAAGCCAGGGGAACTTCCCAAAGTGGGACTTATACATTCAAGTACTGAAACCACAAGATTTGTCCAAGTTTGATTTCGATCCACTTGATGCAACCAAGATCTGGCCGGGAATTCCGGAACGAAAAGTTGGACAAATGGTGTTGAATCGCAATCCCGCGAATGTGTTCCAGGAAACTGAACAAGTGGCCATGGCACCTTCGAATGTTGTACCGGGAATCGAGCCATCGGAAGACCGTTTGTTGCAAGGTCGTATATTCGCTTATGCCGACACCCAGATGTATCGCCTGGGTGCCAATGCCCTGCAGTTACCCGTCAATGCGGCAAAAGTGGCGATAAACAATGGCAATCAGGATGGCGCGATGAATACCGGCGCGAGTCATTCGGGTGTCAACTATCAACCTAGCCGTCTGCAGCCCCGTGAAGAGACGCAAGCTGCGCGCTATAGCCAGACGCCCCTGCAGGGCAGCACGCAACAAGCGAAGATTCAGCGCGAGCAGAACTTCAGGCAGGCCGGCGATCTGTATCGCTCGTTCAGCAAGAAGGAGCGTCAGGATCTGATCGAGAGCTTTGGCGGGTCCCTGGCGAGCGCCGATGACGAGAGCAAGCACATCATGCTGTCCTTCCTCTACAAGGCTGATCCGGAGTACGGCACCGGGGTGACCAAAGTCGCCAAAGGTGATCTGGATCGGGTCAAGGCGCTGGCAGACAAGCTGGTCGACTGACACTCACACATACAATCCCCGGCGCCGGTCGGTGAAGGCTGCGTTATCATCGCGGTTTTTGCCGGGGGTTCAGATGGCCAAGGCCAAGCGCATGTACGGCTGCACCGAGTGCGGCGCAACCTTTCCCAAGTGGGCCGGGCAATGCAGCGAATGCGGCGCCTGGAACACCCTGACCGAAACCATGATCGAGAGCGGTGCTGCCGCCGCACCGAGCGGGCGCACCGGCTGGGCCGGGCAGCAGGCGCAGATCAAGACCCTGGCCGAAGTCAGCATTGAAGAGATTCCGCGTTTTTCCACAGCCTCCGGCGAACTGGACCGGGTACTCGGTGGTGGTCTGGTGGACGGCTCGGTGGTGCTGATCGGCGGCGATCCGGGTATCGGCAAGTCGACGATTCTGTTGCAGACCCTGTGCAATCTCGCCAAAGGCATGCCTGCGTTGTACGTCACCGGTGAGGAATCCCAGCAGCAAGTGGCCATGCGCGCACGCCGTCTGGGCTTGCCGCAGGACCAATTGCGGGTCATGACCGAAACCTGCATCGAAAGCATCATCGCCACCGCCCGCCAGGAAAAGCCCAAGGTGATGGTGATCGATTCCATCCAGACAATTTTCACCGAACAACTGCAATCGGCGCCGGGCGGCGTGTCTCAGGTGCGCGAAAGTGCGGCGTTGCTGGTGCGCTACGCCAAGCAGAGCGGCACGGCGATCTTCCTGGTCGGCCACGTGACCAAGGAAGGCGCGCTGGCCGGCCCTCGTGTGCTGGAACACATGGTCGATACCGTTCTTTATTTCGAAGGCGAACCCGATGGTCGCTTGCGCCTGCTGAGAGCGGTGAAGAACCGTTTTGGCGCCGTCAACGAACTGGGCGTGTTCGGCATGACTGACAAGGGGCTGAAAGAAGTCTCCAACCCCTCGGCGATTTTTCTCTCTCGCGCTCAGGAAGAAGTCCCGGGCAGTGTGGTGATGGCAACGTGGGAAGGGACCCGGCCGATGCTGGTGGAAGTCCAGGCCCTGGTGGATGACAGCCATCTGGCGAATCCGCGTCGGGTCACCCTGGGACTGGATCAGAACCGTCTGGCGATGTTGCTGGCGGTACTGCATCGCCATGGCGGCATTCCCACTCACGATCAGGACGTGTTCCTCAATGTGGTGGGTGGGGTGAAGGTGCTGGAAACGGCATCCGACCTGGCATTGATGGCCGCTGTCATGTCGAGCCTGCGCAACCGCCCGCTGCCTCATGACTTGCTGGTGTTCGGTGAAGTCGGCCTGTCGGGCGAGGTACGTCCGGTGCCGAGCGGTCAGGAGCGTTTGAAGGAAGCCGCCAAGCACGGTTTCAAGCGCGCGATCGTGCCCAAGGGCAACGCGCCGAAGGAAGCGCCGGCAGGGCTGCAGATCATTGCGGTGACGCGTCTGGAGCAGGCGCTGGATTCACTCTTCGAGTGATCAGAGTTCCATCAATGCCCCAAGCTCCCGTTCCAGCTCGGCCTCGTCACCGAGGTTGAGCTCGATCAGACGGCGCAGGCGCTGGATCGATTCCAGACTGATGTACCGGCACTGGAAGCCCAACTGGCCATGATCGTCATGTGCCAGTTGTACATCCATCTGGATATCGGTGTCGTCGCTCAGGTGGATATCGACGTTGAAATCCTGTGTATCGTCTCCCAGCCACGGCTCCGGCCGCTCGATCAGCAGTCCCTTGAGCGACAGGTCGATCAGCTTCACCGGCCAGATGTATTCGCCCTGGCTCAATTCGGTTCTGGCATTGAACGCGATACGTTTGAAGCGGCGACGCTCGGACGGGTGCTCGCTCATGGCGCGATCCTCTTGACGGTACGCTGACTATAGACCCGCCATGCCGGACGCTGCCAGTCGGGCGGGGCGTCAGACCAATGTCGGGGTATGGTCTTTGCTGCCAGTAGCGCTAAACTCGGGGTGGCTGTCTTTCTTGTCCACCCTGGCTGGAATAATAAAATGAAAAATAATAATAGCCTGCTGCGCCACTTACCCTGGCTAGTGCTGGCAATCGTAGGAGCGTGCGCCCTGGGCGTAGTGGCATTGCGCCGAGGCGAGGCGATCAACGCCTTGTGGATCGTGGTCGCCGCCGTGGCCATCTATCTGGTTGCGTACCGTTACTACAGCCTGTTCATCGCAAACAACGTGATGCAACTCGATCCACGCCGGGCCACCCCCGCCGTGCTCAACAACGACGGTCTGGATTACGTTCCGACCAACAGGCACATTCTCTTCGGACACCACTTCGCGGCCATTGCCGGCGCGGGACCGCTGGTCGGCCCGGTACTGGCGGCGCAGATGGGCTATCTGCCCGGCACGCTGTGGCTGATCGCCGGTGTGGTGCTGGCGGGTGCAGTGCAGGATTTCATGGTCCTGTTCATGTCCACCCGTCGCAACGGCCGTTCCCTGGGTGACATGGTGCGTGAAGAAATGGGCCGCATCCCCGGCACTATCGCGCTGTTCGGCTGCTTCCTGATCATGATCATCATCCTCGCGGTGCTGGCGCTGATCGTCGTCAAGGCCCTGGCCGAGAGCCCGTGGGGCATCTTCACCGTCATGGCGACCATCCCGATCGCGATGTTCATGGGCATCTACATGCGCTACATCCGTCCGGGCCGCATCGGCGAGATCTCGGTGATCGGTGTGGTGCTGCTGCTCGGTTCGATCTGGCTGGGCGGGCAGATTGCCGCCGATCCGGTGTGGGCCAAGGCGTTCAGCTTCACCGGCGTGCAAATCACCTGGATGCTGATCGGTTACGGTTTTGTCGCGGCGGTACTGCCGGTCTGGCTGATCCTCGCGCCACGTGACTATCTGTCCACATTCCTCAAGATCGGCACCATCATCGCCCTGGCGATCGGCATCCTGATCACCATGCCGGAGCTGAAAATGCCGGCGCTGACCCAATTCGTCGACGGCACCGGCCCGGTATGGAAGGGCGGTCTGTTCCCGTTCCTGTTCATCACCATCGCCTGCGGTGCGGTATCGGGCTTCCACGCGCTGATCTCGTCCGGCACCACGCCGAAACTGCTGGATAACGAAACAAACGCCCGCTACATCGGTTACGGCGGCATGCTGATGGAGTCGTTCGTGGCAATCATGGCCATGGTCGCCGCTTCGGTGATCGAGCCGGGCGTGTACTTCGCCATGAACAGCCCGGCTGCCGTGGTGGGTGGTGATGTGGTGGCGGTAGCGACCGCGGTCAGCAACTGGGGCTTCGCGATTACCCCGGATGCCCTGCAGGCCGTGGCCCATGACATCGGCGAAACCACCGTCCTGGCCCGCGCTGGCGGTGCACCGACCCTGGCGGTCGGTATCGCGCAGATCCTGCACAGTGTCCTGCCGGGTGAAAACACCATGGCGTTCTGGTACCACTTCGCGATCCTGTTCGAAGCGCTGTTCATCCTGACGGCGGTGGACGCCGGCACCCGTGCCGGGCGCTTCATGCTGCAGGATCTGCTTGGCTCCTTCGTCCCGGCGCTGAAACGTACGGAATCCTGGACCGCCAACCTGATCGCCACCGCCGGTTGTGTGGCGATGTGGGGCTGGTTGCTGTATCAGGGCGTGATCGATCCGCTGGGTGGCATCAACACCTTGTGGCCGCTGTTCGGTATCTCCAACCAGATGCTGGCCGGTATTGCGCTGATGCTCGGCACCGTGGTCCTGATCAAAATGAAGCGCCAGCGCTACATCTGGGTCACCCTGCTGCCGGCGGCCTGGCTGCTGATCTGCACCACGACCGCAGGCTTCATCAAGCTGTTCGATGCCAACCCGGCCGTCGGCTTCCTGTCGCTGGCCAAGAAGTACAGCGATGCACTGGCTGCGGGCCAGGTGGTCGCGCCGGCCAAGAGCGTCGAGCAGATGCAGCATGTGATCTTCAACGCCTACACCAACGCAACGCTGACCGCGCTGTTCCTGTTCGTGGTCTTCAGCATCCTGTTCTATGCGCTCAAGGTCGGCATCGCCGCCTGGGGCAAAAAAGAGCGTACGGATAAAGAATCGCCGTTCCAGGCGCTGTCGGACGCGTAACCAGAGGATTGCACCATGTTCAATGACCTGAGTCGCCTCGGTAAATACCTCGGTCAGGCTGCGCGCCTGATGGTCGGCATGCCCGACTACGACACCTATGTCGAGCATATGCAAACCAAACACCCGGACAAGCCGGTGATGAGCTACGAGATGTTCTTTCGCGAACGTCAGGAAGCTCGTTACGGTGGCAAGGGTGGGCCGAAGTGCTGTTGATCTGACAGCCCGAGGTTGATGCAATCCCTCTGTGGGAGCGGGCTTGCCCGCGAAAACGGTGTGTCATCGAGCAATGACGTCGACTGACACGCCCCTTTCGCGAGCAGGCTCGCTCCCACATTTGTTTTGTGTTGTTCATCCATTTTGTAAAGGGGATCGAAGTTGTCTTCTCCAATACCGGTAACGGTGCTCAGCGGCTTTCTCGGCGCCGGCAAGACCACTTTGCTGCGTCATCTGTTGAAAGCCGAGCACGGCCTGAAAATCGCCGTGATCGAAAACGAGTTCAGCGACGCCGGCATCGACACCCAACTGCTGGGCGACGAGCCGGTGCAAGTCATGACCCTGGCCAACGGCTGCGTCTGCTGCACCATTCACACCGATCTGACCAAAGCCCTGTATCTGCTGCTTGAGCGCCTGGACAGCGGTGAAATCGCGTTTGATCGACTGGTCATCGAATGCACTGGTCTGGCTGATCCGGCCCCGGTGGCGCAGACGTTTTTCATCGACGAAGAATTGCGCGAGCGTTACCTGCTCGACGGCATCATTACCCTGGTCGACGCGGCTCATGCCGAGTTGCACCTGACCCAGACCATCGCCCAGGCGCAGATCGGTTTTGCCGACCGCTTGCTGGTGAGCAAGACCGATCTGGTGGACCAAGCCGCGTTCACTGCGCTCAGTGAACGCCTGACCCGCATCAACCGCCGGGCGCCAATTCGCGTGGTGGAACACGGCAACATCGACCTGGCTGAATTGCTCGATGTGCGCGGTTTCAACCTGAATGCCGATCTCGGTGGCGGGGTGAGTCTGCGGCCGGTGAGCAAGGCACCGTCCATCGACCGGATTTCCAGTCTGGTGCTGCGTACCGATCAGCCGCTGGATATCGACCGGCTCAGCGAATTCATGAACGAATTGCTGGAAGCGCACGGCAAGCAATTGCTGCGCTACAAAGGCGTGTTGAACATCGCGGGTGAGGATCGGCGGCTGGTGTTTCAGGGTGTGTTGAAACTCTACGGCTTCGACTGGGATACGGAGTGGGCCGAAGGCGAGGCGCGGGAAAGCGTGATCGTGTTCATCGCCGACGAGTTGCCGGAAGAGAAGATTCGGGCGGGGTTTGCCAGGGTGGCGGCGAACTGAGTCCGCCGCTGTTTCAATGTGCGGAGCCGCTGAGAATTGTCTGTTCCAGATGATCCAGATGACGGTTCATCAGCGATACAGCCTGGACAGTGTCGACACGCTCGATCGCCTCGACGATCCGGGCGTGTTCCTGCCAGCCGCAACAGCTGTGCGTGGTTTCAGTGCATCGCGCAATCGCCAGTGAGGTCAACGGCACCAACGTGCCGAGAAAATGCGCCAACGGTGCATTGGCCGCCACTCTGGCCAACTGCAAATGAAACTCCCCGGACAGGCGGATCGCTGCGCCCCGTTGGCTTTTATCCACAGCCTGGCGCTCACGCTCGATCAGGGCGTGCAGGCGTTTCAGATCTTCAGCCTGAGCATGCTGACATGCCAGTCGCACCAGCGTGGTCTCGGCCAGGCGCCGGGCGTGCAGCGCCTGACGTGTCTGCTCGGCGTCCGGTGCAGCCACCCTTGGCCGATGGTTGGCCCGCAGCACGATGATCTGTTCGTGAGACAACCGGGTCAGCGCCCGACGCACGTCCGCACGACTGACACCGAACATCTGCTTGAGACTTTCTTCGGTGAAACGGCTGGCGGTATCGAGCCGCTGTTCAAGGATTGCATCGAATAATCGCGGATACAGCTCATCCATCGGCACTTGCAGCCGGGAGAAGGACCGGGCCGCCGGGGACTGGCGAGGATGTGACGGCGTGGCAAGACTGTTCATGGCCGGTCTCCAGTGTGAAGTGTTTCAGTGGTTCAGGTGGTCATCCGGAATATTCAGCTCGACTCCCATTCGCTGGCCTTCACGCAGGATGTGCCGACGCATCTCGGCGCTGGCCTGAGCGCTGTTCTTGCTGCGGATCGCGCGCACCACGGCTTCGTTTTCCTCAAGGCGTTCGGCCAGGTGTTGCGGCGAATTGCGCAGCACTTCGGCGCTTTGCTTGAGGGCGTTGCTGGTCTGTTGCACCACGCTCTGGAAAATCGGGTTCGAAGTCAGGGTGAACAGCTCTTCATGAAAGGCGATGTAGGCGCTGACGCCGGCCTCGCTGTCGCCGGCTTCGAGGGCTTCGCGCATGTCCATCAGGGTCAGGCGCAACTGGCCGACTTCCTTGCTGCTGATCGACTGCGCCACCAGGCCGACGATGAACGGCTCGAGGGTGTAGCGCAGTTGCAACAGGTCTTCGAGGCTGGCGCCGGCCATGGCGCTGTCGTGGCTTTGGCTGTCACTGGCCTGGGCGTCGAGAACCACCACGCCTTTGCCTGGCATCGAGCGCACCAGACCGAGGGTTTCCAGCACGATCACCGCTTCACGCAGGCTCGGGCGGCTGATGCCCAGTTGCTCGGCCAGTTCGCGCTGGCCCGGCAGCATCTCGCCGGAGCGCCATTGGCCGCGGGCGAGGGCGGCCCGGAGTTTTTCTACCACTGAGTTGACGACGGTTGATGTAGTAATCACGTATTCGCTCCATGCGCCGTGCCTGCATTTGCGCAGGCACGGCGGTCATTCAGAATTCTTTGGCCGCTGCCTGAGCGACCGTTTTTCTTGGTTGAAAGGTATAGCCCTGCTGACCGCTGAGCACCTTGTTTGCCCTTTGCACGTCGATGTCCCTTTCCCAGCGAGCGATGGCCACGGTGGCGACGCAGTTGCCGATCAGGTTGGTCAGCGCCCGACCGATGCCCATGAACCAGTCCACCGCCAACACCAGCACCAGACCGACCACCGGAATCGCCGGGATGGCCGTCAGCGTCGCCGCCAGGATCACCAGGGCCGAGCCGGGAATACCGTGGGCACCTTTTGATGTGATCAGCGACACCAGCAAAATCGTCAGCAGGTCGGTCATGGCCAGCGGCGTCCCGGTGGCGTTGGCGATGAACACGATCGCCAGGGTCAGGTAGATCGAAAAGCCATCGAGATTGAACGAGTAACCGGTGGGAATCACCAGTCCGACGGTGGAGCTGCCGATACCCAGATGTTCCAGCTTGCGCATGATCTGCGGCAGCACGGCGTCGGAGGACGCGGTGCCCATGACGATCAGCAGTTCTTCGCGCAGGTATTTGAGCAATGGCCACATGCGCAGGCCGGAGAGGCGCATCACCAGGCCGAGAATCAGCGCGACGAAGGCCATGCAGGTCAGATAGAACAAACCGACCAGGCTACCCAGATGTTGCAGGGAGTCCAGGCCATATTTGCTGGTGGTGAAGGCGATGGCACCAAACACGCCGATCGGTGCCAGACGCACGATCATGCCCATGATCCGGAAGATCACATGGCTCAGCTCGTTGATCAGTCGCGAGATCCCGGAAGCGGCTTCGCCCACAAGATTCAACGCGCTGCCGAACAGCACCGAAAACAGCAGCACTTGCAGGATGTTGTTGTCGGCGAAGGCGCCCAGTACCGAGGTCGGGATCAGGTCCATCAGGAACTGGGTGGTGGTGTGCATATGCTGTCCACGCTCGGCGATGTCGCCCATGTCGGCGGCGGACAGTTGCTCCAGATGGATATTGGCGCCGCTGCCGATTCCGGTGCTGAACGCGAACACCAGACCGATCACCAGCGCGAGGGTGGTCAGCACTTCGAAGTAGATCACCGATTTGAGGCCGATGCGCCCGACCTTCTTCAGATCGCCCGCGCCGCTGATGCCACTGACCACCACGCAGAACACGATCAGGCCGATGAGCATCTTGATCAGTTTGATGAAACCGTCGCCGAGCGGTTTGAGCTGGGCCGAGTATTCAGGAAGGGTCAGCCCGCAGACGATGCCGAGCATCAGGCCGAGAACCACTTGGAGAAAGATTGAACGCGAGCACCATCTGAGCATGGGAGGAATCCTGGTCGGTGTCCTGGCTGCCGTGCGCGGGGCGCATCAGATTCAGGACTTAATTATTGTGGTCTTACCGGTATGTCCAGTGCGGGTGCAGTCTAGGCGCTGTTTTTTACGGATCGCAAGTGAAAAATGACGAATTGGCATGACCGGTCTGACCAGTGGTGATTGGTCGTCGTCCAAGCGCGAACGGGTTGAAAGGTTTGAGATCGATTGCAGAGGCCGAGCGTTTTTTGCTCGGTGCTACTGCAAAAGCCATGAGTGGTGGTGGGAAGAGAGTGGGGGTTCTGATGTAGTTCCCTGTAGCCGATCAATACTGGATCGGCTACAAAGTTTTACTGATCAGATTTCATCAGGGTGATCAATGTATGAGGCGTTTCGCTCAAGGATTGTAAAACGAAATTTAAAGGGTTTTCCGCCTTTGTCGGCGAAGTAAGTAAACGTTGAGTCATGTAGTTGGTGCGTATGCAATAAACCTGGCGACCCTGAGGTCTGTAGATATGCCTCCAATCTATTTGATTGATGGTTATCAATTGAGAGCGTGTCTCCCTGCTTTCCGATAAGTTTGAAAACGTTCGATCCTTCGGGAGCGAATGCTCCCAGGATCCCGTTTTTGTCGAGGCTCAGGCACTTTCCGTAATAGGGGCCAGGCGTTCGGATATAGAGCCTGTAACCCCGTTCGGAATGCCTGAAATACAAGGTCAGGCGGGGTTCCGGGCGAAAGCCAAGGAGGTGTGAGTCATCACGTGACTGCGGTCTTCCACTGAAGTGCCCGCCACTGAACAAGGGCGAGGCAACAGTGGCCTTCTTGCCGTTTACCACTTCAAGGAAGTGCACCAGATCAGTCGGGATGCCAATAGTTGCAATAAAGGATTTTTGTCGGTCGGTACTCATGTTGCTCTCTCAATATCCATATTGTTTTTTTCCGGCAGCAAGTGCTTCGTTGCTCATGCGCAGGGCATGGATGATGTGCTGTTCGAGAGTCGGTTGGGGAGGAGGTTTGTGCATCAAATTGTTTAATGGTTCTGATGCTGTTTGATGCAGTATTTTTGTTGCTCCGAAGTTTTATGTGTCCTTCGCTTTTTGTTCGGCTATAAAAAAGCCCGATCATTTCTGATCGGGCTTTTTTGTGCGGTAGTGCGGGCTTGTTAAGCGCCGTATACCGGCAGTTTCTTGCAGATGGCTTTGACTTTCTCACGAACGGCGTCGATCACCGCTTCGTTGTTCAGGTCGGCCAGGATGTCGCAGATCCAGCCGGCCAGTTCCTTGCACTCTGCTTCCTTGAAGCCACGAGTGGTCACAGCCGGAGTACCGAAGCGCAGGCCGGAGGTGACGAACGGGGAACGTGGATCGTTTGGCACGGAGTTCTTGTTCACGGTGATGAACGCTTTGCCCAGAGCGGCGTCGGCGTCTTTACCGGAGATTTCCTGCTTGATCAGCGACAGCAGGAACAGGTGGTTTTGAGTACCACCGGACACCACGTCGAAACCGCGCTCGATGAACACGCCGGCCATGGCCTGGGCGTTTTTCACCACTTGTTGCTGGTAAGCCTTGAACTCTGGCTGCAGTGCTTCCTTGAAGCAGATCGCCTTGGCGGCGATCACGTGCTCCAGCGGGCCACCCTGGGCGCCCGGGAATACTGCGGAGTTCAGCTTCTTCTCGATGTCGGCGTTGGCGCGAGCCAGGATCAGGCCACCACGTGGACCGCGCAGGGTCTTGTGAGTGGTGGTGGTGACGACGTCAGCGAATGGAACCGGGTTCGGGTAGACGCCAGCGGCGACCAGACCGGCCACGTGAGCCATGTCGACGAACAGGTAGGCGCCCACCTTGTCGGCGATGGCGCGGAAGCGCGGGAAGTCCAGAACCTGGGAGTAGGCAGAGAAACCGGCCACGATCATCTTCGGCTTGTGTTCTACCGCCAGACGCTCGACTTCGTCGTAGTCGATCAGGCCGTTGGCGTCGATACCGTACTGGATGGCGTTGTACAGCTTGCCGGAGGAGGAAACGCTGGCGCCGTGGGTCAGGTGACCGCCGTGAGCCAGGCTCATGCCCAGGATGGTGTCACCGGCCGACAGCAGGGCCAGGTAAACAGCAGCGTTGGCCTGGGAACCGGCGTGTGGCTGAACGTTGGCGTAGTCGGCGCCGAACAGTTCCTTGGCGCGGTCGATGGCCAGTTGCTCAACGACGTCGACGTACTCGCAACCACCGTAGTAGCGCTTGCCCGGGTAGCCTTCGGCGTACTTGTTGGTCAGTACCGAGCCTTGAGCTTCCATCACCGCTGGGCTGGTGTAGTTCTCCGAAGCGATCAGCTCGATGTGTTCTTCCTGGCGCCGGGCTTCTTGCTCCATGGCGGCAAAAAGATCGGCGTCGTACTTGGCAATAGTCAAATCACGGCTGAACATGGCGGTCCTCAAGGATCGGGGGCAGAAAAGGGGGGCATTCTAACCCAACGGGTTTTGGATGGCATATGAAACGACATCATGTCGCAGACAAGTGGCGTTCATGACCAGATATGTGGCGTCCGTGCCGGCCTTTTCCTGGCCAGCCGGTTCGCACAATAGCCGGGTTGGCGGCAGGATTCCGTGATCGACGTCAATCCCTGTGGGAGCGAGCCTGCTCGCGAAGACCGCGCCGCTGATTTTCAGTCGAACATGAAAAGCGCATCATTGCTGAACTGCGCTTCGAAGCGGGTGGCCGGCATGGGACGCCCGAACAGATAACCCTGAACCTCATCGCAACCGTGCTCGCGCAGAAAGTCCAGCTGTTCATGGGTTTCCACGCCCTCGGCGATCACCGCCAGGTTGAGGCTGTGGGCCATGGCGATGATCGCCCGGGCAATCTGCGCATCCTGCTCGCCGGATGGCAGGCCGTCGACGAAAGTGCGGTCGATCTTGAGCACGTCGATCGGGAATTGCTTGAGGTAGTTCAGCGACGAATAACCAGTGCCGAAGTCGTCGACCGCGATGCTCAGGCCCAGGTTCTTCAGGCCGGCGAGGATCTGCATCGCCTCGCTGACTTCGCGCATCAGGATACTTTCGGTCAGCTCCAGCTCCAGACACGCCGGCGGCAGGCCGGTTTCCTTGAGGATGGTGGCGATCCGCGTGCCGAGCTGGCCGTCGGAGAACTGCCGGGCAGAAATGTTCACCGAGACCTTCGGTACGCGCACGCGGCTCTGGTGCCAGGTCTTGAGCTGACGGCAGGCTTCGCTGATCACCCAGTCGCCGACGTCCACCACCAGTCCGAGTTCTTCGAGTACCGGGATGAAATCCCCCGGCGGCACCAGCCCGCGACGCGGATGACGCCAGCGCAGCAGGGCTTCGGCGCCGGTCAGGCGTTTGCCGTCGCCGCTGAACTGCGGCTGGTAATACAGCACGAATTCGTTCTGCTCGAGGGCATGGCGCAAGTCGCTTTCCAGCTCCAGACGCTCCAGCGCACTGGCGTTCATGTCGGCCTGATAGAACTGGAAGTTGTTCTTGCCGCGCTCCTTGGCGTGGTACATCGCGGTGTCGGCGTTTTTCATCAGCTGGCTGAGTTCGTTGCCGTCCTGCGGGCTCAGGGCGATGCCGATACTGGCGGTGACGAAGAATTCGCGACCTTCCAGCACGAACGGTCGCACCAGACTGCCCAGAATCTGTTCGGCCACATGGATCGCCCGGTTCAGCGCCATCTCGCGGCTGGAGCGATGCTGCAGCAGCAAGGTGAATTCGTCGCCGCCCATCCGTGCCACTGTGTCGTCATCGTCGACGCAGGCCAGCAACCGGGTGGCCATGTCTTTGAGCATGCGGTCGCCGGCGGCGTGACCAAGGGAGTCGTTGATCGGCTTGAAACGGTCGAGGTCGAGGAACATCAGCACCACCCACGACTTCTGCCGTTCGGCCGCTTGCAGTGCGGTGTGCAGGCGATCCTGGAACAGCGTACGGTTCGGCAGATGGGTCAGGGCGTCGTAGTAGGCGAGGCGGTGAATCCGCTGCTCGCTGGCCTTGCGTTCGCTGATGTCGCTGAAGAAGCACACGTAACTGGCGAGGTCGCCTTCATCATCGAGCACGGCGGTGATGCCGACCCACGCCGGGTAGTGTTCGCCATTGCGCCGCTTGAGCCAGACTTCGCCTTCCCACGTGCTGTGCTGATGCAATTGCTTGAGCACGTAGCGCAGGTGCGCGTCCTGTTGTTCGTCGACGGTGAGCATGTTCGGCAACTGGTCGAGCACCTCGCTCACCGCGTAGCCGCTGACCCGGCTGAACGCTTCGTTGGCCTGAACGATATAGCCGGCCGGGTCGGTGATCAGAATCGCCGACGTCGAGTGCTCGAATACCGTGGCCGCCATGCGCAGGTCTTTTTCGGCACGGCGTTGCTGGCTGATGTCGCGACCGACCCCGAGCACGCCTTCGAATGCACCATGTTCATCCCACACCAGTACCAAGCGCAGTTCGATCGGGATCTTGCGGCCATCGGCGCGCAGGCAGTCGAACAGGAACATCTGGGTCTGCACCTGGCTGCGCAGGATGGCCAGTTGCTCGGGCTTGTCCAGGGCCTTGCTGACCCGATCCATCAACTGATAGATGCCGTTGAGTTGCTGCGGGTTGGCGATGGTCGATTGCCAGCCGTTCTGGAAAATCCACTCGGCGTCATAGCCCAGCACTGCTTGCACGGACGGGCTGACGTAGTTCAGCGACAGTTTGCTGTCGGTGGAGAAAATCACGTCGCTGATGCTTTCGGCGAGCATCCGGTAGCGCTGTTCACTGTCGCGCAGGGATTCGCTGGCCTCGATCTGCTCGGTGATGTCCTTGGCCACGCCGATGATCCGCGTCACCTGATCCTGCTTGTCCCGGGCCAGCGCCTGCTCGCGGATATCGAAACGCCGCCACTTGCCGTCACGGTGACGGAAGCGCAACTGGCATTGCAGCAACTGGCTGTAACCGGCGTGGCGCTGCATCTGTCGCGAACGATGGTAGTAGTCGGCGTCTTCCGGGTGCAGGAGGATTTCCCAGAAATACTCGCCCATCTGATGCAGTTCGGTGCGGTTGTAACCGAGCGTCTGGCCCAGGTGGTGGTTGCTGAAGATCATCCGCTGGCTGATCACATCCTGCACGTACAGGTGATCCGGCACGGTGCGCACCACATCCGACCAGAACCCTTCGCGCTCCAGCAGCGACAGTTCGATCAGCTTGCGGCTGGTGATGTCGTTGATGCTCAGGATCACGGCCTTGTAGTCGTGCTGTTCCCGAGGCAGGCGCAGGACCAGCCAGAGGTGCTGGTCGCGGCCATTGATGTCCGGCAGTCGGATTTCCAGTTCCAGCTGTTCCTGTTGCTGAAGCACGGCGTCGAGCACTTGATTGCCGATGGCGCACTGACTGTGCGGACGGCCGTCGATCAGCAATTGCCAGGCGTGCTCGCAGGAATTGACGTTGAGCAGTTGCAGCGCCACCTGATTGACCTCGGTGACCCTCAATTCCTGCAGCAGTTGCAGGCGCTGTGACGGTTGGTCGAGCCAGGCCTTGAGCTGATCGCCGGTCTGGATCCGGGCTCTTTCGAAAACCTGCTTGAGCCCCGACAGATCCAGCACGCACAGCGCCACGCCGGTGCCTTCGAAAATATCCTGATAGCGACGACGCCCCTCATGCACCTGGCGCTGGCGGCGGCGCATGTTCAGCAAGGCGATGAACGGCAGCAGGGACAGCGCCAGGCCCAAGAGACATTTGCCGATAAACGCCGGCAACAACTCTTCGAGCACATGTTGCCGGTCGAACAGTCCGCGCAGTTGCCAGTCACTGCTGCTCAGGGGCACGGTCAGCACGCTGTTGGCCAGATCCTCAGGCGTCAGGGTGCTGGCCTTGATGGACGGCAGGCCTTCGTCGCGGCTGATGATCTGATGGTTGATGCGATTTTCCACCAGCCATAGCGGGCGGATGCCGGTGTCGCCCTGTTTGGTCAGCGAAGAGAAGAATGTCGGTGTCAGGCGCAGCGCCCAGTAACCGCGCGTGCTGCCACTGGCCTGATGCAGCAACAGATGCACCACCGAACCGTCGTCGGCGTTGCTGAAATAGTGCGCCTGGGCATGACTGCGACGCACCAGATCGCTGAGATAGTCGGCGTCCTTGCTGTCTGTGGCGCTGTCGCTGAGGACTTTCCCCGAGGGGCTGAGCAAGGCCAGGCTTTGCAGGTCCGGCAGGGACTTCTGCAGCTTGCGCAGCAGCGCCTGCTGTTCGTCGGCGGACTGTGGCTGTTCGACGATCGGTAGCAGATTGAGGGCGATCTGCGCGTTCAGCGACATGTTGAGGCTGACTTGCGAAGCGAGATCGGCGGTGTAGTCGATGGTGTACTGGCGCTGGTTTTTCTGGGTCTCGCGCAACTGATCGAGCAATTGCCAGAACAGCAACGCCAGCAGCATCAGCACCAATGTTGCCAGCGCGCCCTTCAATGTTCCGCGCAGGGACGAGCCGGGCGCCGGTTGGGTGCTGCTCACAGAGGCTGGCGGAGTGACATTGGACAAGCTGTAATCCTGCGGTCTGGCTGGACTGGCGCGACGTGCACTATAAGCCGGGCGCCCAAAGGGCGGCTAGCATGCCTTGAGTTGTGGCGAAGTGCCAGCCCCGCTCGGCTGGACTGCCTTCCGTCATTAAGGTAGCTTTGCCGGTTACGCGGGAGCCCAGACACTGTTAAAACTGCTGCGCTCGGAAATACTGCGTTGAAAACAGGCTCGGACTGCTCATTTACAACCCGTAAACTCCGCGTCCTCGCCTGTTTCCGCCTTGTCTTTCCTTCGCTCGTTACGTTTTAACAGCGTCTGGCCCAGCTCCTAGACTCAGACTTTTTCCGCGCGCACGCATTGATGACCATCAAATGAACGACGCGCACCGGTCTGGCCGGGCATCGCCTGCGCTTCAATCATTCATCTGTCACTGACCCAAGGTTCTCCATGGCTCAATACGTCTTCACCATGCATCGGCTGGGCAAAGTTGTTCCGCCGAAGCGGGAAATCCTGAAAAACATTTCGCTGTCCTTCTTCCCGGGCGCCAAGATCGGTGTACTCGGCCTCAACGGTTCGGGTAAGTCCACGCTGCTGAAAATCATGGCCGGCGTCGACACCGAATTCGAAGGCGAAGCGCGCCCGATGCCGGAACTGAACATCGGTTATCTGCCGCAAGAGCCGCAACTTGATCCGACCAAGACCGTGCGCGAAGTGGTCGAGGAAGCGGTCAGCGTGATCAAGGATGCCCAGGCTCGCCTGGACGAGGTCTACGCCGCCTACGCCGACCCGGACGCCGACTTCGACAAGCTGGCCGCCGAACAGGCCAAGCTTGAAGCGATCCTGCAGGCCAGCGACGGTCACAACCTGGAGCGTCAACTGGAAGTCGCCGCCGATGCGCTGCGTCTGCCGGCCTGGGACGCCAGGGTCGAACACCTGTCCGGTGGTGAAAAACGTCGTGTGGCCCTGTGCCGTCTGCTGCTGTCCGCCCCGGACATGCTGTTGCTCGACGAACCGACCAACCACCTGGACGCCGACTCCGTCGCGTGGCTCGAACACTTCCTGCACGACTTCCCGGGCACTGTGGTCGCGATCACGCACGACCGTTACTTCCTGGACAACGTCGCCGGCTGGATTCTGGAACTCGACCGCGGTGCGGGCATTCCTTACGAGGGCAACTACTCGGGTTGGCTGGAAGCCAAATCCGAGCGTCTGGCCCAGGAATCCAAGCAGCAGTCGGCTCACGAAAAAGCCATGAAGGAAGAACTGGAGTGGGTGCGCAAAGGCGCCAAGGCCCGCCAGTCGAAATCCAAGGCACGTCTGCAGCGCTTCGAAGAAATGCAGTCGCAGGAATTCCAGAAGCGGTCGGAAACCAACGAGATCTACATCCCGGCCGGTCCGCGCCTGGGCGACAAGGTCATCGAATTCAAGAACGTCACCAAGGGCTACGGCGATCGCGTGCTGATCGACAACCTGTCGTTCTCCATGCCCAAAGGTGCCATCGTCGGCGTGATCGGCGGTAACGGTGCCGGTAAGTCGACCCTGTTCCGCATGCTGATGGGCAAGGAAACCCCGGACTCCGGCAGCATCGAGATCGGCGAAACCGTGCAACTGGCCTGTGTGGACCAGAGCCGCGAAGACCTGGACGGCAACAAGACCGTGTTCCAGCAGATCTCCGACGGTTCCGACCAGATCCGCATCGGCAACTACGAGATCCCGTCGCGTACCTACGTCGGTCGCTTCAACTTCAAGGGCGGCGATCAGCAGAAGTTCGTCAAGGACCTGTCCGGTGGTGAGCGCGGTCGCCTGCACCTGGCGCTGACCCTGAAGGAGGGCGCGAACGTTCTGCTGCTCGACGAACCGTCCAACGACCTCGACGTCGAAACCTTGCGTTCCCTGGAAGAAGCCCTGCTGGACTTCCCGGGCGCCGCCATTGTGATCTCTCACGACCGGTGGTTCCTTGACCGCGTCGCGACGCACATCCTGGCGTACGAAGACGACTCGCAAGCGGTGTTCTTCGAAGGCAACTACACCGAGTACGAAGCCGATCGTAAAAAACGCCTCGGCGAAGCAGCGGCCCAGCCACACCGGGTACGCCACAAGAAACTGGCCTGATTTCAGGCCGGTTGCATGAAAGAGCGGAGCCTTCGGGCTCCGTTTTTTTTTGCCTGCAATCTGGCTTGATTTATGAAATGTGTACTATCTGATTTCATAAGTGCGACATTTTTGTCTGTTACTGTGTACATATCGTTTGTTACAGTCCGGCTCAATCCAACGACAACAAATCTGCCGAGACTTTCCCATGATCGAATCCGTCGACTCCTTCCTCGCCCGTCTGAAAAAACGCGATCCGGATCAACCCGAATTCCACCAGGCCGTCGAAGAAGTCCTGCGCAGCCTGTGGCCCTTTCTCGAAGCCCATCCGCACTATCTGGCCTCGGGGATTCTGCAGCGCATCTGCGAGCCGGAGCGGGCGGTGGTGTTCCGGGTGTCGTGGGTCGACGATCAGGGCAAGGTGCAGGTCAATCGCGGTTTCCGCATCCAGATGAACAGCGCCATCGGCCCCTACAAGGGCGGTTTGCGTTTCCATCCTTCGGTGAACATGGGTGTGCTGAAATTTCTCGCCTTCGAGCAGACCTTCAAGAATTCCCTGACCTCGCTGCCCATGGGGGGGGGCAAGGGCGGTTCGGACTTCGATCCGAAGGGCAAGAGCGACGCCGAAGTCATGCGTTTCTGTCAGGCGTTCATGAGCGAGCTGTACCGCCACATCGGCGCCGACGTGGACGTGCCGGCGGGTGATATCGGGGTCGGTGCCCGGGAGATCGGTTTCCTGTTCGGCCAGTACAAACGCCTGAGCAACCAGTTCACCAGCGTGCTGACCGGCAAGGGCATGACCTATGGCGGCAGCCTGATCCGTCCGGAAGCCACGGGTTTCGGTTGCGTGTATTTCGCCGAGGAAATGCTCAAGCGCCGCGAGCAGACCGTCGCAGGCAAGCGCGTGGCGATTTCCGGATCCGGCAACGTTGCGCAATACGCGGCCCGCAAAGTGATGGATCTGGGCGGCAAAGTGATTTCGCTGTCCGACTCCGAAGGCACGCTGTATTGCGAGGCCGGCCTGAGCGAAGAACAGTGGCTGGCGCTGCTGGAACTGAAAAACGTCAAGCGTGGGCGGATCAGTGAGTTGGCCGCAGCATTCGGTCTTGAGTTCCGCGCCGGGCAGTTGCCATGGGCGTTGCCGTGCGACATTGCGCTGCCGTGCGCCACCCAGAACGAACTCGACGCCGAAGCGGCTCGCACCTTGTTGCGCAACGGCTGCATCTGTGTGGCCGAAGGCGCGAACATGCCGACCACTCTGGAGGCTGTGGATATCTTTATCGAGGCGGGGATCCTGTTCGCCCCGGGCAAGGCATCCAATGCCGGTGGCGTGGCGGTGAGCGGTCTGGAGATGTCACAGAACGCCATGCGCCTGCTGTGGACGGCGGGCGAGGTGGACAGCAAGCTGCACGGGATCATGCAGTCGATCCACCACGCCTGTGTGCATTACGGTGAGGAAAACGGGCGGATCAACTACGTCAAAGGCGCGAACATCGCCGGCTTCGTCAAAGTCGCCGACGCGATGCTGGCGCAGGGCGTGGTTTAAGCCCCTCGGTTCAAGAGCGATCGATACGGATCACTTCGATCAGTTGATTGCCGGCCGGGCGTTGCCACAGCACTTCGTCATTGAGCCGTGCGCCAAGCAGAGCGCGGCCCAGTGGCGAGGCCCAGTTGATCAGGCCGTTGGCGGCATCAGCCTGGTCTTCACCGACCAGCTGTACCCGACGCTCGGTGCCGTGCTCGTCGGCGTAGGTCACCCAGCTGCCGATCTGAACTTTTTCGTTGGATGTCGGGATCGGCACAACCTGCGCGCTGCCGACCCGTTGGTTGAAATAACGCAGATCCCGTTCCAGATCGGCCAGCCGCTGCGGGTCGGACTGCTCGCCCATGCCGGTCTGCGCGGTGTGCAGGGCCTGAAGCTCGGCGACTTTTGCCTGCAACTGGGCAAGCCCCTGCGGCGTGACGTAATTGGGCTGGCTGCTGACCTGCCGTTCGACCGGCTGATCGGCCTGCGCGGCGGCGTTATCTTCGTTGACGAAAGCACGGCTCATGGTGACCTCCTGTGACAACCGTTGGGCCATGGTCTCAGGCATTTGGTTTCACCGGATGTCTGGATGCGACCTATTGCGAACGATAAGCCCGGGCGGCGTCCTGATCCTTCCGTTGCTGCCAGGCTCGCTCGCGCTCGTCCCAGTGTTCGTTGCGATACTCCTCGCGATCCTTGTTTTCCAGCATCGCCTGACACTGGCGGAAACCATCGCTCCAGCCCTCGGCGTATTGCGGATCCTTGAGATAGCGCGGCACGTTCTTGCGAAATTCGCCACTGATCGAACCGGCCGCCTGGCGACCGCTGATACAGCCGTCATCGAAACCGTCGGCGAACGCCGGTGGATAACCCCTGGCGATCAGATCCTCGTGGGTGCTCTGACAACCACACAGCAACAACAATGCGCCCACAAAACTCGCATACCGCCACATCTGAATCTCCCGCGCCGTTCTCCGCTTACAGGGAAAGTCTAGAAGCGGATTCGTCGACGGGGTGTGAAAGGAAGATCAAAACCTCAGTAGTGATACCACTTCACTTCGAGCATCACTTCGGTCTCCGGCGTTGCCAGATGGCTGAATTCACGCTGCGCACTCAGGCGCACACCCAGGTTGCGGGACAACTCCCATTGCTGGTTCAGACTCAGGCTGCGGCGCACTTCGCCGTTGAAGAAGTAATCGCCCTTGGCCTCCACACTGAGATTGCCCAACGGGTTTTTCCACAACACGCCGGTATTGAAACCGCCTGCGGGGGAAACGAATTCGGCGAAGTCATTGTTGTGTTCGATCCGCACCGTACCAAGGGCGAAACCGAGTACGTCGTCACCCAATTGCCAGGTGCCGCCACCGCCGCCATTGACATGGCTGACCAGATTTTCATCGTCATGCTTGCCCGGTACCCGCTCCAGGCCACCGGTGACTTGCCATGAGAGTGGCTGCAACAGCGCATTGCGCGGCGTCAGCGAGCGGATGGTCGCCAGATCCAGTTGTTGGAATTGCCAGTGATTGCCTTCGTACTGGCGCAGCTTCATCTGCAGGATTTCGATCTGCGCACCGAGGGGAAAGCTTTCGGCGTTGTCATTGAGGTCGTGATAGGCCATGCGCAGCCCGTATTCGCCGAAAGCACGGTCGCCACGAGTACCGAGACCGGCCTGCCATGTGCGGGACTCGTGGCCGTCTTCGGGCAGGCCCGGTTGCGGAATCTGCAGCTCCGGCGCCGGATTCTTGTTGATCGCTCGCAGCAATTCGAAACTGCGCTGCGCCCGTTGCGGATCACGTTCCTGGCCGTTGGCGCGGTAGCGCTCCAGCCGATACGCGGCGTCGATGATCAGCGCTTGCCGGTCGCGGGGCAGGGCCTTGAAGGCCGGGTCCTGCAACACCTGTTGATCAGCGCTGGCTTTCAGCACCCATTGCTGTTCGTCATTGTTCAAAGGTTCCGCGCGGCTGAGCAACTCACGCTCGCGGGACGGGCGATATTCGATGTGCTCGACCAGCCCGGCTTCCTTCACGGCCTTGACGGTATCGGTGGGAATTGCGGTCAGCGGGAATTGCTCGGTCAGGCGCAGGCTCGGGCGCGCGACCTGCAACAGTTCGAGCAGGCGATAGGAACAGTTTTCGTCGAAGAAGAAGTAATCGAACTTGATCTGCTTCAGCTCCCACACATGTTCGACCATCCGTGCGGTTTCCGCCTGCGTCAGATTGAGCCGGTACTCCCACAGGTCGCGGTTTTCCAGGCTGCGGTATTCCGAGAGCTTTTCCTGGTACGGCACCAGCGCGAACAGTCCCGGATAACCGCCCATCAGGCCTTTCCAGGCATACAGGATGCTGTTGTCGGAGCCTTCGATGTAGGCGCCGAAGTTGATCGCGTAGCTGAGCAGCGAAGTCTTGTCGCTTTGCACGTCGGCCTGATCGATGCGCAACAGTGTGTGGCCGAACATCGACGATGGGCTATTGAGGTAGGCCGCCGGGAAAATCATCACCGTGCTGTGGGGCGAGACGTCCTTGAACCATTTCTTGAATTCGGCGCAGTCTGGCGTCGGCAGGTCTTGAAGGTTGAGTCGCTCTTTCAGCCAGCGGGTGCGCGCCGGGTAAACGCACTGGGCGTGCTGCTCACCTAGGCTGGCGGGGGCGTACAGCGCCTGGACGGTGGCCGCCAGTTCATGGTCGGGGTGTTCGTTGCCGTCGGGGGCGAGGAAGAACTTTTTGTCGCTGACGTAGCTACGCCAGCCGCCGAGCTTGGCGGTTTCGTAATGGCCGAGGGAAATCCAGAAACGGTCGTTGGCCAGTTGCTGCAAACGTTGAGGGTCGATGTGAGGCGCGGCGGATAGCGGGGCGCAGACACACAGCGCCAGCCAGGCAAGGCGTTTGAGCATAAATGGCAACTTAAGTCGAAAGAAAAACAAAGGCCCCAGATGTAATACCGAACAGTCGATCTGCACCCACCCTGTGGCGAGGCAGCTTGCTCCCGCTGGGCGCAAAGCGACCCCGATCTTCAGAAGAGGGAGCGCTGCGCACTCCAGCGGGAGCAAGCTCCCTCGCCACAGGATCCAGTGCGTGTCACAACTGATCCGGCATCGCTCAAAAAGGGCGGGTCATAAAAAACAAAACCCGCTTCCCGAAAGAAGCGGGTGGGGTCGAGCTTAAGCCTGAGTCGCGTACTTGGCCAGACGAGGGTCTGCTTTCAGCACGGCCAGGGTGTTGGTATGCACGTCTTCGGCGGTCACGTCAGCCTTGCTGAAGATCTGCTGGAAGTGCTCGTGAGTGACGGCGGCGAAATGCGCACGGTCTTCCGGCGCCACGCCCAGTACCACGGCATAGGTCGTCAGCGCTTCGCCGTTGCCTTTGGCCATGTCTTCGGACAGCTCGTTCATCATGCCATTCATGGCAAACCAGGATTTGCCGCCGTAGGTCAGCGCTGCGTTGGTGGAGCAACCGTTGGTGCCGGAGGTCATGCCGAACGTGGCGTTGCCGGAGGTGCCGTTGGTGGTGGATGCCAGGAAGTGAGCCGGGGTGCCACGCTGGCCTTCGAACAGCATGTTGCCCCAGCCGCAATCCGGACCGCCTGGCGCCTGAGCCATGGCGTTGATGGATACAGCGGTGAAGAGAGTACCGAGAAGAATCCGTTTCATAGCTTTGTTCTCTTTTATGTGCGTACCAATGGACAGGGTTCTGGCCCCGCTCTCTACGTCAAAACGCCGCTTGGCGAGTTCTGTACAGACCTTCTGGCGCCAGTGGGCCGGTATTAGTTCCAGCCGCGCAGTTTGGAGTTTAGGCACGTTCCGGCGGTTCCGTGATTTTTTACACAATATCTGGAATAAACCCCACACCACCGGACCGGCCGCGGGAATGACCGGTTGTCTATGCTTTGTCGGGTGGCGCCTTGCCAGTGGGGCACGGGCAGCGCCAGAATGCCGCTATCTGCCCCGCCTGATTGTTAAGGAAGCCCGATGCCTGATCCTGTTGCTGCCAGCTTGCGTCTTGCGCCCGAAGCGCTGACCCGTCCGTTTTCCGCTGAACAGTTCAGCTTCACTACCACCAATGATCTGGAGCCCTTTCGCGGTGTGCTCGGCCAGGAACGTGCGGTCGAAGCCTTGCAGTTCGGTGTGGCGATGCCACGCCCCGGTTACAACGTTTTCGTCATGGGCGAGCCCGGCACCGGCCGTTTCTCGTTCGTCAAACGCTACCTGAAGGCCGAAGGCAAGCGCCTGCAGACCCCGGCGGACTGGGTCTACGTCAACAACTTCGATGAGCCGCGCGAACCACGCGCCCTGGAGCTGCCGTCGGGCAGCGCCGCCGCTTTCACCAGCGACATCAGCGGCCTGATCGACAACTTGCTGGTGACGTTTCCCGCAGTGTTCGAACACCCGTCCTACCAGCAGAAAAAAAGCGCCATCGACCGCGCCTTCAATCAGCGTTACGACAAGGCGCTGGACGTCATCGAGCGTCTGGCTCTGGAAAAAGACGTCGCCCTGTATCGCGACAGCAGCAACATCGCCTTCACGCCGATGCTCGAAGGCAAGGCGCTGGACGAAGCCGAATTCGCGCAATTGCCGGAAGCCGAGCGCGAACGTTTTCACGATGACATTTCCGGCCTCGAAGAGCGCCTGAATGAAGAACTCGCGAGCCTGCCGCAATGGAAGCGCGAGTCGAGCAACCAGTTGCGCCAGCTCAACGAAGAAACCATCACCCTGGCGCTGCAGCCATTGCTTGCGCCGTTGTCGGAAAAGTACGCGGAAAACGCCGGGGTCTGCGGTTACCTGCAGGCGATGCAGGTCTACCTGTTGAAGACCGTGGTCGAGCAACTGGTGGACGACAGCAAGACCGATGCGGTAGCGCGCAAACTGCTGGAGGAGCAATACGCGCCGAGCCTGGTGGTCGGTCATCCGGCCAGTGGCGGCGCACCGGTGGTGTTCGAACCGCACCCGACTTATGAAAACCTGTTTGGCCGGATCGAATACACCACCGATCAGGGCGCGCTCTACACCACGTATCGTCAATTGCGCCCCGGTGCGCTGCACCGCGCCAACGGTGGCTTCCTGATCCTTGAAGCGGAAAAAATGCTCAGCGAGCCGTTCGTGTGGGATGCACTCAAGCGTGCCCTGCAATCGCGCAAACTGAAAATGGAATCGCCGCTGAGCGAGATGGGGCGCTTCGCCACCGTGACACTCAATCCGCAGCACATTCCGCTGCAGGTCAAAGTGATCATCATCGGTGCGCGTCAGTTGTATTACACGCTGCAGGACCTCGATCCGGATTTCCAGGAGATGTTCCGCGTCCTGGTGGATTTCGACGAAGACATCCCGATGGTCGACGAAAGCCTGGAGCAGTTCGCCCAGCTGCTGAAAACCCGAACCTCGGAGGAGGGCATGGCGCCGTTGACCGCCGACGCCGTGGCGCGTCTGGCGACCTACAGTGCGCGTCTGGCGGAGCATCAGGGGCGGTTGTCGGCGCGGATCGGCGATCTGTTCCAGCTGGTCAGCGAAGCGGATTTCATCAGGCACCTGGCCAATGATGAAATGACCGACGCCGGCCACATCGAGCGCGCCCTCAAAGCCAAGGCCACGCGCACCGGTCGTGTGTCGGCGCGGATTCTCGACGACATGCTGGCGGGGATCATCCTGATCGACACCGACGGTGCGGCGGTCGGCAAGTGCAACGGCCTGACGGTGCTTGAGGTCGGCGACTCGGCGTTTGGCGTGCCGGCGCGGATTTCCGCCACGGTGTACCCGGGCGGTAGCGGCATCGTCGACATCGAGCGTGAGGTCAACCTCGGTCAGCCGATCCACTCCAAGGGCGTGATGATTCTCACCGGGTATCTGGGCAGCCGTTACGCTCAGGAATTTCCGCTGGCGATTTCCGCGAGCATCGCTTTGGAGCAATCCTACGGTTATGTCGATGGCGACAGTGCATCGCTGGGCGAGGCATGCACACTGATTTCGGCGTTGTCGAAGACACCGCTCAAGCAATGCTTCGCCATCACCGGCTCGATCAACCAGTTCGGTGAAGTGCAGGCAGTGGGTGGGGTCAACGAGAAAATCGAAGGCTTCTTCCGTCTCTGTGAAGCGCGCGGGCTGACGGGCGAACAGGGCGCGATCATTCCGCAAGCCAACGTGGCCACGCTGATGCTCGACGAGAAAGTGCTGGCCGCCGTACGGGCCGGGCAATTCCACGTTTATGCAGTGCGTCAGGCGGATGAAGCACTGAGCCTGCTGGTGGGCGAACCTGCCGGCGAGCCGAACGAAGCGGGCGAATTCCCCGAAGGCAGCGTCAACGCGCGGGTGGTGGAGCGTCTGCGGGTGATTGCCGAGATGATCAGCGAAGACGATCTGAAGGAAGCCGAGAAGGAACTGGCGCAGGAGGCGCTGGCCGAGGCCAAACCGGCGTAAGTCAGACAGCCGTCAAAGAAATGGGAGCCTCGTGCTCCCATTTTGTTTTGTCGCGAACTTCGGCAAAAGTGCCATCACTCTGGCGTCAATATTCACACAATGACCATTCGGCGCCTTCTGGTTCCATTCGGTTGGCGCGGCGGACTTTTCTTCTATTCTCAGCTCAAGGACATCGACAGTATCACGGGATCGAAACAGTCCTTCAGCAAGGGCTGAACACCAGCTTTACCGAGGGTCGCCGCCATGTCGCGCAACCTCTGCCTCACCCGTCAGTGCCTGGGTCTCGTGACCCGAATCGAATGCGCCGTCAAGCCGTTGGCCGGCGATACCGGCATGTGGACGTTGCTCTTCGCCGCCGGCATGGCCGGTGAACAACCTTCCGCCATCAAGGCCCAGGGGCCGTTTCACGGGCCGGTCGCCGCCGAATCGATCCTCGATACCATTGTCGAAAGCCTGACGATGCATGGCTACGAACTGGCCAACGATCCGCAGATCTGGTCCTTGCACCTGCAAGCCCAGTTACGGCAGATCAACGGCGGACGCGGACGCAATCCCGGCATTTTCGATCATTAGCACCGGTCATGGCGCTGCACCCTGGCTCTGCGCTTTCTCGAGCTTGACCTCAAAGCCGTACTGTACGGTGGCGAGGTCGGTGCGCTGATAGGTTTCCACGTGCGTCGGATGGCCGTAGAAATAGTGCACGCCAAACAACGCCGGGCCTTCTGCGCTCGCGTCGTGGCTGACCGAGAGAATCTGCTTGAGGTAGTTGCCGCTATCGTCCTTGACGAAGAATCGCCATTCACTGGCGGGAAACCGTTTAAGGTCCACCACCAGTTCGTTATTCCTGATTTCCAGACCTTTGGGCAATGCCTTGGCTTCATAGGACTGTTTCGCCACGGTGGCCAGGAACAAGGGCATCGAACCGACAGCCACTGCCGGGGTTTCCGGGAACAGGTTCAAGTCATACGTGATGGTCGCTTGCAGCGGATCCACCTGATACGCCTCCGCAGGCAGCTCGATGGGCTCGTCGAGTTTACCGTTGTGTTTTTCGGTGAAGAATGTCACCGGGCTTTCGCCGGGATTCAGATCGTCGCCCAACAGCTCGTCATTGAAGGTCTTGCGATGATCGAACTCGATACGCGCAGCGCTCGGCTCTTCGACCGATTGGCGAATGTGAATGCTTTTTTTCAGGTCATCCTCGGTCAGTGACGCTCCCTTGAGCCAGTTGGGAGCCTGGTCGTCGTAGACGGTGATCGACAGATCCAGCGGCTGCACGGTCTTTGCCGTGGTGTGCGCGTCGAATTCACGGATCGGCAGGTCCAGCGGCCTGCGGGTGACAGCCGCTTCGGAAAAATCCAGAAGGCTGACTTCGAGGGTGTCGATCGGGCCGTTGAAGTAGACCTTGTTATAGCGGCGCGAATGCTGTTGCTCGAAGGTGCGCTGTTCGTCGTTCAGCTGTTTTTCGAGGTCTTCGCTCCAGGCCTTTTGCTGTTGCAGGTGCGCCAGTTGTTTGCGGTAGAAGTCGATCTGCTCGGGACTTTCATTGATGGCGCCGGCGCGCACCAGGTACTGGCCGGTCGTGTCACGGGCCTGGACGATCAGCGGATTGAGCGGCGTGCTGGCGACTTCCGGGGCGAGCGGCAGGCTGTTGCTGAATTCGACTTCGGCGTAGTTCTTTTCCAGCTTCAGCAGTTTCACGCTGAGGTTGGCATCGGTGCGGGTCTGACCGATGTCCTTTTGACCCAGATCGAAGCTGTGCAGGCGTTTCGGGGCGATGACTTCCACCTGACCTTGCAGGCTCACCGGGCGCGGTCGGGTTTTCTTGTCGACGTCCAGACCTTCGATGAACGGGTAGGTCACGGTCAGGTCGTCAGGATTGGTGACGTTGGAGCTGGAAGGGCTCAACTGAATGCCCGGATCGGTTTCCGACCATTCCGGCTGGTAGGCGATGACACGCTTGTTGCTCAGGGTCACCGATTGCCATTCCACGCCATGGGGAAACAGGAACCCGCCCGGAATGTTGAGATTGAAGGGGAATACCGGCTGCAGGTCGGTGAGGTAATCGGAGCTGGCGTCCTTGTGCAGCACGAACAGACCGTTGATGAAGGTGTCGACGAGCGCCTGGGGCGTCGGATAATGCTTGAGTACGCCGAGAGCGTCTTCACCGTATTCGGTTCTGGGGGGCTTGCTGTCGAGTCGCTGTTGCGCGCGTTCCAGCAGCAACAAAGAGCCGCCGAGTTCGGTCACGGCATCCTTGAGTTTCGGGTCGGTGATGGCGTCCAGCGATTGTTCGAACTGCGCGGTCCTCTGTTCGAGGCTGAGCGGGTGTTTTTTTTCTTCACCGGGTGAGCAGCCGCCGATCGATAAGGCGAAGCAGATTCCGGCAGTCATTAACGGCAATCGCACATCCATTTCCAGTCGTCCTGTCCACTGTCGCTGGGCTGTCAATGGTTTGGACACTAGCAGAAAAACTTTGACACACACACGCAGGTAGCGGATTTCCCGGCGGTTTCTGGCTGTCATGGGGGGCTGATATACTCGCCGCCGATTACAACCCCCCCTTGTGTGAGAGTCAATGGAACGCTTTATCGAAAATGCAATGTACGCCACGCGCTGGCTGCTGGCGCCGATCTATATCGGGCTGTCCCTCGGGCTGCTGGCGCTGGCATTGAAATTCTTCCAGGAAGTGTTTCATGTCATTCCCAACGTCTTCTCCATGGCCGAGTCCGAACTGATTCTGGTGCTGCTGTCGCTGATCGACATGGCGCTGGTGGGCGGCTTGCTGGTGATGGTGATGATTTCCGGCTATGAGAACTTCGTGTCCGAGCTGAACATCGATGAGGGCAAGGAGAAGCTCAGCTGGCTGGGCACCATGGATTCCTCTTCGCTGAAGATGAAAGTGGCGGCGTCGATCGTGGCGATTTCCTCGATCCACCTGCTACGGATCTTCATGGACGCCAAGAACGTCGATCCCCAGCATCTGATGTGGTACGTGATCATCCACATGACCTTCGTGGTTTCGGCATTCGCCATGGGATACCTGGACAAGCTCACCAAGCACTGATGAGCCGTCGACAGCTGTAACAAAAACCGCCCGTCCGTTGCGAAACAGACGGGCGGTGTCGTTTGTGGCTTGTGCTTTGTGGCGCCGAGGCATATCCCTGTAAGTGTCCCGGTCCGCTACCGCGTGAGGTGCGTTCATGAACCTGCAAGAATTGAATGCGTTTGCCATCGCCAGGAAGGTCGATGAGTTGAACCTGATCTCCATGGAAGGCGGCATCTATCTGCTCGAGGCGCGCATGCATGGCGCGGCTTACCCGCTGAGCGATCCCCAGGGCAAGTTGCTGACGCTGCGGTCGGTGGAGCATGCCAGGGATATCCTGCATAACTTTCCGGTGCTGCCATTCAATCTGGTTCATACCTCGGTGCACGATGAAATGTGCGGTCTTGGCGCCAGCGCTGAAGAAAGCCTGAAGGTCCCGTTGGCGTGGCGCTCGGCACTGTAGGCCAATAAGCGGGCATCTGTGCTAGTCTGCTTGCCCTTTTTGGTTCCGGGCGCGCCGGGACGCGCTGTGCACGCACGGCATGTCCTGAGGCCGTCCGCACAGCGGAGCAGTGTCATGTCCGAAGTAAATCTGTCCACCGACGAAACCCGCGTCAGCTACGGTATCGGCCGTCAGCTGGGTGACCAGCTGCGCGACAACCCGCCACCGGGTGTCAGCCTGGACGCCATCCTGGCGGGCCTGACCGACGCATTCGCCGGCAAGCCAAGCCGTGTGGGTCAGGAAGAACTGTCCGCCAGCTTCAAGGTGATCCGCGAGATCATGCAGGCCGAAGCCGCTGCCAAGGCTGAAGCCGCCGCCGGCGAAGGTCGTGCGTTCCTGGCTGAAAACGCCAAGAAAGAAGGCATCACCACCCTGGCTTCCGGTCTGCAATTCGAAGTGCTGACTCAAGGCGAAGGCGCCAAGCCAACCCGTGAAGACAACGTGCGTACCCACTACCACGGCACACTGATCGACGGCACCGTGTTCGACAGCTCCTACGAGCGTGGCCAGCCTGCAGAATTCCCGGTTGGCGGCGTGATCGCCGGCTGGACCGAGGCTCTGCAACTGATGAACGCCGGCAGCAAATGGCGTCTGTACGTGCCGAGCGAACTGGCTTACGGCGCTCAAGGCGTTGGCAGCATCCCGCCGCACAGCGTTCTGGTGTTCGACGTCGAGCTGCTCGACGTTCTGTAATCCCGTTACCCTGCACAAGCGTGGCTTGTGCAGGGTTTCTTCGCCGTTCTCATACTTCGATCCTGTGCTGCAGTTCACTGGTCGGGCGCAACGCCCGGGCATAGCAGAACAGGAACAGATTGCGCACCAGCTCCTTGAGTACCAACGGTTCGCTGGAGCTCAGGCCGCTGACGTCCAGATCCCCCTGATCCTGCAATTCGTGCAGGGCTTCTTCTTCCAGTACTGCGCAGACTTCACCGGTTTCCCGATGCAGGATCCTGAGGTATGGGTGCGGGCGATCCAGCCAGGCGTCGATCAAATAAGTCATGGTTCTCATCTCCATTGAAAAGGGGTTCAATGAGAATAATTCTTATTCGTCAAATAGCAAGCGCCTATTGGCGGTTCGTGACTTTTTGTGGGTAAAGATTGCGTAAGGTCAAAACGGCTGGCGGTTGGCCATTGCGTGGTATTTGCGGGGGATTGCGAAAGGAGGTGAAGCTCCATCCCGCGACGGACGCGGGATGGAAGACAGCGGGATCAGACTTTTCTGACGAATTCGGATTTGAGTTTCATCGGACCGATGCCGTCGATCTTGCAATCGATATCGTGATCGCCGTCGCACAGGCGAATGTTCTTGACCTTGGTACCGACCTTGACCACCAGCGAAGTGCCTTTGACCTTCAGGTCCTTGATCACGGTGATGGTATCGCCGTCCTGCAGGACGTTGCCGACCGAGTCTTTCTTCACGGCATCATCGGATGCCACTTCGGCTTCACCGGCGGCAGACCACTCGTGGGCGCACTCCGGGCACACCAGTTGGGTGCCGTCTTCGTAGGTGTATTCGGAATTGCATTTCGGGCAGGGTGGCAACGTGCTCACTAAGGCTCCTTGAAGAGGGAATCGCTAAAAGTCGCACATTGTATAGGGTTTTAGTCCCGGATGGCAGGCAACAAAAAACCGCAGGCTCCAGTGGAGGCTGCGGTTTCTTGATGGTGCAGTGTTGATCAGTGCGTGCGGGCGACCGCGAACTCGCTCAGTTCAACCAGGGCATCACGATACTCGCTGGCCGGCAGTGCTTCGAGGCACTTGATGGCGCGGGCCACATAGTCGCGGGCCAGTTGTGCGGTGTATCCCAGCGAACCGGACGCTTCCACGGCAACGCGGATGCTTTCCAGGTCTTCGATCCCGCCTTTCTGAATCGCCTGGCGCACCAGTGCGGCCTGTTCCGGTGTGCCTTCACGCATGGTGTAGATCAGCGGCAGGGTCGGCTTGCCTTCGGCCAGATCGTCACCGACGTTCTTGCCCAGGGTTTCGGCGTCGCCCTTGTAGTCGAGCAGGTCGTCGACCAGCTGGAACGCCACGCCCAGGTGATCGCCGAAGGTGCGCAGGGCTTCGCTCTGCTCGGCAGTCGCACCGGCCAGCGCCGCAGCGCTGTGGGTCGAGGCTTCGAAAAGCATCGCGGTCTTGCCGCGGATGACTTCCATGTAGGTTTCTTCGGTGGTGCTGGCGTCACGGACCTTGGACAGTTGCAGCACTTCACCTTCGGCGATGATGCGCGTGGCCTGGGACAGGATCTTCATCACCGGCATCGAGCCCAGTTCGACCATCATCTCGAACGAGCGCGAGTACAGGAAATCGCCGACCAGCACGCTCGGGGCGTTGCCCCACATGGCGTTGGCGGTCGAACGGCCACGGCGCATGCCGGACATGTCGACCACGTCGTCATGCAGCAGGGTGGCGGTGTGCAGGAATTCGATGGTGGCAGCCAGCAGGCGCAGGTCGTCGCCTTCGCGACCCAGGGCCTTGCCGCACAGCAGCACCAATAAAGGACGCAGGCGTTTGCCGCCGGCCGACGTGATGTAATCGCCGATTTTCGATACCAGCGGCACTCGGGAAGTCAGCTGCTTCTTGATGATGCCGTCGACGGCGCTAAAATCGTCCGCCACCGCGCGGTAGAAAGCTTGGGGTTGCATCAGCGACAGGTGCTCCAGAAGGGTTGCGCGGCATGCTAGGACCCACATCCGGGCCTGTCAAGGCGCGATGGACGGCCCCTTGCGTGACTCTTGCAGCTTGCGTACAATCGCGCACCCTGAACTTCCTGGGCAGCACCTGCCTTACGCAATTGCACTTGGGCCGTTCCAGCCCCATGCAGCCATGCCAGCCAATACCTCTTCTTATAAAGAGCTGGGTGAGCAGGATTATCGGAGAAATACCATGTACGCAGTAATCGTTACCGGCGGTAAGCAATACAAGGTCGCTGAAGGTGAATACCTGAAGATCGAAAAACTGGAAGTCGCTACTGGCGAATCCGTGACTTTTGACCGCGTTCTGTTGGTCGCCAATGGCGACGACGTGAACATCGGCGCACCTGTTGTTGCTGGCGCAACCGTCAAGGCTGAAGTGATCTCCCAAGGTCGTCACGATAAAGTCCGCATCATCAAGTTCCGTCGCCGCAAGCACCACATGAAGCGTATGGGCCACCGCCAGTGGTTCACCGAGATCAAAATCACCGGTATTCAGGCTTAATACAGCCTAATTCCTCACTAGGAGAATTGAACTCATGGCACACAAAAAAGCTGGTGGTAGTACCCGTAACGGGCGCGACTCAGAAGCCAAACGCCTTGGCGTGAAGATGTATGGCGGCCAGGCCATCAAGGCCGGCAACATCATCGTGCGTCAGCGCGGCACCCAGTTCCACGCTGGCTACGGCGTTGGCATGGGCAAGGATCACACCCTCTTCGCGAAAATCGAAGGCGTGATCAAGTTTGAAGTGAAAGGCGCCTTCGGTCGTCGTTACGTGAGCGTTGTCGCAGCCTAACTGCGAGAGTGCTGGAGAAGCCCTGTCTTGCGACGGGGCTTTTTCGTTTGTGGGGTGAGTCTCTTGCAAAGCTGTTTGTATGGGCTGCCGGCGTGCGATGCAGGTCGTGGTTTGGGGTCGCTGCGCTCATTTTTGCAAGAGTCTTATGTCTTGATTGTTTTTCGGCTCGTCCGTACGGCGAGAGGCGTTGGTTATGAAGTTTGTTGATGAAGTATCGATCCGCGTAAAGGCTGGCGACGGCGGCAATGGCTGCATGAGTTTCCGTCGGGAAAAATTCATTGAAAACGGTGGCCCGAACGGTGGTGACGGTGGCGACGGCGGTTCCATCTTCATGATGGCCGACGAAAACCTGAACACCCTGGTGGACTACCGTTACACCCGTCACTTCGAGGCCGAGCGCGGTTCCAACGGCGGCAGCACCGACTGCACCGGCAAGAAGGGCGAAGACCTGATCCTGCGCGTACCGGTCGGTACCACGATCATCGATTCGGCTACCCAGGAGGTCATTGGCGACCTGACCAAGTCCGGTCAGAAGCTGATGGTGGTGCAGGGCGGCTGGCACGGTCTGGGCAACACTCGTTTCAAATCCAGTACCAACCGCGCGCCACGTCAGACGACGCCTGGCAAGCCGGGTGAGCAGCGTGATCTGAAGCTGGAGATGAAGGTGCTGGCAGACGTCGGTCTGCTGGGTCTGCCGAACGCCGGCAAAAGTACCTTTATCCGTTCCGTTTCGGCTGCCAAGCCGAAAGTTGCCGATTACCCGTTCACTACGCTGGTGCCAAACCTGGGTGTGGTCAGCGTCGATCGCTGGAAGAGTTTCGTCATCGCCGACATTCCGGGCCTGATCGAAGGCGCTTCCGACGGTGCCGGTCTGGGCATCCGCTTCCTCAAGCACCTGGCGCGTACCCGTCTGTTGCTGCATCTCGTGGACATGGCGCCGCTGGACGAAAGCAGTGCGCCGGACGCCGCTGAAGTGATCGTCAACGAGCTGATCAAGTTCAGTCCGTCCCTGGCTGAGCGTGATCGCTGGCTGGTGCTGAACAAGTGCGACCAGATCCTCGAGGAAGAGCACGAAGAGCGCGTGAAGGAAATTGTCGAGCGTCTGCAGTGGGAAGGCCCGGTCTACGTGATCTCGGCCATTGCCAAAGAAGGTACCGAGCGCCTGACGCGCGACATCATGCGTTATCTGGAAGATCGCGCAGATCGTCTGGCCAGTGATCCGGCCTACAAGGAAGAGTTGGCCGATCTCGATCAGCGCATCGAAGATGAGGCTCGTGCACAGTTGCAGGCGCTGGATGACAAGCGTGCCCTGCGCCGCAGTGGCGTGAAGTCGGTCCATGACATCGGTGACGATGACTGGGATGAAGAAGACGTGGATGACGAAGACGGTCCGGAAATCATTTACGTGCGTGACTGATTCGTTGAAGTAAACTTAAGCGCGCTCAATCGAGCGGCGTTTTGGTATCTGGAAATCGATTGTTGGTCACGAGTAACCACGAATAACGTCACGGGCAGCGCTGGGTCGCGCTGCCCTCAAGCTAAGGTTGAAGATGATGCGGAGCAAAGTGACAGGTGCGCAGCGTTGGGTCGTGAAGATCGGCAGCGCTTTGCTGACAGCGGATGGCAAGGGCCTGGATCGCAAGGCGATGGGTGTCTGGGTCGAGCAGATGGTGGCCTTGCATGAGGCTGGCGTCGAGTTGGTGCTGGTGTCCTCCGGGGCGGTGGCGGCCGGCATGAGCCGTTTGGGCTGGACCGCACGACCCAGTGCGATGCACGAGCTCCAGGCTGCTGCGGCAATCGGTCAGATGGGGCTGGTGCAGGCGTGGGAATCAAGCTTTGCCGAGCATGACCGGCACACGGCGCAGATTCTCCTGACCCATGATGACCTGTCCGACCGCAAGCGCTACCTGAACGCCCGCAGCACCTTGCGTGCGCTGGTCGAGCTGAAGGTCATTCCGGTGATCAACGAGAACGACACGGTGGTCACCGATGAAATCCGTTTCGGCGACAACGACACGCTTGCGGCGCTGGTGGCCAACCTGGTCGAAGCTGATCTGCTGGTCATCCTGACTGATCGTGATGGCATGTTCGACGCCGATCCGCGCAGCAATCCCGATGCTCAGCTGATTTACGAAGCGCGTGCCGATGATCCGACCCTGGATGCGGTGGCGGGCGGTACCGGTGGTGCACTGGGGCGCGGCGGCATGCAGACCAAGCTGCGCGCGGCGCGTCTGGCGGCGCGCTCCGGGGCGCACACCATTATTGTCGGTGGTCGTCTGGATCGGGTGCTCGATCGTCTGAAGGCGGGCGAGCGCATTGGTACGCTGTTGTCGCCTGAGCGCGGCATGCTGGCGGCGCGCAAGCAGTGGCTGGCTGGCCATTTGCAGACCCGGGGCACGCTGGTATTGGATGATGGCGCCGTTTCTGCGCTGTCCGAAGGTCACAAGAGTCTGCTGCCGGTCGGCGTCAAGCTGGTTCAGGGCAGTTTCCGTCGCGGTGAGATGGTGGTTTGCGTGGCGCCGGACGGTCGTGAGATCGCTCGAGGCCTGGCCAACTACAGCGCGCTGGAAGCACAAAAAATCATCGGTCAGTCGTCGGATGCGATTGTCGGTTTGCTGGGTTACATGGCTGAGCCGGAACTGGTTCACCGTGACAACCTGATTCTGGTGTAAGGAAAACGCGATGCGCATGGCAAAAGGATTGTTGGGCTTGCTGATGGCGTTGCCATTGCTGGCCTCGGCCGAGGAAATCGGTCGGGTGTCGACGGTGTTCAAGTTTGTCGGGCCGAACGACCGGATCGTGGTCGAGGCGTTCGACGATCCGAAGGTCGAGGGTGTGACCTGCTATCTCTCGCGCGCCAAGACCGGTGGTGTGAAGGGTGGCTTGGGATTGGCCGAGGACCGTGCGGAAGCGTCCATTGCTTGCCGTCAGGTCGGGCCGATCAACTTCAAAGGTGAGTTGAAGGATGGTGAAGAGGTGTTCAAGGAGCGCACTTCACTGGTATTCAAGACCATGCAGGTGGTGCGTTTTCTCGACAAGAAGCGCAATACGCTGGTGTATCTGGTCTACAGTGATCGTCTGATCGAGGGCAGTCCGCAGAATGCGGTGACAGCGATTCCGATTCTGCCGTGGGCGTCGGTCCATTAATCGGTATCAGAAGGGGGAGTCGTGTGACTCCTCTTTTTTTGCTGCTGTTTCGCCGGATTGCAGGCAATAAAAAACCGACCCTTGGGTCGGTTTTTCATGATTACGTCGCTCAGGCAGCTGCTTTCAGTGCCTTGACGTGACCATTCAGGCGGCTCTTGTGGCGAGCAGCCTTGTTCTTGTGGATGATGCCTTTATCGGCCATGCGGTCGATAACTGGCACAGCCAGAACGTATGCAGCTTGAGCTTTTTCAGCGTCTTTTGCGTCGATGGCTTTAACTACATTCTTGATGTAGGTACGAACCATGGAACGCAGGCTGGCGTTGTGGCTGCGACGCTTCTCAGCCTGTTTTGCACGTTTTTTGGCGGAAGGTGAGTTGGCCACCGTCGAGCTCCTCGAAAGACTTTTTAGGAAATAGCAAACAAAATAGGCCGCGAATCATGCCGATGAGTTGAAGTCTTGTCAAGGGCGCTTGAAACGTTCCGCTAAGTGGTAGGCGTGGTGCGACGGGATATTTCTTTCCGGCGTGTGACCTGTAAACTCGCGAGCTTTGGCTCTGTGCTGTTGCGGCGCGGAGTATCGCACAAGTAGGCGCATTGTTCGCCTGCTGTTTATCGACAGGCACAAGTTCCTTCAATGAATCTGCTCAAATCGTTGGCCGCCGTCAGCTCTATCACGATGCTTTCCCGGGTTCTCGGGTTTGTCCGCGACACGCTCATCGCGCGTACGTTTGGCGCCGGAATGGCGACCGACGCCTTTTTTATTGCCTTCAAACTGCCGAACCTGCTGCGCAGAATCTTTGCCGAGGGGGCGTTTTCCCAGGCATTTGTGCCGATTCTGGCCGAATACAAAAGTCAGAAGGGCGAAGAGGCGACCCGCACCTTTATCGCTTATGTATCCGGGCTTCTGACTCTGGTGCTAGCGCTAGTGACGGCGCTGGGCATGATCGCGGCGCCCTGGGTGATCTGGGCCACTGCACCGGGTTTCACCGATACGCCGGAAAAATTCAGGCTGACCTCCGATCTGTTGCGGGTGACCTTTCCTTATATATTGCTGATCTCTCTGTCGTCCCTGGCGGGGGCGATCCTCAATACCTGGAACCGGTTCTCGGTGCCTGCATTCGTGCCGACCCTGCTCAACGTCAGCATGATCGTGTTTTCGCTGTTCCTGACGCCGTACTTCGATCCACCGGTCATGGCCCTCGGCTGGGCGGTGCTGGTCGGTGGCCTGGCGCAGTTGCTCTATCAACTGCCGCACCTGAAAAAGATCGGCATGCTGGTGCTGCCGCGGCTTAACCTGCGCGATACCGGTGTCTGGCGCGTCATGAAGCAGATGCTGCCGGCGATCATCGGTGTCTCGGTCAGTCAGATCTCCCTGATCATCAACACCATTTTCGCTTCGTTCCTGGTGGCAGGCTCGGTGTCGTGGATGTATTACGCCGATCGCCTGATGGAGTTGCCGTCCGGCGTACTGGGCGTGGCGCTGGGCACGATTCTGCTGCCGACCCTGGCCAAGACCTACGCCAGCAAGGATCGTCACGAATACTCGCGCATTCTCGACTGGGGTTTGCGCCTGTGCTTCGTGCTGGTACTTCCGTGTGCGCTGGCGCTGGGCATTCTGGCCGAACCCCTGACCGTTTCACTGTTCCAGTACGGTCAGTTCAGCGGGTTTGATGCGGCCATGACCCAGCGGGCGCTGATTGCCTATTCTGTCGGACTGCTCGGGATTATCGTGATCAAGGTGCTGGCACCGGGTTTTTATGCGCAACAGAACATCCGTACGCCGGTAAAAATCGCCATCTTCACTCTGATCGTCACGCAGTTGTTCAACCTGGCCTTGATCGGCCCGCTGGCCCATGCCGGTCTGGCCCTGGCAATCAGTGCCGGTGCCTGCCTGAACGCCGGGTTGCTGTTCTATCAACTGCGCAAGCAGCGGATGTATCAGCCGCAGCCAGGCTGGCTGAAGTTCGCATTGAAGTTGTTGTGTGCAGTGGCGGTGATGTCGGCGGTGCTGTTGCTCGGCATGCATTTCATGCCGGCGTGGGATCAAGGCCACATGCTGGAGCGCTTCCTGCGCCTGGGCGTGCTGGTGGTTGCCGGCGTCGTTGCGTACTTCGGCATGTTGCTGGCGCTCGGTTTCCGATTGCGCGACTTCAATCGCAAGGCGTTGAACTGAGATTTCACCCTTGATTGGCGGGCGCGGGCCGGCAGTTTTGTCGGCTCGATCACTTTGGGTTACGGTGTTGCCTGTCGTCGGCCGTCGTGTGTGGTTATAATCGGCCACTTTATGAGCAAGAAGCGCGTTATGCAGCTGGTTCGAGGCCTTCACAACTTGCGCCCCCAGCATCGGGGCTGCGTCGCCACCATTGGCAACTTTGACGGTGTTCACCGTGGTCACCAGGCTATCCTGGGCCGACTGCGTGAGCGTGCGCTCGAGTTGGGCGTACCCAGCTGCGTGGTGATATTCGAGCCGCAGCCACGGGAGTTTTTCGCTCCGGAAACCGCGCCGGCGCGTCTGGCCCGCTTGCGCGACAAGCTGCAGCTGCTGGCCGCCGAAGGTGTCGACCGGGTCTTGTGCCTGGCGTTCAACCAGCGCTTGAGCAAACTCAGCGCCAGTGAATTCGTCGATACGATTCTGGTGGATGGCCTGGGCGTGCAGCATCTGGAGGTCGGCGACGATTTCCGTTTCGGCTGCGACCGCCTCGGCGATTTCGATTTTCTGCTGCAGGCCGGGCAGGTTCACGGTTTTACCGTGGAGGCCGCGCAAACCGTCGAGCTGGACGGCATTCGCGTCAGCAGCACCCAGGTGCGCAACGCGTTGGCCGCCGCCGACTTTGCTCTGGCCGAGCGTCTGCTGGGCCGCCCGTACCGGATTGCCGGTCGCGTGCTGCATGGCCAGAAACTGGCCCGCCAGTTGGGTACGCCCACGGCGAACATACAACTCAAGCGCCGTCGCGTGCCGTTTACCGGGGTTTATCTGGTGGACGTGGAGATCGACGGCAAGACCTGGCCCGGCGTCGCCAACATCGGCGTACGGCCCACGGTTCAAGGTGATGGCAAGGCCCACCTTGAAGTACACCTTCTGGATTTTGCCGGCGATCTGTATGACCGGCGTCTGACGGTGGTTTTCCACCAGAAGCTGCGTGAAGAGCAGCGTTTCGCCTCCCTTGAGGCATTGAAAGCGGCGATCGCCGCGGATGTCGCCGCCGCCCGTGCACTAGCCGCACCTAGCGCCCATCGCTAATGAAGAGCCTTAAATGACCGACTATAAAGCCACGCTTAACCTTCCGGACACCGCCTTCCCAATGAAGGCCGGCCTGCCACAGCGCGAACCGCAGATCCTGCAGCGCTGGGACAGTATTGGCCTGTACGGAAAGTTGCGCGAGATTGGCAAGGATCGTCCGAAGTTCGTCCTGCACGACGGCCCTCCGTACGCCAACGGTACGATCCACATCGGTCACGCACTGAACAAGATTCTCAAGGACATGATCATCCGCTCGAAGACCCTGTCGGGCTTCGACGCGCCTTATGTCCCGGGCTGGGATTGCCATGGCCTGCCGATCGAGCACAAGGTCGAGGTGACCCACGGCAAGAACCTGGGCGCGGAAAAGACCCGCGAGCTGTGCCGCGCCTATGCCACCGAGCAGATCGAAGGGCAGAAGACCGAATTCATCCGTCTGGGCGTGCTGGGCGATTTCGCCAACCCGTACAAGACCATGGACTTCAAGAACGAGGCCGGTGAAATCCGTGCCCTCGCCGAAATCGTCAAGGGCGGTTTCGTGTTCAAGGGCCTCAAGCCCGTGAACTGGTGCTTCGACTGCGGTTCGGCCCTGGCCGAAGCGGAAGTCGAGTACGAGAACAAGAAGTCCTCGACCATCGACGTGGCGTTCCCGATCGCCGACGAAGCCAAACTGGCCGCTGCGTTCGGTCTGCCGTCGCTGAGCAAGCCTGCCTCGATCGTGATCTGGACCACCACCCCGTGGACCATCCCGGCCAACCAGGCGCTGAACGTTCATCCGGAATTCACTTACGCGCTGGTCGATATCGGCGACAAGCTGCTGGTTCTGGCCGAAGAGCTGGTCGAATCCTGCCTGACCCGTTACGGCGTAGAAGGCACCGTGCTGGCCACCGCACCGGGGTCGGCGCTGGAACTGATCAATTTCCGTCACCCGTTCTATGACCGTCTGTCGCCGGTGTACCTGGCCGACTATGTGGAACTGGGCGCGGGCACCGGCGTGGTTCACTCCTCTCCGGCCTACGGCGTGGACGACTTCGTGACCTGCAAGAAATACGGCATGGTCAACGACGACATCCTCAACCCGGTTCAGAGCAACGGCGTTTACGTGCCGTCGCTGGAGTTCTTCGGCGGCCAGTTCATCTGGAAAGCCAACCCGGCCATCGTCGACAAACTGACCGAAGTCGGTGCGCTGATGCACACCACGGTCATCGAGCACAGCTACATGCACTGCTGGCGCCACAAGACCCCGCTGATCTACCGCGCCACCGCGCAGTGGTTCATCGGCATGGACAAGGAGCCGGTATCCGGCGACACCCTGCGTCAGCGCTCGCTCAAGGCCATCGAAGAGACCTCGTTCGTGCCGGCCTGGGGCCAGGCGCGTCTGCACTCGATGATCGCCAACCGTCCGGACTGGTGCATCTCCCGTCAGCGCAACTGGGGCGTGCCGATCCCGTTCTTCCTGAACAAGGAAAGCGGCGAACTGCACCCACGCACCGTCGAGCTGATGGAAGAAGTGGCCAAGCGCGTCGAAAACGAAGGCATCGAGGCCTGGTTCAAGCTGGACGCTGCCGAGTTGCTGGGCGATGAAGCGTCGCAGTACGAAAAGATCAATGACACCCTCGACGTCTGGTTCGACTCCGGCACCACGCACTGGCACGTACTGCGCGGTTCGCACCCGATGGGCCACGAAACCGGCCCGCGTGCCGACCTGTACCTGGAAGGCTCCGACCAGCACCGTGGCTGGTTCCACTCTTCCCTGCTGACCGGTTGCGCCATCGATAACCACGCGCCGTACCGCGAGCTGCTGACCCACGGTTTCACCGTGGACGAGTCCGGCCGCAAGATGTCCAAGTCCCTGGGCAACGTGATCGCGCCGCAGAAAGTCAACGACACCCTGGGTGCCGACATCATGCGTCTGTGGGTCGCTTCGACCGATTACTCCGGCGAAATGGCCGTATCCGAGCAGATCCTGCAACGCAGCGCGGACGCCTACCGCCGCATCCGTAACACTGCGCGCTTCCTGCTTTCCAACCTGACCGGTTTCGACCCGTCCAAGGACCTGCTGCCGGCCGAAGACATGCTGGCACTGGATCGCTGGGCGGTGGATCGCACCCTGTTGCTGCAACGCGAGCTGCAGGAGCACTACGGCGAATACCGTTTCTGGAACGTGTACTCGAAGATCCACAACTTCTGCGTGCAGGAGCTGGGTGGTTTCTACCTCGACATCATCAAGGACCGCCAGTACACCACCGGTGCCGACAGCAAGGCCCGTCGTTCGTGCCAGACCGCGCTGTTCCACATCTCCGAAGCGCTGGTGCGCTGGATCGCGCCGATCCTGGCCTTCACCGCCGACGAGCTGTGGCAATACCTGCCGGGCGAGCGCAACGAGTCGGTGATGCTCAACACCTGGTACGAAGGCCTGACCGAGTTGCCGGAAGGCTTCGAACTGGGTCGCGCCTACTGGGATCGCATCATGGAAGTGAAGGTCGCGGTCAACAAAGAGATGGAGATCCAGCGCGCGGCAAAAGCCGTTGGTGGCAACCTGCAGGCCGAAGTGACGCTGTACGCCGAAGACGCCCTGAGCGCCGACCTGGCCAGGCTGAGCAACGAACTGCGCTTTGTACTGATCACCTCGACTGCCAGCGTTGCGCCGTTCGTGCAGGCTCCGGCCGATGCCGTGGCCACCGAAGTCAGCGGCCTGAAGCTGAAGATCGTCAAATCGGCCTTCCCGAAATGCGCCCGTTGCTGGCACTGCCGCGAAGACGTCGGCGTGAACCCGGAGCACCCGGAAATCTGCGGCCGTTGCGTGGACAACATCGATGGCGCCGGCGAGGTTCGTCACTATGCCTGATTCCGTTGGCCGTTTCGGACGGCTGGGCTGGCTCTGGTTGAGCGTGCTGGTACTGGTCATCGACCAGGCCAGCAAGTTCTACTTCGAAGGCAAGCTCGAGATGTACCAGCAGATCGTGATCATTCCCGATTACTTCAGCTGGACCCTGGCCTACAACACCGGCGCTGCATTCAGCTTCCTGGCTGACAGCTCCGGCTGGCAGCGCTGGCTGTTCGCCCTGATCGCGGTGGTGGTCAGTGTGGTGCTAGTGGTCTGGCTCAAGCGTCTGGGCCGCAACGAAACCTGGTTGGCCATTGCGCTGGCGCTGGTGTTGGGCGGCGCGCTGGGCAATCTGTATGACCGCATTGCGCTCGGCCATGTGATCGATTTCATTCTGGTGCACTGGCAGAACCGCTGGTACTTCCCGGCGTTCAACTTCGCCGACAGCGCTATTACCGTGGGTGCGGTGATGCTGGCACTGGACATGTTCAAATCCAAGAAATCCGGAGAAACCGTTCATGACTGAACAGGTATTGGCTGAGCAACGCATCGGCCAGAACACGGAAGTCACCTTGCACTTTGCATTGCGCCTGGAGAACGGCGACACGGTCGACAGCACTTTCGACAAGGCCCCGGCGACCTTCAAGGTCGGCGATGGCAACCTGTTGCCGGGTTTCGAAGCGGCACTGTTCGGTTTCAAGGCCGGAGACAAGCGTACGCTGACCATCGAGCCGGAAAACGCGTTCGGCCAGCCGAACCCGCAAAACGTGCAGGTCATGCCGCGTTCGCAGTTCGCGGACATGGAGCTGTCGCCGGGTCTGCTGGTGATCTTCAACGATGCGGCCAATACTGAGCTGCCGGGTGTGGTGAAGGAATTCGACGACGCGCAGGTGACCGTCGACTTCAACCATCCGCTGGCCGGCAAGACGCTGACCTTTGACGTCGAGATCATCAACGTCAAAGCGATCTGAGTACAATGCAGAACCACTGTGGGAGCGAGCTTGCTCGCGAATGCTGACTGACATTCAACGTAGATGTTGTCTGACACACCGCTTTCGCGAGCAAGCTCGCTCCCACAATGTTTTCCACCGTTTTCGCTATTTCTTGCGCGCAAGACACGAGGCACAGCATGCAAATCAAACTCGCCAACCCCCGTGGCTTCTGCGCCGGTGTGGACCGGGCGATCGAAATCGTCAACCGCGCCCTGGAAGTCTTCGGGCCGCCGATCTACGTGCGTCATGAAGTGGTGCACAACAAATTCGTCGTCGAAGACCTGCGCAGTCGTGGCGCGATCTTCGTCGAAGAGCTGGATCAGGTGCCGGACGACGTCATCGTGATCTTCAGTGCCCATGGCGTCTCGCAAGCGGTACGCACCGAAGCTGCAGGCCGTGGCCTGAAAGTGTTCGACGCCACCTGTCCGCTGGTGACCAAGGTGCACATCGAAGTTGCGAAATACAGCCGCGACGGTCGCGAATGCATCCTGATCGGCCACGCCGGACATCCGGAAGTCGAAGGCACCATGGGCCAGTACGACGCCAGCAATGGCGGTGCCATCTACCTCGTCGAAGACGAAGAGGATGTTGCCGAATTGCAGGTGCGTAACCCGGAGAAACTTGCCTTCGTCACCCAGACCACGCTGTCGATGGATGACACCAGCCGGGTCATCGATGCCCTGCGCACGCGTTTCCCGGCTATCGGCGGGCCACGCAAGGACGACATCTGCTATGCCACGCAAAACCGCCAGGATGCGGTCAAGCAATTGGCCGACGAATGCGACGTGGTGCTGGTGGTCGGCAGCCCGAACAGCTCCAACTCCAATCGTCTGCGTGAGCTGGCCGAGCGCATGGCTACGCCGGCCTACCTGATCGATGGCGCCGAAGACCTGCAAAAGAGCTGGTTCGATGGTGTCGAGCGTATCGGTATTACCGCGGGGGCTTCTGCGCCGGAAGTGCTGGTGCGCGGCGTGATCCAGCAATTGCAGGCTTGGGGGGCCACCGGTGCCGACGAACTGGCCGGGCGAGAAGAAAACATCACCTTCTCTATGCCTAAAGAGCTGCGCGTCCGCTCGATCTGAACGCTTTATCCTTTCGGCACAGCGCCTGTTCAGCCTTTTCGCTGGTCAGGCGCACGCGACCGGTCGCCGCCAGCACCAGTTGAAGCTGGCTGACCGGCTCGCGGGTCGAACAGATATGTAGTTTTCCTGCCTGAAACGCCCGTCCGGGCATCAGCGGTTGCCCCAGACTGCTGAACCGTATGTACCGACTGACGAACCAGTTGCCGACAATGGGTATTCGCCCATCGCTGGCGTGCTCGACCAGCAGCGGATTGCTGCTGTCTTCCGGCCCCTTGCCACTGACATCCAGAATGATCCGCCAGCCCCGGCTCCAATCCCCGTCGATGCCGTGAATCACTACGCTCTGATTGCGCGTGATCGCCTGGCTGCGGGCATTGCGGATCCCGCTGATCAGTGACTCGGCGGCCTGCTGCCGATGGTTCGACTCCTTCAGCGTGGCGAGCGCCGGACTGACCAGTGACAGAACAATCGCGCCGATCGCCAGTCCCATGAGCAGTTCGACCAGACTGAATCCCTGTTGCGGCATGAGCATTTCCTCCTTGAAGCGGGGTGTGCGACGCGATCCGTGCGCCGGGCAGGGCAAATCAACCGACGTAACCCGGTCGAATGTTCTAGGTTTACAGGGCAGGTATAGCCGACGGCAACGGAGGGCATCGATGGATCATCGTACAAAAGGTTTCACGCTGATCGAGTTGCTGGTGGCGGTCGCGTTGGTTGTGATCCTGATCACGATGGCGGTACCGGCTTTTACCCGATCGATACAGGGCAGCAAGGCCGATACCGAAGTCGGCGACCTGCAGCGGGCGCTCAACTATGCACGACTGGAGGCCATCGATCGCGGGACCACCATCCGTTTGCGCCCGACGGCCGGGGGCAGCGTCTGGACCGGCGAATTGTCGGTCTACGACAGTACTGGCACTTCGGCCAATGTATTGCGGGTTGTTCCAGCGATGAGCAGCGGCGCCACTCTGACGCTAACCTCAGGAGTAAACGCGCTGGATTTCAACAATCTGGGGGGGCTGGCGGCACCGTCCACGGCGGTGGTGTTCAGCTATACGCTGGGAACCCAAAGCAGGACGCTGAACGTGTGTCTGAACGGACGAATTCAATCGGGTGGAAGCTGCGGATGAGGGCAGGGAGCAGAGTTGCACAGGAAGGCATGTCGCTGATCGAAATCCTCGTGGCATTGCTGGTGCTGACGGTCGGCTTGCTGGGGGCGGCGGCGGTTCAGCTCAATGCGCTGAAATACACCGACAGCTCGCGGATGACCAGTCAGGCCAGTTTCATCGCCTACGACATGATGGACCGCATTCGTGCCAACTCCGGCGCCGATTACACCGTGACGCCGCCGACCGCGGGCAACCTGAACGTCACCCGGGATCAGGATCTCTATGACTTCACCACCAATATCGTCAATTTCGGCGGACCGACCGCCACCGGCAGCATCACCCTGAACCAGCGGGTGTACACCATCACCATCAACTGGAGTGACTCGCGGGCCGCCAACACCGCGAGCGCCCCGCGCAGTTTTGTCCTGACCAGCCGGGCCACGGTCGATCCGGTGGCGTCGCCATGAAGCGCCATAACCGGGGTTTCGGTCTGATCGAAATGCTCATCGCCCTGGCGCTGGGGCTGATTATCGTGCTGGGCGTCGTGCAGACATTTCTGGCGGCGAAAAACACCTATGTCAGCCAGAACACCTCTGCGGCCATGCAGGAAGATGCCCGGTTCGTGCTGAGCAAGATGATTCAGGAAATTCGCATGGTCGGGATGTTCGGCTGCCTCGGGACCATTACCGACTCCAGCACCGGCGGTGATTTCAACGCCGCACAGATCACGCCGATCAGTTGGGACAACACCAATCTCAAGTTGACGCTGGTCACCGCCGACGTCGGCAATGGCGGCGGAACACCGACCTGGACGGTGGTTTCCGATTGCCGCAACAGCGCAACGGCCTACAGCAACCTGCAGACGCCGGCGGCCGGGCAAATCGCATTCCCGATCCGCCGTCTGATCTACAGCTTCAGCAACAACCAGATTCTGATGGGCACCGGCAGCGGTACGCCGACCCAGCAGGTATTGGTGAACAACGTCAGTGCATTTACGGTGATGTTCGGGCTCGCCGCTTCGGCGACGGATGTCTCTGCCTCGACCTACAGCAGCAACCCCGGCGATCCGGCACGGATCCGCAGCGTACGCCTGACCCTGACCCTTACCGACCCGAACAACCGGGTCGCCAACCAGACCTTCAATGTGGTTGCCGCTCTGCGCAACCGCTTGCAGTGAGGGCCGGCGGATGAATGTTTCTCTGCATCAACGAAGAACCCAGCGTGGCATGGTGCTGCTGGTCAGCCTGGTGTTTCTGCTGCTCCTGACGGTGATCGGCCTGTCATCGATGCAGAGCGCCAACCTGCAGGAAAAGATGGCCGGCAGCGTGAGCCTGCGCAATCAGTCGTTCCAGACCGCCGAGGCGGCGCTGCGAATCGGTGAAAGTGCGGTGCAACTGAGCAGCTATTCGCTGGCGGTGTGTGCCAATGTCACCCAGTGCGCACCGCCGGCGGAGTCATCGGTGGTCAGTGCGGCGGGGTTCAATTCGACGTCCGGGGTGACCTGGATCGCTGCCGGCAGCGGTTTCTACGGGGTACAGAACATCGGCACCACGCTCACTGCGGTGAACGTCCCGAGCAATACCTCGGCGACGCTGTACCGGGTCACGGCGGTCGGCATCGCCGGCAGTTCACGCAGTGTGGTGGAGAGTGTCTATGCGAAGTACTGAACGACGCTCTGGCAGGTGGTCGTGGTTCGCGGGATTGCTTGCGGGGTTATATCTGGCCGCACCGGCCTATGCGTTCACGCCGTCGGATTCGCCCTTGCTCAGTGCCGCCGCCGTGCCACCGAATGTCATCCTGCTGATCGACGACTCGGGCAGCATGAACAGCATCATTTACGCCGCGGGCTTCGATCCCACGGTCACTCGCACACCGGCCCGACAGTGCAACGCCGTGATTGGTTTGTGCCTGAGTTCCACAGCCATCACCGGCGACCCGATATTTCTGTCGAGCCTGCCGACCTCAGGCTGTTCCGGTGGCGCCTTCGCGTTCTACAACAACAGCCTGACGCCACTGTGCCTGAAGCTGCCGGATCCGGTGGGAGGCGGCAATACCCGATACAACGGGGATTACATTTCCTACGTGGTCGGCCTGGCCATCAGCAACGGCACCCGCGACTTCACCACGGGTGCGATTCCCAACGACTACCGGATCAACGTCGCGCGCAACGTTTCCACCGCCCTGGTGACCAGCAACCGTAACCTGCGTTTCGGCTTGTCGACCTTCAACGCGGCCACCAGCAACAACCCGGGTAACGGCGGCTACATCGCCCGATCCATCAGCGACCTGGCACCCGTCAGCGGCAGCGTGACCCAGGCTCAGGCCGACAGCAACTACAACGGACTGATCTCCGCGATCAGCGGCTTGAGCGCCGTGGCCAATACGCCATTGGCGGAGACCTATTACGAAATCACCCGCTACATGCGTGGCATGGCGCCGTACTACAACTCCACGCCCAGCACCTACACCAGTCCGATCCAGTACCGCTGCCAGAAAAACTACGGGGTAGTGATTACCGACGGTCTGCCGACCTACGACCGCACGTTCCCCACCAACGACCCGCTGGGCGGCAGCCGCCTGCCGAACTGGGACGGTATCAACAATGACGGGAACAACCTCAACGGTGACAACGAGGGTGACACGCTGTACCTGGACGACATCGCCAAGTTCGCCTTCGACATCGACATGCGTTCGTCCGGTACGGATGCGGCTGGCAAGAGCTGGAACGCGGTGGATTTCCCCAAGCAGAACATGAACACCTATACCGTCGGTTTCACCGCCGATAACGACATGCTGTCGGACGCGGCGGCGTACGGGCAGGGCAGGTACTACCAGGCCACCGACAGTGCCGGACTCAACACCGCACTGTCGGCGGCCTTGAGCGACATCACTTCCAAGGCCGGTTCCGGCGGCAGTGGCGTGACCAGTGGTACGACGCTGGTGAGCGGCAGCAGCTATTTCCAGACCAGTTACGATCCCCGGGACTGGCGCGGCACCATCAAGTCCTTCGGTTTCACCTCGAGCGGGACGGTCAACACCTCGACGGTGCTGTGGACGACCGACACCGCCATCGTCCCTGGCGCCACGGCACCGATCTATCAATCGTGGAATACCTTGAGCAACGCGGCGGTAACGCTGGCTTACGGCAACTTCTCTGCGGCTCAGCAGACAACGCTGGGCCAGAGTCTGCCCACCGGTATCAGTGGCAACGATCTGGTGGAGTGGAGCAAGGGCACCAACAAGACCGGGCTCAAGGTTCGCAGTGTTTTGCTGGGCGACATCATCAATTCGCCGCTGGTGCTGGCTTCGCCCTCGGACAAGACCGCTTCCGATCTCTCGGGCGACACCACCTACACCAGCTACCTGACCACCAAGGCTGCGAACATGAACGCCAATCTGGTGGTCAACGGCAACGACGGGTTCGTCAGCGTGATCAACCCGGCCAACGGCACCCGGCGTTATGCCTACATGCCGTCGAGCGTCCTGCCGTCGCTGCGATTGATCGCCGACCCCAACTACATCAACGGCGTCAGCCACAAGTTTCTGGTGGACGGGCAGGTCGGTGTCTACGACGCCCAATTCGGCACAGCCTGGAAGACCCTCGCCATCGGCGGCACCGGGGCCGGTGGCAAGACGTTCTATGCGTTGCAATTGTTCGACGCCTCGGCGGGGAACATTCTCAATGCACTGTGGGAAGTCAGCGCACCGGCCACTGCCAGCACCACGAACGTTTTCAATGATCTGGGTTATGCCTATGCCCGTCCGGAAGTGGCACGCTTGGCCGATGGTCGCTGGGCGGCTTTCATCGCCAACGGCTACGGCAGCAATTCGGGGGTGGCAGCGTTGTATGTACTGGACGTGCGCGACGGTTCGTTGATCAAGAAAATCGTCATCGACAATACCGAAACCACCAACGGACTGTCCTCGGTGAAGCTCAAGGTCAATTCGCAGAACGTGGTGCAGGCTGCATACGGCGGGGATTTGAAGGGCCGCCTGTGGAAGTTCGACCTGAGTGCGACCACCACCGACAGCTGGGGCGTGGCGTTTTCCGGCAAGCCACTGTTCACCACGGCGGGCGGCACGACGCAACCGATCACGGCGCAGCCGTTGCTCGCGGACAATTCATTGGGGGGAAAACAGATCTTCTTCGGTACCGGCAAATTCAACGAAACCGCCGACAAGACCAACAAGGATCTGCAGGCGTTCTACTCGGTGTGGGATGCCGATGGCGGCTCGGGACAACTGACGGTCAGCAGTTTGCAGGCGCAGGCCATCACCGGTGTGTTCTCGGGCAGTTCTGGGCAGTTCATTACCACGACCCAGAACGACACCACTTATCCTGCGGAGAAGGGCTGGTATCTGCCATTGGTGTACAACAACGTATTGACCGGCGAACGGGTGATCAACCAGGCCAGCCTGGTGCTGGGGCGCATCGTATTCACCACCGCCAGTGTCGATACCACCGACCCGTGTTCCAGCTTCGGTACCGGCAAACTGGTCGAACTCGATGCATTCAGCGGTAAGATGCTCAACTATGCGGTCCTCGACACCAACGCCGACGGCGTGGTCGACACCAATGACACGATTTCCAGCGGTGTGGTGTTCAGTGGTGGCATTCCTACCTTGAACGCCATCGTCAACGGCGCATCACGCAAGATCGTGAACGATTCCAGTGGCGGGATCACCACCCTGGTGGAAAAATCCGGCGGTGGCAGCCGTCGTATCATGTGGCGACAAATACAGTAAGCGAGAGTTGAGGCATGCGCAGATCCATCCGAGGTTTCACCCTGATCGAAATCATGATCGTGATTGCGATCATCGGGATCATCATCACCATTGCCGCACCGAGCTATACCGAATACCTGAAGAAGGGGCGCCGCGCCGAAGTGGCCTCGCTGCTGAACGAGCAGGCGCAGATCCTCGAACGCTTCTACACCCGGAACAACGTTTACACCGGTGTCACCGGGCTCAGCACGGGCAATGATTTCTATACCATCACCCCGACCATCGCTGACCAGACTTATCTGCTGACCGCTACCCGCAAGGCCGGCACGACCATGGCCGGCGACAAGTGCGGCGACTTCACCCTCACCAACACGGGTGTGCGCAGCATGGTCAACGCGACAGCCGGGCTCGCCACCAAGGATTGCTGGGGCCGCTGAGGCGCATTCATTCGGGTGCCTTTTGCACCCGCTGTCTTTTTTACAGTTGGAACAAACATGACCAGGCAACAGCAAGTGGTGATCGTCGGTGGCGGGGTGATTGGCCTGCTGACCGCGTACAACCTCGCCTCCGAAGTACGCAGCGTAGTGCTGCTGGATCGTTCGAACGTGGGCCGGGAGTCCTCTTGGGCCGGCGGTGGTATCGTTTCCCCTCTTTATCCGTGGCGCTATAGCCCGGCGGTCACGGCGCTGGCGCACTGGTCACAGGATTTTTATCCACAGCTGGGCGAGCGGTTGTTTGCCGATACCGGCGTCGATCCTGAAGTTCATACCACCGGCCTGTACTGGCTGGATCTGGATGACGAAGCCGAAGCGCTGGCCTGGGCCGAGCGGGAAAAACGTCCGTTGCGGGCTGTGGATATCTCCGCGGCCCATGATGCGGTGCCGGTGCTTGGCGGTGGATTCTCCCGGGCGATCTACATGGCTGACGTGGCGAACGTGCGCAATCCGCGGTTGGTGAAGTCCTTGAAAGCGGCGTTGCAGGCACTGCCGAACGTGACGATTCACGAGCAGTGCGAGGTCAGCGGGTTTGTCCGGGAGGGCGAACGGGTTGTCGGTGTGGATACCTCGAAGGGCGTGATCAACGGCGATCAGGTGGTGCTGACGGCGGGGGCGTGGAGCGGTGAGCTGCTCAAGACGCTGAATCTTTCGCTGCCGGTGGAGCCGGTCAAGGGCCAGATGATTCTCTACAAGTGCGCGGCGGACTTCCTTCCGAGCATGGTGCTGGCCAAGGGGCGATATGCGATTCCGCGACGGGACGGGCATATCCTGATCGGCAGTACGCTGGAACACGAAGGTTTCGACAAGACCCCGACCGGCCCTGCACTGGAAAGCCTCAAGGCCTCGGCGGTCGAGTTGTTGCCGGCGCTGGCGGATGCCGAAGTGGTGGGGCACTGGGCCGGGTTGCGTCCGGGCTCGCCGGAAGGCATTCCCTATATTGGACGGGTGCCCGGATTCGATGGTTTGTGGCTCAACTGCGGGCACTATCGCAACGGATTGGTGCTGGCACCGGCCTCCTGTCAGCTGTTTGCCGATGTGATGCTGGGGCGAGCGCCGATCATCGATCCGGCGCCTTATGCCCCGACCGGGCGTATCTAGTCAGTTTCTCTTCTGATGACTGACAAATCGCTTTCGCGGGCTTGCCCGCGAAGGGGCCCTTAATCCAGGCCCAGTTTCTTCAGTCGATAGCGCATCGAGCGAAACGACAGATTCAACCGCTGGGCCGCTGCGGTACGGTTCCAGCGGGTTTCTTCCAGCGCCTGCAGAATCAGTTTGCGTTCGACGTTCTCAAGATAGGCTTCCAGGTTGTCGATCTGCGTGAGATCGGCCATACCGCCCTCGACTGCGCAATTGCCCTCGCTCAGACGCAGGTCGTCGGCCTCGATCACGCGGTTTTCGCACAGGGTGTGCGCACGTTCGAGGACATTCTCGAGTTCTCGCACATTTCCCGGGAAACGGTAGTTCTTCAATGCCTCCAACGCTTGTGGATGCAAGCGCGCAGCCGGTTGGCCGGTACCGTTCGCCAGACGCTTGAGCATATGGCTGGCCAACGCCTCGATATCGTCACGACGTTCGCGCAGGGAAGGCACACGCAATTCGATCACGTTCAGCCGGTAATACAGATCCTGGCGAAAGCGCTCGGCAGCGACTTCGGCGTCCAGGTCCTTGTGGGTGGCGCAGAGAATGCGCACATCGACCACGGTTTCCTGCTGGCCGCCGATGCTGCGTACGGCTTTTTCCTGGATCGCCCGCAGCAGCTTGACCTGCATCGACAGCGGCAAGTCCGCCACTTCATCGAGAAACAGCGTACCGCCATGGGCAGCCTGGAACAGCCCTGGCTTGTCGTCAACCGCGCCGGTGAAACTGCCTTTGCGGTGACCGAAAAATTCGCTTTCCATCAATTCCGAAGCAATCGCCCCGCAATTCACCGGTACGAATGGCCGGCTGGCACGTGGCCCCTGTTCATGAATCAGGCGGGCGGCCAGTTCCTTGCCGCTGCCGGACTCCCCGCTGATGTAGACCGGCGCCTGACTTCGGGCCAGTTTGTCGATTTGATTGCGCAGATTGCGCATCGGCAACGAGTCACCCAGCAACCGGCGATCGATTGACGTGCAGACGTTGCCTGTCGCCGGCATGCGCAGCGCGGTTGTGACCAGTTCGCGCAGGCGAGCGAGGTCCACCGGTTTGGTGAGGAAGTCGAAAGCGCCGGCTTTCAGTGCGTTGATCGCGGTTTCCAGGCTGCCATAGGCGGTGATCATCGCCACCGGCAATTGCGGGTGGCGTTGCTGGATGTGCTGAACCAGCTCCAGCCCGGTGCCATCCGGCAGGCGCATGTCGGTCAGGCACAGATCGAATGTGTCGCGACGCAGCAGGGCCTGCGCTTCGCCGAGGTTGCGAGCGCTGAAAGTGTCGAGTTTCATCCGTCCCAGGGTTATTTCCAGGAGTTCGCGGATATCCGGTTCGTCGTCGACGATGAGGATTTTTTGCCGTGGGCTCGTGTTCAACTTTGTTTCCGTCCATGAGCAAAGGTGATGCGAAAGCAGCCGCCGCCTTGGCGTGGTTTGAAGTCTAGGCGGGCCTGGTTGCTTTCGCACAGCTCACGGGACAGATAAAGCCCAAGGCCGGTGCCCTGGCTGCTGGTGGTGAAGAAGGGTTCGAACAGATGCGACTGCTGATCCGGCGCCACGCCTGGGCCGTTATCCTGCACTTCGAGCACGGCCAGCTGGCTTTCGCGGTCGATGAACAGTGTCAGCCAGACTTCGGCCGGATCGTGCAGCAGGGCGCTGTGTCGCCAGCCGTTGCGCAACAGATTGTCGAGAATTTGCGTCAACTGGCCAGGATCCATCAGCGTGCGGAAGTCCCCGCTGTCGATCCGCAAATGAATCCGCTGACGTTCGCCGGCCTGTTCCCGGGCTTCGGCGACGAACTGCGTCAGCCAGGGCGCGAGGTCCAGCCGCTGCGGCGCGCTCTGCTGGCGGCGGGACAGTTGCAGGACGTTTTCAATGACTCGGTTCATGCGCTGGGAGTGATCCTGGATGATCTGCGTCAGACGCCGGTCTGCGCCGTCGAGTTCCTCGGATTCCTGCAGCAGCTGCGCTGCATGGCTGATGGCACCCAGCGGATTGCGGATCTCGTGGGCGATACCGGCGGTCAGACGCCCGAGTGCGGCGAGTTTCAGCTGCTGGGCCTGTTGAGAGATCTGCGCGAGATCCTCGAGAAACACCAGGGTCTGGCGGTTCGGGCTCTGTTCCAGTGCGATGAAGCTCGGTTGCAGCTCCAGGCCGTTGGCTGCGATTTTCAGGCTTTGCGGGCGCAGGGCCGGATTGTTCAGCCACAGATTCAGACGCTCGACCAGCGCGGTCGAATACTCGTCGATCAACTGGCCTTCCAAAGGCGACTGCGCCAGCAGCGTCCGGGCGCTGTGGTTGGCCAGTTGTATCCGGCGTTGCTCATCAAGTACCAGAATGCCGGTGCGCATGCGTTGCAGAATCAGGGCATTGAGGGCCTCGAGACTGACCACTTCACTGGCCCGTTGCTCGGCGAGCGTCTCGCTGACTTCGAGACGGCGGATCAGCCCCTGCACCATGAGCGAACCGGCAAAACACAGAGCGCCAAGGGTGCCGGCTTGCAGATAGTCATTGGCGCTCAACGGATGGTCGAAACTCTGCAAAAAACTCAGACCGACGATGCCGAGCGCGCCGATGGCCGCGATCAACAGGCCGATTCTTCTTCGCAGCAGGGTGTTGCTGATCGCCACCGAGACGATCAGCAGATTGCCGACCGGGCTCGCGACGCCGCCAGCGGCGTAGAACAGCCCGCACAGCAGCAGGATGTCGACCAGTGCCAGACCGAACAGCTGGGCGGGGCGGCGGATGTTTTCCAGAAACACCACCAGCAGGATGTTCAGCACCAGGTACAACCAGCTGCCATTGCGCAGCAACTCGTCATCGGCTGACGTCAGCAGGCGGTTGTCCATGTTGCTGGAGATCAGCAGCACGAGGGTGATGCCGACGCTTAAACGGTAGAGGTGATAAAGGCGCAGCAGTCGCTGGGCCTGTTTGCGAGTGGCGCTGGTGGCCTCAGCGAGCACTGGAGCCGGGGCCTTGCTCGAGATGAGCCTGGCTGCAATACCACTGTTGTTGCAGGTTCAGCGCACGGTCGCGGGGCAGATGCACGCCGCAGTGGGCGCAGCGCACCATCGGTGCGGCATCCTGTTCGCGGGAGGAGGGCGCAGGTGCGACGGGGGCCTTGAGTTTGCGCCAGAGCCAGACGGCGGCAGCGATCAGGGCGATCCAGAAGAGTAAACGAAGCATGATGGGCGGCTTTTTGGCTGATGATCCGGCAGTTTAGCCAAGGACTCGACAGGCGCACAGCGTAATAAAATGTGGCAATGAAAAAGGGAGATCCGAAGATCTCCCTTTTTTCAACATCACTGAGTTGATCAGTCGAACAGACCAAAGGTCATGTAGCTGAACCAGGAACGGTCGGTGTTGCTCGACTCGGTTTCCGGCGGCTCGATCACTTCGCCGTTTTCGTCTTTGGGCTTGAGCTCGTTCGGGATCGCGTCTTTCGCGTCCTGGAACTGCTTCTGCACGTCCTGGTTGGCGCGGGTTTCTCCCGGTGGCAGCGGTGGACGGGACTCGATCAGACCCAGAGTCGCCTTGCTCAGCCACGAACGGTTGTCGGCTTCGGCCACCGACGGTACGAACTGGCCGTCTTTCAGGCTCGGGTGGTTCGGGTAGTTGAGTTTCAGGGTTTCCAGACTGGTGGCTGCCAGCTCGTCCAGATGCAGACGCTGGTAGGCTTCGGTCATGACCGCCAGGCCGTCGCCGACCGACGGGGTTTCCTGGAAGTTTTCCACGACATAGCGGCCACGGTTCGCTGCGGCGACGTAGGCCTGACGGGTCAGGTAGTAGTCGGCCACGTGGATTTCGTAGGCGGCCAGCAGGTTGCGCAGGTAGATCATGCGCTGCTTGGCGTCCGGCGCGTAGCGGCTGTTGGGATAGCGGCTGGTCAGCTGGGCGAACTCGTTGTAGGAGTCGCGGGCAGCGCCCGGGTCACGCTTGGTCATGTCCAGCGGCAGGAAGCGCGCCAGCAGGCCGACGTCCTGGTCGAACGAGGTCAGACCCTTGAGGTAGTAGGCGTAGTCGACGTTCGGATGCTGTGGATGCAGACGAATGAAGCGCTCGGCAGCGGATTTTGCAGCTTCCGGCTCCGAGTTCTTGTAGTTGGCATAAATCAGTTCGAGCTGTGCCTGATCCGCGTAGCGACCGAACGGATAGCGCGACTCAAGAGCCTTCAGCTTGGCGGTGGCGCTGGTATAACTGTTGTTGTCCAGGTCCTTTTGAGCCTGCTGGTACAGCTCGGTTTCGCTCAGGTTTTCGTCAACGACTTCCTTCGATGAGCAAGCGGCGGTCAATGCGAGGATGGCGATCAGCAGCAGGTGTTTCACTTGCATGGCGGCTTGCGTCCCTATGACGGCCGCTGTCTTGGGCGGGGCCGTCCTGTTATGATGAGCGCCCCGTTGAAAAGCCCCGGGGCAAAAGACGCCGTATTTAACCACAAGCGCGCAGCCGAAACCAAAGGCTGTAGCCGACGCCCAGTCCGAGCATGTCCGATAAAATTGAACTTCGCGCAGAGGTGCCGTCCGAATTGGGCGGCCAACGCCTCGATCAAGTCGCCGCCCAACTCTTCGCCGAGCACTCCCGCTCGCGCCTTTCCGCCTGGATCAAAGAAGGTCGCCTGACTGTGGACGGGGCGGTCATCCGCCCGCGCGACATCGTTCATGGCGGTGCCGTCCTTGAACTGACCGCCGAGCAGGAGGCCCAGGGTGAATGGGTCGCCCAGGACATCGAGCTCGATATCGTCTACGAAGACGACGACATTCTGGTCATCAACAAGCCGGCAGGCCTGGTGGTGCACCCGGCTGCCGGCCATGCCGACGGCACCTTGCTCAACGCCTTGCTGCACCATGTGCCGGACATCATCAATGTCCCGCGCGCCGGCATCGTGCATCGTCTGGACAAGGACACCACCGGTCTGATGGTGGTGGCCAAGACCATCCAGGCGCAGACCAAACTGGTCGCGCAGTTGCAAAGCCGCAGTGTCAGCCGGATCTACGAATGCATCGTGATCGGCGTGGTGACGGCCGGCGGCAAGATCAATGCACCTATCGGTCGTCACGGCCAGCAGCGCCAGCGCATGGCAGTGATGGAAGGCGGCAAGCCTGCCGTCAGCCATTACCGTGTGCTGGAGCGTTTCCGTTCCCACACCCACGTGCGGGTGAAGCTGGAGACGGGTCGTACTCACCAGATCCGCGTACACATGGCGCACATCAACTTTCCGTTGGTCGGCGACCCGGCCTACGGCGGTCGTTTCCGCATCCCGCCGGCGGCGAGCCCGACCATGGTCGAGTCCCTCAAGCACTTCCCGCGTCAGGCGCTGCACGCGCGGTTCCTGGAGCTGGATCACCCGACCACCGGTGAGCGCATGAGCTGGGAATCGCCGTTGCCGGAAGATCTGGTCTGGCTGCTGACCCTGCTCAAGCAGGATCGCGAGGCTTTCGTCGGATGAACTGGCTGACGCCGGACTGGCCCGCGCCGGCCAGCGTCAAGGCCTGTGTCACCACCCGTGAGGGTGGTGTCAGCGAGGCGCCGTTCGACAGTCTCAATCTGGGCGATCATGTGGATGACAGCCCCCAAGCGGTCGCCGAAAACCGTCGGCGTCTGACCGAGTACTTCTCTATAAAACCTGCGTGGTTGCAGCAAGTCCACGGAACGGACGTGGCGCATGCCGATCCGTCCGTGGTGGCCACGGCAGATGCCAGCTGGACGGCAACACCCGGTATCGCGTGTGCGGCAATGACCGCCGATTGCCTGCCGGCGCTGTTCTGCGACCGTGACGGTACTCGCGTTGCTGCGGCGCATGCCGGTTGGCGTGGGCTGGCGGCCGGCGTGCTGGAAGCCTCCCTCGATAGCCTGGATGTGCCGACTGAAGACATTCTGGTCTGGCTCGGACCGGCCATCGGCCCGCAAGCCTTCGAAGTCGGCCCGGAAGTCCGGGAAGTCTTCATCGATCAACTGCCCGAAGCCGAGACAGCTTTTGTCCCGAGCCACAACGCGGGCAAGTTCATGGCCGACATCTATAAGCTGGCGCGGCTGCGTCTGGCGGTTCGCGGTGTCACTGCTGTTTATGGCGGCGGTTTCTGTACCGTGACCGATCCGCGCTTCTTCTCTTATCGCCGTGCATCGCGCACCGGTCGCTTCGCCTCCCTTATCTGGCTTGAGTCGCCCGGCGCCCGCTAAGCTTGTCTGATCTGCATCAACTCCCTGACGCTTGAATCTTCCAGAATCGACCGCATCTATAGCGGTATCTGGCAGGTTTCTTTATTCAGGATGGTTTTTTAGGTCCGGCCTGCTCAAAAGGAAGGTGACCCATGCGTATAGACCGTTTAACCAGCAAATTACAGTTGGCGCTGTCCGATGCCCAATCCCTGGCTGTCGGCCACGATCATCCGGCCATCGAGCCGGCGCACTTGATGCAAGCCATGCTTGATCAGCAGGGTGGTTCGATCAAGCCCCTGTTGATGCAGGTGGGCTTCGATGTCAACAGCCTGCGTAAAGAGCTGACCAAAGAGCTCGATCAATTACCGAAAATCCAGAACCCGACCGGCGACGTGAACATGTCGCAGGATCTGGCGCGTCTGCTCAACCAGGCCGACCGTCTGGCTCAGCAGAAAGGTGACCAGTTCATTTCCAGTGAACTGGTGCTGCTCGCCGCGATGGACGAAAACAGCAAACTCGGCAAGTTGCTGCTCGGCCAGGGCGTGAGCAAAAAGGCGCTGGAAAACGCCATCAACAACCTGCGCGGTGGCGAGGCGGTCAACGACGCCAACCACGAAGAATCGCGGCAGGCCCTGGATAAATACACGGTCGACCTGACCAAACGTGCCGAAGACGGCAAGCTCGATCCGGTGATCGGCCGTGACGATGAAATCCGTCGCACCATTCAGGTGCTGCAACGCCGGACCAAGAACAACCCGGTGCTGATCGGCGAGCCTGGCGTGGGTAAAACCGCGATTGCCGAAGGTCTGGCCCAGCGCATCATCAATGGTGAAGTGCCGGATGGCCTGCGCGGCAAACGTCTGTTGTCCCTCGATATGGGGGCGCTGATTGCCGGCGCCAAGTATCGCGGCGAGTTCGAAGAACGCCTGAAGGCGCTGCTCAACGAATTGTCGAAGCAGGAAGGGCAGATCATTCTGTTTATCGACGAGTTGCACACCATGGTCGGCGCCGGGAAGGGCGAAGGCTCGATGGACGCCGGCAACATGCTCAAGCCGGCTCTGGCCCGTGGCGAATTGCATTGCGTCGGTGCGACCACGCTCAACGAGTACCGCCAATACATAGAGAAGGACGCAGCCCTCGAGCGGCGCTTCCAGAAAGTGCTGGTGGACGAGCCGAGCGAAGAAGACACCATCGCGATCCTGCGTGGCCTCAAGGAGCGTTACGAGGTTCACCACAAGGTGGCGATCACCGACGGCGCGATCATCGCGGCGGCCAGGCTCAGCCATCGCTACATTACCGATCGGCAGCTGCCTGACAAGGCGATCGACCTGATCGACGAAGCCGCCAGCCGCATCCGCATGGAAATCGACTCCAAGCCGGAAGTGCTGGATCGTCTGGAGCGTCGCCTGATTCAACTGAAAGTCGAATCCCAGGCGCTGAAGAAAGAAAGCGATGACGCGGCGAAGAAACGTCTGGAAAAGCTCCAGGAAGAAATCGATCGCCACGAGCGTGAGTATTCGGATCTGGAGGAAATCTGGAACTCGGAAAAAGCCGAGGTGCAGGGTTCTGCGCAGATTCAGCAGAAGATCGAACAGTCCCGTCAGGAACTGGAAGCTGCGCGCCGCAAAGGCGACCTCAACCGCATGGCCGAGTTGCAGTACGGGGTGATCCCGGATCTGGAACGCAGCCTGCAAATGGTCGACCAGCATGGCAAGGCCGAAAACCAGTTGCTGCGCAGCAAGGTGACCGAAGAGGAAATCGCCGAAGTCGTCTCGAAGTGGACCGGCATTCCCGTGTCGAAAATGCTCGAAGGCGAGCGCGACAAGCTGATGAAGATGGAAAGCCTGTTGCATCAACGCGTGATCGGTCAGGATGAAGCGGTGGTCGCCGTGGCCAACGCGGTGCGGCGTTCTCGTGCCGGATTGGCCGACCCGAACCGTCCGAGTGGCTCGTTCATGTTCCTCGGCCCGACCGGCGTCGGTAAAACCGAACTGTGCAAGGCATTGGCGGAATTCCTCTTCGATACTGAAGAGGCGATGGTGCGGATCGACATGTCCGAGTTCATGGAGAAACACTCCGTGGCGCGTCTGATCGGTGCGCCGCCAGGCTACGTCGGTTACGAAGAGGGCGGTTACCTGACCGAGGCGGTACGGCGCAAGCCTTACTCGGTGATCCTGCTGGACGAAGTCGAGAAGGCCCACCCGGACGTGTTCAACATTTTGCTGCAGGTGCTGGAGGATGGTCGTCTGACCGACAGCCACGGGCGTACGGTGGATTTTCGCAATACCGTAATCGTCATGACCTCCAACCTGGGTTCGATGCAGATTCAGGAACTGGTCGGCGATCGTGAGGCACAACGTGCAGCGGTGATGGATGCGATTTCCACGCACTTCCGTCCGGAGTTCATCAACCGGGTCGACGAAGTGGTGATCTTCGAACCATTGGCTCGGGATCAGATCGCGGGCATTACCGAGATCCAGCTGGGTCGTCTGCGCAGCCGTCTGGCCGAGCGCGAACTGAAGCTGGAGCTCAGTCCGGAGGCGATGGACAAGCTGATTGCCGTCGGCTACGACCCGGTCTATGGCGCACGGCCGTTGAAGCGTGCGATCCAGCGCTGGATCGAGAACCCGTTGGCGCAGTTGATTCTGTCGGGGCGTTTCCTGCCTGGCGAAACTGCAACCGGTGTCGTGGAGAACGACGAGATCACGTTCAACTGATACTGAAACTGGAAGGCCTCGCACTGCGAGGCCTTTTTTTTCGCCAGGCTGTTGAACTCTAAGGAAAAGGCTTGTAAAGTGCGCCCCGCAGTCAGTCACCCACAGGGTCTCAGCTCACTGAGCTGAAATCCGAAACAAGTTGCAAATCATTAACTTGAAAGCGATTTGGGGGTTGACAAAGGTGATCCAGGTTGTAGAATGGCGCGCCTCAGACACACGAACGCAGCGATGCGAAAACGATGTCGAGAAGCTGCAAGTTTCACCGCAGTAACTTGAAATATGTAGTTCCGTGATAGCTCAGTCGGTAGAGCAAATGACTGTTAATCATTGGGTCCCAGGTTCGAGTCCTGGTCACGGAGCCAATTTCAAATCGGGGTATAGCGCAGTCCGGTGAGCGCGCTGCTTTGGGAGCAGGATGTCGGGAGTTCGAATCCCCCTACCCCGACCAT
>NZ_LRUN01000049.1 GCF_001679645.1 Pseudomonas bananamidigenes | reverse complement strand
CGTGGGAATGCAGCCCGGGACGCTCCGCGTCCCAAAAGCGGACGCAGAGCGTCCATTGAGGCATTCCCACGCAGACGGTTCGACGCCTCGACGTGGGAACGATCAGGTTGAGCGGGTTAACTCAGTTGCTCTTCACCGCATATTCCGGCTTCTTGTCGTTACCCGGAATGAACGGGCTCCACGGCTGCGCACGGATCGGCCCTTCGGTCTGCCACACAACGTTGAACTGACCGTCGTTCTGGATCTCGCCGATCATCACCGGTTTGTGCAGGTGGTGGTTGGTCTTGTCCATGGTCAGGGTGTAGCCGGACGGCGCAGCGAAAGTCTGGCCGGCGAGGGCTTCGCGGACCTTGTCGACGTCGGTGGACTTGGCTTTTTCCACCGCCTGCGCCCACATGTGGATGCCGACGTACGTGGCTTCCATCGGGTCGTTGGTCACGGCTTTGTCGGCACCCGGCAGGTTGTGTTTCTTCGCGTAGGCCTTCCAGTCAGCGACGAACTGCTTGTTCACCGGGTTCTCCACCGACTCGAAGTAATTCCACGCCGCGAGATTGCCCACCAGCGGTTTGGTGTCGATGCCGCGCAGTTCTTCTTCGCCCACCGAGAATGCTACGACCGGTACTTCGGTGGCCTTCAGGCCCTGGTTGGCCAGCTCTTTGTAGAACGGCACGTTGGAGTCGCCATTCACGGTGGAGATCACCGCAGTCTTGCCGCCAGCGGAGAATTTTTTGATGTTGGCGACGATGGTTTGATAGTCGCTGTGGCCGAACGGGGTATAGACCTCTTCGATGTCTTTGTCCGCCACGCCTTTGGAGTGCAGGAACGAGCGCAGGATCTTGTTGGTGGTGCGCGGGTAGACGTAGTCGGTGCCGAGCAGGAAGAAGCGTTTGGCGCCGCCACCTTCTTCGCTCATCAGGTATTCAACCGCCGGGATCGCCTGCTGGTTCGGCGCGGCGCCGGTGTAGAACACGTTCGGCGACATTTCTTCGCCTTCGTACTGAACCGGGTAGAACAACAGACCGTTGAGTTCCTCGAACACCGGCAGCACCGATTTGCGCGACACCGAGGTCCAGCAGCCGAACACCACCGCCACCTTGTCCTGGGTCAGCAACTGCCGGCCCTTTTCCGCGAACAGCGGCCAGTTCGACGCCGGGTCGACCACCACCGGTTCGAGCATCTTGCCGTTCACCCCGCCCTTGGCGTTGATCTCGTCGATGGTCATCAACGCCATGTCCTTGAGCGAGGTTTCGGAGATCGCCATGGTGCCGGACAACGAATGCAGAATCCCGACCTTGATGGTCTCGGCGGCCTGTACCGTCCAGGTCATGCCCATCGCGGCAATGGATGCCGTGAGTGTGAAAGCCTTGATCAAACTGCGACGCTTCATTGTGCGATCTCCACGAACGTTAAGTTTTTATGGTTGGCAGATGCGAACGACTGAAGGCTGTTTTGCAAGGGCTGTGCCCGGTCGGGTTTGGGCAGGAAAATGTCGGTTTAGAGCGGTTGCGCGCAGATCCAGCGCACCATGAAGGGACGTGTTGCATGCAGGGGTGCAGCGGGGTGCGCCAGATTGGGGCGCGACCTCGAGCGTTCAGCGGCGGCGCATCAGGCCAATGAAAAACAGTCCGCCGAGGGCTGCTGTGGCGACGCCGATGGGCAGGTCTTCGGGGGCGATCAGCGTGCGGGCGGCGACATCGACCCACACCAGAAACACACTGCCGAGCAACACGCACACCGGCAGCAGGCGCCGATGTTCTGCACCGATCAGACGCCGGGCGATGTGCGGCACCATCAGCCCGACGAATCCGATGGAACCGCTGATCGACACCAGCACCCCGGTCATCAACGAAGCAATCACGAACACCCGCAGACGCACCGCCCGGGCATTCAGGCCGAGGGTGACGGCGGTCTGTTCGCCGGCCATCAAGGCGTTCAGCGGACGGGCCATGCCGATCAGCAGAATCAGCCCGAGCGATACGCTGAGCGCCGGCGCTGCCAGCAACTCCCAGCGCGCCAGACCGAGGCCGCCGAGCATCCAGAACATCACGGCCGAACTGGCCCGGTGATCGCCCATGAACAGTAGCAGGTTGGCGATCGCCATCATCACGAACGACACCGCCACGCCGCACAGCAGCAGACGGTCACTGTCCAGCCGACCCCGTCGGTTGGCGATGCCCAGCACCAGAAACATGCTCGCCAATGCGCCGATGAACGCGGCGATCGGCAAGGTCAGCAGACCGACGATTTCACCGACGTGCAGCACCACGATCACTGCGCCGAGGGTCGCACCGGAAGTGACACCGAGCAGATGAGGATCGGCCAGCGGATTGCGCGTCACCGCTTGCAGCACCGCGCCGATCAACGCCAGCCCGGCGCCGACCAGCGCACCGAGCAACATGCGCGGCACGCGGATCAGCCAGACGATGTGCTCCTGGCCGGCGCTCCAGTCCGGCACGCCAAGACCGAACAATTTATGCAGCAGAATCCGCCACACCACGTCCACCGGAACCCGCGCCGGGCCGAAGCCCAGCGATACCACGCACGACACCAGCAACGCAGCGCCGAGGGCGAGCAGCAGCCAGCCGTAACGACGATTGATCATGCGCCGTGGAAACCTTTGGCCAGGGTTTCAACCGCCAGCACGTTGTCGATCCCCGGCGTGGCCTGTACGTAAGGAATGACGATGAAGCGCTGGTTCCTGATCGCGTCCACCGATTGCAGGGCCTTGTTCTTCAGCAGGAATTCAATCTTCTGCTCAGCGGTGATTTCGCTGTAGTCGACGATGACGATCACCTGCGGATTGCGCTCGACCACGGTTTCCCAGTTGATCCGGGTCCAGCTCGCTTCAACATCATCAAGAACGTTGCGCCCACCGGCAGCATCGATCAGCGCTTGCGGCATGCCGAGACGGCCGGAGGTCATGGCGCGGTCTTCGCCGCTGTCGTACAGGAACACTCGCGGTTTTTCGGCGGGAAGGTCTTTGCGGATTTGCGCGACCTGATTTTGCATCTCGGTGATCAGCGCGTTGGCGCGATCCTGCACGTCGAAAATTTTGCCGAGGTTGCGCAGGTCGTTGTAGGTGTCGTCCAGGGTGGCAGCCGGTCGCTTCATCACGAAGGCACAGGACTCGGTCAGCTCGTAGACGTTGATGCCCAGCGGTTGCAGGGTTTGCGGCGTGAGATCGCCGCCGACGCGCATGCCGTAATCCCAGCCGGCGAAGAAGAAATCGACGTTGGCGTCGAGCAACGTTTCCACCGACGGGTACTTGGCCGCCAGTTCCGGCAATCCGTCGAGCAGACTCTGCATTGGCGGCGTTACCGATTTCCAGCCGCTGACGCCGCTGTAGCCGGCCATCTTCGACTTGAGGCCGAGGGCAAGCATCATTTGGGTCATGTTGATGTCGTGGCTGACCGCGTGTTTCGGCGCTTGCTTGAAGGTCACCTGGCGGTTGCAGCTGTGGATCGTCAGCGGGTACTTCGTGGCCTCGGCGAAGGCGTGGGTGGTGCCCAGCAACAGAGCGAGGCAAAGCAGGGAACGCACAGTCATGGTCGGGTTATCCAGGTGATTCGCGGGTAGCCGTGGAGGGGGTGAGGATCGATCAATGCTTCGACGCCGAACACGTCGCGCAGCAATTCGATGGTCAGCACTTCTTGCGGCGTTCCGCTGGCGACGATGCGACCGTGATTGATCACGTACAGGCGGTCACAGAACGCGGCGGCCAGGTTCAGGTCGTGGATGCTCGCCAGGGTGCCGATCTGCAAACGCTTGACCCGCTGCAGCAGTTCCAGCTGATAGCGCGGATCGAGGTGATTGGTCGGCTCGTCGAGGATCAGCAGTTGCGGCTGCTGGGTCAGGGCGCGGGCCAGGATCACCCGCTGTTTTTCACCACCGGACAGCGTGGCGAATACGTGGTCTTCGAAGCCGTCCATGCCTACGGACTTGAGGGCCTGGGTGGCGAGCTGGCGATCTTCCAGCGTGTCGCCATCGAACAGGCCCTTGTGCGGGGTTCGACCCATGGCGACCACTTCTTCGACCGTCAGGCCGAAGGTGTCGGGGAATTCCTGCAGGACAACAGCGATACGTTGTGCGCACCAACGCGAGGATTGCCTCCACACGTTGTGGTGATCGAGCCTGACCTCACCATGTTCCGGCTGGCTGAAGCGGTAGGCACAGCGCAACAGGCTGGTCTTGCCACTGCCATTGGGTCCGATCAGCCCGACGAATTCACCGGCGGCCACGTGCAACGACGCGTCACGCAGTCGGAACTGGTGATGGCAGTGTCCATGGCCCAAGGGGGACCAGGCGAGATCGACGAGCGTCAGTGAAGTCATGTGTTGTTCAGCTTGAAGTCCATGAAGTGAATCCGGCCGTTCCATTGCCCGCAGCCGGTCAGCGCAAAAGAAAGCCCGCAGCATGGGCGGCGGGCAATGAGCTGAAAACTGGTTATACAGTAACACTTAAATCGGCCGAATATCAGGTCCGCCAGTTTAAGGACTCGTCTGAAACGTGCATCTCGCCGGTCTCATGATGAAGTTGAGGCCGATTCAGTTTGCCGGCCCAGACGCGACAACAGCAGTCGGTCCAGCAGCCATACCACCACCAGCGAAGCCCCCACGAGCGGAAACACCACCGCCAGCACCAGCATGATCGCCACGCCGGTTTTCCATTTCGGCAGATCGTGGCGCAGCGGCGGGACGCCGAATTTTCCCTGCGGGCGACGCTTCCACCAGATCACCACGCCGCTGATGGCACTGAGCAGGATCATCAGGCAGATCAGCAGCACGATGATCTGATTGAAGGCGCCGAACATCTTGCCTTCGTGGAGCATCACGCCGATCTCGGTAGCCCGGGCAACGGCGCCGTAGTGCTCGAATCGCACATCGGCCAACACCTTGCCGGTGTACTGATCGACATGCAGCGTGGCGTCGTTGCGCGGGTCGTCGGCGAACACGGCGATGGTGAACACGCCGGTGGCGGTGGTCGGCAGGGTGATGCTGTAGCCGGGCTCGACCTTGCGCTCGACGGCGATGTTCTGTACGTCCTGCAGGCTGATGATCGGCGCGGCAGGGCCGTGTTGCATGCCGCCATGGGCCATGTGTTCGGCGTGATCGCCGGACATCGGCATCGGGGTATTTTCCATCGCCCAGGGTACGGTCTGGCGGGCGGCGTTGTTGAGGCTGCCGGCCTCGACGTCGGAGGTCGGCACGTTGTTCCACATCGCCGCCGGGAACACATTCCAGACCTGGGCGTACTGCTTGCCCCAGAAGCCGGTCCAGGTCATGCCGCTGAGCAGCATCACCAGCAGCAACGCGGCGCCCCAGAAACCGGTGACCGCATGCAGATCACGCCACAGCACGCGACCGCGACTGTTCAGGCGTGGCCACAGAATCCCCGCCGCCTGGCCGCGCGGCCACCACAGGAAAACCCCGGACACCACCAGCACCACGCCCCAGCCGGCGGCCAGTTCGATGAGTCGGTCACCGACAGTGCCGATCATCAGTTCGCCGTGGATCGCCCGGGCGAGCGCCTGCAGGTTCTGCTTGGCATCCTGCTCGCCGAGGATGTCGCCGTGGTAAGGGTCGACGAACACGTTCAGTTCATGACCGGCATTTTTCACCACGAATTGCGCGCTGCGTTCGGCGTTCGCGGGCGGCAGGTACTGGGTGACCTGGCCTTGTGGATAAGCGCTTTTGACCTTTTGCATCAGGTCATCGGCCGGCACGGTGTGATGGCCGGCCGGGACGTTCAGCAGGCTGCTGTACATCAGCGAGTCGAGTTGCGGCTTGAACAGGTAAATGATGCCGGTCAGGGCCAGCATCACCATGAACGGCGCGACGAACAATCCGGCATAAAAATGCCAACGCCAGGCCAGGTTGTAGAAATTCGGTTTGGGCTGTTTCATCACGAGTGCTCCGCTTGGCTTGGATCTTCTGGTTGTCTGTTGTCACTCGCTCCCTCAAGGGGAGCGAGTGCCCTTGAGGGTCAGAAACTCATGTCCACCTTGGTCCAGAGCGTGCGCCCCGGCTCGTTGATGGCTTGCGGGTCGTTGGCCGGGTAGCCGAACCCGGCGTTGCCCGCCAGGTTCAGGTGTTCGGCGTAAGCCTTGCCGAACAGGTTGTCGACGCCGGTGCTGACCTTCCAGTTCTTGTTGATCCGGTAGGCACCGTTGAGCGAGAACACGCCGAAGCCCGAACTCTTGTCGTAATCCTTGCCGACCACGTTGCCCTTGTTCTGGTCAATCCGGTTTTGCGCGGCCACCACCCTCCACAGTGCGCCGGCGCTCCAGTTGTCTTCGCTGTAGGTCAGACCGAAACGGGCATCCAGTGGCGGCATCTGCGGCAGGGCCTTGCCGTCGCTGCTGTTCTTGCCCCAGGCATAGGCCAGGGTCGCATCGGCTTTCCAGTTGTCGGTGAGGTTGTACGCGGCACCGAGTTCACCGCCCATGATCCGTGCGTCGATGTTTTCGGCGCGGGAGGTGCTCATGCCCATCCTCGTCGGGGTGTAGTCGAACAGGATGTAGTCGCGCACCACGCCGATGTAGCCCGAGGCCCAGGCTTCGAGGTCGGCGTCCTTGTAGTTCACGCCGAAGTCGATCTGGGTGGTCTTTTCCGGTTTGATCGAATCGAACGCATTGACCGAACCGGCCGGGCCGGACTTGGGCGAAAACAGCTCCCAGTAATCCGGGAACCGCTGCGCGTGGCCGAGGCCGGCGTAAAGCGTGGTCGGGATGTCGGCGAGGTCATGCTCGTAACGCACGAAACCGCTCGGCAGGGTGTCGGCGCGGGTATCGCCGGCAGTCGGGTTCGGCCGGGACATCATTCCCGAACCGGTGGTCTGCCGGAAGTCTTTGGCAGAGGCGCGGTCGACCCGTGCGCCAGTGATCAGTCGATCACGGTCGGCGGCGTACCAGGTCATCTCGCTGAACACGCCGTAGTTATGGAAGTCGGCGTCCTTGGTGTACGGCTGATCCTTGTAGGTATCGATGCCCATGCCGCTGCGCTGACGGTGTTCGTTGGTCTGCGCGTCGAGGCCGGTGATCAGCTGGATGTCGGCCCAGCGCCAGGTCGCCTTGATCCGTGCGCCGAGGGTGCGGCGGTCGACGTTGGACGCCATGGGACCGGCCATCATCCCGGTGCCGGACGGCGTGCGCAGGGTATAGTTGTCCATTACATGGTCGGCGTAGTTGTAGTAGACCTGCGCCTCGAGCTTCTCCAGCACGTCGGTGATGTTGGATTTCTCGAAACGCAGGCCGAGGCTTTCACGCAGGAACTGCGATCCGTCCATGCCGCGCCCGGCGTAGCGCGCTTCGCCGTCGCCCTTGCCGGCGGTCAGTTCGATCAGGGTGTCGGCGTCCGGGGTCCAGCCCAGCGCCACGTCGCCGTTCCACTTGTCATAGCGCGAGGCGACGGTGTCGTTGTTGCCGTCGCGGTAGTCGTCGGAATGCGCGGTGTTGCCGATCACCCGCACGTAGCCCAGCGGGCCGCCGGCCGCTGCATCGACAACTTTGTCGAAGCGTCCGTTGGAGCCGGCCAGCACGCTGGCATTCACTCGGGTGCCGAGTTCGCCGAAGCTTTCCGGCTCGCGGTCAAAGAGGATCGTGCCGGCGGAGGCGCCCGGCCCGTAGAGCACGGTCTGCGGGCCTTTGATCACGGTGAGTCTGTCGTAGGTCTCGGGCGAGATGTACGAGGTCGGCGCGTCCATCCGGCCGGGGCAGGCGCCGAGCATCATGCTGCCGTTGGTGAGGATGTTCAGGCGCGAACCGAACATGCCGCGCAGCACCGGATCGCCGTTGGTGCCGCCGTTGCGTACCAGGGCGAAGCCGGGAATGGTCTTCAGATAGTCGCCGCCATCGCTGGCCGGCACCGGTTGGCGCGGGTCTTTCGGGTTGGTGACGATGGTCAGCGGCGAACTCGGGGCGATGGCGGTGATCACCGTCGGGCTCAGCTCTTCGGTGTGGCCGGCATGCTCATCGGCCAGCACCAGCGGGGACAGCAGGACGCCGCAAAGGACGGCGGCAGCGTGCCTGAAACGGATGCGCGATTCGTTCAGGGCAAAGGACGCCTGGGCAGAACCCGGGCGTGGGACAGCAGAAAACCTGGACATGACAATTTCCATCAAACAGTCGTAAACGACACGGCCGGCAGCCTGAAGCTGTCTTCTCGACCGTGTGCAATCAGTGGCGAGTGTTTACGCTGCGACGGGCGGGGCGCGGCTGCGGGCGCCGGGGAAGAAGGTCTGCCGGGCATGGCCCAGACGCGGGGAGGGCGGGGTGAAGGTACTGACGAAAGGAATGCTGAACGTGGCAAAACTGCCGCCGCCGGTCAGCGCCGGGCAGTTGAACAGCAGGCTGCAATAGCCGCATTTTTCCCACAGCACGTGGTGCGAAGATTGCGGCGGGCAGTGTTCGGCCGAGGGTTTCGCTGCGTGCGCGGAATGATCCATGCCGGGCATGGCCATCGACATGCCCATGCTCATCGGCATGGATGTCGAGGCGTGCCGATCCATCGGCATCGACTGAGAAATCAGCGGGCCGATAAAGATCATCAACATGGCGAACAGGGCGATCCAGCTGCCGCGTGTCAGGTATTCGGTCTGACGGCGTTGCACGGATACCCTGGCGCTGCGCGGGCGCACGGGCGGGGTCTGTCGGAACGGTTACTGGGCGTGCGTGTGTTCCGGCATGTCCTGCGGAGGTTTCTTCTGCACGGCCACTTCGACGGTCACGTCACCGGCCTTCTCGAAGTGCATCGTCAGCGGGAAGCGTTTGCCGTCGCTCAGCAGGCTGCGGTCGGTGGGGTTCATCAACATCACGTGATAGGCCATCGGCGCGAAAGTCACGTTTCCACCGGCCGGGATCGCCACGTTCGGCACCTGTTGCATCTTCATCAGATCGCCCTGCATCACATGCTCGTGCAACTCGGCTTTCGGGGCGATGGGCGAGTCGACACTGAGCAAGCGGTCAGCAGACTTGCCGTTGTTGTGAATGATGAAATACGCGGCAACGGTCGGCGCATTCGGTGGCAGTTCCTGTGACCACGGGTGGGCGATTTCCAGCTCGCCGGCCTTGTATTCGTGGGCATGGGCGAAGCACGCAGGCAGCAACAGCGCAGCGATGACGATGAATTTGTTCAACATGGCAGTTCTCCAGAACGATTTGAAACGCAGGTCAAATGCGGGAACAAATCAGACCAGAGGGGAAGCGCGGGGATTGAGATTCGGCCATTGCTGGCGCGGTGTCGGAGTTTGCAGCACGGCGGGCGCCACGCTGCGATTGCTTTCGTATTGCGCGAAATACAGCTGCGGCGAATGCCCCGGCAACGCCACCACGGGCGCCGACCCGGAACAGCACCAGCAATGCTGCATGGTCGAATGGTTGTCGCCGCTTTGCGGCGCTTTCTGATCGAGGCTGCCGATGTCGATCGCCACCATCTTCGTGCCGCTGCCGGTGCAGAAACTGCTCCACAGCAACTGCTCGGCCGGCGTTTGCGCCGCTTGCGCCATCGCGCCCGTCAACGGCATGGCAAGCATGTTGAACAGCACTGCGAAGCAGGCGATCCAGGCAATTGCGAGCCGGCGTCGGTTCATGGGACAGGTCCGTAGGGTGGGCAATCAGGCGTGGCTATTTAGCCTGATCAGGGCCGATAAGTAAAAAAGCGTCGTGCGGTTTGGTGTCGCAGCGATCTCATCAACCAATCGCTCAGTTCACTGGTACCGCGTGAACCTCCATGTCTACTCCCAGCGTAGCTCGGATTACCGAAAAAATTTTCGCCAGATTGTCCATGCTCGGGTTGCCTTTGGCGGACAACATTCGATGCAGACTTTTGCTGGGCTTTTCGGTTTCCCTTGCAAGCTCTTCGAATCCGACAGTTGCATTGACAAGGTCGCGCAAAATTATCCTGGCAACTTCTGGCTCACCATTCAGGAAAAGCGTTGCGGCTTCGTCCAGTAATGCCTGGGCAAATTCGGGATCACGTTGTGCACGCTCTGAAATTGAAATTTTGTAGCTTCGAGTGAGCGCCATCTAATTACCTCTGGTTCTGTTCAGCTTTTTTTCGAGTTCGAAATTCAGCTATCAGTGCTTTCACCTGTTTGATGTCCTGTCTCTATGTTGATTTATCTCCTCCACCGAACAAGATGATCAGTCGTTTTCCCTCTTGTATCAGATAAATTCTATAGCCAGGCCCCCAGTTTATTTTGTATTCGCCGAGACCATCGAACCACTTGATATTGGAGGTGTTGCCCGCTTCCAACCGTGCCAAGGCTTTTGAAACCCTCGCTGCGGCCGGCACGCTCAAAGTGTCGATCCAACGGCCAAACGGGCTTGAATCGTTTTCTTGTAGATATTCCTCGAGTGTGATCACAGTCGGCCCTGAAGGTAACAAATAGGTTACTTATCATGCAAGCCGTGGATCTTGCCTCAGGAGTTGATCGTCTCCAATTCAACAAGTGTTTCTTGAAGCGTCCAAAACTCCCGATCAACCCCCGCCAACCCCGGCCGCTTCAACACTATCACCGGCACCCCAAGCTCTCGCGCCACTTCCAGTTTCGGCTCTGTCGCGGTGCTGCCGCTGTTTTTGCTGATCAGCACGTCGATCTGCCGACGCTCGAACAATGCCCGCTCATCTTCCAGCAGAAACGGTCCACGGGCGCCGATGACTTCGCAGCGTTCATTGCCGGGATAAACGTCGAGGGCGCGCAGGGTCCAGAACTGGTGCGCGGGGATTTCATCGAGGTGTTGCAGCGGCTCGCGGCCGAGGGTGAACAGGGGGCGGCGGAAAGGTTCGAGGGCGGTGATCAGTTCGGCCCAGTCGGCGACTTCGCGCCAGTCATCGCCCGGTTGTGCTTGCCACGCCGGGCGGCGCAGGGCCCAGCAGGGGATGCCGGTGAGTTGCGCGGCGGTGGCGGCGTTGTGGCTGATTTGCGCGGCGTACGGATGCGTCGCGTCCAGCAGCAGACCGATACCTTCATCGCGAACGAATTGCGCCAGCCCCTCGGGGCCGCCATAGCCGCCGACGCGCACCCGACAGGTCAGATCGGTCGGTACCCGGCCCACCCCGGCCAGGCTGTAGATATGCTCCGGCCCCAACGTCCGGGCGATGACAAGCGCTTCGGTGACGCCGCCCAGTAATAGAATCCGTTTCATGCAAACGCTCCCGCATGACCGACGATGCCGCCCTGACGGTCAATCGCAAATACCTCGACCTGCACCTGCGCCGGCACCACGCTGCGGGCGAATTCCAGGGCATGACGGCACACCTCATCACCGAGTGCAACACCCGCCGCACTGGCCATCGCCAATGCCTGCTGACTGGTGTTCGCCTCGCGAATGGCTTGTTGCAAGGCATCATCGGCGCCAATTGCCGCCGCCCATCCGGCCAGTTGCGGCAGGTCGATGCTCGAATGACGCGAATGCAGATCCATGTGCCCCGCCGCCAGTTTGCTGATCTTGCCGAAGCCGCCGCACAGGCTGAGTTTATCCACAGGCACTTTGCGCAGGTGTTTGAGTACCGCGCCGACGAAGTCGCCCATTTCGATCAGGGCGATTTCCGGCAGGTCGTAGACCCGGCGCATGGTGTCTTCGCTGGCGTTGCCGGTGCAGGCGGCGATGTGCAGATAGCCATTGGTTTTCGCCACGTCGATACCCTGGTGGATCGAGGCGATGTACGCCGCGCAGGAAAACGGCCGGACGATTCCGCTGGTGCCGAGAATCGACAAGCCACCGAGAATGCCCAGGCGCGGGTTCATGGTCTTCAGCGCCAGGGCTTCGCCGCCCTCGACATTGACCGTCACCTCGAAGCCGCCGCGATAGCCGGTTTCTGCGGCGAGCAGCATCAGGTGATCGCTGATCATCTTGCGCGGCACCGGATTGATGGCCGGTTCGCCAACGCCCAGCACCAGACCCGGACGGGTCACGGTGCCGACGCCTTTGCCGGCGATGAAGCGGATTCCCGGCTCGGTCAACAGCCTGACCTGCGAGTAGAGCAGGGCGCCGTGAGTCACGTCGGGATCGTCGCCGGCATCCTTGAGGGTTCCGGCTTCGGCGCCGTCTTCGGTCCGACGACAGAATTCCAGACGCATCTGCACCTGTTTGCCCTTGGGCAGCACGATCTGCACGGCGTCCGCCACCACGCCGCCAAGCAGCAGGCGTGCGGCGGCGAGGCTGGTGGCCGTGGCGCAACTGCCGGTGGTCAGGCCGCTGCGCAGGGGCGCGGGTTGTTCGGCGGTTTCGTCACGCATCGAGGGGTTTGACCAGGTCGAGCAGGGTGATCGGCAAGGCCTGACGCCAGGTGTCGAACTCGCCCAGCGGTTGCGCCTGGGCGATGTGGATGCGGATCAGCTCGCCGCCGTGGTGTTCGCGCCAGTTCATCAAGGTCATTTCGCTTTGCAGGGTCACGGCGTTGGCCACCAGGCGGCCGCCGGGTTTGAGTTGCGCCCAGCAGGTGTCGAGTACGCCTTCGCGGGTCACGCCGCCACCGATGAATATCGCGTCCGGACGCTCCAGGCTTGCAAGGGCTTGCGGTGCGCTGCCCCGGATCAGCTGCAGGCCGGGAACGCCCAGAGCATCCCGGTTGTGCTCGATCAATTGCTGGCGACCTGCGTCGGCCTCGATCGCCAGCGCGCGACAGCTCGGGTGCGCGCGCATCCACTCGATACCGATCGAGCCGCTGCCGGCGCCGACGTCCCACAACAGTTCACCCGGCGTCGGGGCGAGGCGGGCGAGGGTGATGGCGCGCACGTCGCGTTTGGTCAACTGGCCGTCATGTTTGAACGCAGTGTCCGGCAGGCCGGCGAGGCGTGACAGGCGTGGTGTCTGCGGATCGGCGAGGCACTCGATGGCGATCACGTTGAGATCGGCAATGGCCGGCTCGTTCCAGTCGTTGGCGATGCTGTCGATGCGGCGTTCGGCGCTGCCGCCCAGATGTTCCAGAACACTCAGGCGACTGGCGCCGAATCCGCGCTCGCGCAGCAATTGTGCGACGGCTGCCGGGCTTTGCCCGTCATTGCTCAGCAGCAACAGGCGCACGCCGCTGGACAACTGAGCGTTGAGGGCTGCAAGCGGGCGCGCCACCAGCGACAACACATGGACGTCCTGCAACGGCCAGCCCAGACGGGCTGCCGCCAGCGAGCAAGAGGACGGCGCCGGCAGTACTCGTATCTCTGCGTCCGGAATCTGACGAGCCAGGCTCGCACCGACGCCGTAGAACATCGGATCACCGCTGGCCAGCACGCACACCGCTTCGCCGCGGCGCTCCAGAACCGGGGCCAGCGAAAACGGGCTCGGCCACAGCTGGCGCTCGCCACGGATGCACACCGGCAACAGATCCAGCTGGCGCTGGCCGCCGATGATCCGTGAAGCGTCCATCAGGGCGCGCCGGGCGTTCTTGCCCAGGCCCTTGAAGCCGTCTTCACCGATTCCTACTACTGTCAGCCAGGCCGTCATGCTGTTCCTCGATTCGTGTGCGCGTATCAGGGCGGCATGATAGCGCGGCGGCTGTCGTCTCGCGCTGGTCTGTTGTCGGCCACGGACACTTCCCGTTGCGGTAAGGCGATTGTCGGATTCGCCAGGCCTGTTAGGGTTCGGATGAACTTGGACCAAAGCCGGGATTGGCGGGAATGCATATGGATATGAATGCGAAAGCAGGGTTGCTTGCTCATCAGGCAACCCTGGTGGGGGATATTTTGCTGACGGGCCTGCAGGGACAGTCCCGAATGGATTACGACTTTGCGCTGAACTGCACCTATCTGGCAAAGAAGCAGGCGGACAGTACGTACAGCAGCGAAACGCAGCCGGGACGCTGGATCGATTACTACGCCGATGTCCTGTGGTCCCACGGCTGGAATCGTGATCAGCCTGCGGTGGAGTATGTCCAGCCGCAGTTTTCAGGAAGCGTGCAACAGGCGTGGATGAGAGTGGCGACGTCCCTGCTCGATCAGAAACAGGTCTCGGGGGTGCAGGCGGGACTTGCGACGCTTGAGCAGCGAGTCGATCTGCTGGAAAAGACGAAGGGGCTCAGCGGCAAGGCTTTCGACCTGAAGATCGTACCGGCCCGCTATAACCCTGCCGGTGACATGGAGCTTGTCGTGACACACGTCAGATTCCTCAAGTCGAGCCTCAATACCCGATATTTGTTCTGGGACATATCCCAGACCATGAATCAGCTGGACATCAGAGCGCGGCGGCTCGTGATCAGTCGCCGGGTTCTGGAGGCACGTCGGGCCAGTGTCGAAAAGGCGATCAAAAACATGTCGTTCAATTTCGAGGACCATGAGTTGTAGATCCGCTCGACGAGGAAAACCCCCGGTTCCAGGGAATCCGACCGGCAGGCATTTTCATGCCGTCGGGCAAAGCAGGCATAATGGCGACCTTCCACCCATCCTGGCGCTGCCCGTCAGCCGGTCATCCCTTGAACGAACGTCCTCTATCCACAGCCATACGTCCCTCGGCCTGCCCGGGGTTGCTGCGTATCGTCCCGGCGCTGGATGGCGGTATCTGCCGGATCAAGCTCGATGGCGGTTCGATCACCGCCGATCAGGCCGATGCACTGGCCAGTGCCGCCGAACGCTTTGCCGGCGGGGTGATCGAGGCGACCAATCGGAGCAATCTGCAGATCCGCGGCATCGACGACCAGTCCGCCGCGCTGATCGACAGCTTGCTGGCCGCCGGTCTCGGCCCGCGTACCGCAGCGGGTGACGACGTGCGCAACCTGATGCTCAGCCCGGCCGCCGGGATCGATCCGCAGATGCGTTTCGACACACGTCCATTGGCCGGGCAGATCCTCGAGACCCTGCAAAGCCATCCGCGTTTCGATGAACTGAGCGCCAAGTTCGCTGTGCAACTGGACGGCGGTGAAGCACTGGCGATGCTCGAACATCCCCACGATCTTTGGTTGTCGGCATACGAAAAGCACGGCGATACGCTGCTGGCGTTCGGTCTGGCGGGTTGCCCGACGGATCGACCGCTGGCTGGCGTGGCACTCGCGGACGGCCATGCACTGGTGGTGGCGGTGCTGGAACTGTTCCTCGATCTGGCCCGACCGGAGCAGACGCGAATGCGACATCTGCTGGATGAATGCCCGGCGCCGGTGCTCCTGGAAAAACTCGGTCAGCGGATCAGGCTGCACAGCGTCGGCGACTGGCAGCGCAAAGCGGCGCCGGAAGGTCTGCACCTCGGCGTCCATCCTCAGCCATTGGCCGGTCAAGTGTATGTCGGCGCCGCACCGGCCCTCGGCCGCCTCGATCCGGTCATGCTGCGTGGCGCCGCGCGACTGGCCAGAACCTTTGGCGACGGCAGCCTGCGTTTCACGCCCTGGCAGAGTCTGTTGGTGCCCAATGTGCGTGAGGCAGATGCCGCTCAAGTGCTCAATGCTCTGAGCAAGCTGAACCTGCTGACCCGGATTGACGACCCGTTGTCGCGCCTGATCGCCTGCACCGGCTCCAGTGGCTGTGGCAAAGGCCTGGCCGATACCAAACACGATGCCCGCCTTTTGGCTGCGTTGTTGCCACACGCGGTGGATGTGCATTTGTCCGGCTGCTCGCGGTCCTGCGCTGCTGCACACCGTGCCCCGGCGACGCTGCTGGCGGTCGCCCCCGGTCGTTACGATCTTTATTTTCGCGATGCGGCGCAGCCGGGTTTCGGCGCGCTGCACGCTCACAACCTTACTATCGAAGCGGTCGCGACCCTGCTCGCCGATCGCTCACGGAGCTCCCTTGATGCTTGATTACATCCGCGACGGTCAGGAGATCTATCGCAACTCCTTCGCGATCATTCGCAGCGAGGCCAATCTGGCGCGCATCCCGGCCGACCTGGAAAAGCTCGCGGTGCGGGTGATTCACGCCTGCGGCATGGTCGAAGCCATCGACGGGCTGCAGTTCTCCGAAGGCGCGGCAAGGCCGGGCGCGATGCGCTGGCCGCCGGGGCGCCGATCCTGTGCGATGCGCGGATGGTTTCCGAGGGCGTGACCCGTGCGCGCCTGCCGGCCAACAACGAGGTGATCTGCACCCTGCGCGATCACAGCGTGCCGGAGCTGGCGCGTGAGCTGGGCAACACCCGCTCGGCGGCGGCGCTGGAGCTGTGGCGTCCGCATCTGGAAGGCAGCGTGGTGGTGATCGGCAATGCGCCGACCGCACTGTTTTATCTGCTGGAAATGCTCGACGCCGGCGCGCCGAAACCGGCGCTGATCCTCGGCTTCCCGGTGGGTTTCGTCGGCGCAGCCGAATCGAAGGCCGAGCTGGCCGCCAACAGCCGTGGCGTGCCGTTCGTGATCATGCAGGGTCGCCTCGGTGGCAGTGCCATGGCCGCCGCTGCGGTCAACGCCCTTGCCACGGAGGTCGAATGATGCAGGCAAAAGGACGTTTGATCGGCCTGGGCGTCGGCCCCGGTGATCCGGAACTGATTACCGTCAAGGCTCTGCGTCTGCTGCGCGAATCGCCGGTGGTGGCGTACTTCGTGGCCAAGGGCAAGAAGGGCAACGCATTCGGCATCATCGAAGCGCACTTGCAGGATGCGCAGAACCTGCTGCCGCTGGTGTACCCGGTGACCACCGAAGTGCTGCCGGCGCCGCTGTCCTACGAACAGGTGATCAGCGATTTCTACGATGACGCGGCAGAGGAAGTGGCCGCGCATCTGGATGCCGGTCGCGATGTGGCGGTGATCTGCGAAGGTGATCCGTTCTTCTATGGTTCCTACATGTACCTGCACGATCGCCTTGCCAGCCGTTACGAAGCGCAAGTGGTGCCGGGCGTCTGCTCGATGCTGGGCGGTGCGTCGGTACTGGGCGCGCCGCTGGTGTATCGCAACCAGAGCCTGTCGGTGCTGTCCGGCGTGCTGCCTCACGAAGAGCTCAAGCGTCGTCTGGCGGATGCCGATGCGGCAGTGATCATGAAGCTGGGGCGCAATTTCCCCAAAGTGCGTGAGGTGCTGGGCGAGCTGGGATTGGCCGAACGAGCGTTGTACGTCGAGCGTGCGACCATGGCCAACCAGAAGATCGTGCCGCTGGACGAGGTCGAGCCGATGTCGTCGCCGTATTTCTCGCTGATCATTGTTCCCGGCGAACGGTGGCAAGGCTGATGACTCAATCCACACCGGCCATCGTCATTCTCGGCCCGGGCGCGCTGGCCACGGCCCGTCGCCTTCAGCAGGTCTATCCGGGTGCGCAGATCCATGGTCTCTGCGGACGCGTCGAAGGCGCCGATCTGACTTACAGCGAGTTCGGCGCAACTCTGCGCGAGCTGTATCGGCAAGACACACCGATCATTGCCCTGTGCGCGGCGGGGATCGTCATTCGCACCCTGGCGCCGCTGTTGCTGGAGAAGGGCGTCGAGCCCCCCGTGCTTGCCGTAGCGGAAGACGGCAGCGCCGTGGTGCCGCTGCTCGGCGGCCTCGGCGGGGTGAATGTCATGGCCCGCGAGATCGGCACGGCGCTTGAAGTGGCAGCGGCGATCACCACCAGCGGCGAATTGCGTTTCGGCACCTGTCTGCTCAATCCGCCCGGCGGTTATTCCCTCGGTGATCTGGAACAGGGCAAACGTTTTGTCTCCGATCTGCTGGCCGGTCACAGCGTGCGCATCGATGGCGACGCGCCGTGGCTCGATCAGGCGCAACTGCCGCAAGACCCGCACGCGCAGCGCTCGATTCATGTCGGCAGCGATGCCCGGGCCGCGAGCGCCAGCGAGCTGCTGATTTATCCGCGCAGCGTGGCGGTGGCGGTCGGTGCCGATGTGGCCGACCTGCCGGATGCGATTCGCAAGGCGTTGCTGCAGGCCGGTGTGGCGATTCAGTCGCTGGCCTGTCTGCTGGCAGCTGACGTTCAGATGGCCAGCCCGGCATTGCGTGAAGCCGCGCTTGAATTGGCCGTGCCGCTGCGCTTTGTGGCGCCGGCAAATGACATGGCCGAGCTGGCCCGCCACGCTGTCCCCGATGCCCGGATCATCGCGACGGCCCAAGATATCGCCATCGCGGTGGCCGAGCAGCCGCTGGAGGTTTCGCAAATCGGCCGCCCGCGCGGACGCCTGGCCGTCATCGGTCTCGGTCCTGGCGCCGCCGAGTTGATGGTGCCGGCGGTGAAGGCCGAACTGGCCCGGGCCACCGATGTGCTGGGTTACGAAACCTACGTGCGCATGGCCGGCCCGTTCCGCGACGACCAGGTGCAGCATTGCACCGACAATCGCGAAGAAATGCAGCGCGCCCGTCACGCCTTCAGGCTGGCTGCCCAGGGCCGTTCGGTGATCGTGGTTTCCTCCGGCGATCCGGGCGTGTTCGCCATGGCGGCGGCGGTGCTCGAAGCGCTTCACGAGTCGACGGATCCGACGTGGCACAGCGTCGACCTGGAAATCCTGCCGGGGGTTTCCGCGTCACTCGCCACCGCCGCTCAGGCCGGTGCGCCGCTGGGCCACGATTTCTGCGTGATGTCGCTGTCGGACAACCTCAAGCCGTGGTCGATCATCGAGAAGCGTCTGGATCTGGCTGCCGAGGCGGATCTGGCGCTGGCGTTCTACAACCCGATCTCCCGTGCCCGTCCGTGGCAATTGGGACGAGCGCTGGAAATCGTCGCCCGACACCGTACACCGCAAACACCCGTGGTACTGGGCCGTGATATCGGTCGTCCGGGGCAGACACTGCGGGTGACGACACTTGGCGCACTGACACCGGATCAGGTGGACATGCGCACCATGGTGCTGGTGGGATCCTCCACAACCTGCACGTTCCCTCGCGCCGAAGGCGGGGAGTGGGTGTATACGCCGCGTTGGTACGGCGAGAAACCCGAAACCTGAGGCATGAAAAAGCGGCTCTTCGGAGCCGCTTTTTCAATTCAGGGATGGCGAGTCAACCAAGATAACCCTTCACCCCGGTAAAGATGATCTGCGCAGCCAGGGCACAGACAAACAATCCCATGAGCCGGCTGACGATCTGCAATCCCTGATCGCCGAGAATCCGCTCGATCCGGTTCGACAGATACAACACCACGCCGACGGTAAAACTGGCGAGCGCGATACTCATGATCGCGATCAGCTTGTCGTCCCAGTGCGGCTGGCTGACGCCCATTACCAGCAGCGCACCGATCGTGCCGGGGCCGACGGTCAGCGGGATGGTCAGCGGGACGATAGTCACATCCTGCTGCACATTGTCGGCCTGCACCGCCGGCTTGCCCTGGGCCATGCCCAGCGCCGAGATGAACAGCACGCTGCCGGCACCGATGCGGAAGGCGTCCACCGTGATGCCGAATATCTCAAATATGAATCGCCCGAACAGATAGAGCAGGACGCTGGAAACCAGTGTGGCGATCGCCACCTTCCAGGCCAGTCGGCGTTGTTCCTTGCGCGAATAACCCCGGGTCAGACTGATGAAGCAGGACAACACGAAGAACGGACTGTAGAGCACCAGCATCTTCAGGTAAACGCTGAACAACTCATGGAGCATGATTGAAACTCGCGCCGACGAAAGTTGAACGGAGTCTATCAAGCGCAGGCGCGGATGTCGGCTGGGTTGTCTGGTGATTTTTATAATGTCGTCAGGGTGATGGCGATTGTGTTGGGCGATGTCTGTTTGTATGTAACTTGTTGTTGTTAGTTATTGGTAATGGTTGTTGTGTTGTGGCTTTTGTATTGGGTGAGTAAGTTTGCGTGGCGGGCTCAGGAAGAGTTTGCATCAACTAATTAATGGAAGTGGTTTTTATGAAAGATAATACTGTTGTTACCATTGCTGAACGCCTGGAACGTCTGAGCGCCTATGATGTAACGCCTGTTGAAGTTGCAGTGGCGCGCAACGCAAAGATGGTTTCCCTGGCCGTTGAACCGCCCGATCGCGCCTCTGTTGTCGGGGATGCCATACTTTCGTTCGTATCGGGCATGTCCGATCAGAATCGTACCGATGTACTGAATACTTACCTGTTTGCCTCGCTGGCAGCCAACAAGAAGTTTCCGGCAGATAACCAGGGCAAGGAGTGGTACCAGACTTTCCTGGCGGCCATTCAGGACTGTGGCTGGGTCGTGCTCAAGCGATATTACGATTCCACTTCGGCTTCGGGCAAAAGCTTCACGATGGATCAGCTGGCCCTGACTATTCTGGGCTCCGCCGTGGCCGCCGCTGCAGTACCTGGCCCGACCTCGGCACTGTTGCTCAAGGTGGCGGGCGATGCCATGGCTTCCCTGCAGAAAACCGATCAGCCGCTCAAGGTCTTTGATCAGAACATCAAGGAAAAAGGAACGGGCGGCTTTGCCGTCGGTTCCTGCATTGAAACCGCTGACAAGGAAGTCATTCTGACGCTGGGTGCGGTCCGGTTCATCAATCGCACGAACCAGACGAAAGTGCTTTTCGTCAATTGGGACAGCGGTTCGGTCGATCTGTATCGCGGTGAATCCCACATGACCATGGTGCCGTCGATCATTGAAAAGACCCGGGCCATTATTGCCGGGAAGTTGGGAGATCGCGCAGTCAAGCAAGTAAGTGAGTGGGAAATCTGATTGAGTAATGGCAAGTGGTGACAGGGATGTCGCCACTTTCTTTTTTGTGGAGAGTGCCATGGGTAATCAATATTCGATCTACGCCAATGCGGGTACAGTGGTTTTGTTATCGGCCGGAATGTCCGAGCGGGAAAAACAGGATGTTCAGCATTCACTGTTGTTCGCACAATTGGCAGCTACCAAAAGACATCCGCTTTTTTTCGAGACGCAAGAGTGGTATTCGACCTGGCAGCAAGTCTTGAAAGGCAGTTGGTTGCAAAGAACGGTAGGGTGGGACCAGTACAATCCGGGCCCCGCTTCCACGGTGACGGCCATGGAGCAATTGGTCAGTTACATGAAGGAGTCGCTGGCCAGTGTCGACGCTGCAGAATGGGCGCCCATTGTGCAAGGCATTGCCCGGCTGCCGGCGACCGATTCCGTTATTGAATGTCTTCGGGGACGGATCGAGCAAGAGGAGCAGCCTGACGGAAGCGAGACGGGAGCGACCCGTGGGGAGCGGTATCGGTTCATGTTCGTCGTCGCTCAGCCCGGTCCGCGCCTGAACGCGGTTTGCATGACAATGACGTCCTCGCAGGGAGACGGCGGTAATCCGTTTTCCAGAGTGTTAACGGCGGATGAGGTGTCTGGAGCGATTGAACAGCGATTTTTCCAGGCTGACTTTTCTGCGGTACTTCATGACCCGATTCGCGATGATCTGGCAAAACGGCTGAAGCCGTTCGCATCGTTGATCCAGGAAATACCGGGACGGCAGATCTGATCGACAACCGCGTATCGATCAGGATGTACGCGCGGTGCTGCGATTGTGCTGATCACGCTGGGCCACCCAATGCTCGATCAGCTCGCGCAGTTGCGACAGTTCCACCGGTTTGGCCATATGCCCGTCCATGCCGGCCTGGCGCGCACGCTCCTTGTGCTCGGCGAGGATGTGCGCGGTGAGTGCGACGATCGGCGTACGGATGCGCTGATTACCGACTTCCCAGGCCCGCAGTTGCTGGGTCGCGGAAAAACCGTCGAGGATCGGCATTTCGCAGTCCATCAGCACCAGGTCGTAGCGTTGGGCTTTCATGGCCTGCAAGGCTTCCTCGCCATTGCTGGCGGTATCCGGTTGCAGGTTGAGCTTGCCGAGCATGCCGCGGATCACTTTGGTGGAAATCGTGTTGTCTTCGGCGACGAGGATGCGGAAGTCGCTCGGAACCTTGACGGTCGTGGCCGGGCCGGTCACTTGAGGCTGGAACACTACCTGGCCGCGATTGCGCTGGTTCAGTTCGTCGGCCAGCGTGGTCTTGAGGGTATAACCGGCCACCGGTTTGGCCAGAATGCGTTTGATCCCCGAGTTGCGCGCGATGATCTTGCTCGGTGCGTTGCTGATGCCGGTCAGCATGATCAGCAGGATGTCGTGATTCAGGCTAGGGTCTTCCTTGATCTTGGCGGCCAGTTGCATGCCGGTCATGCCGGGCATGTTCTGATCCAGCAGGACCACATCGAAATAGTCGCGCAGATGCGCCTTGGTGCGCAGCAGCGCCAGCGCTTCCTTGCCTGACGGCACGGCGCTGACGTTCAGGCCCCAGGCACTGCACTGTTGCACCAGCACCTTGCGGCAGGTTTCGTTGTCGTCGACCACCAGCACCCGCGCACCTTGCAGCGGGCTGTCGAGATCGGAGGTCGGATGCTCCAGGCGATCGGGATCCAGGGGCAGGGTCAGCCATAGCGTGCTGCCCTGAGAGCCGCCACTCTTGATACCGAACTCGCCCTGCATCAGACGAATCAGTTGCCGTGCGATCACCAGCCCGAGATTGCCGCCCAGCCGGTTGGCCGACAGGAAATGCTTGCTGTGCAGTTCGGCATGCATCAGCGCGTCGCGCTCTTCCTGATCCATCGGCTGACCGCTGTCCTGCACGGCGATGCGCAGGCGCGGCCTGACGCTGCGTTCATCGAGGGCGACCACCACCAGCACTTCGCCTTCCTCGGTTTTCTTCAGGGCGTTTTCCAGCAGGCTCAGCAAGGTCTGGCGCAAGCGCGTCGGATCACCGCTGATGACCCGGGGCACCTGCGGCTGAATGAAACTGATCAGTTCCACGCTCTGCTGTTCGGCCTTCGCCCGATAGATGCTCAGGCAATCGTCGATCAGGGCATTGAGGTCGAACTGCACGTCGTCCAGCTCGATCTGTCCGGACTCGAGCCGGGAGATGTCGAGGATCTCGTTGATCAGGGTCAGCAGTTCGTTGCCGGCGCTGTGAATGGTCTGCACATAGTCTCGTTGCTTGACCGACAGCGGCGTGCCGAGCAAAAGCTCGGTCATGCCCAGCACGCCGTTCATCGGGGTGCGGATTTCGTGGCTGATCTTGGCCAGGAACTCGGCCTTGGCATTGATCTCGGCGTTGCTTGCGGCAAGGTCGCGGCTGATGCTGAAACGGCTTTCGGTGATGCTGCGCTGGCGTTCGCCCAGGGCAATGCTCATCAGCAGTCCACTGATGCAGATAAAGCCCATCAGCGTCATGATCAGGCCTTGCGGCGCCACCAGGGTCAACCCCAGCAGGGCCGGGAGGATGATCAGCGTGCCGATGTTGAACACCACCATCGCGGCGACGAACAGCCGGGCAGGACGGTAGCCCTTCTGCCAGTGATAGAAACCCACCAGCAGCATGCTCAGCCCGGCCAGCGCCACCAGTGCATAGGTGATGATGTTCAGCGGCAGGGTGTTGACGAACAACAGCAGCAGGCTGCAGATCACGATGAGCAGGATGTCGCCCAGCAGCAGCTTGTTCAGAGGATGTTCGCCGAGCGGAGCGAAGAAACGGTAGGCGAACATCAGGCCGGCCGGTGCCGTCAGCAGCAGCGCCAGATAGGCGCCGGGGGTCTGGATCGCATGCCAGTTCGGCAGCCACGGGCCGGCCAGGTTGAGCAGCAGCAACAGGCTCAGGCTCAGCAGGCCTTCGCACACCGCCAGCCACAGGCTGCTGCGCGAGCGGGTGTAGGCGTAGCGGATCAGGTTGTGCAGGATCAGCATGCCGAGGCAGCCGAACAGCAGCCCGTAGATCAGCGTCTGGTTATGGTTGGCCGCGCCCATCACCGCTGATTGCAGGGTGATGTAGGGGCGTAACTGGTGTTCGGAGACCAGTCGCAGATAAACGTCCAGGGGCTTGTCGCTTTGCGGCAGCGGCAGCAGGAAGTCGCTGCTGGGCAGAGGGCGCTCGGCCTGTGCCTGCCTTGTGCCGGTTTCCCGTTGCTCGATCAGTTGTTCGCCGTCCAGTACGTACAGATTGAGGTGCGACAGGTCGGGGGCAAAGATCCGCAGCACCTGTTCGTGCTTGCCGGGAGCGAGTTTGAAGCGAAGCCATAATGCGCCATCGGGTTCGGCTGCGGTCAGGCGGTCGAGTTCGATGGGGCTGAATTGGTTGGTGTAGCGGGCGGAGCGGATATCGCTCAGCTGAAGAATGCCCTGATCGTCGAGCAATATCGACCAGCCACTGCCTTGCGCGGCCTGGGCCGGAAGCATGCAGAGCAAGGTCAGCAAGGTGACGGTGAAGCCTATGGCAATCCTGAGCCAGCGCACGGCGAAATCCCTTCGTAGGTTGATGCCAGAATATAACGATGCGCAGCGTCGGAACAGTCCGGCAGGGACGCAAGGTCCCTGCCGGACACACAGCGTAGCCTATCAGCGGGTTTCGCCGCGTTCACGGGCAATGGCACGGTAGCCGATGTCGGTGCGGTAGAAGCAGCCTTCCCAGTCGATGGCCTTGGTCAGCCTGTAGGCCTGCTCCTGAGCGGCGCCTACGCTGGCGCCCATGGCGGTGGCACACAACACCCGACCACCTGCTGTCACGACGTTGCCGTCCTTGAGTGCGGTACCGGCGTGGAAGACCTTGCCTTCCAGTGCGGCTGCCGCATCCAGACCGTTGATCTTCGCGCCCTTGGCATAGTCGCCCGGGTAACCGCCGGCCGCCAGCACGATGCCGACGCTCGGGCGCGGATCCCATTGCGCTTCGACCTTGTCCAGTGCCTGGGCCAATGCCGCCTCGACCAACAGCACCAGACTCGACTGCAGGCGCAGCATCACCGGTTGGGTTTCCGGATCACCGAAACGGCAGTTGAACTCGATGACTTTCGGGTTGCCGGCCTTGTCGATCATCAGACCGGCGTACAGGAAACCGGTATAGACGTTGCCTTCCTCGGCCATGCCGCGCACGGTTGGCCAGATCACCTGGTCCATCACACGCTGGTGCACATCGGCGGTGACCACCGGGGCCGGGGAGTAAGCCCCCATGCCGCCGGTATTCGGGCCGCTGTCGCCGTCGCCGACGCGTTTGTGGTCCTGGCTGGTGGCCATCGGCAGGACGTTCTTGCCGTCGACCATGACGATGAAGCTGGCTTCTTCGCCGTCGAGGAACTCTTCGATGACGACGCGGGAGCCGGCGTCGCCGAACGCGTTGCCCGCGAGCATGTCGCGAACGGCGTCTTCGGCTTCGGCCAGAGTCATGGCGACGATCACGCCTTTACCGGCGGCCAGACCGTCGGCCTTGATCACGATCGGTGCGCCTTTTTCACGCAGATAAGCCAGGGCCGGCTCGATCTCGGTGAAGTTCTGGTAGTCGGCCGTCGGAATCTTGTGGCGTGCCAGGAAGTCCTTCGTGAAGGCTTTCGAGCCTTCGAGCTGTGCGGCACCGGCAGTCGGACCGAAGCAGTCCAGGCCACGGGAGCGGAACAGGTCGACAACACCGGCGACCAGCGGTACTTCCGGACCGACGATGGTCAGGGAAACGTTTTTCTCGGCGAAATCCGCCAGTTGCTCGAGTGCCAGCACGTCGATGGCGACGTTCTCGCACTTGGCTTCAATCGCGGTGCCGGCGTTGCCCGGTGCGACGAAAACTTTTTGCACACGCGGATCCTGAGCCACTTTCCAGGCCAGGGCGTGTTCGCGGCCACCGCTGCCAATGATCAAAACATTCATTTCAAAAACCTCGGATGACGCTAATTCTGTAGGGGCTGATCGTTCCCACGCTCCGCGTGGGAATGCCTCAACGGACGCTCTGCGTCCGAGGGACGCGGAGCGTCCCGGGCTGCGTACCCACGCAGAGCGTGGGCACGATCAAGCAGGAAAATCAGTGGCGGAAATGACGCATGCCGGTGAACACCATGGCGATGCCGGCTTCATCAGCAGCAGCAATCACTTCAGCATCACGCATCGAGCCGCCTGGCTGGATCACCGCAGTGATACCGACCTTGGCCGCATTGTCCAGACCGTCGCGGAACGGGAAGAACGCATCGGACGCCATCACGGAGCCTGCGACCTGCAGACCGGCGTGCTCAGCCTTGATCGCAGCGATACGTGCCGAGTTCACGCGGCTCATCTGGCCGGCGCCGACGCCGATGGTCTGACGGTTCTTGGCGTAGACGATGGCGTTGGACTTGACGAACTTGGCCACTTTCCAGGCGAAGATCAGGTCGTTGATTTCCTGTTCGGTCGGTGCACGCTTGGTCACCACTTTCAGGTCGTCGGCGCCGATCATGCCGATGTCGCGGCTCTGCACCAGCAGACCGCCGTTGACACGCTTGTAGTCCCAGGCGGGAACGCGATCCGCCGACCATTCACCGCAGGCCAGCAGGCGCACATTGGCCTTGGCGGCGACGACGGCACGGGCTTCTTCGCTGACGCTCGGGGCGATGATCACTTCGACGAACTGACGCTCTACGATTGCCTTGGCGGTCTCGGCGTCCAGTTCACGGTTGAAGGCGATGATGCCGCCGAATGCCGATTCGGTGTCGGTGGCGTAGGCCAGCTCATAGGCCTGACGGATGCCGCCTTCGGCGTCCGGGCTCACGGCCACGCCGCACGGGTTGGCGTGCTTGACGATCACGCAGGCCGGTTTGACGAAGCTCTTCACGCATTCCAGTGCGGCGTCGGTATCGGCCACGTTGTTGTACGACAGCTCCTTGCCTTGCAACTGGGTGGCGGTGGCGATGCCGGCTTCGGCAGGCTTGGCCTCGACGTAGAACGCCGCGCTCTGGTGCGGGTTCTCGCCGTAGCGCATTTCCTGGGCCTTGATGAACTGGCTGTTGAAGGTGCGCGGGAATTCGCTGCGGCCGGAGGTCGAGAGGGTTTCGGCAGCCTGGTTCACGGTGCCCATGTAGTTGGCGATCATGCCGTCGTAGGCGGCGGTGTGTTCGAACGCCTTGAGCATCAGGTCGAAACGCTGCGCGTAGGTCAGGCCGCCGGCCTTGAGGTTTTCCAGGACGTTGGCGTAATCGCTGGCATTCACCACGATCGCTACGTCTTTGTGGTTTTTCGCCGCCGAACGAACCATGGTCGGGCCGCCGATGTCGATGTTCTCGATGGCGGTCGGCAGGTCGCAGCCAGGCTTGCTGATGGTGGCTTCGAAGGGGTACAGGTTGACGGCCACCAGATCGATCGGCTTGATGCCGTGTTCGCTCATGATCGCGTCATCGACACCGCGACGACCGAGGATCCCGCCGTGGATTTTCGGGTGCAGGGTTTTCACCCGACCGTCCATCATTTCTGCGAAACCGGTGTAATCCGCGACTTCCACTGCGGCCACGCCGTTGTCCTGCAGCAGTTTGAAGGTCCCGCCGGTGGAAAGGATTTCCACGCCCAGGGCTTCCAGCTCCCTGGCGAATTCGAGGATCCCGGTCTTGTCGGAAACACTGATCAAGGCGCGGCGGATCGGCAGGCGGGTAGTCTGGTCGGTCATCTCAATTTCCATCAAAAGCAAGGGAAGTCAGCAAAAAAGGCGACCGGTTTTACGCGGGCGCCTTTCTGGTTGGATTGAATGCTTACAGCAGATCGTACTGCTTGAGTTTCTTGCGCAGCGTGCCGCGGTTGAGCCCGAGCAGCTCGCTGGCCTTGGTCTGGTTGCCCTTGACGTAGTTCATCACGCTTTCGAGCAGGGGAGCCTCGACTTCGGAGAGCACCAGGTTGTACACGTCCGTGACGGCTGCGCCCTCAAGGTGGGCGAAATAATTGTGCAGCGCTTTCTCGACACTCCCGCGAAGGGTCTGGCCCTCTTCGCTCGGGGTATTGAGGTGCTGTTTCAAATTCACGTTGTCGCTCACGGGTGTTGTTCCACTCACTAAAGTCTCGGTCATCATCGTCATGCGGCCACCCCTTCTTCGTCCCCTGTCAGGCTCTTGTAACGTTCGGCGAAGAACTCCCGAACGTTGGCGCATTGTGTTTCCGTACCATCCAAACGATTGAAACGGGCGCGAAACTCCCTGGCGCCCGGCAAGGTTGCGAGATACCAGCCCACATGCTTTCGGGCAATGCGTACGCCCATCACGTCCCCATAGAAGGCGTGGAGGGCGGCCAGATGCTCAAGCAGAATGCGTTCCACCTCGGACAGCTCCGGCGCCGGAAGTTTTTCTCCCGTACGCAGGAAGTGTTCGATCTCACGAAAAATCCATGGTCGCCCCTGGGCGGCCCGGCCGATCAACAGGCCGTCGGCACCGGTCGCGTCGAGCACGTAGCGGGCCTTTTCCGGCGATACGATGTCGCCATTGGCAAAGACCGGAATCGACACGGCCTGCTTGATCGCGGCAATGGTGTCGTACTCGGCTTCGCCGGTGTACAGGTCGGCGCGGGTGCGGCCATGCACCGCCAGCGCCGTGATCCCGGCCTGCTCGGCGATCTTCGCCACCGTCAGGCCGTTCTTGTTGTCTCGATCCCATCCGGTGCGGATCTTCAGGGTCACCGGCACATCAACCGCCGCCACGACGGCGTGCAGGATCTCGGTAACCAGCGCTTCATCTTTCAACAACGCGGAGCCGGCGGCCTTGTTGCAGACCTTTTTGGCCGGGCAACCCATGTTGATGTCGATAATCTGCGCGCCCAGCTCGACGTTGGCCCGGGCTGCATCCGCCAGCATCTGCGCGTCGCCTCCGGCGATCTGCACCGAGCGTGGCTCGGGATCGCCTTCGTGGATCATGCGCATGCGCGACTTGCGGGTGTTCCACAGGCTCATGTCACTGGTGACCATTTCCGAGACTACAAGCCCTGCGCCCAATCGCTTGCACAACTGACGAAAGGGCTGGTCGGTGACACCCGCCATGGGGGCGAGAATCAAGCCGTTCTGTAATGTATATGGGCCGATGCGTACCGCCGACATAGGACTTCCCTGAAGTGGGGCCGGATCATGAGAGTTCGAAAAAGGGTTGGCATGATACCCGCTCTCGATGACTGGATAAAGGCTGAATTGAACAAAATCTGAACAGTCATTCCGTTATTGCCTGTGGTTTGGTCGTACAGGGCAAAGTCAGAAAACTGCCGTCAATGACGCTGTGGTGAGGCGCTTTACTCGGGGGAGTGGAAACTCAGACTGTAGTTCACCGCTTTCGGCCCGGGATCGAGAATATCCAGGGCGATGTGGATGGGCGTCTGTGGCGGCATTTCCGCCATGCCTTCGAGATCGCCGTTGAGGTATTCGCCAGGTTTGAATCGGCGACTGGCGATCAGGTGGCCGTTGAGGTCGGCGAAGCGCAACTCGAGCAGCGGGAACGGTTGGGAAAAAGGCGCGCGGTTATAAATGATTGCGTCCACTACCAGTGCGCCACTGAAATCCGGATGGCTGCGTACCACCAGGTTGCTGCTCTTGATCTTGGCAATGTCGACCTTGGACGGCACCGTGCAGCCAATCTGCGGGCACAATTGCTGAAACCATGGGCGGTACTGGTCCTGACGGGCCAGTTCGTCGAAGTGATAGGCGATGTACTGGCCGGCGAGGCCGGCAGCGGCCAGCAATACCAATAGCAGCCAGAGCACGCGTCGGCCCCAGGGCGAACGGCGCTTCTGCCAGTCCAGTTGCAGCGGATCGTCGGTCAGATCCTGCAAGGCTTCGGCGCGCACGCCGGGTTCATTGCGTTCGCGCTTTTTGCGGGGAGGCTCGACAGCTGGCGGATCGTTATCGATTTCCGTATCGGCCGACAGGCGTTCGTGGCGAGCTGCCGGATCGACCGGGTCATGCAGGCGCAGTTGTGGAATGGCGGGTTCGTCATCGAGGTCTACCGGGACCAGCGACAGGGACGGCTCGGTGCGTTCCGGCTTTACCGGTTCAAAATCGGCGACATCGTCTGCGTGTCCGGCCTCGACGATCCGTTCGTCGGCCGGTTCGCTGAAAAGGCTGTCCGACCACGGCTCGTTATCCGGTTCGTGGTCGTCGCGGCGAGCACTGAGGGACTCTTCGCGGGCGCCGCCGAATTCGGTGGTCGGCTGGATTTCCCGCTGTTCGAGACGAGCCAGTTCCCCGTCCAGATCCAGACTGTCGAGATCCAGCTCTGCAGCGCTCCACTGCTTCTGGCTGATGGCGCGCGGTTGGGGCGGTTCAGGTGGCTCGGGTGGTCTGGCGACGACCGGTGCGTCGGTTGCCGGTGCCGGTTCGGCCCTGGCCGGCACCACCGGTGTGACAGCTTCCTTGCTTGCGCGTTGTTCGAGCAGCTGTTTGGCGGCGTTGAACACTTGCAGGCAGGAGCCGCAACGAACCACCCCGCGGGCCACGCTCAACTGAGTATGGCTGACGCGGAAACTGGTTTGACAATGCGGGCACTGGGTGACGAAGCTGTCGGTCATGCGGCGATCCGGATTGAGCAGGCGGTCATTCTAGCGCCGACGGCCGGTGATGCGCACCCAGCCATCACGATTGGCGATCGGGTCGAGATCGAAGTCCTGCGCGTACGCGGCAGCGACTTCTTCGCCCTGTTCGGCGAGGATCCCGGACAGCGCCAGACGCCCGCCGGACTTGACCAGGCCCGACAGTTGCGGCGCCAGGGAAACCAGCGGGCCGGCCAGAATGTTGGCCACCAGCACGTCGGCTTTGACCTGCGGCAGATCCTGCGGCAGATAGAGTGGAAACAGTTCGTCGGCAATGCCGTTGCGCCCGGCGTTGTCGCGGGACGCTTCCAGCGCCTGCACGTCGATGTCGGTGCCCACGGCTTGTTTCGCCCCGAGCAGCAGGGCGGCGATAGCCAGAATCCCCGAGCCGCAGCCAAAGTCCAGCACGTTGCAGTCTTTCAGATCCTGACCGTCGAGCCATTCCAGGCACAGGGCGGTGGTCGGGTGGGTGCCGGTGCCGAATGCCAGGCCTGGGTCCAGCAGCAGGTTGACCGCGTCAGGGTGGGGTGCGGCGTGCCAGCTCGGTACGATCCACAGGCGCTGGCCGAATTGCATCGGCTGGAAACCGTCCATCCAGCTGCGCTCCCAGTCCTGGTCCTCGATCACTTCGCTGTGATGCTCGGGCAACGGGCTGCCGGTCAGCAGTTCGAGATGAGCCAGAACCGGCGCCGCTTCGGTACCGCCCTCGAACAGGGCCAGCAGGTGGGTATGCGCCCACAACGGGGTGGTATTGAGTTCGGGTTCGAAGATCGGCTGATCTTCGGCGTCCATGAAGGTCACCGATACGGCGCCCACTTCAAGGAAAGCGTCTTCGTAGGTTTCGGCTTGTTCCGGGCTGATGGCGAGACGTACTTGCAGCCAAGGCATGGCGGGCACCTGTGAAAAAGATTGATTGCAGCCAGATGGCTGCGAGAAGCGCGCAAGTTTACGCGAGCGCGACGGTTTTGTGGGAGCGGGTAATGTGTGAGCAGATGAAAACTGCGCAAACAACAAAGCCGCCCGAAGGCGGCCTTGTCGTGTGCCGGTGAAAGCTTAGTGCTTGTCGCCGGCCAGCTTGTGCTCGAGGTAGTGAATGTTCACGCCCCCTTTGCAGAAGCCTTCATCGCGGGTCAGGTCACGGTGCAACGGAATGTTGGTCTTGATCCCGTCGACCACGATTTCATCCAGGGCATTGCGCATGCGTGCCATGGCTTCGTCGCGGGTGGCGCCGTAAGTGATCAGCTTGCCGATCAGCGAGTCGTAGTTCGGCGGAACTGCATAACCGCTGTACAGGTGCGAATCGACGCGAACGCCGTTGCCGCCCGGTGCGTGGAAATGCTTGACCGTGCCCGGGCTCGGCATGAAGGTGCGCGGGTCTTCGGCGTTGATCCGGCACTCCAGCGCGTGGCCGCGGATGACCACATCTTCCTGGCGGATCGACAGCTTGTTGCCGGCGGCAATGCTGAGCATTTCCTTGACGATGTCGACACCGGTGACCATTTCCGAAACCGGGTGCTCCACCTGAACACGGGTGTTCATTTCGATGAAGTAGAAACGACCGTTCTCGTACAGGAACTCGAAGGTGCCGGCGCCACGGTAGCCGATGTCGATGCACGCCTGGACGCAGCGAGCGAAGACTTCCTGGCGGGCCTTCTCGTCGATGCCCGGTGCCGGCGCTTCTTCGAGAACCTTCTGGTGGCGGCGCTGCAGCGAGCAGTCGCGGTCGCCCAGATGGATGGCATTGCCCTGGCCGTCGGACAGCACCTGCACTTCGACGTGACGCGGATTGGTCAGGAATTTTTCCAGATAGACCATCGGATTGCCGAACGCCGCGCCAGCTTCGGTGCGAGTCAGTTTGGCGAATGCGACCAGGTCTTCTTCCTTGTGCACCACGCGCATGCCGCGACCACCGCCGCCGCCGGCGGCCTTGATGATCACCGGATAGCCGACCTCACGGCCGATGCGCAGTGCCGTTTCTTCGTCTTCCGGCAGCGGGCCGTCGGAACCAGGAACGGTTGGAACGCCAGCGGCGATCATCGCGTGCTTGGCCGACACCTTGTCGCCCATCAGGCGAATGGTCTCGGCTTTCGGGCCGATGAAGGCGAAGCCGGAATTCTCGACCTGCTCGGCGAAATCGGCGTTTTCCGCGAGGAAACCGTAGCCTGGGTGAATGGCGGTGGCGCCAGTCACTTCAGCGGCTGCGATGATGGCCGGGATGTGCAGGTAGGATTGCGCAGCGGAAGCCGGGCCGATGCAGACGGATTCGTCTGCCAGACCCAGGTGCATCAGCTCTTTGTCGGCCTTGGAGTAAACGGCGACGGTCTTGATGCCCATCTCTTTGCAGGCACGCAGAATCCGCAGGGCGATCTCACCGCGGTTAGCGATCAGAACTTTTTCCAACTTCGCAGTCATCAAAGGCTCTCCGCAGTTCAAACGATGGTGAACAGCGGTTGGTCGTACTCAACCGGCTGGCCGTCTTCGACGAGGATGGATTCGATCACGCCGCTGGTTTCAGCTTCGATGTGGTTCATCATCTTCATGGCTTCGACGATGCACAGGGTGTCGCCTTTCTTCACGGTCTGGCCGACTTCAACGAAGGCTGGCGAGGTTGGCGAAGACTTGCGATAGAAAGTGCCGACCATCGGCGAACGGGCAACGGTGCCGTTCAGCGCCGGAGCAGCCGCGGCAGCCGGAGCGGCGGCAACAGGAGCTGCGGCAGCGGCAGCGGCTGGCGCGGCAACCGGAGCGGCTGCAGGCGCCGGAGCGTAGTACTGCTGGGCTGGAGTCTTGCTGTTACGGCTGATGCGAACGGACTCTTCACCTTCCTTGATCTCGAGCTCGTCGATGCCGGACTCTTCCAGCAATTCGATCAGTTTCTTAACTTTACGGATATCCATGAATCATCAACTCCCAAGGGTCGGTCAGGGGCGTATAGCTTGTTGTTCAAGCTGCTCTAGTGCAGCCTCCAGGGCCAGTCGGTAACCGCTGGCGCCAAGGCCGCAGATCACTCCCACCGCTACGTCGGAGAAGTAAGAGTGATGGCGGAAAGGTTCGCGTTTGTGCACGTTGGACAAATGCACTTCGATGAATGGGATGCTCACTCCCAGCAGCGCGTCACGTAATGCGACACTTGTGTGTGTAAAAGCTGCCGGATTGATAAGAATGAAGTCCACGCCTTCGCTGCGGGCGGCATGGATGCGATCGATCAATTCGTACTCGGCGTTGCTTTGCAGGTGCAGCAGATGATGGCCGGCTTCGCGGGCGCGGCGCTCCAGATCCTGATTGATCTGCGCCAGGGTGGTCGACCCGTAGGTCCCGGGTTCCCGGGTGCCGAGCAGGTTCAGGTTGGGGCCATGCAGCACCAGTAGCGTCGCCATCTGCGTGTTCCTTGTTTTGGGTGAGCCTTTATCAGAACCCGGCGACTATGCCGCAAAGGCTTTGTGACTGTCCAGTTCTCTGCAATAGCCAGCACGATCTCCGATGTTTGCGCGAAATATGTGACTAGGCAGTGAGATCCGGTCATTCGGGCACCCAAAACCGCATTATCGCGATCAGACGCGGAATGCCTGCACCGCTGTATGCAGTTGCCCACCCAATACCAGCAGATTCTCCCCCTGTTCGCGTCCTTCACCGATACGAAGCAGGTTATCCCCACCCAATTGATGGATTCGTTCGCTGTGATCGCGGATCTCGCTGACCGCGCCACTTTGTTGTGCCGTGACTTCGGCGATGCGGACCGCCGTGTCGGAAATGGTCTGGATCGCGCCGACGATCTTGTCCAGCGCACCGTCCGCCGATTGCGCCTGACTGGCCGTGGCTTCTGCGTGCTCCACTTGTGCGCGCATGCCTTCGACCGATTGTCGGGCGGCGGTTTGCAGGCCGGCGATCAGGGTTTGAATTTCAGCGGTGGCGCCGGCGGTGCGTTGCGCCAGCGAACGGACTTCTTCGGCCACCACGGCAAAACCGCGGCCCATTTCACCGGCGCGGGCGGCTTCGATTGCTGCGTTCAGCGCCAGCAGGTTGGTCTGGTCGGCGATCGAGCGGATCACTGTCAGTACACCACCGATGGTCGCCGACTCTTCCGCCAGATGCTCGATCATCTGGGCATTGCCTTGTACTTCACCGACCAGGGCATGCAGGCCGGTGAGGCTCTGGCCGATGACTTTCTGCCCGTGTTCGACGGCCAGGCCGGCATGGCGACTGGCGTCCGCCGCCTGACGCGCATCACCGGCGACTTGCTGGATGGTCGCTTCCAGTTCGCTGAGGGAGTCGCGGATCAGCGCCGTGTCACCGGCCTGATGTTCGGCGCCGCTGTGCAAGTCGTTGCTCAGTTCGGCCAGCGTGCGGCTGCTGCCCGCCACTTGTTCGGCATTGCCGCGAATAGTGCCCACCAGATCCACCAGATAGGCACGCAGACGATTGAGCGAGGCTTCGATGTCGTGCAGCTCGCGGTTGGTCTTGCCCAGGTGGATATCGCGGCTGAAGTCGCCTTCGGCCCAGGTAGACAATGCGGGTGCGAGGTTGGTCAGGGTGCGGGCCAGGCGGCGCTGCAGGGTGTCGATCAGCAGGGCGATCAACAGGATCAGGCCGATCATCACGCCTTGCATCAGCCGCACCTCGCTCTGGATCTGGCCGTGCTGGGCGCGCACCACTGGCTCCAGGCCGGCGATGGCTTGTTGCACGGCAGCGATTTTCTGGTGGGTCGCGGTGCTGAGGTCGGTGCGTTTCTGGATCTGGTCGCGAGTACGTGCCAGTTCGGCCGGATAGCGATTGAGCAGACTGTTGAGGTCGCGCTTGAGGCCGACGCCGGCATCTTCGGCAACCGCTTTTTCGGTGCTTTCGATGCCCATCAACGAGGCGAAATCGTCGCTGTCGGACTCACTGCTGGTCACCACCCCAAGCAAGGGCAGGGCGTCGATCGCCTGGGCCTGGGTGCGGATGCTGCTCACTTCGCGCTCGACATCGGCGGCCAGTTCGCTGCGACCGCTGCTGACCAGTTTGTCCCGTGCCAGCGACAATTTGCCCAGGTGTTGCGACGCGGCCAACAACGGCACCAGATAGGCCGGGTTGGCGCCCGCATAGGTACTGAGCTGGTCGAGGCTGGCGCTCAGTTCGCGCTCGGCCTGGAGCAGCAATGCTTGAGGATCACCGGCCAGTTTGCCGGCAGCCAGCAGGTCGGTCTTGCTGAATTCTTCGAGGCTCGACAGGCTTGGACGCAGCGTCTCGGCCAGCGCCGGTGGCAACTCGCCGAGTTCTTTCTGCAAGCTGTCGATGCCCTGGCCTGCACTGCTCAGGCGCAGAGCATCGCCGCTGCCGAGGTAGTCCTCGACGTTGCGTGCGACTTCATTCTGAAATTGCTGCGACAGACCGAGGTAGCGTTCCATCAGCAGATACGGACGCTCTAGGGCTTTCTGCGACCACCACAGCGTGGCGCCGAGGGCCACGCAGACGGCGACCAGCAACAGCGTGTTGAGATTGGTGAGCAACTTCAGGCGCATGACGGCTACCAACGGCAGTAATGGTAAGCGCCTGAATTTATTGCGGTTCTGTTACAGGGTTATGACCGAATCGGTCGATTCCGATGAAAAAGTGGCACTTTGCTCTCGCGCGGTCTGCACCCGGTTTCGGCCTTGTGCCTTGGCGCGATACAACGCCTCGTCGGCCTGGCTAGCCATCATCAGGCTGTCGGAATCGTCGCGCATTTCCACCACGCCGGCACTGAAGGTGCACCACAAATCCTGAGGCTGGGCCGGGTAATGAATCTCGGCGAAGCGCTGGCGGATTTCGTCGAGCACTTTATGGGCAGCTTCTATATCGGTATCGGGCATGACGATGGCGAACTCTTCGCCACCATAACGACCAATGAAGTCGGTCTTGCGCAGGCGTTGCTTGAGGAACAGCGCCAGGCTCTTGATCACCCGGTCGCCCATGGGGTGGCCGTGGCTGTCGTTGACCCGCTTGAAGTGGTCGATGTCGAGCATGGCAAAGCTCAACGGCTTGTTCTCGCGACGGGCGCGGAACGAACAGTCTTCGAGCAGTTGCAGGATGTGCGTGTGGTTGTACAGCCCGGTGAGACTGTCGCGGACCATGCGTGCCTTCAGGTTGCGCGCGCGGGCGGCGCGATTGCGTACGGTGGTGATCAGGTGCCGCGGCTTGATCGGCTTGGTCAGGAAATCGTCGCCGCCCTCGCTCATGGCATCGAGCTGCTTGTCCAGATCGTCTTCGGCCGACAGATAAATGATCGGCACGCTGACGTAACGGTCGTTGTGGCGGATGACCTTGGCCAGTTCGGTGCCGGTGCAGGCCGGCATGTACATGTCGAGGATGATCAGATCCGGCTGGAAGTCCGCCAGTTCTGCCATCGCCTGAATGGGCTCGATCAGCGTACGGGTCACGATCCCGGCACTGTTGAGCAGCCGCTCGGTGTGCAGGGCCTGGGCGCGGGAATCGTCGATGATCAGCACTTTATAGGGTTCATACTGGGCGACGCAGGTCAGTACTTCGATTTTTTCCAGCAGGCTCGAGGCTTCGAGGGTGCCGGTGAGAAATTCCTGACCGCCGGCGCGCACGGCGGCGAGGCGGGTCGGCGTGTCGGTTTCATGCAGGCTGAAGAACAGCAGTGGCAAGGGTTCTTCCAGACCTTGCTGGGCTTCGGCGGCGAGCTTCAGGCCGACGCCGGCGCCGCTGAAATCCACGTCCATGACGATGGCGGCCGGCAGGCGCTCGACCATCGATGAACGAAACGCCGACACGCTGTCCAGCGCCTGGGCACTCAGGCCGAAGAACTCCAGTTGCTTGGCCAGCCGCTCGGCGCGGTCGTGGTCCTGAAGCATCACGTAGATCGGTTTGCGCAGGGGCGGCAGGAAGGTCTGGTCGAGCTGGTCACCATGGCGCAGGCCGGTGCGTGACAAACGTTGCATCAAGCGATTGAGGTCGGTGATCAGGCCGCTGCTCAGGCGCCCGCGATTGGCGTCCACGGCTTCCAGTGACTGGCTGATATGGTGGGCCAGTTGGGTGTGCTCGGGCTGTTCGAAGCGCTCGGCAAAACGCAGCAGGCGCAAATTGGCTTCGCTCAGCTCGGCGAGGTCGGCCGTGGACCACTCGCTGCGTTGCAGGCGCTGCCATATCTCAAGAATCTGACGTGCCTGATGAATTACCCGCTGGGCAAAGTGGTGCTTGAGGCGCTCACGGCTGGGGTCTTCTGGCTCGGTCATATCCTGACTACTAGTTAGGCTGCATGCTGAGGTCGACTGGTGGCTCTATGCTAGCACCTCTTTTCCCTTACATGAGTGTCGTACGTCAATAATCTGCGGTACGTCACTATTCAGTTTCTGACCGGTTGGTTTCATCCCGGACCTGCTCGTCGATCAAGTGTCCGTGAACAGGGTTCTTCGGGAAATTTCCCAAGGCTTTTGAGGAAGCGTCCCGGTGGCTGGAGGGCTATGTCTGTCAGGGCATTCTGATTTTTCCCTGAGGCGGTTTCGGCAGGATTTCGGACTGGTAGGGTCAGGGAAACCCCTACAAGAATTTCCCCGGATATGAGCCAGTGTTTCAACGAACACCCCAGCGATAACCAGCGTCTGAATCAGAGCACCCGGCCGGTTGCAGATTGTGAATGCAACGAAGAAACCTTGTATGGGGAGAAGAGGCGGGTGACAGAGGTACCCGTGCTGACGTGCCAGTGCATCTGGCGTCGCTTTCAGCAGGAAGCCGAAGCCGTTGTCGCCCCCGATGGCGTGCTGATTGCCGATCCGGTGCAACGCAACCGGGCGATCAACGCCGCCTACGCCCGGCTGTGGTTGCATGACGCGCGATTCCAGTGGGCAGGTCTTGCAGCGTTTGCATCGAAGCAGGTGGGCTGCGGGTTGCTGCATGCGTCCGACAGCATCGAACTGATTCGTCAGGAGCACGAGGCACGGCAGCGAATGCGGGACGGGCGCCGCGAGTCCGGACTGCTGACCCCGGCCAGAATGCCAGGGCAGGCCGAGGCCTTGAGTGACTACGAACAGGCGAGAAGCCGCAATCCGGTGCCAGCGCTGGATCTGCGCCTACCGGGTGAAGAGCTGTCGTTGGTGCAGCAACAGTACCGCCACGTGTACGACATGATGGCGATGGGCAATACCACGCTTTTTCTGGATGTCTATCCGTTGCATCGGTTTTATGCGGTGCGTGGGTGGGAGGAGTTGAAGAAGTGCCTGAGGGCACGCGAACGAATTTATGGGCACGCGAAGTTTCCCGTGCTTTGGCCCATAGGTCAGAAAACGCTTCCGTTTGGGCAAGCGTTTAAGCAAATCCTGAAAGCCTTCGAAGCGATAGATGCGGGCAATATCGCCGAAAGTGTTCAACATCTGGCTTCGCATGAGCAGCGAAACATTCTCCAGCCGAGCATCTATGAAAATCGCCATTTGGTGACGTTGTTGCGCGGCAACCATTTTTCTTACGTGACAGGCTTCCCTTCCGGTGTGGCGCAGGCCATCGAGTTGACTCTCACCAGTCAATGTCAGCGAGTCGATGACGGCCGCACCATCGACTTTGGCCGCGACCCGCTGGCGGACCTGTCCGACATCGATCAGCGAATGGAGTTTGTCCTGCGGGCGGCAGACCGTTTTCACCAGATGCTCAATGACAGCAACAGGGACGCACTGGCGCAATCCATCCGTGAGATCGCTGCCAGGGAGGACGCTTGATGCGCTTGCGATCCTGTCTGTCCAGATGGCGTTGCTGGGCATGGCTGATGCTTTGTGGTGTTCTGGCCGTGGCTGCCGCACGCCAGTTGACGCAGCCATTGTGGGGCGACTCCGTGATCGCCATGTCCATAGGCGGAACCTATGAATACATGCGTGAGCATTCGACCGCACCCCTCGCTATATGGGGCCATGTTGGCAGGCCCGTTTGGGGTGGCGCTTCCAGGACAGCTGCGCGCCTGCGATTTGTCGATCCGCAGTACGGATTCGAAACGCCGCCGGCGCGGTTCTTCACGTTCACGTTCGAGGGCCACCTGGTCGATGATATCCGCATGTCTCCTCAGGTCGAGCCTCTGTTGATCGATGATGCCTTGAAGGTTGTTCTCGATCTGCAAGCCCAATGGTGCGCGAAAGGGTGGAGGCCGCTGGGGACCCCGTTGCATCCCACCATCGCGGACACCCCGGAGTGGCGAGCTTATCTAAGACCGGGGATACGGACTGGAACCACTTACTGGAGGGCCGGCGACCAGTACGAAGTGATGTTGTTCATTGGACGATTCGCCGATTCCAGACACCCCGACCAGGAGCGCTATCTCATCACCCTGGAACTCAGCAAACCCTGGCGATTCGAGGGTATCGAGCACGTCGATGAAGTACCTCATCCCTTTCCCCCGCCTCAACCCGAACAAGGAGCAATACCATGCCAACCCCCGCTTTCATGACGATCTACGGCAGCCGTCAGGGCTTGATCAGCGCTGGTGCCTTCACCGAACCGTCGGTGGGCAACAGCTACCAGAGCGGGCGTGAAGACAAGATCATGGTTCAGGCCTTCAGTCATGGCATTTTCCTGCCCAAGGGATCGGGTGCCGGGCGGCGGATGCACAAGCCTCTGGTCATTACCAAGGTCATCGACAAGTCGTCGCCGCTGATCCAGATGGCAATGTGTTCGGGTGAGCTGCTGAGCAAGTGTTGTGTGGAGATGTATCGCACATCGGCCCATGGCATTCAGGAACATTTTTATACGATTGAACTGGAGGACGCGCAGATCGTCAGCGCCGAAGTCTTTATGCCGGACTGTCAGGACCCCGCCACCTCGCACCTGACGCAACGGGAAAAAGTCCAGTTCAGCTATCGACGCATCTACTGGCGACACGAGATCAGCCGGACGATGGGCTCCGATGAATGGCAGAGCGAGGGCCAGGCATGAGGCTGATTCATCGATCACACGTTACCCAGCTCGAACGCCGACAGGCTTATCCCGTGGATCAGGCACTGGAGCGGGTATGCAAGGCATTGCTCGACCGGCAACCGATCCAAGGCCTGGATCAGCTGCGGGCCGGCCTTGTGGTCGATCTGGACAGCGAGGTGCTGGAGCAGATCGAACAGGGCGAATGGCTGCTGCTCACGGGTGAAACAGAAGGCGGCGACTGGCCGCTCGGCGACGCTGCCTTCGATCAGGCGGTGCTCGATCTGATGAACAATCCTCCGGCCCAGCCAGTCCGGACTCCGCGAATCTATCGTCTGGTCGAGAGCATGACCGGCGAGCCGCTGTCGCAGCAGCCCTACATTGCAACGGTTGACGGGGTCCCCATCCAGCGCCGGACTGATGGCGCCGGCATTGCCCATCTATTCATGGCGGACGATACCCGGCAGATCGCAATGAGGATCTTCAACGTCTGACAGAGGCGTCTATTCTTTCGCTCACGGGCAACGTCCGATTGATTTTTCCCGATGCTCCATTCGTGGGTGCCGGGTCGAGGCACGTTGTTGTATGGTTGCTGTCGAACCGTTGAACCCAAGTTTGAAAGGATATCGCCATGCTGGACTGGAAGAATCGCGCGGGCAGCGCGCCCGAACGTGCCGCCGAGCCGAAATCCGCCACCCGCAGTTATGTGGGCGGCCTGTTGTTCAGCCGCGCGCTGGCCACGCTGGTCGGTATTTACCTGTTGGTGACCATCGCCCTGGGCTGGTACTGGAGCGAGGAGCCGGCCCTGTTCCCGGTGGCGCAGAATGCCCAGCTGGCCGCCGAGAAAGAAGGCAAGCAAATGGTGGTCGGCTACACCACCGTCGAAACCCTCAAGACTGTTGCCGGCACCCTGCTGAACAAGCCGGGCGGCTACATTTCCAATGATCGTTTCCCGCCGGGCCTGTGGATGGACAACATGCCGAGCTGGGAATACGGCGTGCTGGTTCAGGTGCGCGACCTGACCCGTGCCTTGCGCAAGGACTTCGCCCGCTCGCAGTCGCAGTCGGCTGAAGACGCCGATCTGGCCAAGGCCGAGCCGCGCTTCAACTTCGACAACAAGAGCTGGATCCTCCCCTCCAGCGAGTCGGAATACCAGGAAGGCATCAACTCCCTGAGCCGCTATCAGGCGCGCCTGTCCGACCCGACGCAAAAGAATGCGCTGTTCTATGCCCGCGCCGACAACCTGAACAACTGGCTGGGTGATGTCGGGACTCGTCTGGGTTCGCTGTCGCAACGACTGTCGGCCAGTGTGGGTCGGGTCAAGCTTAACACTGCGCTGAAAACCGAAGTTCCGGCGGTGGGTGAAGTGCCGCAGGTGGACGAGGAAGTCGTCGAGACACCGTGGATGCAGATCGACAACGTGTTCTATGAAGCCCGTGGCCAGGCCTGGGCGCTGTCGCACCTGCTGCGCGCCATCGAGGTCGACTTCGCCGACGTGCTGGCGAAGAAGAACGCCACGGTCAGCGTGCGCCAGATCATCCGTGAGCTGGAGGCTTCCCAGGAAACCGTCTGGAGCCCGATGATCCTCAATGGCAGCGGTTTCGGGATCCTGGCCAACCACTCGCTGGTCATGGCCAACTACATCTCCCGGGCCAACGCCGCCGTGATCGATCTTCGTCAACTGCTCAATCAAGGCTGATTCATGAGCGACAACGCCAGAGAGGCGGCCCACCGAGCCGCCTCGGATGCCGAACGGATCGCCTGGGTCGACGAGCAGGACAACCTGCTCGGCTCCCTCGTCCGCTCCGACTTGCGCGCGCGCGGGCTGATCGGCCGTGGCACCTACATCATGCTGTTCAACTCCGCCGGTGAGCTCTGTGTCCATCGGCGGACCCTGAGCAAAGCCATTTATCCCGGTTACTGGGACGTGGCGGCGGGCGGCATGGTGCAGGCGGACGAAACCTACGCCGAGTCGGCGGCCCGTGAGCTGGAAGAAGAGCTGGGCGTGAGCGGCGTTGAGCTGACGGCGCACGACCATTTTTTCTTCGAGGACCCCGGCAATCGCCTGTGGTGTTCGGCGTTTTCGGCCGTGTGGGACGGACCGCTGATCCTGCAGCCGGAAGAAGTGCTTGAAGCGCGCTTCATTCCGGTCGATCAGGTCATGCTGGAAATCGAGCAGAAACCTTATTGCCCGGACTCTCTGGCCGCATTGAAACGCTATCTGAAAGCCCGACAGGGCGACGTCGCAAAGAACTCGTAAATTGGCGCCGATTGGCACTTAGCAATCGGCGTTTTTGCCGTTACACTGCGCGACCTTTTCAAGCTGTGCCGGTCTGTCTTCTGGAAGCAACCGGTGCAGTAGCGCTGCCCCTGCCTGAGTGGGGCTTCGCGGTCGATAGCCTTGCCCAAGGCTGCGATCAGTCTTTGTCCTCCCGAGAGGATTGCCGGTGGCCAAAAAAGCCGCATCCTTCGCCGCCCTGGGCGGCCTGGTATTTTCCACCGACGCAGGTCGTCATTGCCCGGAATGCAGTAAGCCGGTGGACGCCTGTATCTGCAGACAAACCGTGATCCCGGCCGGCGACGGCATTGCCCGCGTGCGTCGCGAGAGCAAGGGGCGTGGCGGCAAGACGGTGACCACCATCACCGGCGTGCCCCTGGCCGAAGACGCGCTCAAGGAGCTGGCGACAACGTTGAAGAAACGTTGCGGCACCGGCGGTGCGTTGAAAGATGGGGTCATCGAGATCCAGGGCGATCACGTCGAGCTACTCTTGGCCGAGTTGGTCAAGCACGGTTTCAAGGCGAAGAAGTCCGGCGGCTAGCAGCCTCTGTGAAAACCACCAGCGGCTTGGTCCGGCACTGATGGTCATCGGTTCCGGCGTCGTCTCCATGGTTTTCACAGAGCCTGTTCAAGACCGGTTTCTAAACTCAACGCTGTCAGCGCGGTCTACCGCCCCGCTGACGAACCGTCATTTTCATTCTTTAGACTGCGCCGGCCTGCAACCAGGCGACGCACCATGACTTCTTTATAGGGGACTTCGATGTCCGTACGACGCACACGCAAAGACGATGGCAGCCAATGGACAGTTGCGGACAGCCGCAGTGTTTACGGGATTCGCCATTGGGGGGCCGGGTATTTCGCGATCAATGACGCCGGTCGCGTCGAAGTTCGTCCGAACGGCCCGAACAGTTCGCCGATCGACCTGTTCGAACAAGTCGACCAGTTGCGCAAGAGCGGCCTGTCGTTGCCGCTGCTGGTGCGTTTCCCCGACATCCTGCAAGACCGCGTGCGTCAGCTGACCGGTGCTTTCGATGCCAACATCGAGCGTCTGGAATACCAGAGCAAGTACACCGCGCTGTACCCGATCAAGGTCAACCAGCAGGAAGCGGTGATCGAAAACATCATCGCCACCCAGAACGTCTCCATCGGCCTGGAGGCCGGCTCCAAACCTGAGCTGCTGGCCGTGCTGGCGCTGGCGCCGAAGGGCGGCACCATCGTCTGCAACGGTTACAAGGACCGCGAGTTCATCCGTCTGGCACTGATGGGTCAGAAGCTCGGCCACAACGTGTTCATCGTGATCGAGAAAGAGTCCGAAGTCGGTCTGGTGATCGAAGAGGCCGCTTCGCTGCGGGTCAAGCCACAGGTCGGCCTGCGGGTGCGCCTGTCGTCGCTGGCCTCCTCGAAGTGGGCCGATACCGGTGGCGAGAAATCCAAGTTCGGTCTGTCGGCGGCGCAACTGCTGTCGGTGGTCGAGCGCTTCCGCGCGGCCGGCCTGGATCAGGGCATTCGCCTGTTGCACTTCCACATGGGTTCGCAGATCGCCAACCTGGCCGACTACCAGCACGGTTTCAAGGAAGCGATCCGTTACTACGGCGAGTTGCGCAACCTCGGCCTGCCGGTCGACCACATCGATGTCGGCGGCGGTCTGGGCGTGGACTATGACGGTACCCACTCGCGCAATGCCAGCTCGATCAACTACGACATGGACGACTACGCCGGTGTCGTGGTCGGCATGCTCAAGGAGTTCTGCGATGCGCAGAGCCTGCCGCATCCGCACATTTTCTCCGAGAGCGGCCGTTCGCTGACCGCCCACCACGCGATGCTGGTGGTGCAGGTGACTGACGTCGAGAAGCACAACGACGACGTGCCGCAGATCGAGAACAAGGAAGCGCTGCCGGAAACCGTGCAGTGGCTGGTCGACCTGCTCGGGCCGACCGACATCGAAATGGTCACCGAAACCTACTGGCGCGCCACCCACTACATGAGCGATGTCGCTGCCCAGTATGCCGACGGCAAACTGACCCTGGCCGAGAAAGCCCTGGCCGAGCAGTGCTATTTCGCCGTGTGCCGTCGCCTGCACAACTCGCTGAAGGCGCGCCAGCGTTCGCATCGTCAGGTGCTCGACGAGCTCAACGACAAGCTGGCCGACAAGTACATCTGCAACTTCTCGGTGTTCCAGAGCCTGCCGGACACCTGGGCGATCGATCAGGTGCTGCCGATCATTCCGCTGCACCGTCTCGACGAAGAGCCGCTGCGTCGTGCGGTACTGCAGGATCTGACCTGCGACTCCGACGGCAAGATCAACCAGTACGTCGACGAGCAGAGCATCGAGACCAGCCTGCCGGTGCATGCGCTGAACGAAGGCGAAGACTACTTGCTCGGCGTGTTCCTGGTCGGCGCCTATCAGGAAATCCTCGGCGACATGCACAACCTGTTCGGTGACACCGACTCGGTGAACATCTACCAGAACGCCGACGGCAGCGTGTACCACGCTGGGATCGAGACCCACGACACCATCGAAGACATGCTGCGCTACGTGCACCTGTCGCCGGAAGAGCTGATGACTCACTACCGCGACAAGTGCGCCAGTGCCCGTATCAGCGCCAGTGAGCGCACCCAGTTCCTCGATGCGTTGCGCCTGGGCCTGACCCGTTCCTCTTACCTGTCTTCCTGACGGCAGGTTCCGACTCCATCGGGTTGTCTGAAATTGTTCCGCACCAAGCGGAAGTTTCAGATGACCTGGTGAGACTTCTCTTCTTCGACTTGCGAATTGACCGTCGTCCTCACGAGAAAAGTGATGTCGTCTGCTTTTCGCGTAGGTCATTTCCGAATCTGTACTTCGGCTCTCTACTCGGCCATGGCTCTCGGCGAGAATCCCCGCCCGCCCTCCTGTAGAGAATCGCTTATGTTCGATCCAGCCGACGAGCCGTCGTTTCGCCTCGATGTCGCGGGTCTGCCCGCCCCGCTCGAAGTCCTGGCCTTTACCGGGTGCGAGGCCATCAGCGAGCCGTATGCGTTTGAAGTCGATCTGTTGATCGAGGATCCTCATCTTGACCTGGCCGGGCTGCTGCATCGCTCGGCATACTTGTCTTTCGGGCCGCCGGGCAACGGAGTGCACGGCCAGTTGCAGGGGCTTGTCCAGCACGAACACGGTCACGGGCCCAGGTTGTGCCGCACGCGGCTGGAGCCTCGGTTGAGCTGTCTGGGACTGCGCCACAGCCAGCGAATCTTCAGTGGTCGATCCGTTCCGCAAATTCTGGATCAGGTCCTCAGGGAGCATGGCATCACGGGCCTGCGACGGCGGTTCGAATTGCACTCCGAGTATCCGGTCCGGATGTTCTGCACCCAATACGGCGAATCGGATCTGCAACTGGTACAGCGCTTGTGCCGGCAGGCACGGATTCACTATCACTTCGAACATGGGCATGACAGCCATTGCCTGGTGTTCGGGGATGATCCGGCGAGGTTGTCCCGGGTCGGAACAGTACGATTCGATATCGAGGGACAGGAGCCGGCAGTGCGGCGCTGGCTGATCAGAGAGCGAGCTGGAGACGGTGGCGAACGTGTCCGGCGGATTCGCACCGCACAGGGGCATTCGGATGTGCCGAGCCTGCGCTGCGGACAATGGCTGAGCCTGGCTCCGGCACCGTTTGCAGAAGGTGCGACGGACTGGCTGCTGACCCGGATCGAGCATCGTGCCGACCGGATGCTCGAACCTTCCTATGTCAATCGTCTATGCGCCGCCGAACACTTGCGAGGCAATGTGCCGCTCGTCGAGCATCCGGCACCGCGCATGAGCAGTCTGCAACGGGCCTGGGTCGTGGCGGTCGATGAACCACGACCTGACCGTTCGCGGCCCGTCGCGGTGCAGTTCGACTGGCTCTATCAGGGCGAGGGCGCACTGCCCAGCCACTGCTGGCTGCCTTTGGCTCCCGTGCTGGCGGACAACGTGCTGGCGTCAATGCGTGAAGGTGTCGAGGTGGTGGTGAGTTTTCTGGAAGGCGATCCGGAGCAGCCGGTGATCAGTGGTGTTCTGCAACCGCCTGTATCTTTCGAATGCCCTGAGCGTGACGAACCGCCGCCACTGCCCGATGTCCTGGAGAGTGACGGACTGGCGCAATGGCTGCTTCGCGGTGAGCCGTTGCTCCTGCTATGCCTGATGCCCGGAGGTGGCAGCTATCGACACTGTCGGGCGTCGGTGTGCAGTTGTCGGCTGGTTGCCGGGGTCGGCCCGAGCGACGGGCGATGAGCGGCAGGGGGCCGGGGCAGAGTGCGCAATGGCTGTTGCTGGATGTCGCACAGGCGGCGCAGGCCGTGAATGTATTGCAGAAGGCGTTTGCGGGTGTGCCGAGCACGAGGTTGTTTGACGGCACGGAGTTTCAGCCCACAGCCGATCTCGGCCCGTTGCTGATCGACCTGCGCGACCGGCCGGTCCTGTCGGCGCTATGTCATTCCGACCCGCAGACCTGGTGCGGGCTGTTGCTGGGCAGCAGGGCTCCTGCCGAGGCCATGCGTGGCCATTTGCAGCGGATGCTGACGGTTACGGTCGGTCTGAATCATCGTGCGCTGCTCAATTATTACAACGCCCAGACCGCCAGTTACTTTTTCGACGCCTGTGATGCCCGGCAGTTGAGTCAATGGCTGGGTCCGATCGACTGGCTGCGCTGGTTCGGCGGTACGTGGGTCGATCGGGCGAACGGCAGCCAGGGGTGGCAGCAACTGAGCAATCCGAGGCTGGCCGTCGAACCGTTGCCGATCGAACAAGACCTGACCCGACGGCAGCGTGAACATCTGCATCGTTGCCTGCTGGACCAGCATCTGTGGCGCTGGAGCCGAGCGACAGGTGCCGGTTATCGCTCGTTGTCCAACTGGTTCGAGCAGGGGCTGTCATTGGGTTTCAGCGAGCGCAGCATACTGGACGACTGGTTATGGTTACGCTTGCAGCATCCGCGGGCGGCACTGGTGCAACCGCCGCCGGGATTGACGCCGCGCGAGCGGCTCGAGCATGTACGCCGCCGCTGGCAGAACGATCAAGGGTGAGCGCTGCCTCCGTGAGCGGCTCCGGCGAACCAGCCGTCGTTGTGCCGCAAACGCCACGCCAGCGTTCCGAGCGTCAGGCTGCGCAACACCATGAACAGCAGGAAGGATATCCACAGACCATGGTTGCCCAGTCCACTCAGTGCCCAGGCGACGGGCAGCAACAGCATCACCGTCAACAACATGCCGTTGCGCATTTCCCTGGCGCGGGTGGCGCCGATGAACAGGCCGTCGAGCAGGTAGCTCCAGACCGCAATCAACGGCAACACGGCGAGGTAGGGCAAATAGATGAAGGCGGTCTCGCGTACGCTCGCTATGTCGGTCTGCATTTCGATGAACAGGTGGCCGGCGAACAGAAACAGTCCGGCAAAACCCAGGCTCGCCAGCAACGACCAGCCGCCGGCCACCACCAGTGAACGGCGCAGGGCGAGGCGGTCGCGGGCGCCGATGGCGTGGCCGCACAAGGCTTCGACCGCGTGGGCCAGACCGTCCAGTGCGTGGGCGGTCAACAGCAGGCCGTTGAGCAGCAGCGCATTGGCCGCCACCGTCGCGTCGCCCAGTCGCGCGCCTTGTACGGTGATCAGGAAAAACACCGATTGCAGCGCCAGGCTGCGGATGAAGATATCGCGATTGACCCCCAACAGCGGACGCCAGCTTTGCCACACCCTTAATGCCGCCCAGACGATATGCCCGGGATAAGCGCGCAAGGCCTTGCGGGTGAGCGCCAGACCGAGCAGGGCGCCGCACCATTCGGCGACCACCGAAGCCCTGGCCGAACCGACCACACCCCAGTCCAGACCGATCACGAACCACAGGTTCAGCACGATATTGATCAGGTTGGTGGTCAGCAGAATCGCCAGCGGCGCCCGAGCGTTCTGGGTGCCGAGGAACCAGCCGACCAGCGCATAGCTGGCCAGTGCCGCCGGCAGCCCGAACAGACGGGTGTGGAAGAAGTCGCGGGTCAGTTCATTGAGTTCCGGCGACGGCTGCATGAAGTGCAGGGCGACACCGCTCAACGGCACGCCCACGGCACCCAGCAGCAATGCCAGCCCCATCGCCAGCAACAGGCCCTGCAACAGGATTTGTCGCAACGCCGCCCCATCGCTGCGCCCGGCGGCCTGTGCGGCGAACCCGGTGGTGCCCATGCGCAGGAAGCCCATGGCCCAGGCCAGCACGGTGTACAGACTGGCGCCGACTGCAACGGCACCCAACTGATGGGCGTGGGGCAAGTGACCGATGACGGTGCTGTCGACCAGCGCCACCAGCGGCACGGAAATGTTGGACAGGATCATGGGGGCGGCGAGGGCCCAGACCCGGCGATGGGTCGGGCGGTCGCGCCAGTCGGTGATCAGATTGCGCATGCGGGCTCCTTGGGGAGCGGCATTGTAACGGGTGATGTCAGTGAATGATCCAGCTCAACAGCCAAAGGCCCAGCAGCAACCAGATGATCCCGGCAATAATCGAGGCGTTCATGAAGGCACGGATCGCCGACCACAGCAGCATCAGGCCGATGATCAACGCGATGATGCTGATGATCGACGTGTCCATGCCCAGCGCCTTCGCCAACCCGTCGACGAAGTTACCGCCGGCATGGCTCAACACGTTGAACAGACCGCTCAGGCCGTCGACGATAAAACGGATGATCGAGCCGAGCGCCTGGCCCAGCCATTCGAAAAAGCTTTCTACCTGCATGTTTGCATCCTGATGAAAGAGCTGAGCCTTGGGCCGCAGCGGGGGCGGCCGAGTTCCCTGCAAGCATAGAGGGTTTTAACCGGTGACTGGCCCTTGCCTTCGATCCGCATCCCCCCGAAGCTATACGCCTTCAGGAGAACCCGATGAACCTTGTTGAACTGACCGAACGCCTGCACGCCATTCGTGACCGCAATGACTGGCGGCAATTTCACAGCCCGAAAAACCTGGCCATGGCCGCCAGCGTGGAAATGGCCGAACTGGTCGAGATCTTCCAGTGGCTGAGCGAAGACCAGTCCCGCGAATTGCCCGCCGATAAACTGGCCCACGCCGGGCAGGAAGTCGGTGACATCGTTCTGTATCTGTTGCTGCTGTGCAGCGAGCTGGGGCTGGACATGAATGAAGTGGTGCGCAGCAAGCTCGCCGACAGCGAACGGCGGTTCAGCTGATGAGCGACCGTCATTTCGATCAGTTGGCGACGCGCTTCGCCGAGAAAATCTACGGCGGCGCCAAAGGCGCGATCCGCCTCGCGGTGCTGCAGGCCGATCTCGCCGAAGTCCTGCCGGATCGTCCGTTGCGGGTGCTGGATATCGGCGGCGGCCTGGGTCACATGTCGCTGTGGCTGGCCGAGCGCGGGCACGACGTGACCTTCACCGAACCGGCTGAACCGATGCTCGAAGGCGCACGCCAGCGTTTCGCCGAGGCCGGACAGACCGCGACGTTCATTCAAGCACCGTGGCAGGCACTGCTCGGCCAGCTCACCGAACCCTATGACGTGGTGATCTGCCATGCGGTGCTCGAATGGCTGGCCGAACCGCACTCGATCCTGCCGGTGCTGCATCAACTGACCAAACCTGGCGGCTGGCTGTCGCTGGCGTTCTACAACCGTGATGCGCTGGTTTACCGGAACCTGCTCAAAGGCCATTTCAAGAAAATGCGCAGAAACGACATGGCCGGGGAAAAACAGAGCCTGACGCCTCAGCAGCCGCTGGATCCCCGCGAACTGGCCACGCAACTCGAAGGGTTGTGGCAGGTCGAAATCCAGAGCGGGGTGCGGGTTTTCCATGATTACATGCCGGTGGAATTCCAGGCCCGCGCCGAGTTGATCGATATGCTCGAGATGGAGCTCGCCCACCGTCGTCACCCAAGCTTCGCCGGGCTTGGGCGCTACCTGCACTGGATCTGCCGGCCGATCTGATCGGAGCATGAAATGAAAGGTCATTCCGGGGTATTGCTGATCTGTCTGGGTCTGGCCGCGTGCCAGGGCAGCAACCCTTATGTCGCGCAGTCACGGCCCCTGCCGCCGGCGCCAGCGCAAGCCGCGACCACCTTCGACCGCAGCGCCTATCCCGCGCCGCCACGGGATTACGGGCGCTACCGCAGCTGGGCGTGGCTCAACGGGCGCCTGCCCCCGGGCAGTGCCTGGGCGGATTCGGCACAGGTGGCCGAAGCCGTCAGCAGTGCGCTGGACCAGCGTGGCTTGCGTCCGCTGCACGACAACCGCCCGGCCGATCTGTTCGTCAGCGCCAACCTGAGTCTGGAAACCCGCTTGCGCCAGGTCCAGGACGATTACGGCTACTACGGCGGATACGGCGGCTATGACCGCTACGGCCGGGGCTACGGGATGTACAACACGGTGCCCATTGTTCGCACTTATCAGGAACAGGTCGTGGTGGTGCGGATCGATCTGTTCGATGCCGGCACCGGTCAGCCGGTCTGGAGTGCCAGCGCCGAAACCGGCACGCAAGGCAATCAGAGTGACCGGGCCGATGCGATCCGCGAGGCTGTGGAAAAGGCCATGTCGGCGTATCCTCCCGGTTAGCTTCCCGTGAACCGGAAGCTCCCCCCAGGTTCATGTTTTCCACCGGAGAAAAACCATGTTCCGCCGTTTTGCTTTACTGGCCATGGCCGCGCTGCTCAGCGCCTGCGCCGCCAACCAGGTCAATCATGACTACGACGCCAGCCGCGACTTCGCCGCCTACCGCAGCTGGAGCTGGAAAGAACCCGCCCTGCAATACCGTCCGGACGACCCGCGGATCAAGAGTGACCTGACCGAACAGCGAATTCGTCAGTCCGTCGCCGATCAACTGGACCAGCGCGGCCTGCGTCCGGCCGCGGCGGGCAGCAAAGGTGATTTGAACGTACAGGCCTATCTGATCGTCGAGGATCGTCAGCAACAGGTCACCACCAACTATGGCGGCGGTTGGGGCGGCCCATGGAATGGCTACTGGGGCGGGCCGATGTACAACGAAACCCGCAACATCACGTACAAGGTCGCGACCATCCAGATCGATCTTCTCGATGGCAAGGACGGCAAACTGGTTTGGCGTGGCAGCGACGAGCAGATGCTCAGTCGTACGCCGAACCCGGCGGATCGCAGCAGCGCCATCCATGAAACGGTGACGCGTATCCTGTCGAACTACCCTCCGCGCTAGGTGAGCGCCACATAACGGGAGCCCAGGGGCTCCCGTTTTTTTTGGAGGGGCGGCTGGCGCGTTGCCAGCAGTGTCGTCCTGCCGCGTCTACACTGAAATCCACCCACGGAGCTTGCGCCCGGCCGTGCGCCGGCAAAGGAGTGCGCCATGTCGCGTCGTTCGCAGTGTCGCGGCCCTGCCCGGCAGCGGGGGGCTATCGGCTTGATGGCGGCCGCCACCCTCAGCCTGGCGCTGGTGTTGATGTTGCTGATGGTGGACACCGGCCGTTTGTATATGGAACAGCGCAAACTTCAGCGGCTGGTGGACAACGCGGCGCTGGAAGCGGTCAGCCGTGGCGGCAATTGCCTGCCGGGCCTTACTGCCGCCGCTTACGCCGGGCAGAGTGCGGCGCGCAATGGTTTTGTCGCCGATGCCAACAATGTGCTGGTGGTCGACTGCGGCACACTGGTGACAGCTTCCAGCGGTCTGCGCACATTCAGCGTGGACGCCACCCAGGCGGTGGCGGTCAAGGTCGCCGCCAACCACAGCGTAACCACCAGTTTCGCCGGCGGCGTACAGTCGCTGTTCAGTGGTACGCCGTTCAATCTCAACACCGTGCTTTATGCCTCGGCAGTGGCTGCCAAACCCCAGCCGACCGTGGCCCAGCTGAATATCCGCAGCAATCTGGCCAATATCAGCACCGCCCAGTCGAACATCCTCAATCCGCTGTTTTCCGGCCTGCTCGGCGGTAACGTCAACCTGACGGCCCTGGGCTGGAACGGCCTGCTGAACACGGACATCAATCTGCTCAGCTATCTGAACCAACTGGCGATCAACCTCAACGTCGCCGCCGGCAATTACACCCAGCTGCTCAATACCCAGACCACCGTGACGCAACTGATCCAGGCCGCGATTACGGTGGTTCAGCTCAACGGCGCAACCGCCGACGTGATCACCGCGCTGGGACAATTGCAGGTGGCGGCGATCAATGCCGCGCCGCTCAAGCTGGGCGATATTCTGCAGTTGCAGACCGGCACCACGGCGGCCGGGCTCGACGCCAATCTGCAATTGCTGCAACTGATCCAGGGTGTGATCCAGCTGGCCAACAGCAACAGCGCCGTGGCCGCCACCCTGCCGATCAGCGTGCTGGGGCTGGCGAACGTCACGGTGCGGGTCAAGGTCATCGAGCCGCCGCAGTTTTCCGCCATCGGCGATCCGGCGCTGGCCAAGGCCGATCCGCTGGGGCCGAACCGGATTTATGTGCGCACTGCGCAGATCCGCACGATGCTTTCGGTGAATCTGCCGGTCCTGTCCGGAGTGACCGGACTGACCAACGCGGTGTTGGGATTGGTCGGCACACTGACGCCGACACTCAATGCGCTGCTCAGCCTGAACCTGGTCGCCACCCTGAACTCGGTGGGTTGCCTGCTGGGTGCCGGCTGTCAGCAACTGGACCCGCAACTGCTGCCCTCGCCGGAAATCGACATCAGCCTCGATGCCGGCGGGGCCGTCAGTTATGTCACCGATTACAGTTGCCCCACCGGTAATACCGGGACCAAGAGCCTGACGGCCCACACCCTTACCTCCGTAGCCGACCTCAAACTGGGCAGGATTGATCCGACCAACGCCTTTTCTTCTTCGGCCGAACCCACGGTCACGCCGTTGCCGCTGGTGGACCTGGGCATCGTGACGTGCCACAAGATCCTTGGCATCGGCACCTGCGACCCGAGCACCCACGTGCAATACGGTGCCGGCGGCATTGCAATCATGGTCAACTCCAGCGTGGCGCAGAACACTCAGGATCTGCTGTTTTCCAGCGGCACGCCCTTCGCCACGCCGCCCAACCTGAAGCTGCCGCCGAGCGTGATTGCCGTCGCGCCCACCAGCAATATCGTCAACAGCCTGGCGAGTACACTCGCCGGGATCAATCTGATCGTCTACAAGCCGCAGGGCAGCAATCCGCTCGGGGCTGCCGTGACCGGCGTCGCCAGCCTGATCAGCGATGTCACGACGATCCTGCAACCGCTGATCACCAATCTGGTCAGCCCGCTGCTCGACCCGTTGCTCAACAACTTGCTCAAGGGGTTGGGGATCAATCTGATGGACGTGGACGTGGGCGCCAACATGACCTGCGGTCAGACCGGCAAGGCCTATCTCGTCATTTAGTCGTCGTGGGCGATCGGCAGCTCGATACAGAACCGAGCGCCGTCCGCCGAGTTGCTTACGCTCAGATGGCCGCCCATGTTTTCGATGATGCCGTAACTCACCGACAACCCCAGACCGGTACCCACACCCACCGGTTTGGTGGTGAAGAACGGCTCGAAAATCCGCTCCAGCAGACGCGGGTCGATACCCCCGCCGTTGTCCTCGACCCACAGACGCACCTTCTGCTCGTTGCGCTCGGCGTAGATCGAAATCCATGGCTTGAACGCCGCATCGGACTCGCGTTTGCCCAGCAGCGCATCCCGGGCGTTGACCATCAGGTTGATCAACACCTGCTCCAGTTGATCGACGTATCCGCGTACCTGAACCTCAAATGCGGTTTCGCTGATACGCAGGTCCACGCCCTTGCCGCGCATGCCTTCGGCCAGCAGCGACAGCGTGCCTTCGATGGCGCTGGCGGGGTTGAACAGTTGTTGCTCGATCTCCGAGCGGCGGCCGAAAACCCGCATGTGGTCCACGACTTTCGCGGCACGCTGGACCTGGGCGTCGATGCGGTTGAGTTTGTCGGTCAGGTAGTCGATCTGTGCATCGCCATTGCTCAGGCGTTTCTGCACATTGACGATGGCCATGCGCATCACGTTCAGCGGCTGGTTGATCTCGTGAGCGAGGCCTGTGGCCATTTCGCCGAGGGTGGCCATTTTCGCGCTTTGGGTCAGTTGTTGCTGGGAGCGGCGCACTTCGGTGTTGTCGCGGCCCACGGCCTGCACTTCGATGAGTTTCCCGTGCTCATCGAACACGCCGCGATCCGACCACACCCACCACGCATGCTCGCGCCCCGGCAATTGCAGATTGATTTCGGCGGTGCTGACCGGGGACTCCGGGGTCAACTGTGCCAGGCGTTCGACGAATGCTGCGCGCTGCGCATCGGACATCCAGCTGCCCAGATCGACGCCGGCCAGCGCTTCGGGAGCGCATTCCAGATACTTCGCCAACGGGCGGTTGCCGAAGGTCAGGATCAGGTCCGGACGATAGCGGCAGATCATCGCCGGGGAGTCTTCCACCAGGATCCGGTAGCGTTCTTCGCTTTGCCTGACCTGCTCGGCGGCCAGCGTCGCCTCGGTGACGTCCAGCCAGAGCCCGACGGCTTCCACCGGCAGGCCGAGGTCATTGCGCAACAGGCGGGCTTCATCGAGCAACCAGTGATAATCGCCACGATGGTCGCGCAGGCGATAACGGGCACGCACCGAGCCTTCGCGCAACAGCTGCCGGGTCCGTTCGAAATACAGGGGCCGGTCATCGGGATGAATCCGCTCCACCAGCGCCGCGGCATCGCAGTCTTCCAGGCTCCAGCCCAGCAGCGGTTGCAGGCTGGCGCTGAAAAACGCCGGCAGCAACGCGCCCTCGACGTAGTGCTGGACATAGATCACCGCCGGCGAGCTGGCGATCAGATTGTCCAGCCGCGCATGGGCCGCAGCGGCCCGTTGCTGCTGATTCTTGATGTCGCTGATGTCCAGCATGAAGCCCGCCAGCCGACGGTGATCGCCGGTGCCGCTGACCTGTCCCTGAAGGCGATACCACGCTGGCATCTGACTGGCGTCACGAGGGTGCAGGCGCACGCACAGGTCGAGGACTTCTCCATGCAGCTGGAGCGACTGCAATCGGCTGCGCACTTCTTCGCGGTCGGCGGGGTGGATCAGGTTCAGCCAGTTTTCCAGGGGCAACGTCGAACTGTCCTGTTGCAGAATGGCGGTCAGCGTCGGCGCCAGTTGGATATGTTCGCCACCGCTGCCGATTTCCCACCAGCCGGTGCCCAGCAGTGTCTGCAACGATTCCAGGCGTTCCAGTTGCAGTTGATGCTGTTGCTCGCGCAGGCGCCCAAGCAGCGGCCCCGCCAATGCCCCGGCCAGCATCAGCCAGTCGCGGTCGGTCAGGTACGGCGCGGTCTTGTCGACGGCGTAAAAGCCGCAGAGCAGCCACGCCATGACGCCTCGATCGTCGCTGTAGGGCACGGCGAACCCCTCGGCGTTGCCGAACAGGCCCTGGACCCGTGAATGTTCATACTGGCCGTAATGCGCACCCAAGCGTTGCGGGGCGGTGCCATTGAGACTGTCCAGCGGCGTGCCCAGGCGCTGGCCGTCATGCCACAGCGCCGGTGCATCGTGGGCGTGGAATTGGCAGTGAATCTGCCACCCCTGTTCCTGTTCATTGAGCAGGGCGAGTGCCACACACGGGATCTGCCAGCGCTGGGCAATCGTCTGCAGTTGATCGCTGACGACCGTTGGCAGTCGCCCCAGGCTGCAGCTGCGCAACTGCTTGCTGATCTGCTCGGCGATGGCGTGGCACGCCTCGCGTTGATGGGCCTGCCGGCGTTCGGACAAGAGATCGGTAATGTCGATCAGTTGCAGCAGCCAGCCGTTGCCCAACGGCTGTACCCAGCCGCGCAGGTGCAGGACCTGCTCGCCCTGACCGGTGAAGTCCAGGTCCAGCAGCTGCCCTTGCCAGTCCTGGGGCCGGCCTTCGATGGTCAGAGTGCTGTGGGGCAACAGATGGTCGCGCAGTGGCAGCGGTGTATCCCGGGGCACCTGTTGCGCCAGCAGGTGGCGCAACGGTCCGGCGATTTGCAACACAGAACCTTCGCCATCGAGGTACAGATGCAGTCCCGTCGCCGGTGAGCCGAGCACATCCGGCACGTCGCCGGCGAGCAGACCGCGCTTGAGCAGGCGACCGAACAGATTGTCCCCGGGCGTCAAAATTTCAGGCTCGAGCTGGCGGTCAAATTGGTGGGCAGGCTCGGAACAGCGCCGATGCCCGGCAACACCAGAAACGGAATGACCTGATTGAGCTTGCTGACGGGGTAGTTGACGCTGACGGTGAGCGTGCCTTGCGCGGCGTCATAGGTCGCCGACGTGTCCACGCCCACCACCACGTTCAGAGAGGATGGCAAGCCTGAAAACTGCTGCGTCAGGGCGGCATTGGCGGTGTTGACGACAACCGTCGAATAATTGGGCGTCGTGGGATCGACCGCGACGCTGCGACGGACTGCTTCAGCGGTGGCCTGATTGAACGTCTGCATCAGCACGAGCGGCAGGGCGTAGCTGACCAGGCCGTAAAACACCGCGAAAAAGATCACGAACACCAGGGCGAACTCGATCGCCACCGCGCCTTTTTGCGCCTTCCGAGAGCCGGTTTTCATCCGTGCGTCTACCCTGACAGTCACTGCGTAGTATCAGCATAGAATCATTCAGCCAAAACGGACGGTTTTTACCGGATGCAAAGTCTTGTTCTCTTGATCTGGCTGACCCTGTGCGCGGTCCAGGATGCCCGGCAACGCAGGATTGCCAACATCATGACGTTGGGTGTTGGTGCCCTGGCACTGGTTTATCTGCTGTATTTCGGAACGACCTGGACGGGGGCCGCAGCGGCGCAGGGTGGCTGGGCTTGTCTGTTGGCGCTGGCGTTCACCCTGCCGGGGTATTTCATGGGGCGCATGGGGGCCGGCGATGTGAAATTAATGACAGCCCTCGGTCTGGCGACGGACGGTCTGTCGCTGCTCGGTGTTTTTGTCGGTGCCGGCGCAGCGAGCCTGGTCTGGATCCTGCTGGCGCCAAGACTCTGGCTGCATATGAGTCAAGGGCTTAGGCATCGTCTTCGATATATGACGCCATCGCTGTCAAAAAAGCTGCCATTTGCGCCGTTCGTGCTGGTCGGTTTTTTGCTGGCACTCCCCTGGATCCATTAGTCGCCAAACGCCACTAGTCTTATGTACATAGTCGGAAAGTGCGTCTACTTTCAATGTACTGGTTATACAGCCAACGGCTGACAGTACAGGAATGGTCAGTTTTGGCCCGGGCATGGAGTGGCACGTGAACAAGCTTACGTCTGCGGTAAAGGTCCTCGTTGTCGATGATCAGCCATTGATCGTCGAGGAGCTCTGCGAGTTTCTCGAGAGCAGCGGGTTTCGCTGTGTACCCTGCGGGTCCGGCAGGGAGGCGGTCGAGCGTTTTGCCGAAGATCCGGCGATCGGTCTGGTGCTGTGCGATCTGCACATGCCGGACCTCGACGGCATTCAACTGGTGCAAGAGCTGCAACGCCAGGCCGGCAAGCAGCGGGTGTTCGAAGCGATCATGCTCACCGGTCGCGCCGACAAGCAGGATGTGATCAAGGCGTTGCGCGCCGGAATTTCCGATTACTACCAGAAGCCGGTCAATCTCGACGAGTTGCTCGAAGGCTTGCAACGCCAGGAGACGGTCCTGCAGGAACGGCAGAAAACCCTGCAGCTGGGGCACTTGAACCAGAAATTGCAGGACCTGTCGTCGTCCATCGATGATCTGTATCAGGATCTGGACAGGGTGCGCCGCGGGCCGGCAATCGTCAGCGAACAGGCATCGGGTGACGGGGATGCACTGGAGATCCCGGCCATCTTCAATCAGTTGTCCCCACGGCAACTGGATGTGGCGCGCCTGGTGGGCAAGGGGCAGACCAACTATCAGATTGCCTGCGAACTGGGCATCACCGAAAACACCGTGAAACTTTACGTCTCGCAGGTGCTGCGCCTGACCCACATGCACAACCGCACCCAGTTGGCGCTGGCCCTTTCGCCGAGCGCAGCGGCTTTGCGGCAGCGGGTCACGGAGCATTGACCGGGCTTTGCAGCCGTCAGAGTCAGATCACCGACGGCTGCCTTACCCCTCAATTCTTGGTGTCGATCTTGCCTCCGGCATCCTGGTCATAGAAGTCGGGGATGTCGTATTTGTATTTCTTCAGCCAGCGTTGCATGGCCAGTTCCCGCTCGGTGGCCGTGGCGGCCTGCGGATCGGGTGACGCGGCCTTGTTGCGGCTTTGCAGCAGCAGCCAGCCCTCGGTTTCCTGCTGCTGGGCCGAGGCGGGGCCGGCGTCGATGGCCTGTGCGCCGAGCGGCAGGCTCAGCAGGCTCAGGCAGCACAGTGTCTTGAAGATGTGCATGGCAGCTCCTTGAGGGTCATTTGAGGGTTGCCGGTTGCGGATCGGCCACCGCCGCGACCTGATTGCTTGCGGCAGATTTGGCCGGAACCGGAGCCTTGAGTCTTTCTGCGCGCTCCTGAGCCTCGGTGAATTGTTCCGGGGTCAGGTGCGCACGACTGACGATTTCGGCGGCTTGCTGCCAGTTGTTCTGGTAAATCAGCAGGGTGACCAGATTCAGCGTCGCCAGTTGATTGTTCTGCTTGAGTTCGATGGCAGTCAGGAACTCGAAGCGCGCGTCTTCGAGTCGCAACTGATTGAGGTACACCACGCCCAGATCGTTGTGGATGTTTTCATTGGTCGGCGCCAGCCGAACGGCCCGTTGCAGGTGAGCCTGCGCCTGACCGTTATCGCCCCGGGCGGCATACAGCTGTCCCAGACCGTGTTCGGCGTCGGCACTCAGGCAGGTGCCGAGCAGGCCGCGATACAGCGGTTCGGCTTCGCTGCGCCCCAGCAGGCGATAGACCTTGGCCTTGCGCAGACGCACTTCCACCAGGTTGTCGGGCAGACCTTGCAGGTTGGCCAGACTGGCGTGCAGCTTGCCGTCGTTGGCCAGTTCGTCCACCAGATTCAGCGACAGCTCCTGCTCCGAACTCAGCTTGCTGCAACCGGCGGGGGCCAGCATGGCTGTCCACGGCGCCTGGCCATCGGTTGCGCAACCGCCCAGCAGCAACAGGCTCGCCACCACCATCAGTGCTTTCATCAAACGCTCTCCATGTCAGGACGCGAACGCCCGGGTGATTGCGGTAAATCCGGGGCCTGCCAGCACGATCAGCAAGGCCGGAAACAGGAACAGCATCATGACCACCGACATCTTCGCCGACATCTTCGAGATGTACTCCTGCAAACGCGTCAGACGTCGGTCATCCAGTAATTGTTTGAGCGCCAGCAGCGATTTCATCGCGCCGCCGCCCTGTTGAATCAGTTGCTGGAGGATCACGCAGGTGTCGGTGAACTCATCCACCGCCAGCATCGTCGCAGCGTTGTTCAGTTCCTGACCCAGTTCCAGTCCCGAGTCGACGCGGGCCAGAATCAGGCGCAATTCGCTGGTCAGTTCCGGCAACAGTTTCTGCCCTTCGATGCTCAACACACGTAGCGCCTGTTCGACCGCCATGCCGGATTCGAACAGGATGCGCAGCAGGGGAATGAACGTCGAAACCTCCACGGCGATGTTTTTCTGCCGCCGGGCGGCGGCATAGGCCAGCAGGCGCTTGGGCAGCAGGTAACCGGTGCCGGTGGCGAACATCGGCACCAGCCAGCCCTTGGGTGTCTGGGGAAAGAACACTTCCTGCAAGAACAACCCGATGCCCAATGCCAGCAGCGGCGTACCGATCTGGCACGCGGCAAACAGCGAGCGCTCGCTGGCGCGGCGCCAGCCGAGACGGTTGAGCAGGGTCTGGGTTTCGCTGTCCATGCTCACCGAACGCTGGCCGAAGCGGCTGTTGCCCAGCGCTCGCATCCAGTTGCGCAGGCGGCTCTCGCGCACCAGATGGCCTTGCAGGCGCTGGTTGACCTGACGTACCCGACGGCGTTCGGTCAACAAGTGGTTGCCGACCAGCATCAGCGCCCCGAGCAGCAGCATGAGACTGGCCAGGATCACCATCTCAGACACTCCTCAACATGCGCCACAGCGCCAGGCTGCCGATCACCTGCAACATCACCGCGACGATCAGCATGGTCTGGCCACCGGGGTCTTTCCACATGCCGAGCATGTAACCGGGATTGGTCAGCATGAAATAGCTGACCAGGATCACCGGCAGCGATCCGAGTACCCACGCCGTCAGACGGGTTTCGCCGGTCAGGGCGCGCAGCTGGCGGGCGCCCTGGTCACGCTCGCGGATCAGTTTGATCAGGTTTTCCAGCAGCTCGCTGGCATTGCCGCCGTAGCGGTGATTGACCTTCAGGCCCAGGGCGAACATGCGCAGTTCGTCCTGTTCGTAGAGCTCGGCGAAGTCGCTCACCGCATCCGGCAGGTTTACCCCCAGTTGCACATTGCGCTGTACCCGGCCCATTGCGGTTTTCAACGGATCCTCGCTGGACTCGATGCCGCCGAGCACGGCGTCGCTCAGGGTGCGCCCGGATTTGAGGCTGCGCACCGTGTGATCGAGCAACTGCGGCAGTTGCTCGATCATGCGATGGAGCCGCCGTCGATACAGCCAGGCGATGTACAGCCGTAGCGCCAGAGGCGGCGCCAGCGTCAGGATCAACAGACCGACCCAGTCGGCGGCCAGGTAACCGAGCATCATCGCGATGACCCACAGCGCCAGCCATAACCCCAGACGCTCGCCGGGACGGCCCAGACCTGCGCGCAGGAACATGCGCTCGAGTCCGGTCCACGAGGTTTTTCCCGGTGCAATCTGCGGCTGTCCGGCGGCCAGGCGGCTGAGCACCCGTTCGTTGGCGGTCTTGCGCACGCCATGCAGGAACAAGCGGATCGACAGCCCCAGCAGCATCAGGCAAATGGCGATGAGAATCACCGGCCCCGTCATGACGAAAGCTCCATGCGCTCAGCCCAGACTCGATTCGTGCCGCAACTTGTCGCCGGCCGGATTGACCGCTTCGCGCAGGAAGCCGAACCCGGTGCGCCGGTCGAGGCGGAACAAGGTGTTGGTGACGTAGATGTCTTCGCGCACACCGACCACTTCCACCACCTCGCTCACGCAGCGTCGGCCATCGGGCATGCGGGTCAACTGGATGATCAGGTCGAGCGCGGCACAGATCATCTGCCGCAACGTGCGCTCGGCCACCGAGCGGCCGGTCAGACCGACCAGGGTTTCCAGACGCAGCAGTGCGTCCTGGGCATTGTTGGCGTGCACCGTACTCATCGAACCGTCGTGACCGGTGTTCATCGCGGTGAGTACGTCGAGCACTTCGACGCCACGGATCTCGCCGAGGATGATCCGGTCCGGCCGCATCCGCAGGGCATTGCGGATCAGGTCGCTGGCCTTGACCTCGCCATGGCCTTCGGCGTTCGGCGGGCGTGTTTCAAGACGCACCACGTGCGGGTGGCCAAGCTGCAGTTCGGCGACGTCCTCGATGGTCACCAACCGTTCGTGGGGATTGATCAATTGGCTGAGAATGTTCAGCAGCGTGGTCTTGCCGGTCCCGGTGCCGCCGCTGATCAGGATGTTGCAGCGCTTGCCCACCGCTTCCTGCAGGCAGTCGAATATGGCCAGGTCGATGGTCTGCATGGCGATCAGGTCGCTGCTCTTGAGCATGTCCTTGCGAAACTTGCGGATCGACAGGCACGGCCCGTCAAGGGCGATCGGCGGGATGATCGCGTTGACCCGACTGCCGTCGGGAAGGCGCGCATCGACCATCGGCGAAGATTCGTCCAGCCGTCGCCCGAGGGGCGCGAGAATGCGTTGCATGACCCGTTCGACGTGATGTGCATCGATGAAGCGCAGGTCACTTTGATGCAGCACGCCGTCGCGTTCGATGAACACGCGGTGCGGGCCGTTGACCAGAATCTCGGTCACGGCGCTGTCGCGCAGCAACACTTCCAGCGGGCCGAAACCGGTCAGTTCATCGACGATCTCTTCCGCCAGCCGTTCCATCTCGTAGCGTGAAATCGCCAGGTGCAGGCGGGCGATGTATTCGGCGACCTTGTCGGTGACGAACTGCGCCAGCAACTGCCGCGAACCTTCCAGCAGGTTTTTTCCGGATTCCTCGATGGCATCGATGATGTAGCGATGCAGCACCAGTTTCAGGCCTTCGTGGTCGCCGTTGCCCGACTGACCGCGCGCCGGGGCACCGAAGAGTTTTTCCGCGCTCATGAGGTGCCTCGCAACCGGTCGAACCAGGTGACCTTGGGTTTGGCCAGGCGTTCGGAACGTTTGGCCAGTCGTTCGCCAAGCGCCCGCAGGCTCTGGGTGAGTTTTTCCCGGGGGGCCAGTTCAAACAGGCTGACACCCTGATTCTTGGCGTTCAGACGCAACTCCGGACTCAAGGCCAGCACGGCGATCACCTCCAGATTGAAGGTCTTGCCGAGGGTCTCCGCATCCGGCGCCACGTTGCTCAGATAACGGTCGACCAAGAGCCGTCCGTGGTCGAGCTTCATGCCTTTTTCCCGCCATAGATTGAACACAGCGAGGTTGCGTCGGCAGTTGAGGACGTTCTGGTCGGTGTACCAGATCAGCTTGTCGCAATGGCTGACGAAGGTGCGCAAGGCTTCGCTGTCGGGCTGGCCGGTGAGGTTCACGACGATGTGCTGGAAGTGCTGGCGCAGGGCGCTGAGCAGCATGTACAGCTCGGCGGCGCTGGTGCTTTCCAGCGGCTCGTCATTGTCGGCGTACGCGAGAATCCGCAGCCCTGCTTCGGCGCTGGTGAAGGCACTGTCGATCAGCGTGGCGTCGAGCCTGCGCACATGGCGCAAGGCATCGCCGAAGTGGAACGAACTCTCCAGCCCCAGCAGCGCCAGACTGTCGCCGCGGGGCAGACCGAGGTCCAGCAGCAGTGTCTGTTGTCCGCTCTTTTGCACCACCAGTGCCATATGGTTGGACAACAGCGCACCGTCGGAACTGCTCTGCACGCCGTACAGAACCGTCAGGCCACCCAGTTGCGCGTTGTGGGTCACCGGCGGCATGCGTTTGCTCAGGCGGCGCACCAGCCCGGCCACCTCGCTGGAGCGCGAACCGTAGGCGACGAAATCACGCGCCCCGGCGCGCATGGCGTTGAGCACCAACTGGTTGTCCATGCCGTCGCCCAAGGCCACGATCGCCAGCATCGGCTTGGCTTCCAGCGCGCCTTCGATCAGCGCGCTCTGGGCCACCACATGTTCCCGATCGAGGCCGACGAACACCAGGCTGGCGAAGGTGACATCCACCAGTGCGAGCAATTCGTCGAGGCTGCCCGTACCGGCGCTGACCACTTGCCCCAACGGGGCGAGCGCGTTTTGCAGCCACTCCAGATCGGTGCTGTTGCGGGTGATGGCAAGAAAGGTCTGGCTCAGGTTCTGGCTCATTGGGACAACCCGCTGCGTTTGTCGAAGTTGCCGTTCTCCAGGAAAAACATGCGGTAGAAGTTCGGATCGTAGTTGCGCAGTTTCTCTCCCGGCAGCGACGGCAGTTGCGCCTCTGCCGACAGCGGATGCACCAGATGCGGGGTGACGATCATCAGCAGTTCGCGCTCTTCGCGTTTGATCTGCGAGCTTTTGAAAAACGCTCCCAGCACCGGGATATCCCCCAGCCCCGGAAACTTGTCGACCTGAGACGTGTTGCTGGTGCTGATCAGACCGCTGATGACGAAGCTCTCGCCATCGGCCAGGGAAATGCTCGTGTCGGTACGGCGGATGGTCAGGGCCGGCACTGTGGTGCCAGCAATCTGCACGGCATTGCTGAAGTCCAGCTCGCTGACTTCCGGTGCGACTTTCAGGGCGATGCGGTCGTGGCTGATGATCGTCGGCGTCAGGGTCAGGCGTATGCCGAATTCCTTATATTCGATCGACACGCTGTCGCTGCCGGCGCTGGGTACCGGAATCGGGATCTGGCCACCGGCAAGGAAGCTCGCGCTTTGTCCGCTCAGCGCCACCAGACTGGGGCGGGCCAGGGTGTAGGCAAACCCGCTGCCCTCAAGGGCGTTGATGATTGCCATGGTCTTGCCGCCGATCCACGAGAAGTTGAACAGCGAGTTATCCACCGGCAGGCGTGGTTGCGGTACGCCATCGATCGGCGGCAATGTCCCCGGAGAGCCGAAGAGGAAATTGCCACGGGTACCGATGATCGAAGCCGAGGCCTGTTTGAGCTTGGTGCGGCTGACTTCGACGAAGCGAATGTCGGTCTGTACCTGTGATGGCAGCTGCGCATCTTCCGACGGCAATGGAGCGCTCCCGGTCAGCGCGTTCGTGGCGGCGCCCTGGACAAACACCATGCTCTGGCGCGGCTCGCCCGAACACGCGGTCCAGACCATCAGGCTGGTGGCGCCGGGGGCCATGCCGGTGAGCAGAAACGACGAATTGCCGGTGGCGTGCACATCGGCGATTTTCGGGTCGCCGATGGCCAGGCGCGTGATTGCCACCGGCGATTGCATGTCTTGTTGCCAGCCCTCGTTGACTTCAATCACTGGCGGCAGCCGGCTCAACGCCGAGCAGTTGCCGGTGGCCGCCTGCGCGGCGCTCATCGACAGTCCCATCAACAGCAAGCCCCGCAGCAGGGGGTTGAAGGTCGGCCAGGAACGACTCTGCATGCACTTGGATCCTTGCTCAGTCATGGATTCTGTTGGGTGATCTGATTGCCGCGAATCACTTCCACCGCCGGCCGCGCTGCGCCGTTGTGTTCGCCGCTGTGCGGGACTTTCGGCGCAGCGCCCAGCGCGAGCTGGGTGAACTGGAAGAGCTGGCTGTTGGCGGCGACCAGTTTGTCCTGTGTCTGCTTTTCGCCGGCCCAGTATTTGGCCAGGCGCTGTTCTTCGCTGCTGCGCACCGCCAGGCGCAAGGTCCCGACTTGAGTGGCGAGCATCATCCGGCTCAGCAGTTGCTCCGGTACCGCCAGTACCACGGTGCGCGCGGTGAGCCGGCGCTGATCCTGTTTGAGCTTGTCATCGGTGCCCAGTGCCGGTGTGGCTGGCTGGCCGTCGTTGGTCAGGCCGTACTGTTCGCCAACACCGAGTACGCGCATTGCCGGCACCACGATCTGCGCCGACTGTTGCGGGTTGCTGGCGTCCTGACGCAGGTACAGCAACACATCGACATAATCGCCGGGCATCAACTGTCCGGCGGCACCGATCACTTCATCCACCGAAACGGCCAGCGCACGCTCATCGCTGTGGATCATGCGGGCCAGCGCACCACCGGCTTCGAAGCTTTCAGCGTTGAGCCAGGTTCCTGCACTGAGACGACGCCAGGGCGTGCGGCCTACGGCTTGTTCGAGGGTGCCGAGGCTGCCGGCGGGAGCGCTGCGCAGTTTTTCGATGGCCAGGTCGGCGGCGGTGAGCGGGGTGAATGGCGGAACGTCGTGCACCAGGACGACCACGGGCTGGCGGGTCTGGTCTTCGGCGGCGGCAACGGTCTTTTCCACGGTGACCACCGCAGGTGCAGGAGTCTCGGCAACGGGAGCCGGTTGCCGGCTGAGAACAAGGCCCCAGTAGCCGACAACGATGGCTCCCAGCAAGAGCACGGCGGCAAGGCCCATGGTGACGCGACTGTTCATGATGGCTCTCCCTTTCCTGCTGCACTACCAGCCCGCACTTCCAACAAGGGAACATCGCAATCAGGCAGCTATGAACATCCAACTATTTCGCTATTTCCACGCTAGCTGAAACAAGCCAAAACGCCATTACTGGCGGGCAAATAACCTACGAAAGTATGGGGGTTGGCCAATTAGCAGTCGAAATGGGCAGAAAGACGAAGCGATTAATGCTTTGGGATTAATCCGTTCTTACAGTTGTTGAGGGGTGGTTTGTTGACAATGCTCAGATGGCACGGTGGAAGCATTGCCGCTGTAGCGACATCGGCGCCGGGAGCGCAAAGGAGTGAAGGTATGATTCTTGATTATCTGCTGGCCAGAGCCCGTTTGTTTTTCAAGAGTGAGGAAGGGGCTTCGGCTATCGAGTACGCGATCGTGGTAGCGATGGTCGCGGTGGTGGTCGTGGTGTTCGTGACGCCGATCGGCACCAAGGTGCTGAACATCTTCAACTCTGTTCTGGTCGCTCTTGGCGGTACTGCGCAGACCAAGCCTGTGCCCTGATCACGTCGTTCGTCGAATCCTGCCTGCCGGTTTGCGGCCTGTGTCCCGGGCCGTAAATCGCGAGCACCCTTGAAAGCCGCAATCCGGTGCCCCGGCACTAAGGAGTAGCGCCATGCTCTTCGAATTCCTGATGTTGCATGCCCGGCGTTTCCTGCACAGCAATGAAGGCGCGTCGGCCATTGAATATGCCATTGTGGTGGCCATGGTCGCCGTTGTGGTTGTGGTGTTCGTGACGCCGGTAGGCGCCAAGGTGCTGGCCATTTTCAACAATATCCTCGTGGCTCTGGGTGGCACCGCACAAACCGCACCCGTGCAGACGCCCTGACTCGCTGGGGCGCCATTCTCACACTACACTCGGTTTCACTTTCAGCTTCTCAGGGATTGACCCATGACTGCTTCCTCGCTGCCCCGCCAACAGTTGCTTCTGGTTGACGATGAGGAGGACGCGTTGCTGGAGTTGGCGGAGTTGCTGGAGGGCGAGGGCTTCGTCTGTCATACCGCGACCTCGGTGAAACTTGCCCTGCATCATCTGACCCGCCATCCCGATATCGCCCTGGTGATCACCGATCTGCGCATGCCGGAGGAAAGCGGCATGTCGTTGATCAAACGCCTGCGCGAACACACCTCGCGCCAGCATCTGCCGGTAATCGTGACGTCGGGGCATGCGGACATGGAAGACGTCAGTGACATGCTGCGCCTGCAGGTGCTGGATCTGTTCCGCAAGCCGATCTATCACGTGCGGTTGCTGGAAACCCTCGACAACCTGTTTCCCAGACCCGGTATCAATATCTCGTGATGACCGGTACGAGGCATTCATGAAATTGACGCCACTTGTTTGACTTTGAGGTGGTGTCGAAATGATGGCTCGTGTACATTCCCCGCGCCCGATCCGGATGACCCGGACTGGCGCGGCAGGGACGTCCGACACAATGTGTGAACCCTGCTGAAACTGCTTTTCATGTTTTGGAAGGGAATCCCGTTTGAACACTGCTCGCTTGCGCCGCTCGCTTTTAGCGCTGTCTATCGCTGCAGCCATACTGCATGCCCCGATCACTACCGCCGCCGGCGCCAGTCTGAACCACAACCTGAGCGGCGGACCGTTGAACAGCAACCTGCAGAACTACGGGCTGGTCGATTTGAACGGCAACGGGACCATTGCCCCCGCTTCGCCGTCGACTTTTACCTATGGCGCCCAGTTCATGGGCCTGACCGCTGACCAGTTGCGCAACGACGGCACCATCCGGATCGATGGGGCCAATCATGGCGTCGGCATCAATCTGGGAGCCGCCGGTGCAACGCCGACCACGGTCGCCTACAACGTGATCAACAAGGGTTCCATTGCTGTCCACGGCCTGGCCGGTTCCGGCAGTTCCGCCGGCATTTCCGATATCGGAAGCACATTCACTGGCTCGCTGCTCAACGATGGCGTTATCGATGTCAGTGGTGCGGCCGCCAGCGGAGTGATGCTGGTGCATACCACTCTGAACGGGGTATCCAACAATGGCACCATCAGCGCCAGCGGGACGGATGCTTTGGGGCTGTTTCTCGACGGTGCCACGCTCAAGGGAGCCCTGAACAACAACGGTACGATTCGCGCCACCGGGGCAAACGCCGAAGCCTTGACCCTGGAGGGCGTGAAATACAGTGCCCCGGCAGGAACGGGTACTTTCGCCCTGTTCAACCAGGGCACGATTTCAGGTGAGTCCATCGGTGTGCACGTCAGCGATCAGCCGGCCGGTGGCCTGCCGTTCGTGATCTATCAGCAGGAAGGTCTGATCGAGGGTGGTCAGGCGGCGATTCAGGTGGATGACGGGGCCAGCTACTTTCACCTCTATGGCGGCCAGGTCAAAGGCGATTTGATCGGCCTGTCCGGTGTGAGTGTCGACGGTGAAGCTACCTTCGATGGTTCCACCATCAAATCCGGCTACGTCTCCATCGAAGACGGCACGCTGACCCTGATGAGACCGCACACCACGATCATCGGCGACTTCGACATGGAAGAATCCGACTCGGTGCTGGAGATGTATTTGGGCAACGACACCAACCCGGCGTTGCCGGTGCTGAAAGTTACCGGCACCACCGATATCGCCGCCGGCGCGACCTTGCGTCTGCTGGCGCGCTCCAGTGATTTTCGCGTGACCCCGGGCGGCACGAAGTACACCCTGATCAGCTCGGGCAATCTGATTGGCGGCAGCAACCTCAACGTAACCTCCAGCTCCGCGTTGCTGGATGTGAAAAGTTTTGGAGTCGCAGGCAACGACATCATGTCCGTGGTGACCAACAAATCCGAAGAGACGCTGGCGCAAAACACCCTTGTGGCCGGCGGCAGTCGCAACGCTGCCACGGCGGTGGGCCGCGTGTCGGGTCTGATGTCCCGCCTCGACGAGCAGGATCCGGTGTTCCAGGCTTTCGCCAACGCCAGTACCGACGCACAACTGGCGCGGCTGTCCGAAACCCTCAGCCCCGATGTCAGTCGCGGGGTGATCAAGGCCGCCACCAACAGCCAGACGCTGGTTTCCGGTGTGCTCGACGAGCGCTCCAGTCGCGCCCGTGATGCGGCGGCTGCGATGGAAAAAGGCGTCTGGCTGCAAGCCCTGAGCAGCGACGCCAGTCAGGATCAGCGTCGCGGTGTCAGCGGTTATGACGCCGACAGCCACGGTATCGCCGTCGGTGCCGATGGTCAGCTGAATGCCGATCTGGCGGTCGGCCTGGCCTACAGCTACCTCGACACCGACGTGAAATCCGATCGCGGCAACAAGACCAGGGTCACCGGGCATGCGCTGACCCTGTACGGCAACTGGACTCACGACAACTGGTTCGCCGATACGTCGTTGATGTACGGCTGGAACGACAACGAATCAAAGCGCTACATCACCGGCACCCGGGCCAAGGGTGATTACGACAGCAACGTGTTCGGTGTCAGTGCGCTGGCCGGTTACACCGTGCGCCTGATGCCGGATGTGGTGCTCGAACCCCGGGTCGGCGCGCGTTACGCCAATGTGAGCATGGACAGCTATCGCGAGAAGGGCAGTTCGGCCTCGCTGAATGTCGGCAGCCAACGCTACGAAGTGGGTGAAGTCGGCGCCGGCGCACGTCTGGCCGCAGCGTTTGCGATGGGCTCGGGCAGCTTCGAGCCGGAAGCGAAACTGATGGCCTGGCATGACGTCATTGGCGACAGGACAGCGACCACTTCGTCCTTCGTGCTGGGTGGTGAGTCGTTCACCAGCCAGGGCACGACACCGGTTCGCGACAGCTATGAACTGGGGCTGGGCGCCAACTATCGCATGGGCCCGTGGAGCGTCGGCGGGTCTTACAACTACGTGACCGCCAGCGGGTTCAACGCTGACGGGTTCACTGCAAAAGTGCGTTACGCCTTCTGACCGCACCGTCGGCCGGGCTACAGCTGATAGCTGAAGCTGATGCTGTAGCGCGGTCGGCGGTTGTAGGTATCCAGCGCTTCATCGGACATGGGTTTGGCCGCTTCCAGGGCGATGTTGTAGTACCTGGCATCGCCAAATCTGAGGCCCACGGCTGCCGATGACAGGCTGTTGGCCTGCACCGGCAACTGGTTGAACCAGCTGCGGGAACGGTCGAGCACGACATAGGGTTGCAGGATGCGCACCCAGTTGCCGTCGCGGTTGAAGCTGTAGTTGACCTCGTAAGCCACGCCCCAGCCCTTGTCGCCGGACGCCTGATCGTCCGGGTAGCCGCGACCGAAGTTCTGCCCGCCGAACACTGCGCGCTCGCTGTCGGGCAGGGTGTCGTCGGTCCAGTACAGCGCGCCGGAGAGCACGCCCTGCCAGTTATCGAGGAACTTGTCGCTCTGCACCCCGGAAAGCCGCAGGCGCAGGAAATCGAGATCGATGGCGCTGTTGTTGGTGTGCGCGCCCATGCTGTCCAGCCCTTGATAGACGCCGCCGCTGAGAATCCGCAGCTGCCGGGCATCAGCCTTGCGCCAGTCGCTTTCGAATGCCAGGGCGCGGATGTCGGTGCGTTCCTCGACACTCAACGGGTAGCCGATGACGTTATAGCGGGTCTTGTCGTTGACCGCATACAGGCGGGCGCCCGCGGTCAGCAGTTCATTGGGGGCGGCAATCAGCGGCAGGCTGAAGCCGACCGAGTACCGGTCGTTCTCGCGGTGTGGCTTGAGCTCCAGGCCGTTGTCCAGCACGACGCTGGTGCCGGGGTCGGCGCGGTAGCGCGAGGCGGACAGGTTCAGTTGCGTGCCTTCGGCGTCGAGAAACTGGCTGTAGTCCAGACGGTAGTAATGCTCGTGATCCTTTCCCGGTGGAAACAGCCCGCTGAGCGTCAGCTGTTCGCCCATCGACGTCTGGGAGTTGCTGCTCACACCGAGCAGGGCCTGGGTGCCCTTGCGATTGTCTTCGGTGGTGCTCAGGGAACTGGTGAACGGCTTGCGGCTGGCCTGGGCGATCAGCGTGGTCGCGCCGTCGGTGGTGCCGGGCGGCGGTACCTGGGCCTGGATCGTGACACCCGGAATCCGCGTCATCAGCGTGGTATAGCGCTCGAAGGTCTTGCGGGTCAGCGGGCGTTCCGCCTGGATTTTCGCCGCCAGCCTGTCGAGCAGTCCCTTGACCCGGCCCACGTCGCCCTGCACCTGCACATCCCTCACGTAGCCTTCCACCAGCACCACCCGCGCCACACCGTCCTGGAAGTTCTGTTGTGGCAGAAACGCGTAGGACAGCAGGTAGCCGTCGTTCTGGTAGCGTCGGGTGATGTTGCGGGTGGCTTCGATCAGGTCGGCGAGGCTGGATTGATGGCCGATCAGGGGTTTGTAGATTTCTGCCAGTTCGTTGAGCGGATAAAGCGTTCCGCCCTCGATCTGTACGGTTTTCAGATTGATCTTCGTCCCCATCATCAGCGGTTCGGCTGCCGCAGCACCGGGCTCCGGGACTTGCAGTGGCGCCGCACGCGGCCGATAGGCGTCCGCGGGCAGATTCGGCACCGGCAGGTTGCGGATGGTTTCGTTACTGTTCAGAAAGCTGGGAAGGGTGTCGGCCAGAGCTGTGGAACTGAGACTGAGCAACAGCAGGGATGCCATAACGCGCATAGGACACTCCATGTTCAAACCGCAGCACCGGGCAGGGTTTTTCCTAAGAAAAAAGCGGAAGACTCATCGGAATCTTCCGCTCTCAACCAAGCGTAGGCGCTGTAGGTTCGGCCGTCGAATCGGCCAGGTGCAATTCAGGGTTTGCTGCCGCCCAGGGTGCCACTGAGGCCGCCGAGCACTCCGCCCAGGCCACCGCTGGCGCCAGTGCCGCCGGTGGAGGTGCCACCGTTGACCAGTCCACCGACCGCGCCCACGGTGCCGCCCACGTTGCTGACCAGGCCACCGACTGCGGTGGTGACCGGGTTGTTGGTGGCGGCGATCGCGCCACCGAGATTGCTGACCGCACCGCCCACCTGACTGGTGATGCCGGCAACCGGAGTACCGAGCCCGGTGGCGCTGCCGACGTTCTGGGTCAGGCTGGTGACGGCGCTGGTGACTGGCGCGAGGCCGCTGCCGACATTGTTGCCCAGTGTGGCCAGTGGTGTGGTGGGTGCAGTGATCGGTGTACCCGAACCGCCCAGCGCAGTGTTGAGCGAAGCCACGGTATTACCGGCCGAGGCCAATACACCGCCAGGTGCGCCCAGCGCGCCATTGCCGGCTGCCAGCCCGGTGCCGACGTTGGAAACCGCGCCACCGACGGTTTGCAGCAGGCCGTTGTTGCCCAGTCCGCCACCCACGCCGGTGCCCGATCCGGTGCCGTTGTCCACCAGCCCGCCGGCCTTGCCGACGGTGGTGCCGACATTGCTCAGGGCGCCGCCTACGGTATTGGTCAGGGCATTGCCGTTGCCGGCCGCCGTGACATTGTCGCCCACACCGTCGACGGTGGTACCGACTTTCTGCAGCAGTCCGTTCACGGGGTCACCCAGGCCGGTGGTGCTGCCCAGTTTGTCGGTGGTGCTTTCGACCATGGCGATCACGGGTACGAGACCGTTGCCGACATCTTTGGTCACCGAGCCGAGGGGGCCTGTGGTGGTGGCCGTGCTCAGGGTATCGCCGAGCATGGTGACTTTCTCGCCGACGCCGTTGACCAATGGCGCGACCTTGGTCACGACACCGCCGACCACGGGGACGCTGCCGGTCGCGCTGGCCAGTTTGCCGCTCAGGTCCGATACGCCGTTGCCGACATCCTGGACCACGCCACCGACCGCCGAGGCGGTTACGCCCAGGCCGTTCTCGGTCGTGCCCAGTTTGCCAAGGCCGTTGGCCACGCCATCGCCCAATGTCGTCACCACATTACCTGCGGTTCTGGCGGCGCTTTGCACTACACCACCGACGACCGGCACGCCACTGAGCGAATCGCCGACCTGACCGACACCGCTGCCGACGCCGGCGACGGTGTTGCCGACATCCTGCACCAGGGTCGAGGTAACCAGTGGCGATGGTGTGCTCGGATTCGTGGGGTTGGTCGGATCCGTCGGGTTGGTCGGATTTGTTGGATTGGTCGGGTCCGTGGTGCCGGTACCACCTGTGCCACCTGTGCCGCCTGTTCCCGCAGTTCCACCCGTACCGCCGGTCCCGCTTGTTCCGCCAGTGCCGGCGGTGGAACTGTCCGGAGTCGAGCTGCTGGAGCTGCTGTGATGACCGCCACCGCCGCTGCTGCAGCCGGCCAGGCCGAGGGAGAGGATCAATGCCAGCGCTGTTGCCGATTTGCACCACACTTGAGTTTTCATGAGGTTGATTCCTTGCACCTGTCACAACGTTCGTTGTCTTCGATGGCTCGCCGATTCTCTTGCCGGCAATGCCTTCGCCCGTGGTGCTCATATCAGTCGCAAGGCTGGATCCACGCCATTCTCGAGTTGGTATTAACGCCTTTATACAAATGGCCGGGGCTGCTGCTTAACGACTAATGCCGAAGATATAAAGGCGCAAAAAAAAGCCTTGAAAATCAAGGCTTCCTGTTGGGCGTAACGGCGGATGCGGGAGGTGGAAACTTAAGTTATATACACACAATTGATCATGTGAGCAGGCCTGGATCGCCCCCCTCACAATGCGCAGTGGCGACTGCGCCGGTGTCTTGATTCAGGCAATCGGTTGCCAGTTTCCGACCATGTGCTCCAGATCCCCGGCGCCGATCAGACGCAACTCACCGCTGGAGCCTGCCGAACTGGCGAACAGCGACACCTCGCTTGGCAGGCGCACCGGCTTGCGAAAATGCACGGTGATCTCCAGATTGGCCCGGGGCAGGTGATCCGCCAGCGCCGCCAGCGTGCGAGCCTTGTTCCACAGGCCATGAGCGATGGCGGTGGGAAAACCGAACAGCTTTGCACTGGCCGCGCTCAGGTGGATCGGGTTGTAGTCGCCGGAGACCCTGGCATATTGCCGGCCGATGTCCGCCGGGGCTTTCCACTGCGCCACCTGCAACAGTGGCAGTGACGGTTCCCAGGCTTGCTCCAGAGCATCGCCCTCCAGCTTCACGCCTCGACAGAGCATCCGGCTTTCGGCTTCCCACAAAGGCCCGAGCTGATCGTCGAAGGTGGTCAGCAGATCGAAGGTTGCACCTTTCGGATGGGGTTTGAGGTTGTGCACCCGGACGCTGACCTGCGCCCGACTGATCCCGCCCATCGGTCGCAGCACGCGGATACGGTTGCTCAGGTGAATCAGCCCCAGCAGCGGAAAAGGAAAATCCCTGGCCGTGAGCAATTGCATCTGCAATGCAAACGCCAGGACATGTGGATAAGTCGGCGGGAGCAGACCGTCGTCGGCAAAACCGCAGACCCTGCGGTAGGCCGCCAGACGTTTGCCATCGACGTCGACCCAGCAGCGCAGACCGGTGTCGGGCAACGTGGTGCCGGTGATTTTTCGCCGGGTCGCCGCTCGGACATACAGCCCCGGCAGGCTCGGCTCGCGGTGCAGGGTGTGCCATTCGATGCTCATGCCTAAGCCCCCAGAACACTTTGTCCACAGACCCGCAGCGCCTGCCCGGTGAACGCACCGGTGCCCGGCTGTGCCAGCCACGCCACGGCTTCGGCGACGTCTTGCGGCAGGCCGCCCTGGCCCAGCGAACTCATGCGCCGCCCGGCTTCGCGCAGGCCGAAAGGAATGTGTGCGGTCATCCGGGTCTCGATGAAACCCGGCGCCACGGCGTTGATGCTGATGCCGCGCTCCAGCAGCGTCGGCGCCCAGGCCTGGGCCAGGCCGATCAACCCGGCCTTGCTCGCGGCGTAATTGGTCTGCCCGCGATTGCCGGCGATGCCGCTGATGGAGGCCAGCAGAATCACCCGTGCGTTGTCGCGCAGGGTGCCGCTGTCGAGCAGGGCCTTGGTCAGCACCTGCGGGGCGTTGAGATTGACCGCCAGCACCGCATCCCAGAATTCCGGGGTCATGTTGGCCAGGGTCTTGTCGCGAGTGATACCGGCGTTGTGCACCAGAATGTCGAGGCCGTCCGGCAATTGTTCGATCAATTGCGCGGCGGCGTCTTCGGCGCAGATGTCGAGGGTGAAGGCACGCCCACCGAGGCGGGCGGCCAGGGCTTCGAGATCGGTTTTCGCTGGCGGTACGTCAAGCAGGATCACCTCGGCGCCGTCCCGGGCCAGGGTTTCAGCGATGGATGCACCAATGCCCCGCGCTGCGCCGGTGACCAGCGCCTTGCGCCCGGCCAATGGGCGAGTCCAGTCGCTCACCTGCGTCGTACACGCATTCAGGCGGATCACTTGCCCGGAGACGAACGCGCTTTTCGGTGACAGAAAGAAACGCAGCGGCCCTTCCAGCTGATCTTCGGCACCTTCACCCACGTAAATCAATTGCAGCGTACCGCCGCTACGCAACTCCTTGGCCAGCGAACGGGAGAAACCTTCGAGCGCCCGCTGGGCACTGGCGGCAAATGGTTCGCGCAAGGTTTCCGGGGCACGGCCGAGGATCACCAGGTGCGCACTGTGGTCGAGGTTTTTCATCAACGGCTGGAAGAATTCGCGCAGTTGCTTGAGCTGATCGGTGTGCTGCAATTGACTGGCGTCGAACACCACCGCCTTGAGTTTCGGGCCATGGCCGGGAATCCATTGGGTGGCGGTCGCAGGCTGGTCACCGTAGCGATAAATGGCATCGGTCAGTCGGTTGGCGAAGGTGCTGACCCGTTCGGCCAGCGGCCCGCCACCGATCAGCAGTGCTCCGTCCACCGGCCGCAGGCGCCCGGCCTGCCAGCGTTCCAGCCGCACGGGCGACGGCAGGCCCAGGGCCCCGACCAGACGGTGGCCGATGGACGAGTTGGCGAAGTCGATATAGCGGTCAGACATGGAACGCTCTCCGGAAGATGGGGTTCAAAGTGTGGACTGCGAAGGGCAATCAATCGTTCGATCCATGCAATAAGGCCTACGCTAGAACACTGAGGTTTAGCAGGTCTTGCAGATAAATGCGGACGTTGTGGGAGCGAGCCTGCTCGCGAAGGCGTCGTCAGCCTCGACATCCAGATGCCTGACAGTCAGCCATCGCGAGCAGGCTCGCTCCCACAGGGATCGTTTTTCAATTCAGAATTTCACAAGGAGTTTTTCATGAGTCAGCTGCGCCGCGTCGCGATCATTGGTGGCAACCGCATTCCGTTCGCCCGTTCCAACGGCCCGTACGCTACTGCGAGCAATCAGGACATGCTCACCGCCGCCCTTGAAGGCCTGATCGAGCGCTACAACCTGCACGGGTTGCGCCTGGGCGAGGTGGTCGCGGGGGCGGTGCTGAAATTGTCACGGGATATGAACCTGACCCGCGAATGCGTGCTCGGCTCGCGCCTCTCACCGGCCACACCCGCCTATGACATCCAGCAGGCCTGCGGCACCGGTCTTGAAGCTGCGCTGCTGGTGGCGAACAAGATTGCCCTCGGCCAGATCGATTGCGGCATCGCCGGCGGCGTCGACACCACGTCGGACGCGCCGATCAGCGTCAGCGAAGGCCTGCGCAAGATTCTCCTGCAAGCCAACCGTGCGAAAACCACCGGCGACAAGCTCAAGACTTTTCTCCAATTGCGCCCGAAACACCTGATCCCCGAATTCCCGCGCAACGGCGAGCCGCGCACCGGCCTGTCGATGGGCCAGCACTGCGAATTGATGGCGCAGACCTGGGGCATCCCACGCGAAGCGCAGGATCAACTGGCCCTCGAAAGCCACCACAAACTCGCCGCGTCCTACAGCGAAGGCTGGCACAACGATCTGATGACCCCGTTTCTCGGCCTGACCCGCGACAACAACCTGCGTCCCGACCTGACTCTGGAAAAACTCGCGGCCCTGAAGCCGGCCTTCGAGAAAAGCGCCAAAGGTACGCTGACCGCCGGCAACTCCACACCGTTGACCGATGGCGCGTCGGTGGTGCTGCTGGGCAGTGAAGAATGGGCGAAAGAACGTGGTCTGCCGATCCTCGCGTACCTGCGTGACGGCGAAACGGCGGCGGTGGATTTCGTCAATGGCGCCGAAGGACTGCTGATGGCCCCGGTATATGCGGTGCCGCGTTTGCTGGCGCGCAATGGCCTGACCTTGCAGGATTTCGACTATTACGAAATCCACGAAGCGTTCGCCGCACAGGTGTTGTGTACGTTGAAGGCCTGGGAAGATCCGGAATACTGCCAGACCCGGCTAGGTCTGGACGCTCCGCTTGGCTCGATCGATCGCAGCCGCCTGAACGTCAAGGGCAGCTCGCTGGCGGCAGGGCATCCGTTTGCCGCGACGGGCGGGCGGATCGTCGCCAACATGGCGAAACTGCTGGATGCGGCAGGGCAGGGGCGGGGGTTGATTTCGATTTGTGCGGCGGGGGGGCAGGGGGTGACTGCCATTGTCGAGCGCTAGAAGAGCAAAAGCTTGCCCTCACCCTGACCCTCCCGAAACGTCGGACCGCCC